>NZ_CP085725.1:2400000-3000000 GCF_036840915.1 Flavobacterium hankyongi
AAGAATTGGAAAACCAATTTCTGTTGCAGAACAAAACGAGTACGAAACTCTTGAGTCGTATTCAGAATTTTTACGCAAAAAAACATATATGCTTGCAAATCCTTTCGAAAAGGAATCGAAGCTAATAAATACACCTAGTTTAAAAATTCCAAAACCTGTAAAAGAAATTGTAGGAAGTGCCAATCACGAAAAAATGATTGCTGAAGTTGAAAAGCTTCGTCAAATGGATACCCGTCTTTTACAAAGTAAAAATTACGAAGTCTTTTTAGTAAAAGCTCAAGAGATACCTAATATATTACATGAAATTGGTCGTTTAAGAGAGGTTACTTTTAGAGAAGTAGGAGAAGGGACAAATGAATCTATTGATATTGATAAATTTGATCAATACTATGACCATATGTTTTTGTGGGATGATGAAGCAAAACAAATTGCTGGTGCTTACCGCATGGGATTAGGTTCTCAAATTTTTGCAAAATATGGTATTGATGGATTTTATCTTCAAGACTTATTTAGGTTCGAACCAGAACTTTATGATATGATGAGCAAGTCTATCGAAATGGGACGTGCATTCATTGTTAAAGATTACCAACAAAAACCAATGCCTTTATTCCTATTATGGAAAGGTATTGTTCACACTACTTTACGTTACCCTGAGCACAAGTTCTTAATTGGCGGTGTAAGCATTAGTAATCAGTTTTCTGATTTCTCAAAATCTTTGATGATTGAGTTTATGAAATCCAATTATTATGATCCTTACGTTGCTCAATACGTTCATCCTAAAAAAGAATTTAAAGTAAAATTAAAAGATGCCGATAAGGATTTCATCTTTAATGAAACTGAAGCCGATTTAAACAAGTTCGACAAAATAATTGACGAAATAGAACCAGGAAATTTACGTCTACCTGTTTTGATTAAAAAATACATCAAACAGAATGCACGCGTAATTGCTTTTAATGTTGATCCAATGTTCAACAATGCTGTTGATGGCTTAATGTATATTAGAATTGCTGATTTACCTGAAAGTACCGTTAAACCTGTAATGGAAGAATTTCAGGCTGAACTGGAAAGAAAATTATCTGAAAAAGGAGAATAAAACAATAATAAAAAAGGCTGAAATTAATTTCAGCCTTTTTGTTTTATAAATCTTTATTTGCTTTTTTAAAAGCCTTCCATTCAGTCTGTAATAAAACTGTTTTATATTTTTGCTTTTTACCTTTTATAAACTCAAGAACATACTTCGCTCTTTCTTCTGCTTCAGGATGAGTACTTACCCATGCTAATGCCTCAGAAAAAGAACTATCAATCGACATTTCATATAAAAAGTCTGCAAATGGAGCTGGGTTTACTTTAGAATTTAGCATATATTCAACACTAGTAATGTCAGCTTCTCTTTCTAAGGATCTATCATATGCCGATGAAGATAGACTATGAAAAATTTCTTTGATAACTTCGGTACTTCCGCTACCACCAGTTAATGATAGAAGTACTGAAAAACCAATTTCTTTAGAAAGCTTTTTCATCACATGTCTATTTTCAATATGAGCAATTTCATGCCCAAGAACTCCTATTAGTGCGGATTCATTTTTAGAAGCATCTATTAAACCTGTGTAAACTACCAAATGATTTCCTGGCAAAGCAAAAGCATTTACTTCATTGTTTTTTATTACATGAACTTTCAAACTATCTTGATTTATTCCGTTATCGTCACAAATTGGCTTTATAAGCTTATCAATAGTTTTAGTTACTGTATCATTTACAATAATTTCTTCTGTAGATTTTATTTCATCCCAAATAAGATTTCCTATATTTGTTTCAGTCGTGCTTTTGGCTTCTTTAATTCCAAATATTGAAACAAAATCTATTTGTGCCAATAATAACCAAACCGCAAAGAAAAGTGCAATGATACTTAAACCTTTAAATAGTATTTTCATTTTTAATAGGGTAAGTTAAATTAGTAATATCACCTACAAAGTACATTTCGATATGCTGACCTTTTCTTGTTTGTGTAGCTAAATATAGTGTAGCAAAAAACTCAAATAAATTAAACAATACAATCGTAATCATATAAGCAATGTAATAATTGGTTGCTTGAGCTCCTTTAAAAATCACCGAAATGGTCCACCAAAACCCAACAGTATTAAAAAAGAACATACTAAGTTGAGCAAATAACGCTTGAGTACAATGCCATTTTACAAAGGGTGTACTTTTTTTATTTCCTAAATAAAAAAGTACTGAAGCAAGCAGGTTCATAATAGGTAATGGCAAACCACCTAAAACTGCTACCAGCGACATTAAGTAGCTGCTAGATGCCCTTTCGAGTTCACTTTCTGCTGGTTTATAACCAAAAAACAAATGTGCATTCATAGTTGTTTGTAAATATTCCAAATCCAATTTAAAAGAACAAGAAATACAAGAAAAATAGCGATTTTTTTTGTTCTAATAATTGATTCGGCTTTTAAATAAAAAGTATAAAAAGTTTCCTTTTTTGATAGATAATCATAAATAATCCAAAAAGGTACACCAAACATAATTAAAGCTACAATTATGCCAAATGGATTTATAAGTAAGGAAGAAATAATATTCCCTTGTATAATTTCCTGAATTGCTCTTGTAACCCCACAAGAAGGACAAGGAATAGTGGTTATTCTTTTAAAAAGACAAGCTGTTAAATCAATATTTGATGAAGAGTGAGCAAAGAACTCAAAAAAGAACAACCAACTACATCCTAAAAAACAAGCTGTTAAAACAAGATTGTATAGCTTGTTTTTTTTCATTTTACATTAATGCATTGAAGAATTTCTCTACATTTTTTTCTTTAGTTGCACCTTGGATTAAGAACCAGTCAACAATAGCCCAAATACCAAGACCTCCACAAGTTAGCAACTTCCCTACTCCCATACCAGTATCTCCAATATAAAAACGATCGATACCATAAGCACCTGCGAAAATTGAAATTAATAAAGCTGTAGTTGGATCTTTGTACTGTGTAAACTGAAGTCTATTCCATTGATCTTCGTCAAGTGATAAAAGTTTTTCTCTAATTGCATTTAATTGATGTTCCTCAAAGTACTTGTTATTCATCAATAAATACATGTCAACCTTTTGTGCGTCCATTTTTTATTTTGTTTTTGGTTAATTCCTACTCTATTATGGATTTTCGGCAACTCCAATTAAATTATTTGAAAAAATAAATACTAGATTTATATCTTTACTCTATTGATACGTACAATATATAAAAAAGTTACATAAGTTAATTCTTTCTTTTTCTTTTAAAAAATATGGTTAACGAAAATAACAATAAAACACATTCTACTGTAAAGAAAAAGAAATGATTAAAACTTTGTGCAATATAACTACAGGCCATACCAAAAGCGATTAAACCAATTGAAATGAGCAATCCTTTCAACCTAGATCAATTCTCTCCTTTTTTATAGGTTTAGAAATAAAAAACATCCAAATTTCAGGGAGGAACATCATAATTGAATAATGAATCCATATCATCTGAACACCCTGAACTGCTAGGTCTTGAATTTGACCTTTTGAAACATGCTCTACTAATGCCAAATATCCTAAAAAACATGTGTATAAATTGTAAATAGGCTATTTATGCAACAACTAAAATCAAGCAAAAGCTTACTTTATTCAATTGCATAAAATTTTAATATTTTATCAACTATTGTTTGTGCCAATTTTTCTTTACTCTCAAAAGTCCATCCTGCAATATGTGGTGTTAATAAAACATTTTCTGCTTGTAATAAATATTCAAACGCCTCAGGTTTTTTGCCTTCAAAAAGTGTCTCGAAAGATAATTTTTCGTATTCCAAAACATCTAAACCAGCCCCTAGTACTTTCCCAGACTTAAGAGCTTCAACCAGATCAGCAGTAACAACACTATTACCACGAGCCGTATTGATAAACCAAAATGGTTTTTCAAAAGCAGCAATAAAATCTGTATTTATCATCTTGTCAGTTTCTGGTGTCCATGGGGTATGTAAACTTAAAACATCTGCATTTTTTTGCAATTCGCTTAGAGAAACTTGTCTTGCATTTTCATCACCAACATTTGGAAGAATATCATAACACAATACTTGAACGTCAAATCCTCGAAGTTTTTTAGCAAACGATTTTCCCATATTACCATAACCAATAATCCCAACCGTTTTTCCCTCGAGTTCATGACCTCTGTTTGATTCTCGGTTCCAATGTCCAGAGCGAACTTCTTTATCGGCCTTATTCAATTTATTAAATAAAGACAAAATCATCCCTAAAGCATGTTCTCCTACTGCATTTCGATTTCCTTCAGGAGCTGCTATTAAATGAACACCTTTACTTATTGCATAATCACAATCGATACTCTCTAACCCAGCTCCCACTCGAGCAATAAATTGAAGATTTGTAGCTTTATCTAAAAATTGCTTGTCGATTTTAAATCGGCTTCGAATAACAATGCCGTGATAGTTTTGTATTTTGGATTCAACTTCTTCTTTTGACGAAGTAAAGTCTTCTTCATTACTGAATCCTGCTTTTTCCAATTGACCCCAAAGCAAAGGATGATTACTATCTATATGAAGAATTTTAATATCTGATAAAGTCATTATTATATAAGGTAATATCTTTCAAAGTTATCCAATTTGACTTTATGAAGAAATATTTAATTAAGGTATTTTTAAGAATTAGTTTATTAATAAAGGCTACATTTGCAGCAAATTTAGATTTCATATTTAAAATGGACGATTCCCAGAGGAAATATTATTAATTATGAACAAGATGGTCATGCTTTTTGATCCTTGTTCAAACAAACAATGGTTAAAAGCATGAAAAACTACTTCAAAAATGGAGCATGTGGTTTAGAAATAACCGATGGCTTAAACGGAAACTGCTGGATTAATATTGAAAACCCAACTCAGGAAGACAAAGATTTCTTACTGAAAGAGCTAAATGTTCCCGAAGCCTTTTACAATGATATAGAAGATATTGATGAGAGACCACGTATTGAGGAAGAAAACGGTTGGCATCTTATCATTATGCGTATACCTTATAAAAGCAACAATCCAAAATTACCTTTTACAACAATCCCGTTAGGTCTCATTTTTAATGAAACACATTTCATCTCAGTTTGTTTCTTTAAATCAGAAATGATTGAAGATTTTGTGGTGTATTCACAGCGTAAAAATTTGACTGTAAAGAATAACTTTGACTTGGTATTAAAATTATTACTTTCTTCAAGTATTTGGTATCTAAAGTATTTAAAACAAATTAACCAACGCATCAAATTAGCTGAAGATAATTTAGAGAAATCTATTAAAAACGAAGAATTACAAGCTTTATTAGAATTAGAAAAATGTCTTGTTTTCTTTATCACTTCGATTAAAGGAAATGATATTTTATTTCACAGAATTAAAAACATAAAAAGCGAACGTGAACATTTTGACGTAGATTTACTTGAAGATGTTGATATTGAATTAAAACAGGCACAGGAAATGTCTAACATTTATAGTAACATACTTTCAGGAATGATGGATGCTTATGCTTCTGTAATTTCAAACAATTTGAATGTTATCATGAAACGATTGACTTCAATTTCGATTATTTTAATGATTCCAACGCTTATTGCCAGCCTTTATGGAATGAACGTGCCTAATTCTCTTGAAAACAATCCAAACGGACTTTTGATTATCATTCTTGTTTCAGGAATTCTAGCTATGATTGGAGCTTTCTTGTTTAAAAAGAAAAATCTTTTTTAAAAACCTAAAATAATTCGGGCAATAGAAAAATAAATCAAAATCCCAAGAATATCATTACTAGTTGTAATAAATGGCCCTGTTGCTAAAGCGGGGTCAATTCCATACTTATTCAAAATAATAGGAATAAAAGTTCCATTAAGTGATGCAATCACAATTACTGAAATTAGCGCTACGGTAACTGTTATGCCAATATGTGCTTCAAAATTAAGCAAGTAATAACTTCCTAAAAACAATATGGCTGCAAGGATTATTCCATTCAATAAACTTAATGAAAGTTCCTTTAGTAATCGATCAACAATACTTCCCGTAATGGCATTATTTGCAAGACCTTGTACAATAATTGCTGAAGATTGCACACCAACATTCCCTCCCATTGCAGCAATAAGCGGGGTGAAAAAGAATAATTCAGGATGTAATTGCATAGCAGGTTCAAAAAAGCCTAATACTTTTACACTAATGAACCCTCCTAAAAGTGCCAATACCAACCAAGGCAAACGAGCACGGGTAAGTTCAAGAATACTGTCATCGGCCTCAACGTCTTGTGAGATACCGGCAGCTAACTGATAATCCTTATCTGCTTCTTCTTTGATTACATCTACGATGTCGTCAATTGTAATACGTCCCACTAACCTCCCCATTTCATCTATAACTGGAATGGCTTCCAAGTCATACTTTTGCATGATACGAGCTACTTCAACATCTTTAGTATCTACTTTTACATAATCTACTTTTTTGATGTAAACGTCACTAATAGGCGTTTTTGTTGATGTTGTTAATAAATCTTTTAATGACAATCTACCTTTTAAACGATCTTCATCATCAACCACATATATAGAATGCACTCTAGTAACGTGTTCTGCTTGTTGGCGCATTTCTTTCACGCAAGTAAGTACGTTCCAGTTTTCATTAACTTTCACTAACTCTTTCCCCATCAAACCACCTGCAGTGTCTTCGTCGTAACGTAATAAATCGACAATGTCTTTTGCGTGTTCAACATCTTCCAGCTCTGAGATTACTTCTTCTTTCTTGGCTTGAGGAAGTTCTGCGATAATATCAGCCGCATCATCTGTATCTAATTCATCTAACTCTTCTGCAATTTCTTTTGCCGAAAGGTTTTTAAGAATTTTGACACGTACTTCTTCATCCAACTCTAAAAGAGCTTCAGCAGTTTTTTCTGAATCAAGAAGTTTAAAGATATAACTTGCACCATAATCGTCAAGTTCATCCATGATATCAGCAATATCAGCAAAGTGAATATCCTGCAACAAATTTTCAAGTTCCTGCGCACGGTTTTCACTAATAAGTTGTTCTATTTGAACCAGAAAGTCTCTGCTGATTTTAAACTCCATCGGCTGCTATTTTTTGAGTGAGTTCTATGAATTGCTCTACCGAAATTTGTTCCGGACGAAGGTCAAAGATACTATCTTCTCTCAAATTATCAGACATATTAAAGCTTTTTAAGCTGTTGCGAAGTGTTTTTCTTCTTTGGTTAAAAGCGGTTTTTACCACATTGAAAAATAGTTTTTCATCACATGGTAATTTGTAGTTTTCTTTACGGCGCATACGCATTACACCTGACTTTACCTTAGGTGGTGGTGTAAACACATGTTCAGATACTGTAAAAAGATACTCTGTATCATAGAAAGCCTGTGTTAAAACCGACAAAATTCCATAGACTTTTGATCCTTTTTTTTCGCAAATACGTTCTGCAACTTCCTTTTGGAACATCCCTGAAAACTCTGGTATCTGATCACGCATTTCAAGTGTTCTAAAAACAATTTGCGAGGAAATATTATATGGAAAATTCCCTATAATAGCAAAAGGTTCTCCTTCAAAGACTTCGTTAATATTATATTTAAGAAAATCTTTAGAGATTATTTTATTGCTTAATTTTAAATAATGATTCTGTAAATATTCAACCGATTCGGTATCGATTTCAATTACATAAGTATCAATAGGCTTTTCTAACAAGTACTTTGTCAATACTCCCATTCCTGGACCAATTTCCAATACTTTTTTATACCCGTCAAGGGTTAATGCGTCAGCAATTTTCTGTGCGATATTCTCATCATTTAAAAAATGCTGTCCGAGATGTTTTTTCGCTTTTACCTTATCCATTATTCAGACTTTTTAGGCTGTTAGATTTCCAGAATTTCAATGTTCTGATATTAACTCCAATTCTGTTCGGAAAGCAAGCATTTTATCTCCAAAAAGACGTGATCCTTCTTCGCGTAAACGTGGCGCATCTTCTTCGTAATATTTCTCAAGGGTTTCTTTACAATCAGTAGTATATTGAATGGAATATGTTACACCTCCCATTTCTTCTTCGACCAATACTTTGACCATTCTGGCAGTTGTAAATTTTCCTGTCGCCAAAACATCGGCAATATGTTTGTTTTGCATCCAGTCCATCCATTGGTCATGAACGCTTTCGTGTATATTTATAGTAACGTTATAGATTATCATATTCTTGTGAGTTTGTTTATTTTCCAAATTATTTATTCGAATTAACGAACTGTCAAATAGCAAAATAGACTATTTATAAATTAGTATCTCCTCTGAGTTTTCTGAAGTTATTTCTAGCTTCTACAAAGTAAATACTATCCTGATGATTGAACAATATTTTTTCGTATAAACTCTTAGCTTTTTCATTGTCCAAAAGATTTTTTCTATAAATCTCGGCAGCAAAAAACAAAGCTTCATCAATGTAAATTTCTTCTGCAAAACGGTCAATTATTTGCTGATAATAACTCACAGCTTGCTGATAATCTCCCTGTTTCTCATAAATTCTACCTATTTGTAAAAGCGTCTCGTCCTCGATACTTTGCCCTTTGTGTTGTAATAAGATTACTTTAAACTGATCTAAAGCATCTTTATTTTTATTCTGATATGTCAAAAAATCTGCTCTGGCATATTTTTTTAAAGCCACTTGAGTAGAATCTTCAACTGTATTATCTGAAATTAATAAAAACAATTGCATTGCATCATTAGCGATAAGCTGTGAGACAGAAGATTTCAGAACCTTAAACTGTTGTTGAGCCCATTCAAAATCTCCTTTATAATAGCTTGCTTTCGCCATTTTTAAACTTGCTTGATGTGCCATTTCATCGTTAGGCAAATCATCTTCAACTTGAGCATAATAAATAATTGCTTGATTAAACTTTTCATCAAGTAAAAGCACATCCGCTAATTCTAGTTTAACATCTGCTTTTTCATATAGATTTAAAGGAAGTTCTAACGCCTTTGTTAAAATTGATTTTGCACTTTCAAATTGTTTCAGATAAAAAGCATCAAAATGAGCTTTTAAAATTTGCAGTTGTAAAGTACTATTTGATGTTCCGTATTGATCAAGAAGCTGATTTATTTTGTGCGCAACTGTAGCATATTCCTGTGGAGTTGCTTTTTCTATATCAAGTTCTAACAATTTTTTATTGACATCTAAAATTATCCCTTTGTCTTGAGTATTTGCTAAAACAAATTCCAGTATTTCTCTGGCCGTTTCCTTTTCTTTTTCTTGAGATGCTAGATTTGCCAATGCAAGTATATTGCTGAAATTTTCAGGGCTTCTTTTATAAATTGCTTTCTCTTGAAGAAAAGCTTTTCCATATTCTTTTTGCTGTACAAAATACCAACTCATGAATCTGTTCCAGAACAAGTCTTGGGTTTTTTGAGTTCTTAGCAACAATGCTTTTCGTAAATATTCGGAAAAAGTCTTTGAATGATCTTCAGATAAAAATCGGTTCATTTGATTTTGTACTAAGATTAAATTATCCGGAAATTTAATAGAATAATCAAGTAAAGCATCAATCATTAATTCAATTTTTCCCAACTGTCCTTGCAATAAAGCAATTTGATAATCGAAATTTATGTCTGGATTTAATTTTTGAGCAATCGAATAGGATTCTATAGCTTGTTGCAACAATACTTTTACTTCAAATTCCCTTGCAATTCCGTAAACGTAATTTGGATTTTCCTGAATTTTTTGAAAGGCTAAATCATAATTCTTTTTGGCTTTTTCTGGTTGATTTTGTAGCTGATAATTGTATCCCAATTCAACATACAATTGCGGTAGCTTAGTCTTCTCTAATTTATTCTTAATTGTATTTTCTGCTTTCAAAAAATCTTTCAACTGCTGGTAGCAAGCGACTTGTTTTTGAAAATATTGGTAATTACCAGGACTGGCTTTTATCAAATCTTCATAGATAATTATAGCTTTGTCAAACTCTCCTCTATCGAAATAGTTTTGGGCCAAAAATTCGTTTTGTGAAAAAACAAACATTGGAAATATTAAAAAAAGTAAGCGCAAAAACTTCTTCATACTAAAAAACAATGTACTAAGGTAGCAATAATTTTGCCACTTTAGTACATTTTACACTTCGACAAGCTCAGCGTACATTTTAAATTAGTTTATAATATCAAAACCAGTGTATTTACGTAACACTTCAGGAATCACAATACCTTCAGGTGTTTGATAATTTTCTATGATTCCAGCCAATACACGAGGCAATGCTAATGAACTACCGTTTAAAGTATGTGCCAATTGTGTTTTACCATCTTTTCCTTTAAAACGTAATTTCAAACGGTTTGCTTGGAAAGTTTCGAAATTTGAAACAGATGAAATTTCTAACCAACGATCTTGAGCTGTTGAGAATACTTCAAAATCATAAGTCAATGCTGAGGCAAATCCCATATCTCCACCACATAAACGTAAAATACGGAAAGGCAATTTCAATTCACGCATGATTTCTTTCACGTGTTCTACCATGCCATCTAACGCTTCGTGTGATTTTTCTGGATGCTCGATACGAACTATCTCTACTTTATCAAACTGGTGTAAACGATTTAATCCGCGAACATGTGCGCCCCAAGATCCTGCTTCACGACGGAAACATGGCGTGTAACCTGTAACAGTTACAGGTAATTCACTCTCTTGCAAAATTACATCACGGTAAATATTTGTAACTGGAACCTCAGCTGTTGGGATTAAATACAAATCATCCTTTGCATCATGATACATCTGACCTTCTTTATCTGGCAACTGACCTGTTCCATACCCTGAAGCTTCATTTACTAGGTGTGGCACTTGAACTTCTTGATAACCTGCTTCGGTATTTTTATCTAAAAAGTAAGAAATTAATGCACGTTGTAATTTAGCCCCCTTTCCTTTGTAAACTGGAAATCCTGGTGCTGTAATTTTAGTACCTAATTCAAAATCAATAATATCATATTTTTTAATTAAGTCCCAATGTGGTTGAGCACCTTCATGCAATACTGGAATTTCGCCTTCTTCAAAAACATTAATATTGTCATCTGCTGTTTTTCCTTGTGGGACTATATCAGCAGGTGTATTAGGCAGTTTGTACAACTCTAAAGTAAGTTCTTCTGCAACTGTATTTAACGCTTCGGTTAATTCTTTACCTTTCTCTCTGAATTGAGTTGATTTTTCTTTAAGAATTTCAGCTTTCGCTTTTTCTCCAGATTTCATCAACGCACCAATATCTTTGGACAGTTTATTAGATTCGGCTAAAATGTTATCTAATTCTACTTGTGTCGCACGACGTTTCTCGTCAAGTGCAATTACAGCATCAACTATAGCAGTAGCATCAAAATTTCTTTTAGCTAAAGCCTTAATCACTTCTTCCCTTTTTTCTCTAATAACTGCGATTTGTAACATGTCATAAATTTTATAAGAACGCAAATTTAGGAATATTTCATCAGCAGCTATATAAAGTTGTAAAAAATTAGTAACTTTGTGTCAATGAAAAAGTATGTTACTGTCATATTACTTTTCTTTTATGTCTTTTCGATGACTGAAGTGCATCAGTTATTGAAGGCTCCAAAACTTGTAGAGCATTTTTTTGAACATAAAAACGAAAATAACAGAACAACTTTAATCTCTTTTCTAGAAATGCATTATCTAAATGGTTTTACCAAAGATGCAGATTTCGAAAAAGACATGAAACTTCCCTTTAAAACTTCCCAAGACAATTGTTTCAGTTTTGTGGTTCTACTTCCTACACCAGAAAAATTTGAATTAAATAACGAACCATTCTTTTTAGAAATTCACAAACCAACGATTCTTTATAAAAACCAAGTTTTTATTTCAAATTATTTATCAGCAATTTGGCAACCTCCTAAAATAGCTTAATCTGTAATTTCTACCTACCATTTTAAAATGGCATGGTTACTTTTTAATTATTGATTAAACTTTATTTTTATGCTAAATAAAATTATTGAGTTTTCCGTAAGGAATAAACTCATCATCTCGTTATTTACTATTGCATTAATTGCACTGGGTATTTATAACGTTCAAAAATTACCTATAGATGCTGTTCCAGATATAACTAACAATCAGGTTCAGGTGATCACAATTGCTCCATCCTATGGTGCAACCGATATTGAAAGATTAGTAACTTTTCCGATAGAGCAGGCTAACAACAATATCCCCGGATTGAAAGAGATAAGAAGTTTTTCTCGTTTCGGACTTTCATTAGTTACTATTGTATTTGATGACGATACCGATGTCTATTGGGCTCGCCAACAAGTAGCCGAAAGACTGCAGCAAGTACAAAGTCAGTTACCCCAAGGCATGGGTTCGCCAGAACTTGGACCTGTTTCAACAGGTTTGGGCGAGATTTACCAGTATGTCGTAAAAGCCAAAAAAGGATATGAAAACCAATATGATGAAACCAAGTTAAGGACTATTCAGGACTGGCTGATTAAACGCCAGCTTTCCGGAGTAAAAGGCGTAGCTGAAGTAAGTAGTTTTGGCGGAAAATTAAAACAGATTGAAATCGCCATTCAGCCCAATAAACTTAATGCTCTTGGACTTACCATCAATGATGTTTTTGAGGCTTTGGAAAAAAACAATCAAAATACTGGTGGTGCCTACATCGAAAAAGAAGCTTCGGTTTTATTTATCAGAAGTGAAGGACTGCTCAAATCACATTCAGATATTGAAAACATAGCCGTTACCGGTTCAAAAAACGGTGCTTCGATTTTATTACGAGATGTTGCTCAAATAAAAATTGGTTATGCTACACGTTATGGGGCAATGTGTTATAATGATGAAGGAGAAGTTTCTGGTGCAATAGTGATGATGCTAAAAGGCGCCAACAGCAGTGAGGTGATTAAAAATGTAAAGGAAAGAATTGCCCAAATTCAAAAAACATTACCGGAAGGAGTGGTAATCGAGCCGTTTCTGGACCGTACAAAAATGGTTAACAATGCCATTCATACCGTTGAAAAAAACCTACTTGAAGGTGCATTAATTGTGGTTTTTGTGTTGGTTTTGTTTTTAGGGAATTTTAGAGCAGGCTTCCTGGTTGCTTCGGTGATTCCGTTATCTATGCTTTTCGCCATTATTTTGATGAATATATTTGGCGTAAGTGGCAATTTGATGAGTCTGGGTGCCTTGGATTTTGGACTGATTGTAGATGGAGCAGTGATTATAGTCGAAGCGGTTATACATCAAATCCATTCGCATCATAAAAAACAATCCGAAGTTCATCTTACACAGGAAAATGTAAATCATGAGGTGGAAAGTTCGGCTAAAAAAATGATGAACAGTGCGGTATTTGGCCAAGTCATTATCCTGATTGTGTATTTGCCTATTTTAACTTTAGAAGGAATTGAAGGTAAAATGTTCAAGCCAATGGCGCAAACGGTAGCTTTTGCCTTATTGGGAGCCTTTATTTTGTCACTTACTTACATACCAATGATGAGCTCTATTGTGTTAAAAAATATTAAGCACAATCCAAAAAGTTTTTCAGAACGAATGATGGGATTCTTTGAGAGAATTCACCAAGCAAGTTTGGTAAAAGTGTTAAAACACAAATTAAATTATTTAGCGGCGACTATTGTGGTGTTTGTTTTATCCATAATAGTAATGGGGTTTTTAGGCGGAGAGTTTATTCCCGCTCTGGAAGAGGGTGATTTTGCCGTGGATACACGCGTACTTACCGGCAGCAATATCAGCACAACTATTGCTTCCACTCAAAAAGCCGCACATATTTTAAAATCTCAGTTTCCGGAGGTTGAAAAGGTAGTAACTAAAATTGGAAGCGGGGAAGTTCCAACCGATCCAATGCCAATGGAAGCCAGTGACATGATGGTGATTTTAAAAGATAAAAGCGAATGGACATCAGCTTCTTCTTTTAATGAATTAGCCGATAAAATGAGTACAGCACTTAAAGCCGTTCCCGGAATTACTGCCGGTTTTCAATATCCTGTTCAAATGCGTTTCAACGAATTGATGACCGGTGCGCGTCAGGATGTTGTGTGTAAAATTTTTGGAGAAGATCTAGACACACTGGCAAAATATGCTGAAAAAGTGGGAAGAATTATTCCGAAAATTCAAGGAACAAAAGATTTGTATGTTGAGCCCGTTGGCGGCATGCCTCAAGTGGTAATCAACTACAACCGCAATACAATTGCGCAATACCGTCTGAATATCAATGATATCAACAAAGTGGTGAATACCTCTTTTGCGGGACAGAGTACAGGAATGTTGTTTGAAGGTGAAAAAAGATTTGATATTGTTGTAAAACTGGATGCTGAACAGAAACAGAATTTAGAAGATATCAAAAATTTATTGATTCCCACACCAAGCGGTTCTCAGCTGCCTTTGTATGTTTTGGCCGATGTAAAAATAATCAATGGTCCTAACCAAATTCAACGTGAGGATGCTAAAAGAAGAATTGTAGTGGGTTTCAATGCCGAAAAAGACGTTCAAAGCCTTGTGGGTGAATTGACCAAAAAAGTCGAAGCAGAAATCAAATTTCCTGACGGCTATTATATCACGTACGGCGGAAGTTTTGAAAATTTAAACGAGGCAAAACAGCGGTTAATGATTGCTGTTCCAATATCGTTGTTGTTGATTTTCCTGATGCTGTACTTTGCTTTCGGTTCTGTCAAACATGCATTATTGATCTATTCTGCAATTCCTTTGTCTACTATCGGAGGTATTTTATTTCTTGCCCTTAGAGGTATGCCTTTCAGTATTAGTGCCGGAATTGGTTTTATCGCATTGTTCGGGGTAGCCGTTTTGAACGGAATTGTTCTTATCGCCGAATTTAACGCGCAAAAGAAATCTGGAATTACTGATTTAACGACTATTATCATGAATGGAACCCAAAAACGTTTGCGTCCTATTTTAATGACCGCTTTAGTGGCTTCTTTAGGGTTTCTACCTATGGCAATCAGTAACGGTTCAGGTGCCGAGGTACAGCGCCCGTTAGCTACTGTGGTTATAGGTGGTCTATTGGTCGCGACTTTTTTAACCCTGTTTATTTTACCGATTCTTTATTTACTTTTTGAAGGTAATGAAAAACTTAATTTTAAAATAAATAAAAAAATAATTACACCTCTTCTTGTTTTGTTTTTTTCAGTTTCTGTTTTTTCACAGGAAACAGTCACGTTGGATAAAGCACTTGAAATAGGTGTTAAAAATAATATTCTGCTTAAAGCCGAGAAGAACAGACTAGCCGCAAATAAAGCGTTGATTAAATCAGGAAATGAAATCCCTGCTGTAGCTCTAACCGCCGAATATGGACAGCTAAACAGTGCTTTTAATGACAACCGTTTCGGGATTAGTCAAAATTTGTCTTTTTTGTTTGTCAATCCTAAAAAAAGAGCTTTACTGGAACAGCAATATCAATCGGCTGAATTATATTTCAAACATTCCGAAAATGAATTGAAGAGAGAAATAACTCAAACGTATTTTGATTTATCCAATGCAATTAAAAGAGAGAAAGTTTTGATTACAACCGATTCTGTTTATACTGAATTTCTTAAGAAAGCGGATTTGCGGTTGAAACTTGGAGAAACAAATCTGATTGAAAAATCGTCTGCCGAACTTTCAAAAGCAAGAATTCTGAACGAACTCAATACGATTCAGGAAGAAAAACAACTTTTACAGCTAAAGTTCCAATACCTTCTTCAAAACAATAGTCCATTGCTGCCTTCCGAATTACTTTTGAAAAACACAGTAAGCAATGATTTTAATGAAGGTCATATTCAAATTGCTCTTTTGGAACAGGAGAAAAAAATAAACGAATCAGCAATAAAAGCAGAAAAGGCGCAGCTGATTCCGGATATTTCTTTAGGGTATTTCAGTACCACAATGAAAGGCACAGGCGCTGACGATAAGCTATATGGAAGCGGCGACCGGTTTAATTCGGTTCAATTAGGATTGGGACTGCCTGTTTTTAATGGAGCAAACAAAGCACGAAGAGAAGCTTTAAAAACCAATACCGCCGCATTGAACAATCAATTGGAAGCGCAAAAACAATCGTTGCTGAATGTCTACGAAAATTTTAAGCTGAAAAACAAAAATAGTGAAGCTTTGCTTAAAAAATATGAAGAACAGGTTTTGCCGGAAGCTTCAAAAATTACCAGTGCTGCCAATGCTCAATACATGAACGGTGAAGTCAGTTTTCTGGAATGGTCCGTACTCATGAATCAATCTTTTGAAGCACAGTTAAATTATCTGACAACTGTTAAAAACCACAATGACACTATTATCAAAATGTTATATTCTAAATAAAGCAAAAATGAAAAATATCATCACTATATACTTACTAAGTTTTCTGTTGTTTTCTTGTAAAAAAGAAGCAGAAGCAATCACACCAGAAACAACTGAAAATAAATTTGAAGCAGTAATTACTCCGGAGCAATTTAAGAATTCAAAAATCACAACGGGAAGTTTAGAACAAAAAGCAATAGCATCTGTTTTAAAAGTAAGCGGAAAAATCACTTTATCCCCTGATGGAATGGCAACCGTAAGCATGCCTTTAGGTGGTTATGTAAAATCGATTAAAGTAATGCAGGGCATGCATGTGAAAAAAGGCCAAGTTTTAGCTGTTATCGAAGATGCTCAATTTGTTCAGTTGCAGCAGGATTATCTGACCGCGAAGCAGCAATTGGCTTTTTCGGCAAAAGACTACAATCGTCAAAAAGAATTAAATGTCTCAAAAGCGGTGAGTGACAAAACGTATGAAATGGCTCAGAGCGAGATGGCAAAACAACGAATTCTATTAAAATCATTGGAGGAAAAACTGCAATTAATTAATATCAACCCAGCAACTTTAACATCAGGAAATATTTCAAAATCAGTCTATCTGTACGCGCCTATAAGTGGTTTGGTGAGTAAAGTAAATATCAACTTAGGAAAATACATTAATCCAACAGATATGCTTTTTGAAATTCTGAATAACCAAAACCTATTTCTAAGCTTAAATGTATTTGATAAAGATGCCAGTAATCTTTCTGTCGGACAAAAAATCAAGGCTAACAGCAATACCAGTAATGAGGTGTATACAACTTCTGTTTTGTACGTAAATAAAAGTGTTAATGACAATAATGCGATGGAAGTCATTGCAAAAATAAATAATACAAGCAATAAATTAATTCCCGGAAATTATATGAATGCCGAGATTGATATCCATAACAACGGTGCTTATATTGTGAAAAACGCTGCAATTGTTGACTTTGAAGGGAAGGAATATGTTTTTGTTAAAAAAACCAATGAAAGTTTTGTGATGACTCCAGTAACAATAGGAACCCGTACCAAAGAATTTTCGGAAGTAAAAAATGCCGATGCTTTTTTAGGAAAAGAAGTTGTTATTACTGATGCTTATACGCTGTTAATGATATTAAAAAACAAAGAAGAATAAAAGACTGATTTACCGTCTTTTATTCTTAATATAATGAATATCGTATACCTATAAAACTTCGTATGCCTTGATTAGGACCATAGACATACGATGGGTCAAAAGTTAATGCATACGGATTGTTTTGGGTTGGCACCACATTTCCATTGTTGTCATATACTACATCATTGTCAAATGGATCATTTGAACGTGCTATAATGAAAGGGGTTCCCTTATTTGGTGTCCAGTCCAATAGGTTTTTTATTCCAAGATAAATTTCGCAATTTTTAATTTTTGAAACGGTGAACTGAATATTTTGAATACTGTAGGTGGAAGAATAAGGCTTTCTCGGGTCTAAATCTCCTAATAATGGAAGCTTCATTGGGCCATACAAATTTCCTGTGTAGTCTATGGTCAGGAACCATTTTGGAATAGCGTAGGAAACAGACCATGTACCTGAGAATTTTTCGGTAAGTACCGGTCTTGTTTTTATTCCGTTTTCGTTTTTGAAAACGTCCATATAAGTCACTCCCAAGGAAGCTTTCCATTCATTGCCCATAATTAGGTCAAGATTGGAACTGAATCCTGATGATTTTGCGTAGCCGTCTAAGTTTTTGTAGATGATTTGGTTGGGATTGGTATCATAATCCGGGATGATGGAATTCGTGAAATACGTCATCCAAACGGCATTTTCCCAACTCATAAAACTGCCGTCTTTCAGATACCATTTTTTCAGTAAATTGATATTGGCATTGTAGGAACGTTCGGGTTTTAAATCTTCCAGTACTATCACATCGCGCGAACCGGTTAATGCCGCATGTTCTTCTGTGAACAGATTCACGACACGAAAACCTGTACCGGCATTAAGTCTTAAAATATTATTGTTGTTGATTTTCCATTTATACGCAAGACGAGGTGTGAAAATATTACCGTGATTGCTATTGTAATCGTATCGGGCACCCAATAATAAACTATGTTTTTCTGCCAAATGTATTTCATCCTGAACAAATAAACTTGGAATCCAGGTTTTATCTTCTTTTACAGTAGCTGTGGTATTATCATCATACAATTGATAGCGTATGGCCGTACCAAAAAGGAAATCATGATTTTTTAATCTTTTGTCCCATGTTAATTGTCCAAAACCTATATTCTGCTTGGCTAAATAAGGAGTGTTGCCATACACCGAGTTCTGATCGTGATTGGTGTATGAGAAAGAAAATAACATTTTTTCTTTCACAGGAAGTTCATAAGAACCTATAAATTCATAACGACTGGTATATATACTCTCGCCATAAACTTCACTTCCGCCACGATGTTTTTTTCGCCATTGCATTTCACCACCCCAACGGTCTTCGTAAAAATAACGTCCCGCTAAAGAAAATATTTTTTTACTTTTCCTGTTGAAATTCCATTTTTGAAATACCGAAATACGGTCTTGCAGGGTTACATCCGTGAAGTTATCATCGTTATTGTCAATTGGTTTGGAATAATTGAAATAATTTACGCCAGTTAGTACAGACGCAGTGTTTCCTAGATTGGCTTTTGCCCCTAAATCCAGATTGGCTTCTCCCCAGCCTGTCGAAAATCCATCAACAGAAAAAGTAGGTGCGTTTTTAGAATTTTTGGTGATGATATTGATTAGTCCGCCAACTGCTTCGCTGCCATACAATGAAGAAGCCGGTCCTTTGACCACTTCAATTCTTTCCAATAATGAATTGGGTATTCCCGAAAGCCCATACACTGTAGAGAGTCCGCTTACAATCGGCATTCCATCAATCAAAACCAGTGTATAAGGTCCTTCCAATCCGTTAATGTGAATATCGCCTGTGTTGCAAATATTACAATTTAACTGGGGACGTACGCCGTTTACATTTTGCAAAGCATCAAATATATTAACTGTTGGATTTTTTTTGAAAAATGTTGGTTTGAAAACTTCAACCGGCACGGCACTTTCCAGACGGCTCACCGGCTTTAAGGTACCAGTGATGACTATTTCATCCAGTTCGTTCTTTTTTTGTTTTTCGGGGATTAATTCAAAATTCAATGTGATTTCAGAAGTATCTTTTACTGAAATTCTCTTTTTCTGAGTTTGAAAACCTTCAAATACAACTGTTATTTCATGAGAACCATTAGCTATATTTTCAAATAGATAATTTCCGTCACTATCGGTTTTTGATTTGAGGGATTTATTCAGGGTTACTTCAACATTCTCAAAAGTAATTTCATCGGAAGAAATAGTTCCTTTGATTTTAGTCTGCCCGTTTAAAAAATTGCAAATAAAAACGACTGCAACAAGGATTAATTTTTTCACAATTGTAATTTTTATATGTTTAAATATATTTTTAGACAAAACTAAAAATTAAATTTTAGATAGCAAATATTTTAATTAAATTTGCCTTAATCAATTACTAAAGAAATGAGTAAGTCATTAGAAGAAGTTCACGAATCAGTATCGACACAAAATAAAACATCTATATTTAGAAAAATACTAGCTTTTTTTGGGCCTGCCTACTTAATAAGTGTTGGTTATATGGATCCGGGAAACTGGGCAACTGACCTTGCTGGAGGAAGCCAATTTGGTTATGCTTTAATTTGGGTTTTACTTATGAGTAACATCATGGCTTTGTTATTACAGAGCCTGAGTGCCCGACTTGGAATTGTGACACAACGCGATTTAGCCCAAGCCTCAAGAGAGACCTATTCTAAATTTGTAAACTACATTTTATATTTTTTAGCCGAAATTGCCATTGCAGCTTGCGATCTTGCTGAAGTTTTAGGTATGGCAATTGGGTTAAATTTATTATTTGATATTTCACTTATCAACGGCGTTTTGATTACCGTTTTGGACACCTTTCTGTTGCTATTCCTTATCAACAAAGGAATCCGAAAGATGGAAGCTTTCATTATCGCTTTAGTGGCCATCATTGGGTTTTCATTTATTTTCGAAATGATTTTTGCCCAACCAGAAGTAAGCAAAATAATTTCTGGACTAGTTCCTTCACTACCTAATGATACTGCTTTATATATTGCCATAGGAATTATTGGAGCTACTGTTATGCCACACAATTTATATTTACATTCCTCATTAGTCCAAACTAGAAAATTTGATAGAAGCAAAAGTGGAATCAAGCAAGCGTTGAAATACAATTTTATAGATTCGACAATTGCTTTAAATCTAGCCTTTTTTGTGAATGCCGCTATTTTGATTTTGGCTGCAGCCACATTTCATAAAAACGGTTATTTTGAAGTAGCCGAAATACAAGATGCCCATCAATTGTTGGCTCCATTATTAGGCACAAAATGGGCTCCAATACTATTTGCTGTAGCTTTAATTGCAGCAGGACAAAGCTCTACAATAACTGGTACACTAGCAGGACAAATCATCATGGAAGGTTATTTGAATTTAAGAATCCAACCTTGGATAAGAAGAATCCTTACTCGTTTAATCGCAATTGTACCCGCAGTTATTGTTATTTCAATTTTTGGAGAACAAGTAACAGGAAAGCTGCTTATTTTTAGTCAAGTCGTTTTGAGCTTACAATTAGGTTTTGCAATTATTCCTTTAATCCATTTTGTGAGTGACAAAACCAAAATGAAAGGATTTCACATCTCAAAGCCTACACAAATTGCAGCTTGGGTTATCGCTTTAATAATAGTATCGTTAAATGCAAAACTGGTGTATTCTGAAATTGTAGGTTTATTAGAATCTTCAGAAAATCCAACTTTACTTTGGTTTACTGTCGTACCTATGGCTGTTGGTTTTTTGATATTACTTTTATATATCGTATTCAAACCTTTTATTTCAAAAGTGAAAACAGATATCCTGAATCATTCCCCACATAATTTAAAACTAAAATTTGCGACATCAGAAGCACATTCTAAAAAAAACATTGCTATTTTGGTTGACTTTTCAAATGCAGATGAAATTGCAATAAATCACGCTTTTGAATTGGGTGGAAAAGATGCAAGCTACACACTTATTCACGTTGTAGAAACTGTTGGTGCTATGATATATGGGGATAATATCGAAGATTGTGAAACCACAATTGATGAGAAACTATTAAAAGAATATGAGCAAATTCTATCAGATAAAGGATTTAAAGTAATGAGTATTTTAGGTTTTGGAAAACCAGGAAAATCAATTCCTAAAATTATAAATGAAGGCACATACGACATATTAGTAATGGGTACGCACGGTCATACTGGGTTAAAAGATTTGCTTTTTGGCACTACTGTTGATAAATTGCGCCACCAAATTTCGGTTCCATTATTTATAGTAAAAAACTAAACCATGACTTTTTCTGAAGAAAATTATTTAAAGACAATATACCATCTAACCAATTTATTAGATTCGGAAATAAGTACTAATGCTATTGCCGAAAAGATGGAAACCAAAGCATCTTCAGTAACAGATATGCTTAAAAAACTGGCCGAAAAAAACTTAGTTAACTATAAAAAGTACCAAGGTGTTTCACTAACCGATAAAGGTTTACACTCTGCAAAAATGATTGTACGCAAACATCGCTTATGGGAAGTTTTCTTAGTAGATAAATTAGATTTTCCTTGGGACGAAGTTCATGACATTGCTGAGCAACTAGAACACATCAAATCTGAAAAATTAATCAATAAGCTTGATGAATTTTTAAATTTTCCTACAGAAGATCCTCACGGTGATCCTATTCCTAACGCTGAAGGGATGATTGTTAAAGTTGAGAAACAGTTGCTTTCGGAACTAACTGAAAAACAAACAGGAGTTTGCGTAGGAGTTAAAGATACTTCTTCCGAATTTCTTCAATATCTTGATAAACAAGAAATCGCATTGGGATCGAAAATCGAAGTTGTTTCTAAGGAAAGCTTCGATTTATCATTAAAAATTAAAGTCGATAATAAAGAATTAATGATTTCGAACAAAATTGCCGCCAATCTTTTTGTCAAAAAAGTGTAACTTGTGGAATAATTTTTGATTTCATTTTGAAAAGCTCTTTATGAAAAAACATTTTATATTATCGATTCTTGCCTTATCACTCATTGGGTGTGCAACTGCACAAAACGATGGAACAATCAACCAAAAACTTGATTCAAAATCTGATAAAGAAATTGTATTAGTAAAAGTTATTGATGATTCTAGATGTCCCGAAGGTGTTCAATGCATTTGGGCAGGAGAAGTAACTATTGAACTAGCTGCTTATGAGAATGGAAAAGTTGTCGAACAAGTGCAATTTACATATAATACAAAATCAGAAAGAGAAATTGTTTCTTGGTTTACAAAACATTTACCATCTCAAAAAATTCAGTTAAAAGGAATTAGCGTTTTACCTTATCCAAAAGATGGTGTTCCTAGAAAATTAGAAGATTATTTTATAAAGCTAAATTATTAACTGCAACCGCAATCGTTACCACAGTTTTTACCATTCTTCTTTTTGAAAAAGAATTTCTTTACCAAAAAAACTATGGCAACAATTAAAATTCCAAATGCTATAATTTGCTGTATCATTTTAAAATCTGGTAAGCAATTAGACAAACTACATAAGCGAAACCACTCATAAATACCAATTGTACCATAGGCCATTTCCAAGTATTGGTTTCTTTTTTAGTAATAGCCAAAGTAGAAATACACTGCATCGCAAACGCATAAAAAAGTAGTAAAGAAACACCAGTAGCAAAATTAAAAATTTTAGCTCCAGTAATCGGATGAACTTCTGCAGCCATTTTATTTTTTATAGTTGTTTCTTCATCTGAATGACTTCCTACGCTGTAAATAGTTGCTAATGTTCCCACAAAAACCTCACGAGCTGCAAAAGAACTCACAACAGCAATACCAATTTTCCAATCATAACCTAAAGGTTTAATAACAGGTTCAATTGTTTTACCCAACATTCCGATATATGAATTTTCTAATTTGTATGAAGCAACAAGATCTTCTTTTTCGCCAGAGATGGTTTTACTTTTCAATTGTTGTTCAACAATTTGATCTGCATTATGAAAAGTTTTATCTGGACCGTGTGAACCTAAAAACCACAAGATAACAGACAAAGCCAAAATAATTTTCCCTGCTCCAAATACAAATGATTTTGTTTTTTCGACAACATTAATTGCCACGTTTTTAAACATTGGCACTTTATAACTAGGCATTTCAACTACAAAGTAACTATTAGAGTTTATCTTTAAAATTTTATTTAGAATATACGCTGAAAAAATAGCCATTCCAAAGCCTAACATATACAAGGTCATCAAGGTTAATCCTTGCATATTGAATACTCCAAACAAACGTTTGTCAGGAATAATAAGTGAAATCAAAATAGCATATACGGGCAAACGAGCTGAACAAGTTGTAAAAGGAGTTACTAAAATAGTAATAAGTCTTTCTTTCCAGTTTTCAATATTTCGAGCTGCCATAATAGCTGGAATTGCACAAGCTGTTCCTGAAATAAGTGGTACAACGCTTTTTCCGCTTAATCCAAAACGGCGCATTACTTTATCCATTAAAAAAACAACACGACTCATATAACCGCTTTCTTCCAAAACTGAAATAAATAGAAATAAAAAAGCAATTTGAGGAATAAATATCACAATTCCTCCTAATCCAGGAATAATACCTTCGGCAATTAAATCGGTCAAGATACCTGGCGGTAAATGAGATTTTGCAAACGAACTAAAAGTTGCAAAACTTCCGTCGATAAAATCCATTGGGACGCTCGACCAATCAAAAATAGACTGGAAGATTAGCATTAAAATTCCGAAGAAAATTAAATATCCATACACTTTATGCATAAGTATACGATCCAGTCTACTTCTTAAATCTTTTGCTGAATTAATATCAACTGTCTGTCCTACTTTTAGCACTTCATTGATAAACTGATAGCGCTTAATAGTTTCTTTATGTTGTAATCTTTTTAAATCTTCTTTTGACTTGGTGAAAGATGGATTAGGTAATTCCTTTCTATCCAAATCTACAAAGTTTACATCTTGAGTAATTACCAACCAAAGTTTGTACAACAACTGATTTGGAAAAGCTTTACGAAGATTATCAAAATAAATAGGATCAATTTCAGAAGCGTTTAAACACGGATCTGTAGGGATGTTTTTATATTTGATTATGAGATTTTTTAACTCATCAATACCTTCATTTTTTCTAGAACTTATTAAAGCAACCTTGGTTTTTAGCATTTTTTCCAAATACGGAATGTCTAAAGTGATTCCTTTATAAGACATTCTATCGGCCATGTTAATCACTAAAATCGTGGGAATTTCTAAATCTTTAATTTGAGTAAAAAGAAGTAAATTTCTTTTAAGATTTTCAACTTCTGTAACTACAATTGCTACATCAGGATAATCTTTATCATTTTTATTAAGAAGCAACTCAATTACAACATTTTCATCAAGAGAACTTGCATTTAAACTGTATGTTCCAGGTAAATCGAGAATAGTTGCTTTAAGATTAGAGGCCAACTTACAGATCCCAACTTTCTTTTCAACAGTAATACCAGGATAATTCCCTACTTGTTGATTCAATCCAGTTAACTGATTAAATACAGATGTTTTCCCTACATTCGGGTTTCCAATAAGTGCTATGTTAATATTCCCAACCTTCATTATTTTGTTTTGTTAGGAATTTGAACTTTAATTGCTTGTGCTGTTTCTAATCGGATGGCTAAATACGAATCATTAACATTCAAATATAAAGGATCCCCAAAAGGAGCAACCTGCAGTATTTGCACTTCATTTCCAGGTAAACAACCCATTTCCAGTAATTTTAAAGGGACCAATTCAATATCAAAATCTTGAATAATTCCTTTTTGTCCTATTTGCAATTGTGCTAAGTTAATATCCACTTATTTAGATTCAGTTTACATTGCAAAAGTACTAATTAAAATCATTCTAAATATGATAAAAATCACAAGGCAGTAATTATTCTTTTTCAGACAAGTAGTTTATATCTTCTAAGAGCTTTTCGACTTCTTCTCGTTTTGTACCATCATAGAAACCTCTAACTCTTCTTTTTTTATCAATCAACACAAAGTTTTCGGTATGAACCATATCATACATTTCTTCGGGCTTACCTGTTTTTACGGCTAAATATGACTTGCGTGCTATGTAATAAATCTCTTTTTTGTCTCCTGTTACCAAGTTCCATTTTGCGTCAATAACACCTTTTCGTTCTGCATAGGCTTTTAAAACTGGTACACTGTCAATATCTGGTGTTACAGAATGCGAAATCAACATAACTTCAGGATTCTCTTTAATTTTATCTTGCAACCAAACCATATTATCAGCCATAATAGGACAAATGGATGGGCAGGTAGTGAAGAAGAAATCGGCTACATAAATCTTTCCTTCGTAATCTTTTTGCGTAATTATTTTCCCGTTTTGATTCGTAAAAGAAAAATCTGAAATAAAATGCTCATTGGCCACGTGTTGAATAGTAGTATCCACCAACTCTGGATTTACCATCGAAGGGGTATAAATAGGAAGTGATTTAACTGGCTTTAAAACAAAATAAAAAAGTGTTATAATAACTACCGATAAAATGGATAGAACAATAAATAATGTTTTGAATCTCTTAAAGAAATCAATCATAATCAATTTTTGCGGCAAAGTTACAACTTGAAACAATAACAACTTCAGAAGTTATCATTACAAAATGTTAAAAATTAAAACAACTTTACATAATTCAATACATTTGAAAATTGTAACATTTTTCAAAAACCACCTACTTATTTAGAAATTTAACCAAAAAATATGAAAAAAAATGTATCCTTAAGTGCTGTAGTTTTATTCAGCTTGGCTGTTTCGAATGGATTTGCACAACAAAAACCAGGGATTAATCTAAATTACATGGATAAATCTGTTAAACCTGGTGATGATTTCTTCCGTTTCGTAAATGGAGCATGGTTTGATAAAACTGAAATCCCTGGAGACAAAACTCGTTGGGGAAGTTTTGATGAACTACGTCAAAATACAGATAAAGATGCTTTAGCAATTTTGAAAGAAGCTGCTGCTAACAAAAACCTTGATCCAAAATCTGATCAAGCAAAAGCAGTAAATGTGTATAGAACTTATATGGATACCATTTCAAGAAACAAATTAGGTATCAAGCCGTTAAAACCCTATTTAGCTAAAATTGACGCTATTAAATCTATTGATGATGTTAATAAGCTTTTGATTGAAATGGAACCTCAAGGAGGTTTAGGTTTCTATGGAGCTGGTGTTGGGCCAGACGCAAAAAACAGTAACCGTAATGTGGTTTATATAGGATTAGGGTCTTTAGGATTACCAGATCGTGATTATTATGTTTCTGATGATAAAGATTCTAAAGAAAAAAGAGAAAAATATGTACTTCATGTAGCGAGAATGTTACAATTTTTAGGGATTAAGCCTACAGATGCAAAACTTCAAGCAGAAAAAGTACTAGCTCTTGAAATTGAGATGGCTCGACCAAGATTAGACAGAGTTGAACGTCGTGACCGTAGAAAAACTTACAACCCAATGACAGTTGCAGATTTACAAAAACTAACCCCATCTGTTAACTGGGATACTTATTTACAAGGTGTTGGCATTGGTAAATTAGATTCACTTATCGTTTCTCAACCTAAATACATGACAGCTTTAGATGGTATATTTAAAGCAAACAAAGTTGATGATTGGAAAGCATACCTTCGTTGGACATTAATAAATAAAACAACAGGATATTTAACTACAGATATTGAAACTGCCAACTGGGAGTTTTACAGCAAAACGCTACAAGGAGCTTTAAAACAACGTCCTAGAGAAGAAAGAGCGCTGCAAGTGGTTAACGGAACCGTAGGTGAAGCTTTAGGTAAATTATATGTAGAGAAAAAATTCCCTGCTGAAGCAAAAGCAAAAGCAAAAGCAATGATCGACAACGTGTTTTTAGCATTTGAAAACCGTATCAACAATTTACCATGGATGACTCCAGATACTAGAAAAGGAGCAATTGAAAAATTAAGAAAATCAACTGTAAAAATTGGTTATCCTGATAAATGGAAGGACTATTCTAAATTAGAAATTGTTGCTAAAGAAAATGGTGGTGATTATTTCACAAATATGAAAAACCTTTCTCGTTGGGCCTATGCAGAAAACTTAGCTGATTTACAAAAACCTGTAGACAAAACACGTTGGGGAATGTCTCCACAGACTGTAAATGCATATTATAATCCGTCGTATAACGAAATTGTATTCCCTGCAGCAATTTTACAACCACCTTTTTATGATTACAAAGCTGATGAAGCTGTAAATTATGGTGGAATAGGAGCGGTTATTGGTCACGAAATTTCACATGGTTTTGACGATTCAGGTTCTCGTTATAATGCAGATGGAAACTTAGTAAACTGGTGGACAGATGCCGATTTAAAACAATTCACAGGTTTAGGAGAAGCTTTTGCTGCTCAATACAGTGCTTTACAACCATTACCTGGCATTTTTGTGGATGGTAAATTTACTTTAGGAGAAAATATTGGAGATTTAGGTGGTGTAAATGCAGCCTATGATGGTTTACAATTGTTCTTAAAGAAAAATGGCAGACCAGAAAACATTGACGGTTTCACACCCGAGCAACGTTTCTTCATTTCATGGGGAACAATTTGGCGTTCTAAAATGAGAGATGAAGCGATTAAAAATCAAGTAAAAACTGACCCTCACTCACCGGGAATGTACCGTGCTTATGTACCGTTACAAAATGTGGAATCTTTTTACCAAGCTTTTGATATTAAAGAAGGCGACAAACTATATGTAAAACCTGAAAACAGAGTTAAAATTTGGTAATCATAAATATTTAGAATAAAAAAAGCCCTCGAAATGTGAGGGCTTTTTTATATGACTTATTTTTTACTTTAATAAATATTCTTCCATGTATCTAATAACAGCTAAAC
Source organism: Flavobacterium hankyongi (assembly GCF_036840915.1). NCBI lineage: Bacteria > Pseudomonadati > Bacteroidota > Flavobacteriia > Flavobacteriales > Flavobacteriaceae > Flavobacterium > Flavobacterium hankyongi. The sequence continues at coordinate 2,428,285 of NZ_CP085725.1, forward strand.
GTTGAAAATCTACATTAGCTTTTTTACGGAAACCATGTCCTTCATCTTTTGCTTCCAAATACCAAACCTGATTTCCTTGTGCCTTTAGTTTGTCTCGCATTTGAGTAGCTTCAGTCACAGGAACACGTGGATCGTTTGTCCCTTGAATAATAAACATTGGCTTTTTAATTTTATCAGTATTATTTAATGGAGAAATTTTATCCAAGAAAGCATACATTTTTGGATCTCGCTCATCACCATACTCAACACGACGCAAGTCACGACGATACTCTTCAGTATTTTTTAAGAAAGTATTAAAGTTAGAAATTCCAACCACATCTACACTACAACGAATTCTATCAGCATAATGAAAAGCAGTCGCCAGTGTCATGTAGCCTCCATAACTTCCTCCCATAATCATAATGCGGTCTTTATCTAATTCGGGTTGTTGAGCAATCCAATCTAATAAAGCTCCAATATCTTTTACAGAATCTTCACGTAAAAATCCGTTATCTTTTGCCAAATATGTTTTCCCAAATCCAGAAGATCCACGAACGTTAGGATAAATTAAAGCAACACCCATTTCGCTAGTATAATAATTACTTGAACCTAAAAATGAAGCTAGTGATTGCCCTTCGGGGCCGCCATGAATGTTAATCATTACAGGTCTTTTCCCTGAAAATTTAGCAGCAGCTGGATAATAAAATCCAGAAACATTTAATCCATCAAAACTTTTCCATTCGATAAATTTAGGTTTAGACATATCTTCTTTTTGCATTTCTCCCAATTCACTCTCTGTCCAACGCGTAATCTTATTGGTTTTCATATTCAGTTTATAAACATCTGAAGAAGAATCAGGAGTAGATTGACTAAAGAAAATATTTTGACCATCTTTAGTAAATTTTGCTCCACCTAATAAACCAATAGGCAAATTTGGAACAACTTTGAATTGCTTTGTAGTAGTATCCATCAAGTACATTTTATTCAAACCTCCTTCATTAGTTGAAAATACCATTTTCGATTTGTCTTCATTCAAATCATATCCTTCAACATTCCAAGGAATATCTGATGTTATATAAGTGATTTTTTTAGTTTGTAAATTAAATGTTGCCAAACGTTGAAACTCATTTTCTCTATCGGTTGTAAACAAAATTTCATTTGGATTTTTAGAGAAACTAGCATCGCTTTGAACAATACTTTTATCGTTTCGGTTTGTAACTTCTGTCAACTTACCTGTTGTAGTATCTAACAACCAAATGTGCGATTCATTAGCCGAAATATATTCTCCTACTAATAGTTTTTTACCATCTTCTGAAATATCCGAAATACCCCAACCACCACCTTTTACTTCTAAAACAAGTTTTGCAGAAGTAGGATCATTAGGATTCATAAAATAGATATCTCTGTCACCACCATTTCTTTTGGTTGACGAAAAATAAAACCCCGAACCATCTTTTTTCCAGGTAACACCACCATTTTGGGAACGACCTCCATCAGTAATTAAAGTTGATTGCAATGTTTTTAAGTCTAATTTATATAATTGACCGAATTCATTTCCGCCTGCATCACGAGAATAAATTACATACTCTCCTTTTGTTGGTTCAAATGATGCTCCTGCAACAGGTTCATCAAAAAACGTAATTTGTTTTCTGTCTCCTAAAGCCTGAACTACTTTGTGCAATTGGTTAGTAGAACCAAATCGGGTTGAAATAATAATTTCATCTTTTGTTGGATGAACAGCGACTAAACCTGCACCTCTTGATTCAGCATATTTTTTTACTTTTTGAGCCAATTCTTTAGAAATGGGCGCAATGTTTTCTGCTATGAGGTTTTCGTTAGGTAAAACCAAATTTTTCTTGTCTTGCGCATTGGTATTCCAAATTGTGGAGAGAACCAATAGGCTTAGTGATAGTTTTTTCATAGTTATCGATTGACGTTATTTTTCATTAGTAAATGTTGTAAGTCAAAATGTTACATTTTATTTTTAGAAGTTGTCTTAATTCCTTTGTTAACCAAATAAATTCCGACAAGAACTATTACAACACCTATTGCTAAAGGAATTGTTAAAGGTTCATCAAAAATCATAGCTCCTAAAACAACAGCAATAATTGGGTTAATGTAGGCATAAATACTACTCACTTCCGTTGGCAAATGTTGCAAAGCGTAAATGAAAGCAACAAATGTGGTTATCGAGCCAAAAACAACCAAATAAGCTATAGACCACCATGCTTGAGAAGGAATTTGTAAAACAGAGACCGATGTTCCGGTAGCACCTGTATAAGCAAAAAGTAAAATACTCGAAATAAGCATTTGTAAGCCTAAACTGAAATATGGATTAAAGTTTTTAGCTTTCTTTTTTGTATATAAACTTCCTGTTGCCCAAGTAAAAGTAGCAATAACTGATAGTACAATTCCAAATTGAAAATCAGGTCTAATTAAGTCTGCTAAATAATCTGAGAAAACAACACATACACCTCCAAAACTAACAAGTAATCCTATTACCGATAGTCGTGACAATTTTTCACCGTTAAACAAGCTAATTATCACAATCCATAACGGAAATATTGCACCTATTACGGCTCCTAATCCACTGGAAATATACTTTACTCCCCAAGTACTCAAACCGTTGCTTAGCACAAAATTCAAAACACTCAAAATTAAAATGGTTCGCCATTGCTTACCTTTTGGCCAAGGTGTTTTTTTAAAGAAAAAATAAGCCAAATAGCAAGCAGCACCAATAAATTGTCGGATTGCTGCAAGTTGTAAAGCTGGCATATGCTTTACTCCTTCTTTTGAGGCCAACCAAGTAGTTCCCCAAAAAAAGCAAACCCAAATTAATGCTAGAATAGGTAATCCAAGAGATTGTATTTTTTGAAAAGGTTTCATCAATACAAATCTAAACGAAATTGATGACCTAATCGGTGAATTAATTTATCAGAATTAATGATTTTCCCTTTTCCACCATCCATTTCTAAAAATTTTGGCAAAGTCAAATTCATTTCTTTTGCTTTTTGAGAGTAATATTCTTTTCGAGAGGGATGATATGGTGCTACTGCATTAAAAACTTCTCCCCACACTTCATTCATTATAATTTTTGAGATTATTTCGATACAATCACTTTGATGAATCAAGTTCACTGGCACGTTAGGATTTTCTAGATTTTCTTTTCCTGCCAAATGTTTCACAGGTTGTCTGTCTCCTCCAATTAATCCTCCAAATCTCAAAATCGAAGTTTTAAAATGTTGGTTTTGTTGAAATAATTTTTCTGATTCTAGTAATTGTTTGCCACTTTCAGTTTCTGGATTTGGCAAATCTACTTCTGTCACATTGAGCGAAGTTGAAGTGTTACCATACACAGAGGTTGAACTCACAAACACTACTTTTTGAACTGATGACTGCTCGAGAAAAGAAATCAGATTTTTAATTTTGGCCACAAAGTTTTCCGATAACGTACTTCGTAATTTTGGAGGAATATTGACAATCAATATGTCGGAATCCTTCAAAAATTCCGACATATTTCCTTCTATTTTATCTTCTGTTAGAGCAATTAAAAAAGGTTTTATTCCTTCTTCTTGAAGTTGGTTCAACTTTTCCTCAGAAGTTGTAGAACCCTTAACTTTGAAACCTAATTTAACAAGCTCTTTTGCTAATGGTAATCCCAACCATCCACAACCTAAAACACTAATTTTTTGCATTTCTAAAAACTCGATGTTCCACAACAATAGCATCATTTAAAACAAAAGGTGTTGGCATCATCCAAGATTTTCTTTTGGTAATACTAAACTGAGGATGCTCTAACAAATCAAATGAACTTTCCTTGATACTTAGATCTAATTTTTCTTTAACAGGAATTCTAAACTGAAGTTTCAACGGAATGGTATCGGTGATATAATACGTCAAAATTTTATTGTTTTTAGCATTTTCAATATTGCTTTTGAATTCTATATTTTGAACATTGTTAGCTCTTACTTGTTGAGGTTTTCCTCCGTTTGAAAATACATCAATTCTGTTCAATTTTCGATTTGGAACAATGTCAATGATAAAATTTCTATAATTCCCAACAATAGAATCTTTAACAAAATTCACAGTCGATTTTGGCAAACTCTTAAATGGAGCATTTGTCATAAAAGTAAAGCCAGCTTGGTACTTACTATACATTTTATTACTGTTTAATTTTTTAGCATCGGTTGGTTTTTCACCCAAATAACCTTTAGTGCATTCGTCTAAATTTTTATCATATGTTGCCCAATAGGCTTTTCTTTCATCTGTATTTTGAATATAAATCAAACTGTTTGGTTTCGCTTTATTTTCTGAATAATTAGAATTATAATGAGCCTTGCCCAAAAAGCATAAACCGAGCACTAGAAACAAGAAAAAATACACTTTTTTATTTTGGAACGAACCAAAAATTGGCAACAACAATCCAAAAATAAGAGTTACAAAAATTGTACTAACAAAAAGTATCTTTAATCCTAAACCTATTGGAAACATTTCCACAAAAGGAACTAAAATAATTAATGTAGGAAGTACTAAAATAAAATTCAAAATTGAATTAGACTTTTGAGTGATTATAAAGTAACCCAACATTATTAATCCTGACAATACCGGAATGATAAAAAATCCGGCTCCTTTAAGATAAAGTGCTGCACCAATATTGATAAGCAACCATAAAATTAATGGGGCAATAAATTGATTGTATTCTTTGGGTTTACTTTCTTTACTATGATACATTATAAAACAAAATGCAAGTGCAATACTCGCAAATCCGTAAATATAATCGTGTCCATTATAAGTAAACCCATGTTGGATATCACTATATTGAGGATAAAGTTCTAATAGAAGTTTCCAACCCAGAAAACCCAATCCTCCAGTGATTATTAATGTCAACAAAAAGGTTATCATTCCCTTCCCCATTTCGGCAGGATGCAATACACGTTTTGAAATCCCAATAAAGATCAAGATAAACGTTAATGATAATGCTACGATTAACATTGGCATAATCCAATCGAACGAATAGCTAATAAACCCAAATGGCACTGAAAAATAAACTTTATCTTCTGTTGAGTTTAAATTTGACAAATCGGCATTAGCTAAATAATTCATCAAAGGATATAAGTTTGCTCCTTGATGTGCTAATGTTTTTTTGTCGAGATTTTGATAACTGTCTTGTGCAGTGTGGTAATTAAAATGATTGTCGATAAATGCAAAATTAAATCCTTGTATTTTTCCCAAAGTTCTAAAAACAGTTAAATCTGTGTCATTTGGCAACATTTTATAAATGCTATACATCAACGAATTCGAATTGGGTCTAGATAAATTGCTTTTACTAAAAGCATCGACCATTTTAGCATTTCCTTCATTGGTTTCCATTAGCATGTAGCCTGGTCCTGAGCTTCCTCTTGCTTCAAGGTTAATAACTGCACCCACATCTTTTGCCCAAGGATGTTTGCTCACAAAAAGGGCAGCTCCGTTCAAACCAATTTCTTCGGCATCAGAAAAAAGAATAATAATGTCATTTTTTGCTTGTTGCTTGTTATGTAAATGCGTTCGAACACTCTCTAAAATAGCTGCAATTCCGCTGGCATCATCACTAGCACCTAATGATTTAGAATGAGGTGCACTGTCGTAATGTGATAAAAGCAAAAGTGCTTTCCCATTTTCATTTCCTTTAACACGTGCTAAAATATTTTTCGAGTTAACTAGAATTCCTCCATCAGAAAGTGTAAATCCTTCCTGAAATTGAGGTGTTAATCCAAGGTTTTTTAATTCGTTAAACAAATAATTGGCCACTTCCGTATGACCTGTTGAACCAATATAATGTGGTTTTTGAGTAATGTTTTTTACATGGGCTAAAGCTCTTTGTGTTGAAAATTCATTTAAAGGGACATTTTTTTCTTCGCTTTGTGGGACCATTGCATAAAATGTCATAAATACAATACTGAGAAGTAAAGCAATCTGAAACAGTGAGTTGGTTGGTTTTTGCATATGTTTGGTGGTTAAGTTTCTTTTTTAACTAAAACATAGCTATCATTTTCTATCGCCATATAACCTTGGTCGTACAAAAAATAATACACATTTCCAGTTTTAGTAGTATAAATAGAGGTGAAATATTCAAAATCGAAGCCTTTAGAAATTAGTTTTGTTCTACTTGTTTTCGATTTTCCATCGGGGTTAAGTTCTGATACAATACGATAGTTTTTACGCAACTTATTATTAATGTTACGCATCAAATTGGTACTATCTTTATTCATTTTATTATTGTAGGCATTTCGGCAACCGTCACTGCAAAACTTCTTGTCTTCCCGACCTACCAATTTTTCTCCACACTCTAAACAAGCTTTCATAGACTTCCAAAATTTCCGTTATTATCTAAAGCTTGTTTTATGTGTGCCAAATGATGTTTACAATGCCAATCGTAGATTCCTAATCCTTCCTTAACCGAAAACAATCTTTGGTGTTGCGGATGAAAATACATCTTGTTCCATTGTTGATCTGAAAGATTCTTTAAAACATAAGCCCATTTTTCATGAACTCCATTTATGATTTTTAAGGAAGCCGAAATATCATTGTTTAAACCATCACACAATTCTGCCCAAAGCGATTCTTCATAAGGTCTTATAACTGGTGCATCTTCTGTTAGCGCTAATTTTATTCTGATTAAAGCATTCATATGACTATCAGCCAAATGATGTATAACTTGCTTTATTGACCATCCTTCTGGTCTATATCTCCAATTAAGTTGTTCTGTAGTAAGTGATTGAGTTATATTTTCTATTTCTTGTGAAAAAGATTGAATAGTAGCTATCCAATCCTGTACTTGTTGGCGTGTAACATCAGGATCAAACTGAAATTTTCCAATAGGGAATTTTAAGGCTTCGAGATTCATTGTTTGTTTATTTGTTTTAAAGATACTAAAATTCCTACTTACAAACGACAACAAATATTTACAATCGAAATTAAACGACTTTGTACCGAATAATTTTTAAACCCCATCTAATCTTTGCAGTGTCAAAATGAATGACGATAATTTTAACTAACAATAACATTTAAATTTTAACGCCATGAATGCATTAAGAAACAAAGTACAATTAATTGGACACGTAGGACAAGAGCCAGAAATCAAAATTCTTGAAGGAGGAAAAAAATTAGCAAAACTAACGTTAGCTACTAACGAAGTCTATTATAATGACAAAAAGGAAAAAGTAACCGACACACAGTGGCACAATATAACTGCTTGGGGAAAAACAGCAGAAATCATTGAAAACTTTGTGAGTAAAGGAAAGGAAATTGCTTTAGAAGGGAAACTAACTTATAGAACTTGGGAAGATTCTAATGGAGAAAAAAAATATTTCACAGAAATAGTAGCCAACGAGTTATTATTACTAAGTAAATAATTTTAATAAAAAAACCTGTCAATTGACAGGTTTTTTTATTAAAAACTTACAATATTTATATATTTTGTTACTTTTACAAAAAACCTACAAAAATGAAAAGAATCACCTACTTGTCATTAATACTACTTTTTTCTACTCATGTGTTTTCTCAAAAACAGAATCATGACCATGATTTTGAAAAAATGGTAGAAGCAGAAATGAAATCTGCATCAAAAAAATTAAATTTAGCTGTAAACCCAAATACATTAAATTACAATATAACCTATCATAAATTAGAATTTAATGTAGATCCAACAGTCAGGGAAATTAGTGGTAAGGTAACTACTAATTATACTGCATTGTCAAATATGAATGCTATTACCTTTGATTTAACAAGTGATTTAGTAGTAAGTTCAGTGAAAGTTAACAATGTTACTTCTACTTTTTCACAAAATACAAGTGAAGAATTAGTTATAAACTTACCTTCTACCCAACTTGCAGGTACATCTGCAACTGTTGAAATTATTTATTCTGGTGTTCCTGCAAACAGTGGTTTCGATTCTTTTGTGGTTGACGTCCATGGGACAAACTCTCCTATTCTTTGGACATTATCTGAACCTTATGGAGCAAGAGATTGGTGGCCTTGTAAACAAGATTTGAATGACAAAGTAGATAACGGAATAGATGTTTACATCACAGCTCCATCACAATACACAAGCGTTTCAAACGGCTTACAACAATCAAGGGTTATTAATGGTGCTAACGCAACAACACACTACCATCATAGCTATCCAATTCCTGCTTATCTTATTGCAATTGCTGTGTCAAATTATCAAATTTATAATCAACAAGGAGGACTTGGAACAGTTGCAAGTCCATTTTTCCCTATCGTGAATTATATTTATCCTGAAACAAGTGCAACTATGACACCTACCTTAGGAGTAACTCCAACAATAATTAACTTTTATGAAACAATTATAGGACCATATCCTTTTAGAAATGAAAAGTATGGTCATGCCGAAATGGGCTGGGGAGGTGGAATGGAACATACAACCGTTTCTTTTATGACTGGATCTGGAGGCACAATGAGCAGATCATTGATAGCTCATGAAATGGCACACCAGTGGTTTGGAGACAAAGTTACTTGCGGTTCTTGGAAAGATATTTGGTTAAATGAAGGAATTACAGAATACATGTCTGGATGTGTAGTTGAAAATCTTGATGGAGCTGCTTCTTTTGTAAACTGGAAAAATTCAAAAATCACCAGCATAACCTCATCTCCTATAGGAAATTTGTACTTATATGACGCTCAACTTACTGATGTAAATAGAATTTTTAGTAACCGTCTTACTTACAATAAAGGGTCTATGGTAACCAACATGTTGCGTTATATCATGGGAGATGCTAACTTTTTTCAGGCATTACGAAATTATTTAAACGATCCAACTTTAGCTTATGCCTATGCAGTAACTCCACAATTTCAAACTCACCTTGAGGCGGTTCATGGAGCTAGTCTACAAGAATTTTTTGATGATTGGGTTTACAAAGAAGGCTATCCTATTTATACAATAAACGCTTATAATTCAGGAACTAACCAAGCTACTGTTGTAATCAACCAAACACAATCAATAACCAATAACGCTCAAACTGGATATGTTTCGTTTTATGAAATGCCAGTGCCAGTTCGTTTAGTTTTAAGTAATGGATCAAATTTTGACGTGAAATTAAACAACACATTTAGTGGACAAAGTTTTAATATTACTTTACCAGCTGGAACAACAATCACAAATGTAATTTTTGATCCAAATAAAAATATTATTTCCCGTAACAGCACAGCGACTTTAGGTACTAATTCTTTTAATTTAGAAACGGCCATCAATGTTTTTCCTAATCCAGTTTCAGATATTTTAACCATTGAGATACCATCATCTACAATTCTTCAAAAAATTAGTATTTATAATTCTATAGGTCAAAAGTCTTTAGAATCTAATCAAAGTAAAATAAATTTATCAGGACTTGCAAAAGGATTATATGTAGTGACTCTAGAAACTAATGAAGGGATATTTCATAAAAAATTGATAAAAAACTAAACTCAGCATAGCTATTGTGTAAAAAGTAAGGCGAAAGTCTTACTTTTGCTTTTTATAGAAATTTTTAAAGTTTAAAATGGATACACTTATTCAAATTGCTCAAATCATATTTATCCTTTCGGTATTAGTAATTTTACATGAATTCGGGCATTATTTACCAGCTAAATTATTCAAAGTTAGAGTCGAAAAATTTTACTTATTCATGGACGCTTGGTTTTCTTTATTTAAAAAGAAAATTGGCGATACCGAATGGGGAATTGGCTGGCTGCCTATTGGTGGATACGTTAAACTATCTGGAATGATGGATGAAAGCATGGATAAAGAACAAATGAAGCAACCTGCACAACCTTGGGAGTTTCGTTCTAAACCAGCTTGGCAAAGACTTATCATCATGCTAGGTGGTATTACTGTAAACATACTTTTAGCTTGGATTATTTATACAACACTATATAGTACCTATGGACAAAAATATGTGTCTACGGCAAAAATTCAGGAAAAGGGATTAGCTTTTGGAGAATCTGGATTAAACGCAGGTTTTAAAAATGGAGATAAAATTGTTTCAGTTGACGGCAAAACTCAGGAAAAATTCAATCGCCTAATCATTGACGTTTTATTAGGAAATGATGTAGAAATTGAACGAAACGGGGAAAAAGAAATATTACATATTTCTGACGAGCAAAAAAGTAAAATTTTAGGTTCTGAAGGTAGAGATTTTATAAAACCAAGAATAGCAACTGTTTTTGTTGACTCTATTTTACCTAATAGTATAGCTTCTAAAGCTGGATTAAAAAAAGGTGATCAAATCGTGAAAATTGACAGTATTAAATTTAACTATTTTGATGAATTAACAGACTTATTAAAAGAAAACTCTAGGAAACAAGTCTCATTAACTGTTTTGAGAGCTAATAAAGAAGTAAATTTAAATACAACTATTTCAAAAGACGGTAAAATTGGATTCTTCCCTACAACAAAAGATAAAAACGATTTTTTAATAACTAATAAATTAAGTTTAATTCAAGCAATCCCAGCAGCAATAAACGAGTCTTATACACAATTTACGTACAACATTAAACAATTTAAATTGATTTTAAGACCAAAAACAGAAGCTTATAAACAAGTTATGAGTCCTATCGGAATTACACAAAAATTACCAACAACTTGGGATTGGGAATTTATCTGGGGCTTTACAGCTATGTTCTCAATTGGTTTAGCCTTTATGAACCTATTGCCAATACCTGGTCTAGATGGTGGACATGCAATTTTTACCATTGCAGAAATGATTACTGGTAAAACTTTAAGTGATAAAGCTGCCGAAAGAGTTCAAACTTTCGGAATGATTATCTTACTGAGCTTAATGGCTTTAACTTTTGGAAAAGATATTTACCAAATCATAGCAAAGAATTTTTTGTAATTTTTTAAAGCTTTTTGTTTGCGATTATAAAATTTCGATTATATTTGCACTCGCTAAAAAGATATTAATCTTCCTCCTTAGCTCAGTTGGTTAGAGCATCTGACTGTTAATCAGAGGGTCCTTGGTTCGAGCCCAAGAGGGGGAGCAACTTTTTAGCAAACACATAAACCTTTTAGGTGATTCCTCCTTAGCTCAGTTGGTTAGAGCATCTGACTGTTAATCAGAGGGTCCTTGGTTCGAGCCCAAGAGGGGGAGCAAAAAGAGCAATACAAAAGTGTTGCTCTTTTTTTATTTCATATATTTGAGAAAAACATCAATCATGAAAAAAACTCTTCTTTTACTTTTATTCTCATGTGTTTCCTTTGCCCAAACAAAAGAAAAAACTGAAATCAATCAATTATTAGACAATTGGCACAAAGCTGCCGCAGAAGCCAAATTTGACAACTATTTTAGTTACTTGGCCGACGAATCTATTTTTATTGGAACAGATGCAACCGAAAACTGGAATAAAAAACAATTCATGGATTTTGCTAAACCTTATTTTGACAAAGGGAAAGCTTGGAATTTTACCGCTTTAGAGCGTAATATTTATTTTGATAAAACTAAAAATATTGCTTGGTTTGATGAATTGCTAAACACCCAAATGAAAATTTGTCGTGGATCTGGTGTATTAGTTAAAGAAGGTAAGGAATGGAAAATAAAGCATTATGTACTTTCAATGACTATACCTAATGACAACACAAACGATGTAATTAAAATAAAGACTCCTATTGAAGACACACTTATTGAAAAATTAAAACCTACGCCTAAAATCGCTAAATAAAAACAACCATAAAAAAAGGAACGATAATCGTTCCTTTTTTATTATTTGTAGATATACTCTTTAAGTTTAGCAATCATTTCAACTGTCATATTTTCCATATTGTAGTCATTCTGCCAACCCCAATCTCCCCTTGCCCTTGAATCGTCTATACTAGCTGGCCAGCTATCTGCAATCTTCTGACGAAAATCTGGCGCATAATCAATAGTAAAATCTGGAAAATGTTTTTTAATTTCTGCAGCAATTTCTTTTGGTGTAAAACTCATTGCCGATAAATTATACGAAGAACGAATTTTAATCTGCTCAGCAGGGGCTTCCATGATTCCAATAGTCGCTTTAATTGCATCATCCATATACATCATCGGTAAAGCCGAGTCTTCAGACAAAAACGAAGTAAATTTTCCTTCGGTAATGGCTTTATGGTAAATATCAACAGCATAATCTGTAGTTCCACCACCTGGAGGTGTACTCCAACTAATTAAACCAGGATAACGAATACTTCTCACATCTACACCATATTGTGTGTGATAATATTCACACCATCTTTCACCCGTTTGCTTGCTAATTCCGTAAACAGTAGATGGCTCCATAATAGTATATTGAGGTGTGTTTTCTCTTGGTGTAGTAGGCCCAAAAACTGCAATACTCGAAGGCCAATATATCTTTTTAATTTTTCCAGCTTTGGCTAAATTTAAAACATGGAAAAGTGAATTCATATTTAAATCCCAAGCAAAAGCAGGGTTTTTCTCTGCAGTTGCTGAAAGAAGAGCCGCCATTAAATAAACATCAGTAATTTGATATTTTTCTATTAAGTGCTCAATTTGATTGTAATCTAATGCGTTTACGACTTCAAAAATTCCATCATTAACAACATCAATATTTAATTTTCTAATATCAGATGCTATTACATTATTTACGCCGTAAATGGCTCTTAACTTTTGAGTAAGTTCGGTACCTATTTGACCACAAGCACCTATAATTAATATTTTCGTGTCCATTTTTATAAAGTTGTGTCACAAAGATAACGTTTTCGCAAATTATAAAACTTAATTCTTCTTAAGAACTTTAACACTTATGATTACGCAAAAAACAAAAACCTTACATTTGCGTTACAGTTTTATTTTTGTGATACTATGACGAGGTTATTAGCACTATTTTCTGTTTTTCTTTGCTTGATTTTTACTGGATGTAAAGACGATTCTGTTATGCATCAAGCAGAAATAACTAGGGCACTTAAAGAAAAAGAATTAGTTTTTACCAACATTAATAAAGTCTGGAATTTTACTCCAAGAGCTTTAACCCCAGAATCGCAATCTATTGCTACAAACTGGAACGAATGGCGATTATTCACAGCAGAATTATATCAAAAACCTAAAAGTACAATTGGTGCATTTAAGCAAAAAACAAAAAGTTTAGCACAAAAATCTGAAGGACTTAATCTATCCATTCCAAACAAACTTCAAAAACCACAAATAAAAAGTCGATTGATGGCTATTGTGACAAAAGTAAGGGCATTAAACACCTTTATGGCTTTTGACAGAATTCCTGAAAAGAAAGTACTAACATTAGTTACTGACTTAAATCAGGAGGTAAATGCTTTTCAAGATCAAATTGAAGAAATCGTGAGAAGAAGTCACATTCAGTTTGAAGAAGGAGAACAAGAAATGCTTAACTCAATTCGAGGGGGTGCAAATCCATTAGAATCACAACAGGATTCTATAAAAACAGTAAGCCCTCCCACTCAAGGAGCACCACAAACTAACATTAAAAAAGAATTAACAGTTCAATAAATTACATCACGTTGAGTACAGAGCACATTAAACAGCTTTTTGCTAATGAACCTAAATTTGAAGCTATTACCAATTCAATTACTGGTGACGCTAAAATTAATGTAAAAGGATTAGTTGGATCATCTCTTTCTTTTGCTATTGAAAGCTGGTTCAAAAAATTAGACAAAACATTTCTAATTATTGCAAATGAAAAGGAAGAAGCAGCCTATATACTAAACGATTTAGAAGAGTTAATTAACGAAGACAATGTTCTTTTTTATCCAAGTTCTTACAGAAGACCTTATCAAATTGAAGATACAGACAATGCAAATGTTTTATTGCGATCTGAAGTTTTAAACAGAATCAATTCTCGAAAGAAGCCTGCTATAATAGTAACTTATCCCGAAGCCTTATTCGAAAAAGTTGTTACCAAAAAAGAACTTGAAAAAAACACGTTAAAAGTTGCTGTTGGCGAAAAAGTTTCTATTGATTTCATAAACGAAGTTTTATTTGAATACAATTTCAAACGTGTCGATTTTATTACGGAACCTGGTGAGTTTTCGGTAAGAGGAGGAATTTTAGATGTCTTCTCTTTTTCAAATGACAACCCTTATCGAATCGAATTTTTTGGAAATGAAGTGGATAGTATCAGAACATTCGATGTTGCTTCACAACTTTCGATAGAAAAGAAAAGTAAAATTACCATTATTCCCAATTTTGAGAATAAATTATTAGAAGAAAAAAGAGAGAGCTTCTTAGATTATATCAATCCAAAAACAACACTTTTTATCCAAAACACCGATTTGTTGTTAACCAATTTGGATAAATTATTTGGCAAAGCCGAAGAAAGTTTCGAAAAACTATCAAAAGATATTAAGCATGCTTCTCCTGAAGAATTGTTTCTAAACCAAAGTTCTTTCATAAAGCAAGCGCTGAATTTTTCAATTGTCGAATTAAATAGTAAGCCAACTTTCAGAGTAGAACAAAGTTTCGAATTACAAACCAAACCTCAGCCGTCATTCAATAAACAATTCGATTTGTTAATGGAGGATTTGAAAAGCAATCGTCAAAACGGAATTAAGAATTATCTTTTTTGTGCCAATGAACAACAAGCCAAACGTTTTCATGACATTTTCGAATCGATGGATGAAAAAGACCATGAAGATTTTGTAAAAGATTATGAAACGATTGTTCTTCCGTTATATCAAGGATTTATTGATTATGAAAACAAAATTGCTTGTTATACAGACCATCAAATTTTTGAACGTTACCATAAGTTCTCAATCAAAAACGGTTATGCTAAAAAACAGACTATTACTCTGAAAGAACTTAATGCGCTTTCGGTTGGTGATTATGTAACACACATCGACCACGGAATTGGAAAGTTTGGAGGATTACAAAAAATTCAAGTTGATGGCAAGACTCAAGAAGCTATAAAGTTAGTTTATGCCGACAATGATATTGTGTATGTAAGTATTCATTCACTACACAAAATATCCAAATACAATGGTAAAGACGGGGTTCCTCCTAAAATTTACAAATTGGGTTCTAGTGCTTGGAAAGCATTAAAACAAAAAACTAAAGCAAGAGTAAAACATATTGCTTTCAATTTAATCCAATTGTATGCAAAAAGAAGATTGGACAAAGGATTTGCTTTTTCTCCAGATAGTTATTTACAGCATGAATTAGAAAGTTCTTTTATTTATGAAGACACACCAGATCAATTAAAAGCAACTCAAGAAGTTAAAGCCGATATGGAAAGTGACCGCCCAATGGATCGTTTGGTTTGTGGTGATGTTGGATTTGGCAAAACCGAAGTTGCCATTCGTGCCGCTTTTAAAGCTGCCGACAATAGTAAACAGGTTGCTATTTTAGTTCCAACAACAATTTTAGCATATCAGCATTATAGAACTTTTAGAGAACGTTTAAAAGATTTGCCAGTCAATATAAATTACCTCAACCGATTTAGAACTGCCAAACAAAAAACAGAAATTTTAAAAGATTTAGAGTCTGGAAAACTAGATATCATCATTGGAACTCATCAATTAGTAAATAAAAACATCAAGTTTAAAAATCTAGGTTTATTAATTGTAGATGAAGAGCAAAAGTTTGGCGTAAATGTTAAGGACAAACTTAAAACCATTGCCGAAAACATTGATACCTTAACTCTAACAGCTACGCCAATCCCAAGGACTTTACAGTTTTCATTGATGGCAGCACGCGATTTATCTGTAATTTCTACGCCACCACCTAACCGTTATCCTATAGAAACACAAGTGGTGGGTTTTAACGAAACGGTTATAAGAGATGCTATCTCATACGAAATTGAACGTGGCGGTCAAGTATATTTCATCAATAACCGAATTGAAAATATTCAGGAAATTGCAGGAATGATTCAGCGTTTAGTTCCAAGTGCCAAAGTGAGTATTGGTCACGGACAAATGGATGGTAAAAAACTGGAAGAAGTTATGTTGTCTTTTATGGAAGGTGATTTTGACGTTCTTGTTGCTACAACCATTATAGAAAGCGGATTAGATGTACCAAATGCTAATACAATCTTCATCAATAATGCCAATAATTTTGGTTTATCTGATTTGCACCAAATGCGTGGTCGTGTGGGCCGAAGCAATAAAAAAGCCTTCTGTTATTTCATTACACCTCCTTATTCAGCAATGACCGAAGAAGCTCGAAAACGTATTCAAGCTTTGGAACAATTTAGCGAATTGGGCAGTGGTTTTAATATTGCCATGAAAGATTTAGAAATTCGTGGTGCTGGAGATCTTTTGGGAGGAGAACAAAGTGGTTTCATCAATGAAATTGGTTTCGAAACCTATCAAAAAATCATGCAAGAAGCGATTGAAGAATTAAAAGAAAACGAATTCAAAGATTTATATCCTGAAGAAAGCGATATAGAGACTAAAGAATATGTAAAAGACCTTCAAATCGATTCTGATTTCGAATTACTATTCCCGGATGATTATATTAATAGTGTCACAGAACGTTTGAGCTTATACAACGATTTAGCTATTATCAAAACCGAAGAAAAACTTCAAGAATATCAACAACAGCTTGAAGATCGTTTTGGTAAAATGCCAAAACCGGCATTGGCGTTATTGGATAGTTTACGTATTAAATGGATTGCTTCTCATTTGGGTATTGAAAAGTTGGTGCTAAAGCAAGGAAAAATGGTTTGCTACTTCTTAGGCGACCAACAAAGTAATTACTATCAATCAGCTCGTTTTCACAAAGTATTGTCATTTGTCCAGCAAAACAACAACTTATGTAAAATGAAAGAAAAAGAGACCAAAAATGGTCTCCGTTTGTTATTGAGTTTCGAAAATGTAAAATCGATTAAAAAAGCATTGGAATTGATAGAGATGATTTAATTTTCCATCTCTATCAGTTTTTTATTTAGAATTAAAATTTCATCTAAGTTTTTATTTTCAACACGATTACAATTAATTAATCCGATTTCAATAGAGTCCATAATTTTACCTATCCCGCCATTTTCAAAAATATTTCCAGATTCTTTTTTAATTTGTCCTCCATCAACTAGTGATTCTTTTAACTCTTGGACTGAATCAATATTTGAAATAGAAACAAAATTACTCTCATCAATAGTATTTATTTCATCATTTATTCTAAAAGTTTGATTTACAATGTCTTCAGATAAGTTATTCACCATTAGTGGAGTAACTTCACTTTTTGATTGTATATTCTGAATATCTCCAACTATTTGATTTTTAATTTCTATAAGCTTTCTATATACATTAATTATCTTTTTTTGCTGTTCAATGAGTTTAATATAATGATCGTTAAAACCATGTTTTAAAGAAAGCTTGTAATGAGAAACAACAAATTTATAATCCCACTCTCTAAAGGTGTCATTAAATAATTTTTCTCTTTCAGCAAAAATCAAATTATAAGCTTCAGTTACGTTCTTTTTAGTGTATTCTACATTATTAAAATTTAATGATTTAAGCTTAGTTTCACCGTTTAAAATATTCAACGCAATGCTCATTTTTTCTTCCAAAACAAGAACTGGCTCCATTAAAACTTTTAATTCTTCCTTTAAGCTATCCAGACGTTGTGTAAAATCACCTTCAAATGCCTGTTCGCTTTTTAATATCTCTATTTCGGGCAAGTTAAGGAATCTATTCTGAAAAGTATTTTGGTATTCATCTACTAAATTTAAATTTCTTGATTCTGACTCAATAAACTTCTCAAACTCTGCTTCAGAAACGAAATTTTGAGGTTTTTGACTAAAGTATTTATCATAAACAAACAAAGTCATTTCTTTTTGTATTTTTTCTTTATTTGAAAATAGCTCCCATGGTGAACGTTCATCAAATTCACAATCAACAAATGGGGTTTTGGCATTAGCTTCTCTTTGTTCACTTGGCGGATGGCTGGCATACATACTTACACTAGAATGTTCATCTTTTTCAAAAAACTTCTTAGAACCATTTAGTTCAACTTCCAATGAATTAAATTTTTCATCGAGCAAAGGCTTATTCTTTAAAGCAAATTTAGATTTGTGAAAATATAAATTATCAGTAAAAATATTCTTCTTTGAAGCGTAGTAAGCATTGTTTAATATACTGTTCCAATAATTAAACCCGTAATCAAGTTTCCATAAGGCAGAAACTATTGCAACACTTCCTGCACTTTTTACAGCAACTTTATCTGCATTAAATTCCATTTCTCTTGAGAGTGAAGAATGCATTAAATTCAAAAACATATAAAATAATTCTAACGCTTTTCTAATTAACCAAATCACTGGTGTAATCACCCAAGCAGCAGCAGAAAGTCTAATATCCGAGTTTCTCCATTGATCTAATATATCATCCCATTTATCTCTAGTAAAAATCATATCATGAATAATAGTATTTGCACTATGTATATAACTTCCAATCTTCATGCTTTTTTGTGCAAAGTGACCAAACTCATGTGCCATTACTGCCTTAAACTCACTTAAATTTAAAGTACTAACTAGGCCCAGTCCTATAGTTAAATCCTTTTTAGTAGGCAAAATTAAACTCATCCAGATGTTAGTATATCGTACATAAGCATTAACATCAGGATCAACATAGATTGATTTTGGTTTTGGCGCTCCTGTTTCTGTACAGATTTGATGGATAAAATCGAACAACTCGTTATGTTCTTCCCTATTTAATTTTATCCTATTGTCAGGTTGAACATTTCTTAATTTTAAAACAAACTTTAAAGTAAAAAGTAAAAGCATTATTGAGCCTGCAATGGCGCCCAATTTCATCAATATTGTCAGTTTGTTAATGTCTTCTATTTCGTAGATAAAAGCATATTTCACAAGAATGACCAAACTATAAATCATAAATAAATACAGAAGAAAAAACAATACAATACCAACAATTGCTAATGTTGCTTTAAAAAGATAATTTTTTGATAAACTTGTAAGGTTTGAAGGTAAAGTCTTTGGACTTGGGGCAGTAATTTTGGAACTCATTTTTTTAAAATTTATGCAATATAAATATTGTCCCTAAACAGAAAAAATTATTAAATGTAATTTTAATAAAAAAGCCAGATTATTAAATCTGGCTTTTTTTTATTTTGTCGTTTTCAAATCCTTGATTACTTTAAAAGCTTTGTCTACAATATCATCATCAACTAAAATCGTAAATTCATTTGTAGTAGAAATTACCTCATAAATAACAATTCCTTCCCAAGCCAATCGTTGAAAAATAAAATAATAGATTCCAGGAACCGAGATGTTTTCCTTTGGTAGTTTAACTGTAATAGAAGCTAAATTTTCTAATTTTTGAGTTAACTTTTCTCCTTTAAAATGCTTTTCTATCAGGTGAGAAATACTATCACTTACTACAATATTTGTCTCGTTTACACCACGTGAAGAAGTATAAAAAATATCCGAGTGTGAATCAATATCAGTAATTAAATCAGCTTGCTTGTTTAAAATAGAATCTGAAATAAGAAAAGTATAATCTGTTAACGAAGAACGAACAGTAATCTCTCCAATGTTCTTCAAAACCTTAGTAATCTTGTGATTCACTTTAAAATCTAAGTCTTCAGATAGACGCTTCAACGCCATTATCACAGCACCTTGTTTTACATCTTTGCCTAATTCTTCTTCTAGCTCATCTGTTATCGTTCTCGCTAATGAAGTAAGGTTAATTATCCCTTGAGAAAGGGCATTTAATAAAAAGGGTTTTGTTTTAATGTAGTTCTCTACTACTGAAGAAATCGTTTTCATTTATCTATCCTAATTTTTTGCAAATATAGAAAATAAACAATTTGTTACAAATTTAACCTCGCTATATTTTTTTGAATGCTTTTATAACAAACAGGCCTTTTTTAAGAAAGTTTTTAAAAATGATAAAAAGCATCTTCAAAATGCTCTATCGTAAAGTTTCCTTTATCGTGTACAACAGAAATTATATCAAAACGAATAGAAAGATCCAGATTTTTTAAATTTACGTATTCGTCTATCGCTTTTACTAAAAGCTTTATTTTTTTTGGATTGACAAAATCTTGTGGATTTCCGAAATCAATCGACGAACGGGTTTTCACCTCAACAACTATCAAAGTGTCTTCTTTTTGAGCAATAATGTCAATTTCGGCTTTTTGAAAAACAAAATTGCTTTCTAAAATTGTATACCCCACGTTTTGAAGAAATTCCTTAGCAAGCTCCTCTCCTTTTTTCCCAAGCTCGTTATGAAAAGCCATTATCTTTCAAAAAAAACTTTGGTACACTCTGCATTTACATCTAATTCAATTTGTGAACCAAAAATTAAAGCTCGGTTATCTTGAATGTGACCTGCTGGAAAATTATAAACAATCGGAATATTATATTTTTTAGTTACATCTTCAATAATCTGTAAAGCATCTTTCCCCCAAGGAATATCGTTGTCTTTCATTTTAGTCATTCCTCCTACTAAAATTCCTTTGATACTTTCAAGACATCCGTTACGCTTCAAATTCATCATCATGCGGTCGATGTGATAAAGATATTCATCCAAATCCTCTATAAAAAGAATTTTATCATTACAATCTATTGCAGAAGGTGATCCAAACAAACTATACAAAATAGATAGATTTCCGCCAACTAATTCGCCTTTAGCTTTACCTAATTTGTTCATATTATGAAACGGAATATCATACTCCAATCGCTCTTCTCCAAACAAAGCTACTTTCAATGTTTCTTTTGCTGGTTTAGAAGCTTTGGCGACTGTTACTGGCATGATTCCGTGAATCGATTTATACCCCATAGTGTTCAAATGACTATGCAAAACAGTCACATCGCTAAAACCTACAATCCATTTTGGATTTTGTTTGAACTTAGTAAAATCTAACAAATCAAGCATACGCACAGTTCCGTATCCACCACGCACACACCAAATCATTTTAATATTGGGATTATCTAACTGCTCTTGAAAATCTTTGGCACGCTGCTCATCGGTTCCGGCCAACTGGTTTAAATCTAAACCTATCGTACTTCCTACTTTCACTTCTAACCCCCAACTTTTCATTAAATCGATTGCAGGTTTCAAATTATCGTCAACATTTTTACGCGCAGTAGCCACAATAGCCACCGTATCGCCTTTTTTCAATAAAGGAGGTGTAATCATCATTTTCTGTGAATAGGATAAGTTAGAAATAAGTATAAAAGCAATTAAATAGCGAAGCATTACTTATCATTTATAGTTTCAAAAGTAATAAATTAGGAATACTATTCATGTATTCTTGGACGAAAAAACCTTATTTTTGCACTCTATTTAATTGAATTATGGTACAAAATCCAAAAAGATATACAATTACGGCAGCATTGCCTTATACTAATGGTCCCATCCACATTGGTCACTTGGCTGGTGTGTATGTTCCTGGTGATATTTATACGCGCTTTTTACGTTTACAAGGAAAAGATGTGGCTTACATCTGCGGAAGCGATGAACATGGAGTGGCTATTTCTATGAAAGCTAAAAAAGAAGGTATTACACCACAGGAAGTGATTGACAAATATGATGGAATTATCAGAAAATCATTTATTGACTTCGGAATTTCATTCGATAATTATTCTAGAACTTCTGCTGAAGTTCATCATAAAACCGCTTCTGAATTTTTTAGAAAATTATACGATGATGGTAAATTCATCGAAGAAACTACTGATCAATTATACGACGAAAAAGCAGATCAGTTTTTAGCCGATCGTTTCGTAACTGGAACTTGTCCCAAGTGTTCAAATCCGGAAGCATATGGCGACCAATGCGAAAAATGTGGTTCGTCTTTAAATGCTACCGATTTAATTAATCCAAAATCAACAATTACAGGCACAACTCCAGTTTTAAAATCAACAAAACACTGGTTTTTACCTTTAAATGAATATTCTGATTTTTTACAGAAATGGATTGTGGAAGGTCATAAAAATGACTGGAAACCCAATGTATATGGACAAGTAAAATCATGGATTGATGGAGGTTTAGAGCCTCGTGCTGTAACCCGCGATTTGGATTGGGGAATTGATGTTCCTGTTGAAGGTGCTGAAGGCAAAAAACTATATGTGTGGTTTGATGCGCCAATCGGTTATATTTCATCTACAAAGGAATGGGCAGCTCGTGAAGGAAAAGATTGGGAACCATATTGGAAATCAGATGACACTAAATTGGTTCACTTCATCGGAAAAGATAATATAGTGTTCCATTGTGTAATTTTCCCTGCAATGTTAAAAGCGGAAGGAAGCTACATTTTACCTGATAACGTTCCTGCAAACGAATTCTTGAATTTAGAAGGAAATAAATTATCGACTTCTAAAAACTGGGCAGTTTGGTTACATGAATATCTAATAGATTTTCCTGAAAAACAAGATGCACTTCGTTATGCTTTAACTGCGAACGCACCAGAAACTAAAGACAACGACTTTACCTGGAAAGATTTTCAGGCAAGAAACAATAATGAATTAGCGGCTATCTTCGGGAACTTTATCAACCGTGTGGTGGTATTGACTAATAAATATTACGAAGGAATTGTTCCAACTCCAAACGAATTTAATGAAGTTGACTTAGCTACGTTAACTGAGTTAAAAGCTTATCCAGCTGTTATTGCTTCTTCGATAGAACGCTACCGTTTCAGAGAAGCTTTAGGCGAAATGATGAATGTCGCTCGTTTAGGGAATAAATATTTAGCAGATGAAGAGCCTTGGAAAATGGTAAAAACTGATCCAGAGCGTGTAAAAACACAAATGTATGTGGCCTTACAAATTGCTGCTGCTTTACGTGTTCTTGCTGAACCATTCTTACCCTTTACAGCTAACAAGTTGGCAAACATTTTAAAATTGGAAGAATTAGAATGGAATAAAGTTGCTGAAACGTCTGATTTATTACCAGCAGGTCACAAAATTGGCGAAGCAGAAATTCTTTTCGCACAAATTGAAGATGCCGAAATTCAAAAACAAATTGACAAACTCGAAGCTACTAAAAAAGCAAACGTAGTAGCCACAAAAAATACAATTATGCCTCAAAAAGAAACAACAACTTTCGATGATTTTGCAAAAATAGATTTACGTGTAGGTACTATTATTGAAGCTGAAAAAATGCCAAAAGCAGATAAATTATTAGTTTTAAAAGTAGACACTGGTCTTGATGTACGTACAATTGTTTCAGGCATTGCTGAGCATTTCACACCAGAAGAAGTTATTGGAAAAAGAGTAACCGTTTTAGTAAACCTTGCACCGAGAGCACTTCGTGGAGTTGAAAGTCAAGGAATGTTGTTACTAACTAATAATGCTGAAGGTAAACTGGTTTTTGTTTCTCCTGAGAAAGAAGGCGTTGAAAACGGAGCGACGATTGCTTAATGAATAATATTTTGTAACTTTATAGAAAACGCACTAAATATGTTACATAAAAGTATTGAAGATGCTTTAAACAAGCAAATTAGAATCGAAGCCGAATCGTCACAAGTATATCTATCAATGGCATGTTGGGCCGAAATTCATGGGTTTGAAGGCATTGCACGTTTCATGTATTTACAATCAGATGAAGAACGCATGCACATGCTTAAATTGATTAAGTATGTAAACGAACGTGGAGGACATGCACAAATAACCGACTTAAAAATGCCTAAAACAACATTTACTGCATTTCAGGAAATGTTTGAAGAATTATATAAACACGAGTTGTTTGTTTCGCAATCAATTAACGAATTAGTACACATAACTTTTGAATCTAAAGATTATGCCACACATAATTTTTTACAATGGTATGTAGCTGAACAAATTGAAGAAGAAGCTCAAGCAAAAAACATATTGGATAAAATCAATATGATTGGTGATGATAAAGGAGGTCTATATTTGTTTGATAGAGATATTTTACAAATTACCGCTAAGAACACAGCAGACAAACAAGCTTAAACCTTTTTGCTTTGAGCAAAAAAGACAAGGATAAGGACAAAGATAAGCACGAAAAAGAGCTTAAAAAACTACACAAAAAAGCAGAAAAGTGTAAGTCAAAATGTTGCGAAAAATATAAAAAGAAAGAGTCAAAACGTTGCAAACGCTGTCCAATGTTTGACTTAATTGAGAAATATCATATAACTCCTTCTCATTGAAGGAGTTTTTTAATCCTATGAAGATGAATCCAAAAGTAATTGCTTTTGATGCTGATGATACGCTTTGGCATAACGAACCTTATTTTGATGAAGCTCAAGAGAAATTCTGTTCTTTGTTTCAAAACTATGCTTCGCATCAGGAAATCCTACAACTTATTTTAAGTCATCAAGTAAAAAATCTACCCCTATACGGTTTTGGAATTAAGGCCTTTACACTGTCTATGGTAGAATCGGCTTTAAAATTAACCAATCATCAAATTTCAGGACATGCAATTGACAAAGTCTTACACATAGGAAAAGATTTACTGCAAAAACCAGTCGAATTATTACCCGATATTGAAGACATCTTAAAAGAACTACAAGGAAAATACAAACTAATTGTAGCTACCAAAGGCGATTTAAAAGACCAGCATCGCAAGCTACACGATTCTGGATTAGGACACTTTTTTCACCACATCGAAGTAATGAGTGATAAAACTGAAGTTGATTACAAAAAAATGCTTAGTCGTTTAGATATCGAACCTACTGATTTTGTAATGATTGGAAATTCTCTAAAATCTGATGTCCTACCAGTATTAAATATTGGGGGATATGGCATTCACATTCCGTATCACACTACTTGGGCTTATGAACAAATAGATTTTGAAATAGTCCACGAAAATTTTAAGTCAATTACAAATGTGAAAGAAGTCTTATCTTTGCTTTAATGAAAACAAAGTTAGATTTATCGACATGGAATCGTAGAGAACATTTTGAGTTTTTCAGCCAAATGGAAGAACCTTTTTATGGCTTGACTGTTACTATTGATTGCACTCATGCATACAAAACAGCTAAAAAAATGAAAATCCCATTCTTTACTTTTTATCTGCACAAAACTTTGGCAGCCATAAATGCTGTAGAAAACTTTAGATACAGAGTTATTGATAATGAAGTTTATATCTGGGAGAGAATAGATGTTTCTTCAACAATCATGCGAGAAGACAAAACTTTTGGTTTTTCATTAATTGAATTCGATTCCGATTTAAATCAATTTCATCAAAACGTTTTACAGGAAACAGAAAGAATTCAAAACACAAAAGGCCTTCTTACCCGTGAATTCCCTGACAGTAATTTAATTCATTTTTCTGCAATTCCTTGGATAGACTTTACTTCAATGTCACACGCAAGGGGTTTTTCATATCCAGACAGTTGTCCAAAAATATCTTTTGGAAAATTAACTGAGACAAATGGTAGAAAATCAATGCCAATGTCTATCCATGTACATCATGGGCTGGTCGACGGTTACCATGTAGGTTTGTTGATAGATGAATTCGAAAAACAGATGAATCTGTAATGTTTTCCATCGCTTATCACCCTATTTACAAACATCCGCTTCCAGAAGGACATCGTTTTCCTATGCTCAAATACGAATTGCTCCCTCAGCAGTTGTTACATGAAGGAACCGCTACTGAAAAAATGTTTTTTGAACCTGAAATTGCAGATTTATCAAATATTTTTGCCGTACACAGCAAAGAGTATGTTAATCACTTACTTGATTTAACACTCGATGCCAGAGCTGCCAGAAAAATTGGATTTCCACTTTCTGCCGAGTTGGTTGAAAGAGAATTACGCATTGCTCAAGGAACAATACAAGGTGTTCAAAATGCAATACAAGATGGAGTCGCTTTTAACATAGCAGGAGGAACACATCATGCGTATACAAATCATGGAGAAGCGTTTTGCTTACTAAATGATCAGGCAATAGGAGCACAATTTTTATTGAATAACACTTTAGCTAAAAAAATATTGATTGTCGATTTAGACGTACATCAAGGCAATGGAACTGCAGAAATTTTTCAAAACAATAATGCTGTTTTTACTTTTTCTATGCATGGGAAAAGTAATTATCCGTTCAAAAAAGAAACTTCCAATTTAGACATTGCTTTACCTGATAGCACTTCTGATGATAAATATTTGAAAATTTTAAATGACACTTTACCTAAACTTATAGAAACACAAAAACCTGATTTCGTTTTCTATTTAAGTGGAGTAGACATTTTAGATACAGATAAATTAGGAAAATTAAGTTGTACTATTCAAGGTTGTAAAAAACGTGATGAAATAGTTTTTGAACTTTGCGAAAAATATCAAATACCTGTACAATGTAGTATGGGAGGTGGTTATTCTCCACAAATTAAAACTATCATTGAAGGACATTCAAATACGTATAGAGTTGCTAAAGACATTTTCCACTAGTCTCGTTAAATTCCTATTAAATAAAACGCAAAAACTTATATTCTTTGTAACTTTGTGCCTCAATAACTTTTTAACTAAAAGAATTATGTATCCAGAAGAAATGGTAAAACCAATGCGTGCCGAATTAACTGACGCAGGTTTTCAAGGTCTACATACTGCTGAAGAAGTAGAAAATGCTTTAGCGCAAAAAGGGACTACACTAGTAGTAGTAAATTCAGTTTGTGGTTGTGCAGCTCGTAATGCTCGTCCAGGAGCAAAAATGAGTTTAGATGGTGATAAAAAACCAGATCACTTAATCACGGTTTTTGCAGGTGTAGATAAAGATGCTGTTGATGCAGCCCGTCAACATATGTTTCCTTTTCCTCCATCATCTCCTGCTATGGCATTATTTAAAGATGGTGAATTAGTACATATGTTGGAACGTCATCACATTGAAGGACGCCCTGCGGAGATCATTGCAGAAAACTTAAAAGACGCTTACAGTGAGTTTTGCTAAATAGAAAAACCTCAAAAGGAAACCACTTTTAGAGTGGTTTTTTTTATTTAATGACGTATCTTTGCCTAAATTGATATAAATAATGCAAAAATTAATTTCCTACCCAATATCAGTAATTTATTATCTGTTTTTTGGCCTATGCCTGTTAATTTTTCACCCTATTCAATGGATTTGTTTAAACGTTTTTGGATACCAAGCACATAAAAAAAGTGTCGATTATCTAAATTTCTGTTTAACAAAATGCACCAATTTATTGGGCACAAGGTATCAGTTTGAAAATGTTAATTTGATTCCAAAAAACGCTCCTGTAATTTTTGTAGCTAACCATCAAAGTCTGTATGATATAGTTGGAATAATTTGGTATTTGCGACGTTCTCATCCGAAATTTGTAAGCAAGAAAGAACTTGGAAAGGGAATTCCTAGTGTTTCATACAATTTAAGACACGGCGGATCTGTTTTAATTGACAGAAAAGATCCTAAACAAGCGCTTCCAGCTATTAAAAGTTTGGGAGAATATATAGAAAAACACAACAGAGCTGCTGTTATTTTTCCTGAAGGAACAAGAAGCAAAACAGGAGTTCCAAAACGTTTTTCAGAAAACGGTCTTAAAATTTTATGCAAATATGCCCCTTCCGCTTATATTGTCCCTATTTCTATAAACAATTCATGGAAAATGGTTCGTTACGGAAGTTTCCCTATGGGATTGGGCAATAAATTACAATTCATAATTCACGAACCAATGGCTATTAAAGGTTTTTCATTTAATGAATTAATGGAAAAAACAGAATCAGCAGTTGTAAGTGGAATAAAAAATTAAAGAATCATGTCAATACAAAATGTACGCTTGGAGGTGATGCAGTTTTTAGAAAAAAGCATTGATAGTTTTGTTGAACAATACTTACTCCCGATAGAAAAAATTTGGCAACCTTCAGATTTGTTACCAAACTCTGAAAGTGAAAGCTTTTTAGAAGAAGTGAAAGAATTAAGAGAAATTGCCAATGATTTACCTTATGATTTTTGGGTTGTTTTAGTAGGTGACACCATTACCGAAGAAGCTTTACCAACTTACGAATCGTGGTTAATGGATGTAGAAGGTGTATCTCAAAAACCAGAAAATGGATGGTCAAAATGGTTACGCCATTGGACAGGTGAAGAAAATCGTCACGGAGATTTATTAAACAAATATTTGTATTTATCTGGCCGCGTAAATATGCGTGAAGTAGAAGTGACTACACAACATTTAATCACTGATGGTTTTGATCCAGGAACTGATAGAGATCCTTATAAAAATTTTGTTTTTACAAGCTTTCAGGAATTAGCTACTTATGTTTCGCATAACCGTGTAGCACAGTTAGCTAAAAAATATGGTGATAATAAATTATCGAAAATTTGCAAATTAATTGCTGGTGATGAAATGCGTCACCATCATGCATATTCTGATTTTGTGAAAAGAATTTTTGATGTAGATCCTAGTCAAATGATGATGGCTTTTCATCATATGATGAAACACAAAATTAACATGCCTGCTCAACTTATCAGAGAGTCTGGTGAAAAGATAGGAAGTGCTTTTGAACAATTTTCAGAATCTGCACAACGTATTGGAGTTTATACTTCTATGGATTATGTCGATATTATGCAAAAATTAATTCAGAAATGGGAAATAGATAAAATTTCTAATTTAACTGATGAAGCAGAAAAAGCAAGAGATTACTTAATGAAACTTCCAGACAGAATGACAAAACTTGCTGAAAGAATCAAAATTGCTCCAGATTCACACGTTTTTAAATGGGTTCAACAACCCGCTTTAATAAAATAAACACAAAATCCTTTCTTTCGAAAGGATTTTTTAATCCCTTATCCTATCTATGTCTTTAATAAACAATACCATTGCTTTTGTAAAAAAACAACTGGAAGGAGCCGAAGGAGGTCACGACTGGTTTCATATTGAACGAGTATATAAAAATTCATTATTAATTGCCAACGGAGAAGATTGTAACTTAACAGTTGTAAAGCTGGGAGCTTTATTGCATGATATTGCAGACAGCAAATTTCATGGTGGAGATGAAACCGTTGGTCCAAAAACAGCTCGAATTTTTTTAGAAAATGAAAACACAGATGAAGAAACCATTCAACATGTAATTAACATTATCGAAAACATTTCTTTTAAAGGTGGAAATTTTGAAAAAAAATTCAATTCTAAAGAATTAGAAATTGTTCAAGATGCAGATCGTTTAGATGCTATTGGAGCTATTGGAGTTGCACGCGCATTTAATTATGGAGGATTTAAAAACAGAGCTTTATACAATCCTGAAATCCAACCAAATTTTAACATGACAAAAGAAGAATATAAAAAAAGTGAATCTCCAACTTTAAATCACTTCTACGAAAAATTATTGCTCTTAAAAGATAAAATGAATACCGAGACAGGTAAAAAAATTGCCGAAGAACGACATGAATTCATGGAACAATTCCTTTCACAATTTTATGCTGAATGGGATGGGCAGAAATAAAAAAGAGAACCGAATTGGTTCTCTTTTTATTATTTAATTACCCGTAAATTCGGCCTTTCTTTTTTCTAAAAACGCTGTGGTTCCTTCTTTAAAATCGGCAGTGGCGAAACACTCTCCAAACTTGTTTATTTCAATTTCGTAACCATTAACACCATCTTTATAATTGGCATTAACTGCTCTAATTGCTTTACCGATAGCTACTGGGGAATTTTTTATAATTTTATTTGCTATGGTCATATATGTCGAAAATAAATCGGCTTGCGGTACAACGTGATTTACTAAACCGTAATTTAATGCTGTTTGCGCATCAATCATACCTGCTGTCATTATCATTTCCATTGCACGTCCTTTACCAACTAGTTGTGGTAAACGCTGTGTTCCTCCATACCCCGGAATAACTCCTAAGGATGTTTCAGGTAATCCCATTTTTGCATTGTCTGAAGCGATACGAAAATGACAAGCCATTGCTAATTCTAAACCTCCGCCAAGAGCGAAACCATTTATAGCAGCAAAAACTGGAGTTTTCATATTCTCAATAAAATCAAACAATAATTCTTGTCCTTTAGCAGCTAATTGTGCTCCTTCTTTAGCAGAAAAATTTGCAAATTCAGAAATATCTGCACCTGCCACAAAAGCTTTTTCACCACTTCCTGTAATTACAATTACTTTCACTTCAGGATTTGCTTCAATTGTTTTTAATGTTTCGTGCAACTCTAAAATTGTAGCTTTATTAAGTGCATTTAATTTTTCAGGTCGGTTTATAAAAATTGTAGCAATTCCTTTTTCGTGTTCTAAAATAATATTTTCTAGTGCCATGTTTATTGATTTAATATGGGTAAAATAACTTTAAAAGTAGTTCCTTCGTTTACTTTAGAATCAAAGGTAATGCTTCCGTTGTAATTTTCAATAATGTTTTTAATGATTGCTAAGCCCAATCCCATTCCACTTGTTTTCGTAGTAAATTTTGGTTCAAAAATTCGATCAAAATCAAGGTACGAAATTCCTTTTCCGTTGTCTTCTACACAAATTATAGCATTGGTTTTGTCTTTAGTAATTGAGACCAAAATGCTCTTCATTTCTTGTTCTTCGGGAATAGCCTGGATAGCATTTTTAACTAAGTTCGTTATAATTCTAATAAGTTGAGTTCTGTCAATTTTAGTAATTATTTCTTCGTGAGAAGCTTCAAATCGAATATAATCTTCGTTAAAAATTTCCAGTGCCAATTGTACGACATCAACTATATTAAGCGTTTCGTTTTGTTGTGCAGGCAATGAAGCAAAATTTGAAAATGCAGAAGCTACCGCACTCATGGTATCTATTTGCTGAATCAATGTTTTAGAAAAATCAGCTAGTTTTTTCCTAGCATTGGGATCTTCAGGATTAAAACGCATTTCAAAACTTTGTACCGTTAAACGCATTGGAGTAAGCGGATTTTTAATTTCATGGGCTACCTGTTTTGCCATTTCACGCCACGCTCCTTCCCTTTCACTTTGAGCTAATTTATTGGCACTATCCTCTAACTGATCAATCATTTTATTGTATGAAAAAATCAATCTGTCAATTTCACGGCTATTGGTAACAGATTCTATTCTTTCATTTTTTTCGGTCAAACTAGTTTCTGTCAATCTATCCGAAATTGTTTTTAATGACTTTGTAATATATTTTGACAAATAATATGCAATCCAGATCGAAATAATAACCATTGCCAAATACACCATTCCGTAAATAAGCAAGAAGTTTCTGATTTCGTTTTTGTAAAAAGAATCGTCCTCAACATAAGGCAATCGAATGATCCCTAAAGGCTTATTTTCTACAAAATCCATTAAGTAACTATACGAAAAACGATAGCTTTTATCTTTTCCTTCTGCAAAATCGACATATCTATTCTTAGGTGAATTCTTTACTCTTTCTACCACATAATCTGGCAATAAAGGAGAAATTTGACCATTAATTATAGGTGCTTTAGATGTAACTAACAATCTTCCTGAAAAATCGAAAATATCAATTTGAATATTGTGAATATTAGCAATTTCGAAAATCTTATATGAGAAAATTGATCTTAAGTTAAACGTAGTTAACGGGTGTGGAGTTGTTGCTAAAATATATTGTATGTGCTGACGAATTTGGTTTTCTTTAATCAATAACTTTTCATCATGGTACACTTTGCTTTTAATCTGAAAATGAATAATAGACGCTGCCGCAATTAATATCGAAGATATAAGTGTAATTAGAATCATCGACATGAAGATTCTTGTGCGTAAGGACCAATGTTTAACCTTAAAAAGGGATTTCATTTACTGATTTTTTTCTCTAATCTTTTTATAGAATTTATACCCGAGCATTAAAAGTACTGAAAAAAGTATAATTCCAATCACTCCATAAATCCAATTTACGGCATTTTTTAAAATCACTAAAAATACAACTGCAAACAAAATGATTGTTGCTCCCTCATTCCATAATCTAAAAAAACCTGATGTATGCTTTACTTCGTCTTTTTGTAACTGAAGGAAAATTTGATGACATTTCAAGTGATACAAGTATAAGAAAAACACAAAACCAAGCTTAACATGCATCCACGATTGTGTTAACCAAACTTGGCCAGCATCTGTAAAAAACAACATCCAATACGCAAAAAAACTAGCTAAAATAGCGCTTGGCCAGGTAATGATATACCATAAACGATACTGCATTAACTGATATTGCTTAATCAAAATACTTTGTTCAGGTTCAAGCTTTTGCTTTGCTTCGGCATGATACACAAACAGTCTCACTATATAAAACAAACCTGCAAACCAAGTAATAACAAATATAAGATGCAGTGATTTTATGTAATTATAAAGTTCCATTAACGTTAGTTTTTAGCCCAATCTTTAATCCAATTTGCGATTGTATCCATCCAAGCTTCATCTTCGTTCAAACATGGAATAGCCTTAAAGTTTTCTCCACCATTAGCTTTGAAATCTTCATCAGCACGCATAGCGATTTCTTCTAAAGTTTCTAAACAATCAGCAACAAATGCAGGGGTTACCACAGCCAGATTTTTGATCCCTTTTGCAGGCATGTTGTTAATCTCAACATCAGTATACGGTTCCAGCCATTTATCACCAGCAAGTCTAGATTGGAATGTTTCGCTGTATTTTTCTTTTGGAATGTTCAAAATTTCAATTACCTGACGAGTAGTTTCAAAACATTGATGACGGTAACAAAATTCATGTGCTGGCGAAGCCGTAACACAACAACTACTGTTGATTTTACAATGTGAAGTGGTTACATCTGATTTTCTTATGTGACGCTCTGGAATACCGTGATACGAAAATAAAAGATGATCATATTCAAATCCTTCCAAGTGTTTCTTGATAGAATCAGCTAGGTTTTGGATGTAATCTTTTTTATTATAAAAGGAATTGATTCGTGTAATTGTCATTTCTGGAAAATGTTTTTTACGAAGTTCCTCTGCTAAAACAAAAATCGTCTTGGTAGACGCCATAGCATACTGAGGATACATTGGCAATAGTAACACCTCGGTTACTCCTTTGTCTTTTAGTTCTTGAAGTCCTTTTTGGATAGTCATTGAACCATAACGCATCGCTAAGGCTACTGGAATATCTACTCTATCTTGAACTTTTTTACGAACATTTTTAGAAATGACTACAAGCGGCGAACCTTCTTTAGTCCAGATTTTACCATACGCATGTGCCGATTCTTCTGGTCTTTTACGTAAAATAATTCCACGGACCAATAAAGCTCTTAATAAATACGGAACATCAATCACGTATTTATCCATTAAAAATTCATCTAAATAAGGCTTTACATCTTTTGGGTTTGGGCTCTCAGGTGAACCTAGATTAACTAATAATACTCCTTTCATTACTGTGTTTTTTCTAATAAATATTTTTTAGGCGTAGTGCCAAATTTCTTTTTAAATGCTGCTATAAAATGACTGGCTGTACTATAGCCAATTTTTAATCCTACTTCATTGACATTGTATGAACCACTATCTAATAAATTACGGGCATAATCCATCTTGTAATCAAATAAAAAACCGTAAACCGTATCGCCGTAAATTTGTTTAAAACCAGTTTTTAGTTTTTTTAAATTTAACCCTACTTTTTCTGAAAGTTCTTCTAAACTAGGAGGTTCGGACAT
The DNA here is from genome assembly GCF_036840915.1 of Flavobacterium hankyongi. Taxonomy (NCBI): domain Bacteria; kingdom Pseudomonadati; phylum Bacteroidota; class Flavobacteriia; order Flavobacteriales; family Flavobacteriaceae; genus Flavobacterium; species Flavobacterium hankyongi. Next base: position 2,461,707 of record NZ_CP085725.1, read on the forward strand.
ATTGGCAATAATAATCTCTTTTGCTTTTTTCAGTTTTTTTACATTCTCTTCATCAATTAAAAACGGACATTGTTCGACATTTGGATCTTCATTTTTGTTAAAAAACAAACTCAGTAGTTCATATCCTTTCCCTTTGTAGTATAAATTCTTAATAGTAGGATTCAAATGGTAATGAAACATCTGATTCAACACAATTGCCGTTGAAGGTGTTATATTCTCTTCGCCATAATATTTTCGGTCTATATTTTCCTGACTTAAAAAAGGAATATGATCAGCATCACTGGTAAATAAGCCATGAAATTTTTTAATAGAAATCAAGATAGAAATAATCCATGTTTTAGGTGCAATATCCATATGAAGTGGCAATTCTTTTTCCGGATTGTAAAACAAAAGCGATTTCTCATCTTTTAAATCCAAAGTATAGTTGCCATTATTAAAGATGAATTTTGCCTTTCCTTTTAATCCAAAGTGAAACTGAATCAATCCTGTCTTGACGGGACGCTCGTATTTCATTTCTTCCTCAGAATCATTCTGAAAGCGAATTAAAATAAATTCATCGTCTATTTTTATTTCTTCCGCTGAACTCATAGCGATACTTTTTAAAATTAAATTGGAGTCAATAAGATTATTTTTATTTAGAATGATTCTATATAAATAAATTCTAAACACCTTATTTTACTGCAAAAATAAAACAAATATCGCTAAAAAGTCTTTTGTGATATAAAAATTACTTATAGCGACACAAAAAGTACTTATAGCGTTATTTTTATAAAAAGTACAAGGTTAAATTTGTAACGAAAATTTGATTAGGATTTAATGACACAGAATATACCCGCAAAATCGACTTCATTTTACGCTATTGGTCTAAGTTATCTTAAAGCCGATGCAGAAATGAGAGGTAAATTTAGTCTTGACGATAAAGCCAAAGAAAATTTACTCATCCAAGCTAAAGCAGAAGGAATTGAAAGCCTGATTGTTACTTCTACTTGTAACCGTACCGAAATATATGGTTTTGCACAACACCCTTTCCAGTTAATCAAATTACTTTGTGAAAACAGCCAAGGAACGGTTGAGGATTTTCAAAAGGTAGCTTATGTGCATAAAAACAGAGAAGCCATCACGCATTTGTTTCGAGTAGGAACGGGTCTAGACAGTCAGATTTTAGGGGATTTTGAAATTATCTCCCAAATAAAAAATGCTTTTGTTCTTTCAAAAGAGCATAATTTGGCTAATGCCTATATGGAGCGTTTGGTAAATTCGGTGATTCAAGCGAGTAAACGCGTGAAAAACGAAACCGAAATTTCATCGGGGGCTACTTCGGTGTCATTTGCTTCGGTACAGTATATTTTCAAAACAGTTCCTAATATTTCAGAGAAAAATATTTTATTGTTCGGAACTGGAAAAATTGGAAGAAATACCTGTGAAAATTTAGTAAAACATACCAAACATAGTCAAATTACCTTAATCAATAGAACGAAGGATAAAGCCGAAAAATTGGCTAAAAAATTGGATGTGATAGTTAAAGACTATGCCGATTTGCAGGTGGAAATTCAAAAAGCGGATGTATTGGTAGTCGCTACTGGTGCTCAAAACCCAACGGTAGATAAAGCGATTTTGAATCTGAAAAAGCCATTGCTGATTTTGGATTTATCGATACCTAAAAACGTGAACGAAAATGTTCAGGATGTTGAAGGGGTGACTTTAGTCCACATGGATCATTTATCGCAAATAACGGATGAAACTTTAGAAAACAGAAAAAGTCAGATTCCAGCGGCAGAAGCCATTATCAATGAAATCCTAGAGGAGTTCATGACTTGGACCAAAGGACGTAAATATGCGCCGACGATTCATGCTTTAAAAGCCAAACTGCATGCTATTAAAGAAAAAGAATTGCAAACTCAACGCAAAAAAATATCCAATTTTGATGAAGAGCAAGCTGAGTTAATCAGCAATAGCATCATTCAAAAAATAACCAATCATTTTGCCAATCATTTAAAAGATGAAAACACTTCGGTAGATGACAGTGTCGATTGGATTCAAAAAGTGTTTCTCTTAGAAAAATAAAATCTGTGGCCAAAAATCGAATTATAAAAATAGGAACTCGCGATAGCGAATTAGCGCTTTGGCAAGCCCACACCGTTGAAAAACAACTGAACGATTTAGGCTATAAAACCGAGATTGTTGCCGTAAAATCACAAGGGGATATTATCCTTGACAAACCACTATACGAATTAGGTATTACGGGTATTTTTACCAAAACGCTCGACATCGCCATGATTGCTGGGCAGGTAGATATTGCTGTGCATTCTATGAAAGATGTGCCAACAGCCTTACCACAAGGAATTGTGCAAGCAGCCGTTTTAGAACGTGCCAATACCGTTGACATTTTAGTCCACAAAGGCAATTTAGATTTCCTTGAAACTAATGGAACTATCGCCACAGGAAGTCTTCGTCGTCAGGCACAATGGCTAAATAAATATCCCAAACATACAGTAGTCGACTTGCGTGGAAACGTAAACACCCGTATGCAAAAATTGCAAGATAACGATTGGAACGGAGCTGTTTTTGCCGCCGCCGGATTGGAACGCATCAATTTAAAGCCCAATACTTTTATCAATTTAGACTGGATGATTCCTGCTCCTGCACAAGGCGCTATGTTGGTAGTGGCTATGGCAGAAGATACTTTTGCATTGGAAGCGTTGTCGGAACTGAATCATATTGAAACTGAAATTTGTACCTATATTGAACGTCAGTTTTTAAGAACTTTAGAAGGAGGTTGTACTGCACCAATTGGCGCTTTGGCAACGTATAATGAAAAGACAGATCAAATCGATTTTAAAGGCGTATTGTTTGCTATTGATGGACAACAAAAATTTGAAATCAACCGAAGTTTTGATATTTCCGAGTGGAAAAAACTGGGATTCAATTGTGCCAAAGAAATTTTGGACAATGGCGGTGCCGAATTAATGAAAGAGATAAAAGAAAAACTGAAAAAATAATTCGTGGCCCAAAACACTCGCATATTATCCACCAAAGTTTTGCTTCCCAATCAGAAGCAGTTTTTGTTGAATGCTAATTTTTCAGTGATAGAAGCTGATTTTATTCAAATAAAATACAAATCGTTTGAATTAAATAACACTAACGAAACGCTTATTTTTACCAGTCAAAATGCGGTGTTAAGTGTTTTACAGCATTCGAATATTGAAGTCTTAAAACAAAAAACGGTTTTCTGTGTGGGTTTAAAAACCAAAGCCTTATTAGAAGAAAACAGTTTTACTGTAGAAGCTTATACGGGTTATGCAGCCGATTTAGCTGAGATTATTTCGTTAGTGTATGCCGATCAGAGTTATACTTTTTTCAGCGGAAATTTACGTCGCGATGTTTTGCCCGAAATGCTGAAAGAAAACGGAATTCCTTTCAATGAAATTGAAGTCTATGAAACGATTTTAACACCACAAAAAATTAACACTAAGCCTGATGGTATTCTGTTTTACAGTCCGTCGGGAGTAGAAAGTTATCTAAAAGAAAATAAAATTACGGATGAAATGTGTTTTTGCATTGGGAATACCACGGCAAATGCACTTCAAACGATTACTGAAAATATCATAATTGCCAATCAGCCTTCGGTTGAAAACGTGATTATTCAATGTATAAATTATTATAAAAGTTAATAGCTAACGACTATTGACTAAAAGCTAAAAAGTATGATAAAAAACGATTTATTTCTGCGTGCCTTAAATAACGAATCTGTTGAACGTCCACCCGTTTGGATGATGCGTCAAGCAGGAAGATATTTACCAGAATTTAGAGCCTTACGCGATAAATACGATTTCTTTACCCGTTGCGAAACACCAGAATTAGCTGCGGAAATTACAGTTCAACCGATTCGAATTGTAAAACCAGATGCAGCGATTTTATTTTCGGATATTTTGGTAGTACCGCGCGCTATGGGAATTCACGTAGAATTAAAAGATAATTTAGGACCTATTATTCCTGATCCTATCCGCACGATGGAGCAAGTAGAAAAAGTATTTGTTCCCGATGTGAATGAAACGTTGGGTTATGTTTTTGATGCGATTAAGTTGACCAAAGAAATGTTGAACGACGAAGTGCCGTTAATTGGTTTCGCAGGTTCTCCATGGACAATCTTTTGTTATGCAGTCGAAGGGAAAGGTTCTAAAAGTTTTGATACAGCTAAAGGATTTTGTTTTTCCAATCCAGTAGCAGCCCATACGTTATTGCAAAAAATTACCGATACCACTATTCTATATTTAAAAGAAAAAGTAAAAGCAGGTTGTAATGCGATCCAGATTTTCGATTCTTGGGGTGGTATGTTATCTCCAACAGATTACACAGAATTCTCTTGGCAATATATCAACCAAATTGTGGAAGCATTAGCGGAAGAAACGAAAGTAATTGTTTTTGGAAAAGGATGTTGGTTTGCGTTAAATGACATGGCCAAATCGAAAGCTTCGGCATTGGGAGTAGATTGGACATGCTCGCCTAGAAATGCCCGTTATTTAACTGGTGGAAAAATTACGTTACAAGGAAACTTTGATCCATCACGTTTATTGTCACCCATTCCAACCATCAAGAAAATGGTGCATGAAATGATTGATGAATTCGGGGCAGCCAATTACATCGTCAACTTAGGTCACGGAATTTTACCAAATATTCCTGTGGATCATGCGAAAGCGTTTGTGGAAGCGGTGAAGGAGTATAATTCTTAAATATGCACTAATAACTTCCTAATTATGATGAAACTCAATAAGAATCAAGTATGTATCATTTCTGATAGAAATGAAAAAATACCAGAACTAGGAACTGGATTTTTATTTTTAAGAAAAGATTGGATTTTAACCGCAGCTCATGTTGTTATGGAGCATGGTTTACCTAGACAAAATTTATATATTGAGTTTGTACCAAATATTAATGAAAAAGTAATCCTTAATGTCAAGGTATTGGCTGAACATAAAGAATGTGATATAGCTATACTACAGATTGTTGATAAAAATAATCCTTGTGAATTTCCATTGTATCCTGGACATGAAAGTTTAAGTTCTTATAAAGGACTTTTATATTGTGGATTTGAGTCATCTGATGGTAATTTAAGAATTGAAATCACTGAAAAGTTTTCAAAAGATGTTAGAATTAGAGATTATGAGGAAGTGATTATGGAATTTCCAAGTGAATATGTTACAGGAGGTTATTCAGGAGGTCCAATTTTTGGCAATGGTGGAGTTGTGATTGGATTAATGATTAACCAATTTAGTGAAGAAAATAATACTAAAGGAAATTTTGCGAGAGCAACATCTATTAAAACAATAATGGATTCAATTCTAATCAGTATTGATAGTGAAAGAATGAAAGTATTTTAACCTATAATGAAAAATAAATTCTACCAATACATACAAACCCTTCAAGACCAAATCTGTAAAGGTTTAGAAGATATCGACGGAGGTGCCAAATTTCGTGAAGATTTATGGGACAGACCCGAAGGTGGCGGCGGAAGAACCCGTGTGATTGAAAACGGTCAAGTTTTTGAAAAAGGAGGTGTGAATATTTCTGCCGTACATGGAAAATTACCCGATACCATGCAAAAGATGTTTGGTGTAGGCGAAGCTGATTTTTTTGCTTGCGGATTGAGTTTAGTCATTCATCCTAAAAATCCCATGGCACCTACGGTTCATGCCAACTGGCGTTATTTTGAAATGTATGATGATAACGGAAATATCATCAATCAGTGGTTTGGTGGCGGACAGGATTTAACACCATATTATTTGTTTGAAGAAGATGCGAAACATTTTCATCAAACGTGTAAAACGGCTTGCGACAAACACAATCTGGAGTTCTATCCCAACTACAAAAAGAAATGCGATGCCTATTTTTGGAATGCGCACCGTAATGAAGCCAGAGGAATAGGGGGTTTGTTTTTTGATTATTTGAAAGAAACAGACACCATGAAAATGGAAGATTGGTACAATTTTGTTACCGAAGTGGGTAATTCATTTTTAGAAGCTTATGTGCCAATTGTGGAAAGAAGAAAAGATTTGCCATACACTCCAGAGCAACGTACTTGGCAGGAAATTCGCCGTGGTCGTTATGTAGAATTCAATTTGGTGCACGATAAAGGAACACTTTTCGGACTAAAAACAAACGGAAGAATAGAATCTATATTGATGAGTTTACCACCTCATGTGCAATGGGTGTATGACCATCATCCTGAAAAAGGTAGTGAAGAAGAAAAATTAATAAAGGTATTAACCAATCCAATTGATTGGGTTTAAAAAATAAAATTATGTTTCCAATACACAGAGGTAGAAGATTACGAGTGAATGAGAGTATTCGTTCGTTAGTTAGAGAAACCAGTTTAAGTCCAACCGACTTCATGTTTCCAATGTTCATCATGGAAGGCGAAAACAACAAAATTGAAGTGCCTTCTATGCCAGGTATTTACCGCAGGACTTTAGACTTGACGGTAGAAGAAGTAAAAGAATTATACGCTTTAGGAATTCGTGCCGTAAACATTTATGTGAAAGTAAACGACAACCTAAAAGACAATACCGGTAAAGAAGCTTGGAATCCAAACGGATTAATGCAAAATGCCATTCGTGCTATCAAAGCAGCTTGTCCGGAAATGATTGTAATGCCAGATGTGGCGTTAGATCCGTATTCAATTTATGGTCATGACGGAATTATTGAAAACGGTGATGTAGCGAATGACGCGACCAACGATGCTTTAGTTAAAATGGCCGTTTCACATGCTCAAGCGGGTGCCGATTTCGTAGCGCCAAGTGACATGATGGACGGACGTGTGTTGCGTTTACGTCAAGGTTTGGACGCGGCAGGTTTTCACAATGTGGGGATTATGAGTTATTCGGCGAAATATGCTTCGGCGTTTTACGGTCCGTTCCGCGATGCGTTAGATAGTGCCCCTAGGGAGGCGGATATCGTAGTCCCAAAAGATAAAAAGACCTACCAAATGGATTATGCTAATCGCATTGAAGCCGTAAAAGAAGCGTTATGGGATGTAGAAGAAGGGGCTGATATGGTGATGGTAAAACCTGGAATTGCTTACTTGGATATCGTTCGTGAAGTAAAAAATGTGGTTGATGTTCCCGTTACCGTTTTCCATGTTTCTGGTGAATATGCCATGATTAAAGCGGCGGCTGAAAGAGGCTGGTTAGATCATGATAAAATTATGATGGAACAATTGATGTGTATCAAACGTGCTGGTGCGAGTTTAATTTCGACCTATTTTGCTAAAGAAGCAGCCATTTTATTGAATCAGAAATAATGAAAAAAATAGTATTTACCCTTATTGTTTTAAGTTTCTTCTCTTGTAAAAAAGAGAGTCAAGAGAATTTTGGTACCACCACAGAAGCGACCAAACAAAAACCAGAAGAATTAGGCAAAGAAATTTTTGAAGGGAAAGGCGTCTGTTATACTTGCCATAAACCTGAAGTAAAAACAGTAGGACCCGCAATAAAAGATATTGCTAAACTATACAAAGAAAAAGGAGGGAACATTGTCGCTTTTCTTCAGGAAAAAAGTGAGCCTATTGTTGATCCAAGCCAGTATGAAACGATGAAAACCAACTTTGCCGTAACCAAAAATCTTCCCGAAGAGGAGTTAAAAGCGTTGGAAGCCTATATGCTCAGTTTTTCAAAATAATACAAAAATCAAGTCATCTCCGGATGGCTTTTTTGTTTTAAATAATTACTTTTATCACATGGAAACAGCATTTATCAATTCGCCTTTAGGAATCACCAAAATAGAAGGAGATGAAAAAGGTATTACCGTAATTTCTGTTTTATCAGAAGGAGAAGTGTCCAAAGAAATCCCAAAAGTTTTACAAGAGGCGGTTAATCAACTTCATGACTATTTTGAAGGGAATCGTACCGATTTTACTTTCAAACTAAACCCTAAAGGTACTGAATTCCAGCAAAAAGTTTGGCAGGAATTATTAAATATTCCCTTCGGCAAAACCATGTCTTATCTCGATTTGTCTAAAAAGCTAGGCGATGTTAAAGCCATTCGCGCCGTAGCCTCTGCGAATGGTAAAAATCCACTTTGGATTGTGGTTCCCTGTCATCGTGTTATTGGCACTGATGGTTCTTTAACAGGATATGCAGGTGGATTGTGGCGGAAACAATGGTTACTCGAACACGAAAATCCTAATAAACAACAAAGCTTGTTTTAATTTTTTTAAAACCAATAGCCGGAATTCAAGGCAATTCTTTTACATTCGTGACATAAACGCCAAAATATTATTTCATGTTAGATAAAATCCAACTCGAAAACATCCTCTTTTTAGACATAGAAACTGTTCCTGAATTTGAAACTTTTTCAGATTTGGACGAAACAAAAAAAGATCTTTTCGATCTCAAAACTAAATACCAACGCAAGGAAGAGTTTACTGCAGAAGAATTTTATGACCGTGCTGGCATTTGGGCCGAATTTGGGAAAATAATCTGTATTTCTGTTGGCTATTTTACAATCAAAAGTGATGTCCGTAATTTTAGAGTAACTTCTTTTTTTGGTGAAGAAGAAAAAATACTTAAAGATTTTTCAAACGTATTAAATAATCATTTTAGTCAACCTCAACATATTTTGTGTGGCCACAACGCTAAGGAATTTGATTTTCCTTTTATTGCAAGACGAATGATAATCCATAATCTTGCAATTCCTCAAAAACTGAATCTTTTTGGTAAAAAACCTTGGGAAGTACCTCATTTAGATACTTTGGAACTTTGGAAATTTGGCGACTACAAACATTATACTTCTCTAAAATTATTAACTAATGTTCTAGGCATTCCTTCGCCCAAAGATGACATTGATGGAAGTGAAGTAGCACATGTTTTTTATGTAGAAAAAAACATTAACCGTATTGTTACATATTGTGAAAAAGATGTAATTGCTGTGGCTCAAATTTTACTTCGTTTACGCAGAGAAGATTTGTTGATTGATGATGAAGTAATTCATGTATAAGCCATTCTTCTTCAAAAAAACGTTGAGTATAAAAATTTAAATATCTTTACAAAAAACAAAACTTATGGTTCTAAGCAGATTTTGGCTCGTTATATTTATTTCTTCTATTCTTTTTGTGGTGGTAAGTTTATTTACTGGAAACAGTTATACTATCGATTATGTTTTGAACGGAAAGAAAGATGAACCTATTTTAATTTCTGAAAAATACTTAAACCAAGTTCCAAAATTTATTGCCGATAGTATCCAAAAAGCACCAGACATGACCATGGTCATTAACCGTGATACAATTAATGCTGATACCACTTATATTTATAAGAGTCAGACGGTTAAAGTGTATAGTGGTGTTCAAAAATCTGATGGATTATTACCAACCTGCAAAAACAGTTTAATCGATTTAATCATTCCATTAATTGCTTACTTAGCCTTCTTCTGCGGGTTAATGGAATTATTAATTATCTCAGGAGCTTCCGAAAAATTAGCCTCTAAATTGAGCCCAGTTTTTGCAAAAGTATTTCCAACTGTTCCAAAAAATCATGAATCAATTTCATACATGACATTGAATTTTGCTGCCAATTTCCTTGGATTGGATTCTGCCGCGACACCATTTGGTTTAAAAGCCATGGAAAGTTTACAGGAAATCAACCCTGAAAAAGACAAAGCCAGTGATGCTCAAATCATGTTTATGTGCTTGCATGCAGCTGGTTTAACATTAATTCCAACTTCAATCATAGGATATCGAGCTGCAGAAAATGCATCGAACCCAGCTGATGTAATGTTGCCTTGTATAATTACGTCATTTGTTGGAACCATTGCAGCGTTTTTATTAGTAGGAATTAAGCAACGAATTAATTTTAAAAGTGCTTCCCTTGTAGTAGCTATTACTACCATTATTGCAGCAATTGCAGGGTTATTATTTTACATTAACGGATTGGATTTAATTGGAAAAAATTATTTTACTGGTAATCTTTCTGGTTTGATGTTAATTTCAATCATTGCTATAACCTTAATTTTTGCCTTTAAACATGAGAAAAAATTCACAGAAAAAGGAACAACTATCTTTGACACTTTTGTAGATGGTGCCAAAAACGGATTAAACACTGGAGTGAAAATTTTCCCTTATGTGATGGGAATGTTAGTGGCAATTTCTTTTTTTAGAAACAGTGGTTTATTTGAAATTATTAGTAACGGAATCTCTTTCCTTTTCTCAAACATTGGTGTCAGTAAACAAATTACAGATTCGTTACCAGTAGCAATGCTACGTCCATTTAGTTCTGGTGGATCAAGAGGTTTTATGATTGATGCGATGCGTAATTTTGGTCCTGATTCTTTCACAGGTCGTTTATGTTGTATTTTTCAATGTAGTGCCGAAACTACTTTTTATGTAATAGCAGTATATTTTGGTTCAGTAAATATTAAAAACACACGTTACACTTTAGGTATGATGTTGTTGGTTGATTTAATTTGTGTTATAGCCGCAATTGCAATTGCTAGTTGGTTTTTCCTATAAATCAATTCGTTAAAGATAAATTAACCGATATTTTATCGGTTTTTTTATTCCTTTAAAACTAATTTTATACTTTTACAGCACCCAAATACATTACCATGAATGCAATAAAAAAACTACTTTTATTAGCACTGTTTAATTGTGCTTTTTTTATTTCAAATGCCCAAGAAGCCGAAGGTCGTTCGATGGATGAAATCATGAATGCACCAAATCCAGAAAAGGCAAAAGAACTTAATCTAAACAATAGATCTTTAACTAAACTTCCTCCCGAAATTGGAAGATATGTTAATATTGAAAAGCTTTGGTTAAACTACAACAACCTTCAAACACTTCCTATTGAAATAACCAAGCTTACCAAACTAAGAGAATTGTACATTAACAACAATTTGTTTATGCGCTTCCCTATCGAGTTGGCTAAAATGACTAGTTTAGAAAAACTTGAAATGCAAAGAAACAAATTAGATGCTCTTTCTCCTTATGTAGGAAGAATTGTTCGTCTTAGAAAACTCAACCTAAGCAGCAATAAAATTGATGCAATTCCTGTAGAAATTGGAGGCCTTACTAATTTGACCGAATTGAGCTTAGCAGATAACAAACTTAAAGTTATTCCAGTAGAAATTGGACTTTTAACCAAATTGAAAGTAATCAATTTAGAAAAAAACAATATTGCCGAAATTCCTGTAGAAGTTGGTGCTTTGGCTAATTTGAATTCATTAAACCTAAAATCAAATATAATTCAAGTAATTCCTGCTGAATTGGGTGAATTGGTTAATTTAACCAATGTAAATATGGCTAAAAACCAAATAAAAAGAATTCCTAACAGCTTTGGAAAACTAATTAACTTGACATCTCTTAATTTTGATGAAAATCAAATTAAAGTTTTGCCATCTGAAATTGGTGCACTAGTAAATTTAAAAGAACTTTATTTAGGTGCCAATCCTTGGGAAAAGGTTTCTGAAAGTATGGCCGATTTCCTTAAAAAATTAGAATATGGCCAATCTGATGCTATAAAAAAACTAGTAACCACACCAAAACCATAAATTTTCAAAGCCGATTTCCAATCGGCTTTTTTATTAATAATTATTATCTTTACGCAACAAAAAAATTACTTCATGGACTTCCTATATCAAGACCCGTATCCTATCTTAAAAGATGATACTCAATACAAAAAATTAACTTCTGATTATGTAAAAATAGAACAATTAGGAGATCGCGAAATTTTAACTGTTGACCCTAAAGGTTTAGAATTACTAGCTGAAGAAGCTATGAAAGACGTTTCTTTTATGCTTCGTTCTGCACATTTACATAAATTAAAAAATATTATCGATGATCCAGAAGCAACAGATAATGATCGTTTTGTTGCTTACAATTTATTACAAAATGCTGTTGTTGCAGTTGATGGAGAATTACCTTCTTGCCAAGATACAGGTACTGCAATCGTAATGGGAAAAAAAGGTGAAAATGTATATACTGGAGTAGATGATGGTGAATGGTTATCAAAAGGTGTTTTTAATACGTATCAAAACAAAAACTTACGTTATTCTCAAATCGTTCCTATCTCGATGTTTGAAGAAAAAAACTCTGGTTCTAATCTTCCTGCACAAATTGACATTTATGCAAAAAAAGGTTCATCATATGAGTTTTTGTTTTTGACAAAAGGAGGTGGTTCTGCAAACAAAACTTTCTTATACCAAAAAACTAAATCGTTACTAAACGAAAAATCAATGGATGAATTTATCCGTGAAAAAATTATGGATTTAGGAACATCTGCTTGTCCTCCATATCATTTGGCTTTAGTAATTGGTGGTACTTCTGCCGAAGCAAATTTAGCAGCAGTAAAAAAAGCATCCGCTGGTTATTATGACAATCTTCCTACCTCTGGAAACATGGCTGGTCAGGCCTTTCGCGATTTAGAATGGGAAACAAGAGTGCAAAAAATATGTCAAGAAAGTCACATTGGAGCGCAATTTGGTGGTAAATATTTAACACATGATGTTAGAGTAATTCGTTTACCTCGTCATGCGGCTTCTTGTCCTGTAGGAATGGGTGTTTCATGTTCTGCAGATAGAAATATTAAAGGAAAAATCACTAAAGATGGTATCTTTTTAGAGCAATTAGAAACCAATCCAAAACAATTTTTACCAGAAACGGCACCTCATTTAGAACCTGCTGTTGAGATTGATTTAAATCGACCAATGAAAGAGGTTTTAGCAGAGCTTTCTAATTATCCTATCAAAACTCGTTTAAAGCTAAACGGAACTTTAATTGTTGCTCGTGATATTGCGCATGCAAAGATTAAAGAATTATTAGATGCTGGTAAACCAATGCCAGACTATTTTAAAAACCATCCTGTGTATTATGCAGGACCAGCAAAAACTCCGGACGGTATGCCTTCAGGAAGTTTTGGGCCTACAACAGCTGGTCGTATGGACGTTTATGTTGATGAATTCCAAGCGGCTGGTGGAAGTATGGTAATGCTTGCTAAAGGAAACCGAAGCAAAGATGTAACGAATGCTTGTGGCAAATACGGTGGTTTCTATTTAGGGTCGATTGGCGGTCCTGCCGCAATTTTAGCCAAAGAAAATATCTTATCTGTTGAAGTGGTGGATTTTGAAGAGCTAGGAATGGAAGCTGTACGTAAAATTGAAGTAAAAGATTTCCCTGCATTCATCATTACTGATGACAAAGGAAATGACTTCTTTGCGAATTTATAAAATTGAACAAAAAAATAAAAAAGGGCTAATTCAATTGAATTAGCCCTTCCTTCTTCTCTACAATTACAAACCAAAAAATCTGGAAAAGAAACTTCTTTTCTCTTCTTCCTCCTCTTCTACTGGTAAAGGTTGTTTTACAACTTCTTTTTCTTTTTGTTGTCGCATAATATCTAAAATATACTCCACATACGTTTTTTCTTTTTCTTCGAGAAAACCGATTAAATATTTTTCAGCTGCTTCTAAGCCACTAGCTTGTTCAATTTGAAGTAATTTTTTATATAATGGTTCAATATGATTTGTTATCACTTCGCTAGGAACAGCCTTTCTTCTAGCAAAATAATGTACAATTTCACCGTCATCATTTTTTGCAATGTCAAAATCAGTAATTACCCAATAATAACGACCTGATTTAGCCATATTTTTTACAATGGCATGAAAGTTATTTCCGTTTTTAAGATTGTCCCATAACACCTTAAAAATAACTTTCGGCATATCAGGATGTCTTATGATATTGTGCGGCTGAGCCATTAACTCGTAATCTTCATAACCTGAAACATCTGAAAATACTTCATTGGCATATTCAATAGTTCCAAATTTATCCGTTTTACTCATAATTACTTGGGTTTTATCCCAAGCTACTTCTTTGTCGATAGGTGTAGGTCTTTCTATTGTATTTATAGGCATAATAAAATAATTAGGTTTACTTGTTTTGTTATTATGGCACAAAGAAACCCATAACCTAATCGATTAAATATGATAATTGTCAGACTTAGCTGATTTTTTAAAATAAAAAAGCCAAAGTATTTCAACTTTGGCTTTAAATTATTCTTAATTTTTTTATTCTACATACAACACTAATCCTTTAAGGTAATGTCCTTCTGGATGATAAATATTCGTTGGATGATCTGGTCCTTGTGAGAGTTTGTGTAACACTCTAATATTTCTTCCTGTTTCAATGGCTGCTGCGGCTACAGTATTGTAAAACAAAACATCATCAATTACTTGTGAACACGAAAACGTAAACAAAATCCCTTTGGGTGCTAGCGCTTTTAAACCTGCAATATTCAATCGTTTATATGCTTGTGTTGCTGTATGTTTACTTTTAATACTTTTTGCAAAAGCTGGTGGATCAAGTACAATCACATCGTAGACTTGATGATTTTCTCTCATGAAGTTAAATACATCGTCAGCTACAGCTTTATGATTAGAATTGGGAAAATTTAATTCCATGTTTCTTGCGGCTAAATCGACTGCTTTTTGCGATATATCTACCGAAGTTACTAATTCGGCTCCAGCGCTCATGGCATAAATAGAAAAACCTCCTGTATAACAAAATGTGTTGAGCACCTTCTTATCTTTTGAAAACTCTCTCAACAACTTACGATTGTCTCTTTGATCTAAGAAAAAACCTGTTTTTTGACCTTCAACCCAGTTTACGGCAAAAAGGATATTATTTTCTTTAGCTGTGGTTTCATTTTTAGTGCCAAATAAAAAATAATCGGTTCCTGTATTAGGTAATGTTCCTGAGCTTTTACAATAAATGGTTTCGCAAAAATCTGGAAAATTAGATTTTATAGCATTCGCTATTTTTTCAATTTGATAATATATTCCCGATGAGTGTGCTTGTAACACCCAGTTTTTATCATAGTAATCAATTATCAATCCTGGGATACCATCGCCTTCTCCATGAATTAGACGAAAGGCATTAGTTACTTCAAGATTCAATAGTTTTATACGTAATTCCCATGCCGATTGTAATTTTTCCTTCCAAAAATTCTCAGAAAATGTTTCTTTAGCAAAGGTTAACAATCGAACTACAATACTTCCTTTATCACTAAAATAACCTGTTCCTAAGTGATTGTTATCTGAATCGACTACATCGACCATTTCTCCATCATTGATTTCTTGTGTTACACCATAAACAGCACCACTGAAAACCCAAGGATGGCGGCGTTGTATTGATTTTTCTTTTCCTTTTTTTAGAATAACTTTTGGATAGGACATTTTCTACGGATTAAATTGCGTGAGGGATGGAAGCAAACTACCATGTAGTGCGAACAGCCCGACATTTTTGTAGCTTGAGGTTCTCGAAAGCTACAAAATGACACGCCCAAATTATTTTGCAAAGCTATGATTTATTTTACAAAAAAAGAGGCTGATTGCTCAGCCTCCTCTCAGATAGTTATTTAGTTGGTTTGGTTTAATTATTTTTTAGCAAACTTTTTAGTGATTGCTTTTTGTCCGTCATTAACTTCTAGGATGTATAAGCCTGATGTTAAATCTGAAACGTTTAATTCTTGTTGGTTTAACTTACCTGCTTTTAATGATTGTCCCATTAAATTGTAGATTTTGTAAGAAACCGAACGATTATCGAACATATAAATATTTAATGTACTTTCTACTGGATTAGGATACACTTGGAAATCGAACACGTTAGATTCGTTAGCAATTGCCTCACCAGCTACTATTCCAGCTACTGGAGTACCACCAATGTTTACTGTATAATCTTCAACTTCTCCGTAAGAGAACGTTTCACAAGCTGTAGAAGTTGCATTATATTTCATTTGAACTCTCATTCTTGTTTGCCCTGCTAAAGCTGTTGTAGGAACAGTAAATGTACTTGTTAAGTTAGCCGAACTTGATGATGAACCAGAAGCTACTTTTTCAGTTGTTTCGAAAGTTCCGTTTTGATTGTAATCAATCCATACTGACCAAAACTCTGTATAAGCTGACCCAGAGAATCCAGCACTATAAGTGATTGTATTAGAACCATAAGGCACATTTCCTACTAAGTTTGTAAAGTTACCGTAACCAGCATTTGCTCCAGTAGTATTTGCAATACCTCCTAACGCAACATAATCAATGTACTCATCTGCTACACTGTTCCCTTTAGAAGCACAATACGTAACTGAAGTAGAAGAAGTCGTAACATTTACTACATTACTTGATGCTGAAACATTTCCTGCAGCATCCTTAGCTTTTACTGAAAAAGAATATGCTGTTGAAGCTGTTAAGCCTGTTACTGTGTAAGATGTTGTAGTTACAGTAGCTTTTAATGTTGATCCTTGATATACATCGTATCCTGTTACAGCTACATTGTCTGTTGAAGCTGTCCAAGATAGCGTTGTAGATGATGATGTAGTTCCTGATGCAGCTAAGCTTGTTGGAGCTGTTGGAGCTGTTGTGTCTGCTGAACCAGCTACTAAGTTAACGGTATAATCTTCAACTTCTCCATATGAAAATGCTTCACACTGTGTTGGAATTGCATTATACTTCATTGAAACTCTCATTCTTGTTGAACCTGTAATAGCAGTTGTTGGTACTGTAAAACTTCCTGTTGCTGGAGTTGTTGTAGAAGCGGCTTTACTCCATACTAATTCGCCTGAATCATCAAAATCTTTATCGTTATTTAAGTCAATCCAAACCGCATAACCTTCAGCATAGGCAGATCCTGTCCATGTTGGTGTAACTGTAATTGTAGTTGCACTTCCTTTAGTAACATTTGTCGAAATACTTGTAAAGTCAGAATAACCTGTTCCTCCAGTAGAAGCATTATTGATTGTTCCAACTTGAACTCTTCCAATATATTCGTCAGCAACACTATTTCCTTTTGAAGCACAATAAGTCGCTGTTGCTGCAGATGTAGTTACGCTTACAGCGTTACTTGCTGCAGATAAATTCCCCGCTGCATCTTTTGCTTTAACTGTAAAAGAGTATGTTGTAGAAGCTGTTAAACCTGAAGCTGTATAAGTAGTACCAGTAGCTGTTCCTAACAAAGTTGTTCCGCTATAAACATTGTAACCTGTTACACCAATATTATCTGTAGAAGCTGTCCAAGATAAATTAGTAGCTGATGAAGTTGTACCAGAAGCTACTAAATTTGTTGGAGCCGTTGGAGCTGTTGTATCTGAAGAACCTCCAGAATAAGCAGCACCTACTCCCACTGCATACCATGCATTTGTTGTTGCAATTTCTTCAGCAGAACCTGCACCATATAAATCTACAGCTGCTTGAATAGCTCCAGTTCTTGCATTAGCATACGTTGAGCTTGATGTTAGGTAAACACTTTCTAAACGAAATGCAATTTTTTCTGCTTTAGCAATAGTAATGCCTGTTACGTTGTAAGTACTTCCTTTATCGTTAGTTCCTGATTTACCCACTGATAAGATATAAAACCAATGGTTTAATACTCCTGAGTTTGTGTGAACTCCTCCACTATCAGCAGTTCCTGAATACCAATTTGTTCCTTTATATGTATCTGGTTGACCTTCTGCTTTAGGATTGCTCATTGAACGTAAAGCTGCGTGACCTGAACGTCTTTCAATATCTTCTCCTATTAACCAGATAGATTTTGTTGGAGCTGCATAATTTTCAATACAAGCTGCCCAGATATCTGAAAAACCTTCGTTCATTGCTCCTGACTCATTTGAATACGTTAAGTTAGAAGTATAAGTACAAATTGCATGTCCTATTTCGTGACCACAAACATCTAATGCTGTTAAAATATCAAAACCTCCCGTTCCTGTACCATCACCGTAAGTCATTACAGATCCATTCCAAAAAGCGTTGTTATTATCTGGATAACCCGCTGCCACTAAGTTGTAGTGAATGTAACTTTTAATTTGTGCACCTGAATTGTTAAAACTGTTTCTATTATGAATGTTTTTCCAATAGTCATATGTTTTTTCAGCACCCCAATGACCATCTAAAGCCCCATTATCCTTATTTGTGTTATTAAACTCTGCTGCTGTCCAATTGTTATCCGTGTCTTTAAAATCAACAACGTTTGTATAAGTTGCTTGTTTTTGTGAATTATAGGTTCTAATTCCTGAACCTCTTGTTGCATCAGACAAGATATATTGCGTTCCGCTCAAAGTAGTTTCGATTGTTTGAGAACCACTATATCGTGTAGCTGCTGTTCCAGCAGTCACAAGCATGTTTGGTTTAAACATATCTACATTAGCTCCTTTAGAAGATTTTTTACCATGACTATGTTCTCCTAAGTGTTTAATTGTTGCATTATATAGTAATACTCTTCCATTTTGTGCATCAATATAAATGTCTCCTCTGCTTAATGGTTTTGTAGCATACACATCAAATTTATAGGCTAATTTAACTGTGTTGTCAACTGGTAATAAAACCAATTCCCCTTTTGGTTTTGAATAATTCATTGCTTTAGCTTCTTCTGGGTTTTCCCATAAAAACTTTGTAGATTTTGTATGAGCCATTGCTCTCTGCAAAGCAGTTTGAGCATTGATTGATGGAGAAGTATTAACATCACCAATATTATAAAATTCCCCATTCATTGTATTTACTTTCCCGTTTTTAGAATGTAAATAATAGGTTGCAAATTCTACTTTAATTCCTTGATGATACATTTGAAATTTTTCATGAGTAAAACCTAATTCATCCGTATCAGATTTAACTTTAGAAAGATTTTGATTGTCTTTAAGTCCTAACTGCTGTTTGAAGATTGTTCTTGCATCAGAACTTTTGTAGGTCGAAGATTCTTTGAACGCAATGAAAGCTGGAGTTCCATTGTCGCTCTTTTCCTTCTTGTTTACATTCTTATCTGTTTCTTGTGCCAAAGCAGATAAGGTAAACAACGACAGTGCAGTTATTGTGGTTAAACTGCGTAGTTGTTTTTTCATAATTTTTGGTTTTTAGGTTTTTGGTTTGCTTATTGATTGTCAATAATTTGCACAATTTTAAAAAAATTATCAATAATCAAGTGTTTAATTTTGTTTTTTATCTTAACCATAACTTAATCTTAATTTTAAGATGTGGTAAAACAAAAAAAATAGCCCTATTTTAGGGCTATTGCATTGTCTGTGGAAGGTATATTAATTGATAATCATTTCTGGAATTTCTCCTTCGATAATTAACTCTGCTTCTGTAGATTTTATGATTTCTTCAACAGAAACTCCTGGAGCTCTTTCTAAAAGTTTGAATCCTTTTGGAGTAATTTCCATAACCGCCAATTCAGTCACAACTTTTTTAACGCAACCAACACCAGTTAATGGTAAAGTACATTTTTTAAGTATTTTAGATTCTCCTGCTTTGTTGACGTGCATCATGGCTACAATAATGTTTTCTGCTGAAGCAACTAAATCCATAGCACCTCCCATTCCTTTTACCATTTTTCTAGGAATCTTCCAATTAGCTATATCTCCGTTTTCAGAAACTTCCATAGCTCCTAAAATTGTTAAATCTACTTTTTGGGCACGTATCATTCCGAAACTAAAAGCCGAATCAAAAAAACTTGCCCCAGGTAATGTTGTTATCGTTTGTTTTCCTGCGTTGATCACATCTGCATCTTCTTCCCCTTCAAAAGGAAAAGGCCCCATTCCTAAAACACCATTTTCAGATTGAAATTCTACTGAAATATCTTCACGAACGTAATTAGCTACTAAAGTAGGAATACCAATTCCTAAGTTCACGTAATATCCGTCTTGAACTTCCTGTGCGATTCTTTTTGCGATTTGATTTTTGTCTAATGCCATTTTATAAATCAATTAATTTAGCTGTTGACCAGCTTGTTTTGTTTCCATTAGCACAAACTGCTCTAACATAGAAATGATAATTATACCCTTTTGTTAACTGATGAACTGGCCATCCACCTGTTGAAGCTGAGTATACAGTCCCAGAAGAAACAGAAGCTCCTTGGCTTACTATTGTATATTCAAAGTTTGATTCTCCATTATAATTCCAATTCAAAGCAATCCAAGCATATGAAGAAGTCTGAGATTCTAGAGTATATGCTAAATTTGTTGGAACAGAGCACATATTTTGTGTGTACTGAGAAAAATATGCGTAAGGACCAGTCCATGAGCTCCATCCTTTACCATCATTACAATATGATCTAACATAGAAATCATAAGTGGTTTGAGCAGCCATAGGAATATTAGATAAATATTCATTATTCGCATTAATTGTTGTACCACTTCCTAAAGAAAATCCTTGAGCTCCATATTGCACTTGATAATATGAAACAGTACCTGAACCAAAATTAGAGTCATCCCATGTCAATTGACCTGAATAAATTAAGTTATAGGGTTTACCACAGTAATTATTTATATAAATAATTTTTGGAGCAGACCAATCACTTTTTTCTCCATTTGCACAAATAACTCTAGCATAAATATAATATGTTCTATTTTGTGTTACATTATTATCTAAACTAATATTACCTGATGCATTTGGAACAGAAATTACATTTCCATGATTTGGATCTGTATTATATTGTGAATCCAAAAAAACAAACTCATAAGCAGCAGGACTTCCACTTGCTGTTATAGAATAATTTAACACATCAACCTGTTGAGATGCATTAAAAGTATTGATTTGAGAACATTTAGACTGTTGCTGTTCTGTAGCTGAATCGTCTTTACTACAGCTTAATATAATAATTAATAAGCTTAATAAAAAGTAGATTTTTTTCATGAATGTATATTATTATTTTTTTTTAATTATTGTTTTTGTCTAACAGTACGCTGTTCAATTCTTTTTTCAAATTTTTCACCTTGGAAAATACGATTAATCATAATTCCTGGAATATGAATTTGATTTGGATCTAATGTTCCTGCTGGCACAAGTTCTTCTACCTCAGCAATAGTAATTTTTGCAGCACCAGCCATACAAGCATTAAAGTTACGAGCAGTTCCTTTAAAAATTAAGTTTCCTGCTTCGTCACCTTTCCATGCTTTTACAATAGAAAAATCAGCTTTATAAGCTAATTCCATAACGTGCATTTTTCCATTAAATTCTCTAGTTTCTTTACCTTCGGCAACTTCCGTACCAAAACCTGCTGGTGTAAAAAATGCTGGAATTCCGGCTTGAGCCGCACGACACTTTTCTGCTAATGTTCCTTGCGGAGTTAATTCGACTTCTAATTCACCTGACAACATTTGACGTTCAAACTCGGCATTTTCTCCTACATAAGAAGAAATCATTTTTTTAATTTGCTTTTTTTGAAGCAATAAGCCTAATCCGAAATCGTCAACTCCTGCATTATTTGAAATGCAAGTTAAATCAGTTACTTCTTTTTTTACTAGTTCTGCAATACTGTTTTCTGGAATTCCGCATAAACCGAAACCTCCTAACATAATTGTTTGTCCGCTTTCAATTCCTTGTAAAGCTTCCTGAACGTTGTTTACTTTTCTGTTAATCATGTGTTGTATTTGTTTAGCCCAGATGGAAGCGGCATCCTTTTATTGCTTTAACAAATGGCAATAAAAGATACAGCGAACAGCTGGAAAAAGCTTCACCCTTCGACATCCTAAAAAATAGAAACAGGGTAAAAATTAATACTATTAAATTCCAAATTCATCTGTGTTTTGCTCATATTCGTGCTTTATTGCCGTCGAATCCTTTGCAATTGAATCATTTTCTCTTCTTGTAGGAGGAGTGTAACAATCGACTTTTATTGATAAATCTTTTGGTCGCTCAAAGGGTTCTTTTGAAACATTCAGCAATGGGTCATTGTAGCATTTTTTCATAAATAATGCCCAAATAGGTAATGCCATTGTAGCACCTTGTCCCGAAGCTAATGTTCTAAAATGTGCCGAACGGTCCTCATTACCTACCCAAACTCCAGCAGCTAGATTAGGTACCATACCAACAAACCATCCATCAGATTGGTTTTGAGTTGTACCAGTTTTTCCAGCAATTGGATTAGTGAAAACATAAGGATAACCAGTAACTCTATTATATTTCCAACCGCCACCTTGAGAACGGAGACGACCTCCCGAACCAGACTCAGTAACGCCTTCCATCAACTTTATCACAGCAAAAGCAATGTCTTTACTTAATACATCGCGAGATTCCATTTTTGGTTCATAAATCACGTTTCCGTTTTTGTCCTCTATTTTAGTTATAACTTGAGGTTTTAAATAAATTCCTTGATTTGCAAATGAACTAAAAGCTGCCACTAAATCTTTTACAGTCATGTCTACTGCGCCTAATGCAATTGATGGCTGTGAAGGAATATCTGAATTTACTCCCAATTTTTTAACTAAGTCTATAACAGCATCAGGACCAGTTTTGTCAATTAACTTTGCAGAAACTGTATTAATTGATAATGCCAAAGCTTTTTTAAGAGTTACCATCCCACGATATTTATGGTCTGAGTTTCGAGGTTCCCAATCTTCAGTAACATTATGACGTCCTTTTCTAATTAAGATTGGACCATCAATAATAGTATCACATGGTGACATTCCCAATTGTTCGATTGCGGTTGCATAAACAAATGGTTTGAATGTTGAACCTACTTGACGTGCTCCTAAACCAACGTGATCATACTGAAAATAACGATAATCAATTCCTCCTACCCATACTTTCACATCTCCTGTTTGTGGTTCCATGGCCATCATACCTGGTTGAAGGAAGTGCTTATAATAACGAATTGAATCGTAAGGAGTCATGATTGTATCTCTATCTCCTTTCCAAGTGAAAACAGTCATTTTTGTTTTGATGTAGAATGATTTTTTAATTTCGTCTTCATCTTTTCCGTTTTCGCTTAGGATTCTCCAACGTTCTGTATTTCGCATTGAACGTTCCATGATTTTATCAATATCAGGTTGTTTAATATTAACAAATGGAGCCGTTTTATTGTTTTTCATTTCACTCCAAAATTCTTCTTGCAAGTTAGCCAAGTGCTCTTTAACAGCTTCTTCAGCATATAACTGCATTCTAGAGTCTATAGTAGTATAAATTTTTAAACCATCTGAATAAATGTTGTAATCAGATCCGTCTTCTTTTTTGTTTTCTTTTACCCAAGTTTTCATGTAATCACGAAGATACTCGCGGAAATACGTTGCTGTTCCTTCGTTATATTTTTCTGGTGTAAAAGTTAATTTTATTGGTTTTGCCTGATAATTTTCCTTTTGAGCTGTCGTTAAAAAATGGTTCTTTTCCATTTGTTTTAAAACCACATTACGTCTGTCTTTTACTTTTTCTTCACGCTTTAGCGGATTGAATAACGAAGGGTTTTTTAACATTCCAACCAACATAGCCGATTCGTCTACTGTTAGGTTTTTGGGCTCTTTTGCAAAATATACTTTTGCCGCAGAACGAATTCCCACCGCTGTATTAATAAAGTCAACTTTATTAAAATACATTGCGATGATTTCATTCTTAGTATATTGTCTTTCTAAACGGATTGCAATAATCCATTCTTTTGCTTTTTGAACGATACGGAAAGGCAAGAAACGCGAACCTTCACCATGGAAAAGTAATTTTGCCAACTGCTGTGTAATTGTACTCGCACCACCACGACTACCTAAACTTAATGAAGCACTCAATGTGCGTCTTCCATCAATACCTGAATGTTCATAAAAACGTTCATCTTCGGTAGCAACAAGCGCTTTAACTAAGTATGGTGGTAAATCTTCGTATTTTACTGGAGTCCTATTTTCGTTAAAAAACTTCCCGATAACAACCCCGTCAGAAGAAATAATTTCTGTAGCTAAATTTGACTCAGGATTTTCAAGTTCTGAGAATGATGGCATTGAACCAAAAAGTCCCCATGAAGCAAATAGGAAAAACAATAGTAAACCTCCAAAAAACATGAAGAAATATTTCCAAAATTTTTTCACATACTGTGAATAATCTGGTTTTTTTGTGTTTAGTTTTTGAGCCATTTTATTTTGTATCTAAAGATTCTATTCTAAAACCTATTTCTGTAATTCCGTTAAGTTTTTCAACTCCTTTCACTTTTCCTGTTTGTCTTACCGCTTGCTGAATTGAAACTTTATATGTACCCTTTTCTGTAAAAGTTGCGTTTTCTTTGTACCAAAGTTTACTCTCTTTAATATCTGAAAAACCTTCTCCCATTAATGTTCCATCTGGATTTGCCATTTGATATTCTAACGTATCTACTTTAATTTTTCCTTTTGGCTCTTCCATTTTAACAATTAGAAACAAGTTACTAAACTCATAATCATCATTATTTCTAACATTAATGAACATATTTAATGGTTTTTTTGAAACCTCCTGATCAAACTTAAATGTAATAATACTGTCACGGTGCCAACCATCATCAATAGTTTTATAATCGTCAAAAACTTGACTTTTATCACACGACACAAAAACAAAAGCAATTATAAATAACCAGAAACTATTCTTTAGCATCTTTTTTTCCTTTTTTGAATTTTGGCTTTGGCCCATTGTTGTTATTCTTGTTAACGTTAGGATTAGGATTTACATTACCTTCTTTGTTAACTTCAGTTGGGCGTTTTCTTTTTTTATTATTATTCGGTTTTTTCTTTTTAGGCTGATCAAAACGAGTTAAACTATCCTGACCCATTGCGTTTTGGAATGTTTTCTCTACTTCTGGCTTTTCTTCCTCTATTGCAAACTCTTCAAGTGATGAAACCTTTATTTTTTGCTTATTCTTAGCAATAATTTCTTTCACTTCCGTAGTTTTCAAAACATGCCAATGTGCAAAATTATCTGTGTAGGCAAACCACATTAATCCTTTAAAAATATCTAATTTTTGGCAAACTGCATCTCCTTTTTCAGTATACAATTTTGTATCCATATCTGGGAAATCTTTCAAAGCATCCATATATGAGTCTAACTCATAGTTCAAACAACATTTAAGTTTACCACATTGTCCAGCAAGTTTTTGTGGGTTTAATGATAATTGCTGATATCTTGCTGCTGATGTATTTACACTCCTGAAATCTGTTAACCATGTTGAACAGCATAACTCGCGTCCGCATGAACCAATTCCTCCAAGTCGAGAAGCCTCTTGACGAAAACCAACTTGTTTCATCTCTATACGAATCTTAAATTCACTCGCATAATCTTTGATTAACTGTCGAAAATCGACACGATCATTTGCAGTATAATAAAAAGTAGCTTTCGAACCATCTCCTTGAAATTCGATATCTGAAATTTTCATTTCTAATTTTAAAGAAATCGCCAATTCACGAGCACGAACTTTCATTGGCTCTTCTTTATCGCGAGCATTACTCCAAATTTCGATATCTTTTTGAGATGCTTTTCTATATACTTTCAGTACTTCTCCATCAGGATTTACTCCTTTTTTCTTCATTTGAACCTTAACTAGTTCACCTGTTAAAGTTACAATCCCCACATCGTGACCAGGAGAAGCTTCTGTCGCCACAACGTCACCAATAACTAGTGACAGCTTTTCTGTGTTTCTGTAAAATTCTTTCCTCCCGTTTTTAAATCGAACTTCTACACAGTCAAAAGGTTCTTGACCTCCCGGAAGACTCATATTTGAAAGCCAATCAAAAACAGTTAATTTATTGCAGCTATCGGTGCCACAAGTCCCATTATTTTTACACCCCTTTGGCGCTCCGCCATCGGAAGTTGAACAACTATTACATGCCATAAATTTGTATATATATTGGTCATCCCGCTCTTAGAACGAAACTACTATTGCCAAAATTGTTTTGAGGGTAAAGATACATATTTTAAATTCCAAAAAAAGAAATCCCAAATACCAATTTTTTATTTGGCAAATGTCTAGCAAGACCTGTAAATAAAAAACCTGTTACAATATAAAAACGCAACAGGTGTAAGAATAAGTGTCTTTAATCTGATTTTCAGGTTTCTTTTACGGTAATAATATGCACCGGACAAGCTTTTGCTGCTAATTCACAATTTTCAACAATCGTATGGTCGGGTGATTTTAAGGTGTGAAATCCTTTGGCGTCAACTGATTTAATTAATACTGATTTTCCGTCTTTTTTGGACATTTGAAATTGTGCAGGTGCCATTTCAACACAGTAATTACAACCAATGCATTTGTCTCTTTGAAGCGTAACAACAACCATTAGTTTTCTATAATTTTATACATTTTATCCGATAAACGAATGCGGAACGGCACTTTTAAAGTACAGCTATCGCCTTTGGTCGCTTTTTCCGAAGTTACATCATTCACAAAGAAATCTTCTAAAATTAATTCTTGTGCTCCTGTTGATGGACCTGTAATTAAAATTTTATCACCTTTTTTAATGTCGTATGCTTCAATTTTGAATTCTGCTATGCTTGATTTTGGGAAATAATGCAT
This sequence comes from Flavobacterium hankyongi, assembly GCF_036840915.1. Classification (NCBI taxonomy): domain Bacteria; kingdom Pseudomonadati; phylum Bacteroidota; class Flavobacteriia; order Flavobacteriales; family Flavobacteriaceae; genus Flavobacterium; species Flavobacterium hankyongi. The sequence continues at coordinate 2,487,958 of NZ_CP085725.1, forward strand.
TCCTTTCCCAACATATACTTTCTTTTGAGTGGCATTAGAACCTGGATTGTCTGACCATTCGCCTAATTTTTGTCCCAAATAATAACCACTCCAAAAACCACGATTATAAACGGTTGCTAAAGCTTCCATCCAAGTGTTGATTTTCTCTTTGGTAAAAGTTCCTTCATAATACGAATCGATAGCTTCGCGATAGGTTTTGATAACGGTTGCCACATAATCAGCAGCACGACCACGACCTTCAATTTTTAATACCTTAATGCCTGAATCAATAACTTGATCTAGAAAATCTAACGTACATAAGTCTTTTGGCGACATCATGTATTCGTTATCAATTTCAATTTCAAAACCAGATTCTTGGTCAATAACCGTATATTTTTTACGACAATTTTGTTTGCAAGCACCACGATTGGCAGAAGAGTTATGCGAATGTAAACTCAAATAACATTTTCCTGAAACCGCCATACATAAAGCACCATGACCAAAGATTTCGATTTCCACCAAATTCCCACTTGGTCCTTTGATTTGCTCTTTTTCAATGTCGTCAGTAATTTTCTTTACTTGACGTAAACTCAGCTCGCGAGAAAGTACGATTGTATCGGCAAACATTGCATAAAACTTAACCGTTTCAATATTAGTCACATTCAATTGTGTGGAAATATGCACTTCCATTCCCATTGTACGAGCTGTCATAATAACTGCTTGGTCAGATGCGATTACTGCTGTAATTCCTGCTTCTTTGGCTTTGGTTAAAAGTGTTTTTACAATCGATAAATCGTGATCGTAAATAATGGTATTTAAAGTTAGATACGTTCTAACATTTTTTTCGTTGCAACGACGCGCAATTTCAGGTAAATCATCTAAAACGAAATTTACTGTTGCACGAGCTCGCATATTTAATTGTTCGACACCAAAATAAATCGAATCGCAACCATTATCTAAAGCTGCTTGCATGGATTCGAAATTTCCTGCAGGTGCCATTAATTCTATTCTTCCAGAAGTTGTCATTAGCTAATAATTTTAAATAATTTATCAGATAATCTTACTCGGAATGGCACTTCAAAAGTTACTTTATCGCCAACTTTTGCTGATGAATTTTCAGTTCCGTTTACGAACATTTTTTCTAGAACCAATTCTTGATTCCCAGTTGTTGGTCCAGAAATTAGAATGCTGTCACCAACATTTAGTTCTTGGTTTTCTATAACAAAAAGTCCTACTTGTGCTTTCACATAATAATGTTCGGCTTTACCAAGCAATACCTTTTTTACTTTTATTTTCTGACGAATGTCTTTTGTTTTTTCGGCTACAGCCAAAGGTTTGTCAGACAATTGCTTCGCCTGTTCGAGCATAGCTCTCGGGTCTCCTGAATGTTTGAATTTCAAATTCTCCGATTTTCCTTTTCGGAAGACTTTATTTCCTACTTGTTTCCCTCTACGAAGTTTTACTTGTTCGGCCAACGGCAAATGTGTGATTTCTAAACATTCGGTAGAACAACAATTTTCCATAGCTGCTTTACATTCGTCACATTGGATGAACAACAAATGACAACCATCATTCAAACAATTCGTGTGATTATCGCAAGGTTTTCCACATTGGTGACATTGCGAAACGATATCATCGGTAATTCTTTCCCCTAATCTGTGGTCGAAAACGAAATTCTTTCCAATGAATTTACTTTCCAAACCTTCTTCTTTGATTTGTTTGGCGTAATTGATAATTCCACCTTCTAGTTGGAAAACATTTTTAAAACCTTGGTGTTTGAAATACGCCGACGCTTTCTCGCAACGAATTCCTCCGGTGCAATACATCACCAAATTTTTATCTTCTTTGAAATCTTTTAATTGCTCGTTGATTATTGGTAAACTTTCTCTAAAAGTTTCCACATCTGGAGTTATCGCACCTTTAAAATGACCGATTTCACTTTCGTAATGATTTCTGAAATCTACTACAATCGTGTTTGGATCTTCTAATATTTGATTGAACTCTTTCGCTTTTAAATGCACTCCTATATTGGTTACATCAAACGTTTCATCATTCAAACCATCGGCTACAATTTTATCACGAACTTTTACCGTTAATTTTAAAAACGAATGATCATCGTGTTCTACGGCAACATTCAAACGAATGCCACTCATAAAATCATACGCTTCTAAAGTTTCTCTAAAAGCTTCAAAATTTTCGGCTGGAACCGACATTTGAGCATTGATACCTTCTTTGGCTACATAGGTACGACCAAGAGCATCAAGTTTGTTCCATTCGATAAATAAATCGTCACGAAATTTTTTGGGATCTTCAATTTTGGCATACGCATAGAAAGACAACGTTAATCGTTGTTTACCCGCTAAGTCAATTAGCTCTTTTCTTTCTTCTGCGCTTAAGGTGTTGTACAGTTGCATGCTATAAACGTTTTAAGATTAGAGACGTGATAAATCACGTCTGTACAGAATTATGTTATGAATTCTAAATGGAAGAATTCGAGTGCAAAGATATTGAATTTTAAATTATTTCAAAAACTTTACCTGGCAAGGGTCTTACCACACCTTTAAGTTCCATATTGAGTAATAATGAAGAAAGTTTAAACACAGGTATATTAATTTCTAATGCAATGATATCAATATGCTCTTTTCCATTAATCTTTAAAAAATCAAAAAGATTTTGCTCTTCTGGCTCTAGTGAAACAAAAAGTTGTTTTTGAATTGATTTTCCTTTTTTTACAATATCCCAATTCAAATTGTAAACTAAATCAGCAGCACTGGTAAGCAAGTTTGCTTTTTGGGTTTTTATCAAATTGTTACACCCTTGACTGTATTTGTCTGTCGCTCTTCCAGGAACCGCAAACACTTCTCTATTATAATCGTTTGCCATTGTTGCAGTAACAAGTGAGCCCCCCTTTTCAGCACTTTCAATAACAACAGTAGCTTCAGAAATTCCAGCTACTATTCTATTTCTTTTAATGAAATTTTCTTTATCCGGGTTTGAAGTACTCCAAAAATCAGTCATAAATCCACCATTGCTTTCTATTTTACTCATGTATCTTTTGTGTGTTTTGGGATAAATTTGATTTAAACCATGGGCTAGAACTCCGATAGTCTGCAAATCATTATCCACAGCAGCTTGGTGAGCAATAATATCTACACCATAAGCAAAACCGCTAACAATTATTGGGTCTAGTGGTGCTAAATCAGCAATAAACTTTTTACAAAAATCGATTCCGTAAGATGTGATTTGTCTAGTTCCAACAATACTTATTATCCTTTTTTGTTGAAGATCGATATTCCCAGAAGTAAAAAGTACTATTGGCCCATCAATACAATGCTTAAGCTTTTCTGGATAATCATCATTTTTATAAAAAAGAACTTTTATTTTTTCTTTTTGGATAAACTGAAGCTCTTTTTCAGCTTCAACAAAAGCATTTTTATTAAGGATATTTTGAATAGTTTTTTTTCCTATACCGTCTATCGAAGCTAATTGAGCTGGTTTTGCTTTGAATATTTCTTCGGCAGAACCACAATGGTTAAGGAGCTTTTTTGCAGTTATATCTCCAACTCCTTCAATATTTTGTAAGGCTAATAAATGTAAAATTTCAACTTCTAACATGGCGTATAATTTTGTGGCAAATAAATCAAAATTTAATATGTTAATAAAATTTGTTGATAAAATTTTTATTTTGACTTGTATTCTTTATTTTTGTTTTTATGAATATTTCACATCATATATCGCAATTACTGTATCGTTACCCATGTGTAACACTACCAGGATTTGGTGCTTTTTTGACTGAAACTGTTTCGGCTTCAATTCAAGAAAGCAATCATACTTTTTATCCGCCTAAAAAAGTAATTTCGTTTAACTCATACATTAAAAACAATGATGGGTTATTAGCAAATCACATTTCTGTAGCTGAAAAAATAAGTTATACAGATGCTGTTTTAGTTATTGAAAATGTGGTGAAAGCATTAAATGCTACTTTAGAAGTTGGAGAAGTAAGCATTCTAAAGAATATTGGTCTACTAAGAAAAAACAGCGAAGGCAATATCGTTTTTGAAGCCTCTTCACAAGTGAATTATCTAACGAATTCATTCGGATTAAGCTCTTATGTTTCTCCAATAGTGAAACGTGAGGAACTTAAAAAAGTAATTGAAGAAATTGTCGTTGCAGAAAAACCAACTATTGAGTTACTTCCTGAAACTAGAAAAGCAAAACCATATTTAAAATATGCTGCTATGTTTATCATGTCTTTAGGTGGCGCTGGTTTTGGTTATTCTGCCTATGTTTCGCAGCAAGCAGAAATTGAAACAAATATTGTGAGAAATGAAGTTCAGAAAGAACTTAAGACAAAAATTCAAGAAGCTACTTTCTTTATAGACAACCCTGTTGCTTCTAGCAGTACTTCAACAATTGAAGAAAAGAAAACTTTGCCTTTCCATATCGTTTTTGGTTCTTTTAGAAGTGAAAGTAATGCACAAAAAGCTTTAAATGAATTAGAAGCACAAGGATATAAAGCAAGGATTTTAAGTAAAAACGGCGAAGATTTGTATCCTGTAGTTTATGGTAGTTATGCCACTTATACTGAGGCCCAATACGAAGCAACTCAAATTCAGACAACAAAGGACAAAAATGCCTGGTTGCTGATTCAAGAATTATAATCGTAGAAAGCCTTTCAAATTTGAAAGGCTTTTTTATTAGTAATAACCCTTACCTTTGTCAAAAAAAACAATGCAAGCAAAATTCCCTTCAGAATCACTAGCCGTCCTTACAGACGTAGTTTTACCTGGTGAAACAAACCCTTTAAATAATTTATTTGGCGGTGAATTATTAGCAAGAATGGATAGAGCCGCTAGTATTGCAGCTCGTCGTCATTCTCGTCGCATAACCGTAACCGCATCTGTAAATCACGTAGCCTTTAATAGAGCTATTCCTTTAGGAAGTGTAGTAACTGTTGAAGCTAAAGTTTCAAGAAGTTTCAAATCTTCTATGGAAATTTATATTGATGTTTGGACTGAAGATAGAGAATCTGGAATTCGTACAAAAGCAAATGAGGCAATTTATACCTTTGTTGCTGTTGATGAAACAGGTCGACCTGTTGAAGTGCCAGAAATAATTCCCCAAACAGATGAAGAAAAGCTAAGATACGATGCTGCATTACGCAGAAAACAATTAAGCTTAGTTTTAGCTGGTAAAATGAAGCCACACGATGCTACAGAACTAAAAGCGTTATTTACTTCATAAAAAAAGGGAACTCAACGGTTCCCTTTTTTATTACATATTAATAATCCAAGATTGTGGATTGAGTTTTGTTGTATTTTGATAAATCAAAAACTTAAGAATCGCTTTTCCAGTAAAATTATTAAAGTGAAGTTCTCCTATTGACTGTTTTGTAGATACTTTATCACCTTTACCTACATACACTTTTCCAAGGTTTGAATAAGTTGTTATATAGTCACCATGTCGAATTACAATTGTTGCAGTACCGTTTGCTGCCATTTGTACTTCACTCACTTCACCACTAAAAACAGCTCTTGCTTTTGCTCCCATTTCCGAAGAAATTTCAACACCGCTACTTTCAATCATAATAGAGGGTTCAAGCGGATGTGGTTGTCTTCCGAATTTTTTTGTCAATAATCCCTTTTCAACTGGCCAAGGCAATCTGCCTCGGTTTGATCTAAAATCATTTGCCAATTCTTTTGCTTCTGGCGTTAATACGAAAGTTGTTGTATTTGTTGTGTTACCTACTTTTTTATTTGCCGCAGCAATGGCTTCACGAATTAATCTTTCTATTTGTTTTTCTATAGCTTTCGATTCTCTTTGTTTTTTCTTAATCTCAGCTATAATCTTAATCTTATCTTTCTTAATTGTGTTTAACAATCTTTGTTGTTCTTGCTTCTCTTTTTCAAGTTCTCGCTTTTCTTTTTCACTTTCAACTATTAGATTCTCCTTTTCTTTTTTCTGAATAGAAAGTTTACTGTTATAAACTTCAAGCTCTTGTGTTTTAGCTTTGATTTCTTCGCCTTGCATTCTTCTAAAGTTAGAATATTGCTTCATGTATTGAGCTCTTTTGTAAGCCTGAAGAAAATTCTCTGAAGAAAGTAAAAACATTGCTTTACTTTGTTCTGATCGGCTTTTGTAAGATTTCACAATCATTTCAGAATAATCTTCCTTAAGAATTGTCAAGTCTTTTTTTAGTCCGTTTACTTTTATTTGATTAATATACATACTGTTCCCTAAAACTTTCTTTTGTTTTTCGGTAACATTAATCAATTTTTGTTGTAAGCTAATTTTTGCCGTTTGTTGAACCACAACATTTACGACTGATTTTTCTTTTTTCTTTTGATCCTTCAAAAGTTTCTCCTGCTCACGAATTTCTTCTTGCAGTTTAGCTTTTTGCTGTTCTAATTTTCGTTGTCTATCCTCTTCCTGACCAAAAGTGGTCAGTGTCGAAAATAATACGAAAACGGAAATGATATATTTTAACATTCTTTGATTGTTGACTATTCTATACTAATTTTTTCATAACCACTTGGTACACTGTAAGGAAACGTAAGTTCCTCATTGAATGTAGCATTCCTATAACTAATATTTATGGTTGTGGTTTTGTTATCTTGAATTGCAAAAATAGTAAGTTCTTGTGGTAAAACCATTTCTGGAAACGATTTGTAGTCAGAATAATTTACTAATAGCTTTCTTGCAGGGTCGTTTTGTTTTATTTCTTGTCTTTTAAGCCAAAATGTAGCAGGGTCGAAAACAAAAGTTTTAATAAAATTTTGTTTTGATGTATCTTCAAGTTTTGGCATTCCATCTTCTAAAAGTGATGCGTATTTACCTTTGTTTAAATCATCTAATGACTGACCTAAAAGCATGTTTTGTACTTTTTGAAAATCAAGATCTGTTCCTAACCAGTTGCTTAAGGTTTTATAATCTCCTTCAAAATACTTTCCTCCCATTTTTTCATAATACTTCACTTCCAAAGGTGTAATCATAGCTTTTGCCATTGTAATGCCCAGCATTTTTACACTTACAAGTATAATTTCATCTTTCTTTATTCTAATATCTGCCGAAAGTCCCAGAGATTGTTTAGGATCTGTATAATCTACATTTGCTTTAATATAAGCTGTTTTAAAATTTCTATTTACTGCATAATGATTTGCAGCAATGTTTTCAACCGTTAACGCAGTAATATTTTCTTTAGCAACTTCGTTTACAACTGTTTTTTGTTTTGGCTTACATGAAACCATTATTATGGTAATAAATAGTATCGGGAAAATTCTTCGCATTATTTTTTCTTCTTTTTAAGCATATTGGCTTTTGCCAAATATTCATCACTTTTTTGGGAGCTTCCTAGTTGTTTTGATATCTCTGCTAATTCTGTACAGAAATCAATTTCTAAATCGATATTATCCACTACATAATCTAGACCAGACTCTAAAAAATCATTGGCTTTTTTAAAATTTTTAAGTTTATTGGCTGCTTTTCCAGCAAAATAATAATACTCTGGCTGACTAGGATACAAATCTACCAAGTCGCTAGCTTTTTTTAGCATTGATTCAAAATTAGCTTTCTCTTCATAACTAGCTAGTAAAAAAACGTTTGTCTCAATATCTGTATTGTCTTTCTGATATGCTTTTTCCAGATTTTTAATTGCTAAATCCCAGCTACTTTTTTTATAGTAAAACTTACCAATTTCTTTGTAAACATTAAACTCACTATCACTTTCAAAATAGGCTGTTGCTTTGTCTAATTGAGGTTCGTATGAAGGATTTTTTAATACAAAAATCAAAAGTTCATTATACATTTTAAACTTGATTTTTTTATCAATTTGCTTTCCTTCCATAACCTTTTCAAAAGCAATTACAGCTTCTTGTCCTTTGTTGTCGTTTATGAAGTATTTGAACAAGAAAACTTGTGCCCATTCTGAATCTGGAATATTATTCTCTAATTTTTTTGCAACTTCATAAGCTTTTTCCTCTTGCCCATTATCAGAATATTTATAAATTAAAGAAATGTAATTTTCTTCAATTTTAGGGTTTTGTTGAATGGCTTTTTCGAGGTCTTTTTTATCCGAAGCATTTGTTTTAGATTGTGAATTAATTTCTAATCGATAACGATCACGCATTTCTGTTTTTCCTACTGTTTCGTCAAGTTCATTTATAAGTACTAAAGCTTTATCAAATTGAGCGGTATACATATAGAGTGAGACCAAATCCTCTTTATAGTTTTTATCGAAAGGAATTATCTTCTGAACAGTTAAAATAGCTTGGTTAAAGTTTTTGATTTCATAATAAACATCATACAAATCAATCCAATACCATTTTTGATTAGGATCAATTTGCGTCGCTTTTATCAGAGCGGTTTCAGCATTATTGAAATCTTTCTGAAAGAAGTAGTTCTTTCCTAGTTCATGATAGATTATTGCATTTTGTGGCTGAAACTTTAAGCATTTTTCTAACGAGACTATTGCTTTATCATAATTCTCCATCCCTTTGTGCTTCAGCGATTCGTAATATGATTCCTGAAACTCATCATTTACTAAAGCAATATCATCTGGTTCAGTTTGTGCCAAAAGTGAAGCCGAAATGAAAAACATTCCAGCTATTAGAAAACTATTTTTTGACACTTTACTTTTCATATTATTCTAAAACTGAATAATCTCCAATACTTATACTTTTAAAATCTCCATTAAACGTAGCATGATTTCCAATCATTGCATTATCTAAATTTGCATTACTAATATGCGCATGAGTTTGTACCAAACTGTTCTTAATTTTCACGTTTGTCAAATGTGTTGCTTTCCCTAAAGAAACATTGGGCCCTACGATTGAATTAATTAAAACTACATCCTCTCCAATAAAACATGGTGGAATAATAGTAGAATTTTCAATTCTAGCACTATCATTAACTAAATTCGTTGAATCCTCTTCATGTAAAAAATGAAGCATTCTAGAATTTGTTTCAACAGTTACTTCTTTATTACCACAATCCATCCACTCATCTACTTTTCCAGGCACAAATTTCATGCCTTTTTGTTTCATGTTTTCCAATCCGTCTGTTAGTTGGTATTCGCCACCTTTCTGAATATTGTTGTCTAACAAGTATTCAAGCTCTCCTCGCAACGTTTCTCCAGATTTGAAATAATAGATTCCAATAATGGCTAAATCTGAAACAAAGCTTGTTGGTTTCTCTACAAAATCAACAATTTGGTTGTTATCATTTAATTGTACTACTCCAAAAGCACTTGGATCTTCTACTTGTTTTACCCAAATCACACTATCTGCTGAAGTATCTAACGTAAAATCGGCTCTAAAAAGTGTATCGGCATAGGCAACAACAATTGGACCTTCCATACTTTCCTTTGCACATAGTATTGCATGTGCCGTTCCTAGAGGTTCATTTTGATAATAAATGCTTCCTTTTGCGCCTAATTTTTCGGCAATTGCAATTAGATCTTCTGGAACTTTTGTACCAAAATCTTTGTGGATGATGAAAGCGATTTCATCTATTTTTTGATTTATTACTCCGGCAATATCTTCAACCAATCTGTGAACAATTGGTTTTCCTGCAATTGGAATTAATGGTTTTGGAACTGTTAATGTATGTGGACGAAGACGTGAACCACGTCCTGCCATAGGAACGATTATTTTCATGTTTTTATGCCCGCGAAAGCGGGTATCTTATTAAATTAAACTTTATTCTCTTATTTTATTAAAATTGAAATTCCAATTTATACTTATATCCAACCAAGTTGGGTTCATTTCTTTAATTAAATTTAATTTCCAATCTCTTTTCCATTTTTTTAATTGTTTCTCACGCATTGTCGCTTCAAACCCATTTTTCCATTCTTCGAAATAAACTAATTTGTCACAATTATATTTGGCAGTAAATGAATTTGGATAAACTTTTAATTTATGTTCTTTAACTCTTTCTAATAAGTTATCCGTAACCCCTACATATATAACACCATTAGGTTTATTTGTCATTATGTAGATATACCATAATTTCATTTTTATTACAAAAGATTCCTGCTTTCGCAGGAATTATTTTACTCCGGTGCTACCAAAACCTCCTTCTCCTCTGTCTGTATCAGACAAAACTTCTACTGGATGCCAAAAAATACGCTCGTGTTTTGCAATAACTAATTGAGCAATGCGCTCTCCGTTTTCTATATCGAAGAAATCGTTTGATAAATTTACTAAAATAACCCCTACTTCGCCTCTATAATCTGCATCAATTGTACCAGGTGAATTTAAAACTGTAATTCCTTTTTTGAATGCCAATCCGCTTCGAGGACGAACTTGTGCTTCATATCCTTCTGGTAGTTCAATGAATAGTCCTGTTTTCACTAAAACTCTTCCTAATGGCGGAATGGTGATAGTTTCATCAAGATTTGCTCTTAAATCCATTCCTGCAGATAAATCTGTTTCGTAATGTGGTAAAGGGTGTTGCGACTTGTTGATGATTTTGATTTCCATACTTATATTTTTTAGCCCCGATAATAGCGGCATCCTTTTTGAAGGTTATTGAGGTTTTCGAAATGACCTTTAAAAAGATATAGCGGATAGCGGGAAATAGCTCCTGAAAATTATTGTTGTTTTTTTAAGATTTTTAGAATAGTTGTTTTTTCATTACGATAAATATAGTAAGCAAAAAGGATTAAGGCAAATATTCCGAAGATATAACTGTTTCGCAATATTGGAACATAAAATGATAATGTTGATAGTAATGTCGAAACACCTATATATCCTATAATTTTTTCCATATCATAGGGTATTGGATATTTTTTTTGTCCCAAATAATAGGATATTATCATCATACTTCCATAGGCTACTATAGTTGCTATTGCTGATCCGTAGTAGCTTAATGTAGGTACTAACCAAAAATTAAATAATAGGGTCAACAAGGCTCCAAAAATTGAAATTATAGCTCCAACATGAGTTTTGTTGATTAATTTATACCAAACAGAAAGATTAGTATAAATACCTAAAAAGAAATTAGCCAAAACAATTAGCGGAACAACATTCATTGCATCCCAATATTTGGGACTTGGCACTAAAAGTTGTTTTAAAAGATCAATAAAAACAATTACAAAAAGTAAAATAAATGATCCAGAGATTACAAAATATTTTGTGATTGTTGCATACGTTTGAGATGCGTTTTCCTTATCGGCATGACTAAAGAAAAAAGGTTCAATTCCAAGGGTATAAGCCGTTCTAAATAATACCATGAACATTCCCAATTTATAACAAGCCGAATAGGCGCCAATATCTGCTTTAGGAACATTGAATTTTTCAAGTAAAATTTTATCGAAATGTTCATTGATTGCAAACCCAATTCCCGCTATAAGTATAGGTAAACCATAACGCATCATTTTTTTCCAAAGCTCATAATCAAAATGCCAGTTGATTTTAAAGTAATTATTTGAAACCACAATAAAGGTGAACAAACTCGCTAATAAATTAGATACAAAAATGTATCCTACTTGAAAATTTTCAAAATAAAAAGTGCTTAAAATATTATCCTTAGAAAGATTAGGCAAAACCATTAAGAAGAAAATATTAAGCCCAAAATTGATACCTACATTTGCAATTTTTATTACGGCATACTTCATAGGTCTGCTTTCTGCTCTAAATTTAGAAAACGGGATAATGACCAAAGCATCTAATACTAAAATCCAAATAGTATAAGTGATATACTCAGTTTTTACGTTAATCCAATCGGCAATAGTTTCTCTATAAATTAAGCTTATGCATAAGAAAATAATTGATGACCAAAAAAGAGATACTGTCGAAGTAGAAATCACATTTTTTTTATCCTCTTCTATATTGTAAAATCGGAAGAAGGCTGTTTCCATTCCGTAGGAAAGAATGACATTAAAAAAAACCAGATATGCAAATATAATGGAGACATCTGCAAATTCTGCCTTAGGCAAAGCATGCACATATAATGGATTAAGCATAAAGCTTATCATTCTAGGCAATACTGTTGCCAACCCATAAATCAAAGTTTGTTTGAAAAGGCTTTTATAGACGCTCAAAGTGTATTTTATTAAAAGACAAATGTAATATTTGTTTTATTATGAACTTAACTGTTCTGGATTAATTATTTTTAAGAAATGATACCCTCTGGGAACAAATCCTTGATTATAATAAAATTTATGAGCGGTAAAATTTTCGACATAAGCGTCAAGAACAATCATAGTACTCCCTAACTCTTTAGCTTTAGCATCTATATAATCGGTCATGAGTTTTCCAATCCCTTTTTTTCTGTACTCTGGATGGACCACAAAATTGTCAATTTCTAGATAGGGTCCTGACCATAGCTTTACTCCTTTCCAAAAACCTGTAATTCCAACACAAACATCATTTTCAAAAACTGCTAACTGCTTATAATTGTGTGGTAACATTAGTGACAAGTATTCTTTATATTTTTCGATTGTCATTTTGGGATATAAAAAATGTATTGTCTCTATTTGAGTCAACATCTCTTCAATCGTAGTAAGTTCTTTTAGTTGCATAAAATAGTTTTAGCATGTATAAAATTACGGTACTTTTGCCGAAAACTTATAAAATGCAATTAAAATTTATTTTAGCCCTTTTTTGCTTTAGCATATTTTCACAGTCACAAAGCAGCATTGAAACTAAAAAAGTAGAAAACATTATCACAAAACATGGACTAACCTTTAATGATGAATATTCATGGTTAGAAAAAATGGATTCTGACGAAACAAAAAGCTGGGTTAGTAGACAAAACGCTTATGCTGAAGGTTATTATGCAGCAGTTAAAAAATCTGTATCAACCAAAGAAACGATCAAAATTTACGATCAAAACTCAACGGGTTCATTACCTTCTATAAGGGGAAGATACTTTTACAAACTATTAACTGTAGATAATAAAAAGTCTCCTTACTTATTCATGCTTAAAAAATTAGACGAAGAACCAATTGAATTAGTCAACCCTAATAAAATATATAAAAACAAAAATGTAAATATTGAAAACTATTATCCTTCAAAAAATTCTAATTACTTAGCATATTCATTACGAATTGATGGAAGTGATAAATTAGAAATTAGATTTTTAGACATTAACAGAAAAGAGAAATTAAAGGACACATTAATTAATGTTAAATTTTCAAATGTGTCTTGGAATAAAGATTTAGGTGTTTTTTATAAATTAAATTCTAATAAAAATCAATTTGAAAAGGATTCTACTTATCATGTATTTTATCACAGAATGAATACAACACAAGATAAAGATGAACTTGTTTATGATGGAACAAAATCAAATAAAGATGTTCAATTTTTTACTTCTAAATCTAACTTTTTTTTGATTGAAAAAGATAATGAAAGTAATAAAAAAAGTTATTATTATTCCAACTTAGATGATCAGAATTTCACATTGACTAAGTTTTATGAAAGTGCTAATGGTGAATTTAGATTTATAAACTATCATGCTGGCAGAATTTATTATTCAACTGACAAATATAATTGGGGAGAGGTTCGCTATTTTAATTTAAAAAATAAATCAGATGATAAACAAATTATTCCACAATTTTACAATCACTTATTAGTAAACACATCTTTCACTGATAATTATTTATTTTGCAAATACAAAACACTTGGTAAAACATATCTATCTGTTTATGATTATGAAGGGAAGTTTATTAAGAAAATAGAAACCCCTATTGGAAGTAATATCTCTTTCCAAAACTTTGACGAAGAAACTAAAGACATTTACTTTACCGTTTCTTCATATACTATACCTAACAGAAATTTTAGAGTTAATTTATTAAATAGTAAAGACCCTGAACAGGTTTTTACTTCAGTAAATAGAGCTAAACCAACAGTATTTCCATTAGATTATTTTGAAACTAAATGTATTTCTTTCAAAAATAGAGAAAATATTGATGTTCCTATTACAATCATCTATAAAAAAGGATTACAGTTAAATGGGAATAATCCTTGCTTATTAGAAGCTTATGGTGGTTTTGGTACAATTAGTGGTCCAAGATATGACAATGGTTTACTACATTTTTTAGACAAGGGTGGAGTATATGCTTTTGCCGAAATTAGAGGTGGCGGTGAAAAAGGAAAAGACTGGCACAAAAAAGGAATTGGTTTAAATAGAAAAAATGGACTTGATGATTTTATAGATGCATCAGAATTTTTAATTCAAGAAAAGTATACTAATCAAAATAAACTAGCCATTACAGGTGGATCACAAGGTGGATTGGTTGTTGGTTATGCATTAACTGAAAGACCTGATTTGTATAAATTAGCTTTACCTAAAGTTGGTGTTTTCGACATGGTAAAGTTTGATAAATTCACTATTGGAAACTTCCATCATACAGAATATGGAAATCCAGAAATCGAAACTGAATTCAAATCAATACTTTCTTATTCTCCATTACATAAAATCAAAAAGGATGTTAACTATCCTATGACAGTTATTTTTACTGCTGATAATGATGATAGAGTGCCTCCTTTACATTCTTATAAGTTTGCAGCAGCTTTGCAAAATAGGGAAGCCCAAAAAAACAGAATTATCTTAATCACTAAAAAAGAATTAGGTCATTATGGTGGTAATACTTACAACAAATTTGTTGAAGAAAAAGCGCAGTTTTATGATTTTTTAATTAGAGTATTAATTAAAGAGTAGAGAAATCGTATAATAAAAAAAGTCCCAATTAATTAATGGGACTTTTTTTATACTATAATATTATGACTAACCGTTCAACGCTTCCGCTCCGCCAACAATTTCTAAGATCTCTCCAGTAATTGCAGCCTGACGCGCTTTGTTGTATGTTAATTTCAATTGATTTCTTAATTCAGTAGCATTATCTGTTGCTTTGTGCATTGCTGTCATACGTGCACCGTGCTCTGCAGCAAATGAATCACGAATAGCTTTATACAATTGTGTTTTCAATGATTTAGGAATCAAAGTCATCACAATCTCCTCTTTTGAAGGTTCAAAGATATAATCTCCAGCAACAGCAGTTCCTTTTTCAATTGGTGCCAACGGTAAAAACTGTTCCGCTTTTACTATTTGAGTTGCCGCATTTTTGAATTGGTTATATACTAATTCGATACGGTCATATTCTCCAGCAACAAATTTATCTGTAAGCAATGATGCTACATTAGCTGCATTTTCGAATGTTAAATTATCGAAAATAGCACTTTGGTTTTCAACAATTGAATGAGTCTTCTTAAGAACGTCGTTTCCTTTTTTCCCAATAGCCAACACATCTACCTGAACACCTTGATACTTTTCAGTGATATTTTTGATTTCTTTAATCACGTTAGTATTAAAAGCACCACATAAACCTCTGTTTGAAGTAATTGCTACTAATAATACTTTCTTTACTTCACGTTGATTAGTATAGTCTCCACCAACCTCACCTTCTAAAGTAGCTGAAAGATTTTGCAATAATTCAGTTAATTTTTCAGCGTAAGGACGCATAGCTGTAATAGCATCTTGTGCTTTTTTAAGTTTTGCAGCCGAAACCATTTTCATCGCAGATGTAATTTGCATCGTTGATGAAACTGAAGTAATTCTATTACGGATTTCTTTTAAATTAGCCATTTTTTCTAAATTAGAAAATTAGCGAATCAGAAATTAGCGAATTTACATTCGCTGATTTTCCAATTACGTATTAGTTATATTTTGCAGATACTTCTTTAGCTACTTTTTCAATAACATCAGTAATGTTGTCATCTAATTTACCAGCTTTTAAAGCGTCTAATGTATCTCTGTGTTTAGCATTTAAGAATTCTAAGAAATCTTTTTCGAATTCTTTAACTTTATTTACAGGAACGTTTCTTAATAAGTTTTTAGAACCAGCATAGATAATTGCTACCTGATCTTCTACTGTAAACGGAGAGTTTAATCCTTGTTTTAAGATTTCTACGTTACGTTTACCTTTTTCGATTACATTTAAAGTAGCTGCATCTAAATCGGAACCAAATTTCGCGAAAGCTTCTAATTCACGGAATTGAGCTTGGTCTAATTTTAATGTACCAGATACTTTTTTCATCGATTTAATTTGCGCATTACCTCCAACACGAGATACTGAAATACCTACGTTGATCGCAGGACGTACACCAGAATTGAATAAATCAGACTCTAAGAAAATTTGTCCGTCAGTAATCGAAATTACGTTTGTTGGGATATATGCAGAAACGTCACCCGCTTGCGTTTCGATGATTGGTAAAGCTGTTAATGAACCACCACCTTTAACGATTGGTTTCAATGACTCAGGTAAGTCGTTCATGTTTTTAGCGATATCATCATCAGCAATAACTTTAGCAGCACGCTCTAATAAACGAGAGTGTAAGTAGAAAACGTCTCCAGGGTAAGCCTCACGTCCTGGTGGTCTTCTTAATAATAAAGACACCTCACGGTAAGCAACAGCTTGTTTAGATAAATCATCATAAACGATTAAAGCTGGACGACCAGTGTCACGGAAGTACTCACCAATTGCAGCACCCGCGAATGGAGCATAAACCTGCATTGGAGCTGGATCAGAAGCATTAGCAGCAACAATAACTGTATAAGCCATTGCTCCTTTTTCTTCTAATGTTTTAGCAATACCTGCAACTGTAGATGCTTTTTGCCCTACAGCAACATATATACAGAATACTGGTTTCCCAGCATCATAAAATTCTTTTTGATTAAGGATAGTATCCAAACAAACGGTAGATTTACCAGTTTGACGGTCACCAATTACCAACTCACGTTGACCTCTACCTACTGGAATCATAGCATCTACTGCTTTAATACCTGTTTGTAATGGCTCAGTTACTGGTTGACGGAAAATTACACCAGGTGCTTTACGCTCTAAAGGCATTTCGTATAAGTCACCACCTATAGGTCCTTTTCCATCAATTGGAAAACCTAAAGTGTTTACTACACGTCC
Source organism: Flavobacterium hankyongi (assembly GCF_036840915.1). Lineage (NCBI taxonomy): Bacteria > Pseudomonadati > Bacteroidota > Flavobacteriia > Flavobacteriales > Flavobacteriaceae > Flavobacterium > Flavobacterium hankyongi. The sequence goes on from NZ_CP085725.1 coordinate 2,504,855, forward strand.
TACCATTTGCTCACCTACTTTAAGAGAAGCGATACGTTGAGTTCTTTTAGCAGTTGAACCTTCTTTTAAACCTGTAGATGGGCCTAATAATACCACACCAACATTGTCTTCTTCAAGATTCAATACGATACCTTCCATACCGTTATCAAACTCTACTAACTCACCATATTGAACATTTGATAGCCCGTAGATACGAGCGATACCATCTCCTACTTGAAGTACTGTTCCTACTTCTTCTAGCGTAGCACCAGATTCAAAACCTGATAATTGCTTTTTTAAGATTGCTGAAATTTCAGCAGGTTTAATATCCGCCATAATTATATAAATAATTAATTACTTAATTCTCTTTTTAAAGTTTGTAATCTGTTGGCAACAGAAGCATTGTATTGCTTATCGCCTATTCTTAAAATAAATCCTCCAATTATGGCTGGATCTACAGTGTTTTCGATAGTAACTTTTTTGCTTGAAAACTCTTTTACTTTAGCTAGAACTTTTGCTTCCAATTCAGGAGACATAGCAATAGCTGTAGTTACTTTAGCAACTTCAACTCCGTTAGCTTCATCAAATAATTTATTGTATTCTACTGCAATAGATTCTAAAATTCCGAATCGTTTGTTTTCGAACAACAATCGAAATAAACCTTGAGTAACACCATTTACAGAAGCAAAAACTTCTAACAATGCACTGTGTTTTACTTCATTTTTAAGAGTTGGGTTTTCGATGAAATCCTTTAACTCTTTATTTTCGTTAATTGTATTCGCAATCAAAGTCATGTCTTTGCTTACCTCAGAAGCTACGCTTTTTGAGTTAGCTAAGTCTAAAATTGCTTTCGCATAGCGAATGGCTGCTCTTGTACTTGACATGATAGAATTAGTTTAATTTTACATCACCTAACATTTTCTCAACTAATTTTACTTGAGACTCTTTGTTAGATAATTCGTCTTTTAATAATTTTTCAGCAATTTCTAATGAAAGTGAAGATACATGAGATTTTAATTCTGCCATAGCAGCGTTTTTCTCACCTTCAATAGAAGCTTTAGCTTGTTCGATCATTTTTTGACCTTGAACTTGAGCTTCTTCTTTAGCATCAGCAATCATTTTTTCTTTGATTTCACGAGCTTCTTTAAGCATAGTATCACGCTCTAAACGAGCTTCTTGTAAGATACGCTCATTGTTAGCTTGTAAATCTTGCATTTCTTTCTTAGCATTTTCTGCAGAAAGTAAAGCATCCTTAATACCTTCTTCTCTAGCGGTAATTGATTCCATGATTGGTTTCCACGCAAATTTCACCAATAATAAAATTAACACTAATAAGATAATAGCTTGCCAGAAGAACAAACCGAATGAAAAATCGTTAATTAATTTCTCCATTATGTTGAGTATAAAATGATTTTAATTTTTTAATTGATAAAACAACACCTGTAACCAACCGTTACAGGTATTGTTAAATGTTTTCTTTATTATTTTCCTAAGATTAAAGCAGCGAATGCTAAACCTTCTAATAAAGCAGCGATAATAATCATCGCAGTTTGAATTTTTCCTGCAGCTTCTGGTTGACGAGCAATAGCGTCCATAGCAGAACCACCGATTTTACCTAAACCTAAACCAGCACCGATTACTACTAAACCTGCACCTACTAACATTGGAATGTTCATAATGTATATATTAAAAATTAAACTTCTAAATTAAACTATTGAGTTATCACTATAATCATGACCATCATGATGTTCATGTCCTTCATGATGATGATCCTGAACTGCCATACCTATAAATAATGATGATAACATTGTAAAAATAAACGCTTGTAAGAATGCTACCAACAATTCGATTACAGAAATAAACAATGTTAATCCAATTGATATCGGCATATCAGCCGCTAAATTTTTGCCTACGAAAATCATTGCAATTAAACTCATTATTACTACGTGACCTGCAGTAATGTTTGCAAATAAACGAATTAATAAAGCGAATGGTTTTGTAAGCGTTCCTAATAATTCAATAGGTGCTAATATAATTTTCATTGGAACTGGTACTCCCGGCATCCAGAAAATGTGTCCCCAGTAATCTTTATTAGCACTAAATTGAGTAATAATGTAAGTAAATAAAGCTAAACAAACAGTTACTGCAATATTACCCGTAACGTTGATTCCTATAGGAGTCATACCTAAAAGGTTTAATAACCAAATAAAGAAGAACACTGTTAAAAGGAACCCCATGTATTTTCTATATTTTGTTTCTCCAATATTAGGAATAGCTACTTCATCTCTAATAAAAATGATAAGCGGTTCTAATATTCTACCAAAACCTGTTGGTATTGGACCTCTTTTATATGATTTAGCTAAACTTGTAAACATGAATAACAACAAAGCAGAAACTAATAACATTGAAAGTACATTCTTTGTAATAGAAAAATCTAAAGGTTTTACGTTTGTTGGATGATGGTGAGCATCATAAGTCACAGTTCCCTGAGCATCTGATTTGTAAATTTTACCATGAACCATTTTGTAAAAGTTACCATTGACTTCTGCTAATTCTTTTTCGTTATGGAATTTTGAAGAAGAGAAAAACTGAATTCCATTATCCCATAAAATTACAGGAAGAGAAAAACCATAATGTTTCCCAGATTCCCCATCTGCGAAAAAGTAAAAATCATGAGAGTCTTGTAAGTGGTGCTCAATATAAGCTTGAACTTCATCTTTTTCATTAACAGGACCTCCATGTTTTTCTTCATGTCCAGCTTCAACATGAGCCTCTTCTGCATGTGTTACTGTATCATGCGTAATCGCATGAGTCTCGTGAACAGGTTTAACTGCTACGTGTGTAGAATCGGAAACTGGATTTGCTAAAGCAACAATCGAAAATAAGCTTACAAAAGCTGGCATTATCAATGATACAGGTTTTCTTGGAATTACCATATAAAAATCTATATTTCTGTGTTTGTAAATTTCGTGCAAAGGTACATTTTTTATTAATATCCAAAACGATTAAAATACTTTTTTTAAAAAACTGTTTTGAGAAGGTATTTTTAAATGAAAAATAAGTACACCTTTATATCTCCTTAATTCACATTGTTAACAACTCTACATGTAAAAAAAATTAAAAAATACAGATTTAACAATGTTTTATACCGATAAATTTGTGTTTTTTATCGATATATTTAATTTCAAATTGTTAATAACTTATTTTTGTTTACATTCGCTGTAAAGTTTCTTTTACAAAAACCCAAAACTATGAAAAGAACATTACTTATTTATATATTCCTTTTGACATCTTCGATATTTTTTGCTCAATGTTGGCAATCAGTTTCTGCTGGCGTTGCACATTCTGTTGGTATAAGAGCCGGAGGTACATTGTGGACTTGGGGTAGAAATAATTTTGGTCAAATTGGAGATGGTAGCGCTGTGGCCAACAGAACAATTCCTACACAAATTGGAACAGCCTCAGACTGGCAATTAATATCTTGTGGTGGATCGCATACTTTAGCTCTAAAAACAAATGGAACACTTTGGGCTTGGGGATTAAATTCATCTGGTCAGTTAGGGAATGGAAACAATACCAATTCTAATGTCCCTGTTCAAGTTGGGACTGATACTGATTGGGCAATTATCTCGGCTGGAGATGAATTTTCATTAGCATTAAAAACAAATGGAACACTTTGGGCTTGGGGTAGAAATGATAATAGCCAGTTAGGGGATGGAAGTGTAGTTCCTAAAAATTCCCCAATACAAATTGGAAATCAGACGGATTGGGAATCAATTTCTGCAGGAGCAAATCATTCTTTGGCCATAAAAACAAATGGTAATCTTTATGGTTGGGGTGTAAATAGTCTGGGTCAATTAGGAAATGGAACAACAGTTAATGAAAATACTCCAGTAAAAATTGGAAATGATACTGATTGGAACAAAGTTGCTGCTGGTACTATACATAGTGTTGCTTTTAAAGATGATTTGACTTTGTGGGTGTGGGGAGGAAATAATGAAGGGCAATTGGGTATTGGGACCAGTGGTGCAGGAACTAATATTACAAGTCCTTTTAATATTGTTTCACTTAATGGATGTAGTGTTATAAGTAAAGGAAGTCAAAATACAATTGTAAAAAAATCTGATGGAACAGTTTGGAATTGGGGTGCAAATCTCACAGGTCAGTTAGGTAATGGCACAACAAGCTCTAGCTTTACCAGCAGTCCTATTCAACTGGGGAGTGCGACTGATTGGCAAATCATTTCGATGCGTGGTACACACGTTCTCGCTTTAAAAAATGATGGGTCACTATATGCATGGGGAAACAATACTTATGGCCAAGTAGGTGATGGGACATCGATGAACTTTAAGACAAGTCCTACCTCTACAACTTGTCCAACCCTTAGTGCTGATGAAAAGATGCTCTCAGAAAACATTTCTATTTATCCTAATCCTTCAAATGGAATAATTAACATAAAAAATAAAGAAAATATTACTTTAGATAAGGTTACAATCTATGATTTATATGGAAAAGTTGTTTTAGAAAACATTGGGAATATTTCTCAAATTAATATTGAAACTCTTTCTGTTGGCTTCTACTTTATAGAGTTTTTAGTTGAAGGAAAACAATTTCAGAAAAAGTTCATAAAGAACTAATCCTTCTTCATTAAAAAAACAGTTTTGTTAAGTCTTCTTCCAATGACTATTGTTTCAAATAACAAATAAAGAATAAATAGTGTAAAGTAATTCCATTTTTCAAAAGTTATATTTTGGCTTAAAATATAAACTTTACCAACTATTCCAACAGCTATTGTCTTGATTGTAGTAATAAGCATAAAGCTCATTCCCACAACTTCTTTGTTTTTTATAAAAATTGCTTCAATTATTCCAAAAAGTATTAAAGACATTCCTCCAAAGAAAAGAAGGATAGAAGGCAATGATAATAATGTCAAGTCTGGAAAATCAAAAAGGTTTTTTGCAAGTATATAAATAACAAAAAGAAAAAAACTGAAAAGAATTGGTAATATTAAAAAAGATACGTTAAGTTTTAATTTCATTTTATTTGTTTCCTATTTCGTTTACTTGCCTTATAACATTATACAAAGCAATAAAAACTCCAACTAGAGTAAGTATTTTATAATAGTATACTTTTTCGCTTGGATGATTTTCATCCAACCATAATCCTATCCAATAAAAAGCATAAATAATTACTCCCATTTGAATAGGAATGTTTATAAATGCTAACCACTTATTATATCCTTTAGGTGGTTTGTTGTTCTCCATCTGGTGGAAGAATATTTTTTACTGAGGTTTTCATAACACACGAGGCGCTAAAATCGGCACCTGGTTCTACAGAAAGTTTACCACAAGTAACTTCACCATGAATACTTGCTTTAGATTTTACATTTAAAATTTCCTGAACAGTTACTTTGCCTTCAACTCTACCTTCAACATCAACATTTTTACATGTAATGTCGCCAATAACACTTCCAGCTGGTCCAACAACCAACTTTCCCTTTGAAACGAAATTTCCAATTAAGTGACCGTCTAATCTAAAATCGGCCTGAGAGTCGATATCACCTTTTATAATAGTTCCTTCAACAATTCGGTTTGTTTTACCTAAAAAGTCTGTATATGATTTTGTGCTTTTTTCAAACATATGTTACATCTTTAATTCTAAAAACTGATTGTAGTTTTTGTGAATTTGGATAACCAAATAATTATCACTTGATATTACTTGTGCTGGATTTAATACTTTATATTTTTTATCTTCTTTAAGTAAGGTAATTAGATATCTTGCAAAGTCTCTTGAAGAAATCCCATGTACTACTACAAAGCTTGTCGTTTCGTTATACACATCGTAAGACACTTTAAATTTGTCGTACTGTTTTTCTGCAAAATACTTTTCTAATTTTTCAGTTAGCTTAACTGTCTCTACATCATCTCTTTTTCCAACTTTATAAAGTAATTTCCAATTTGTAGAAACGGTATCCTGAGTTAATATTCTTTGCTCCATTCTTGGGATACTAGCTTTTAAAATATCTTCAGCTTGTTTTGCTTCATTAGAATCTGGATAAGTAACTGCAACATAACTGACCGCCTTTTTATATTCACTTAACCCTTTAAGTTTACCTAAAACACTAGCTTTAAGTAATTCAAATTTTGGAATTAAATCATCTCCTGCGAATTGCTGAATTGATTTGTCTAGAGTTTGAAGAGCATCAACATATTCTTGTTTACTGTACTTTTCATACGTTTTCTTATAAACATTTTCAGGATTTTCATTTGACAATTCTTCCGCTGGAATACTTCCGTTTAATATTTGAGCATATCTTGTATTTGGATATTGTGAAATTATTTTATTTTTAATTTCTTCGGCTCTGGTTATATCTGAAACCTCATAAATTTTATAAAGATTATAAAGCGAAGGTAAAATTAAACGCTCTTCTGGCTGACTTTTTAAAACTGTTTCAAATTTTGAAGCAGCTAGTTTTTGCTCAGAGAATTTCTCCTTATAAATTACACCTAACTGATAATTAGCAAAATTTCTTTCTTTTGCCAAACTATCTAAAACAATTTGTGATGTTGGTAATTGACTAATGTAGAAATCTGTTGAATATTTTTCATCAACAACAACTTCTTTCTTTTCTTCTGTTTTTATTTCCTGATTGTTTTCTACAATAATATTATCTTTTTCTGTAGACCAGCGCCAATTTTCAATCAATTTTCTTTTTCCCCATCTTTTTTGAAACTCAACCTTACCATAAGCCACAGTTGTAGGAGTATAAAAATAAAATGCTCCATCTTGTCCTTTAAAACCAGGAGGTTGCATCATATCGGCTTTTCCTGGAGGTAAAATTGTTTCATTCATTCCTGGCGGATTCATTATTGGCTTTCCAATATCTTGAATACCTTGTTGGCTAGCTAATTCCTTTTGTTTTGCCTCTAAAACTCTTTTTATAGAATCTTTTGCTTTCAAATCAGCTATATGTTTTTCAAAATAAGCTACTCTCTCAATGCCAGACATTGATGTTAGCTTTAATATGCTATCATTATGAGATACGATACCTTCATACTTAATTACATCAACAAGGTTTTCTTTCTTTTTAGCAATTACATAATATTCTTTATTCTTTTTAACCAACTTAGTTAAAGTACTATCATAATATTTCCCAGCGGTAATATATTTAGCCTTATCAAAATAAATAGTCGCTAAATTTCTATATGTTGATGCCTGCAAATATGCGTCGTTTGAACCTCTTTTTAATGACTTATTATAATACTTTATTGCGTTTTGCTTATTACCTACTTTATCATAAAAAAGTCCCATTTCGAAATTCAAAACATCTAAATGCTGTCTATTCTCTCTGTCTTTAAGTAATTTTTTATATTTTTCTACAAATGCTAAAGTGTCTTTCGTTGGATCTAAAAGCAATGCTTGTTTAGCATGTGCACGAATTACATACTGACGAGGAGATTTACGCTTCATATCTATTACGTCTTGAAATTCAGCATAAGCACTGTCTTTATAATCTAGAGATTGATATAATTGTCCCAAAATAAAATGATATCGGGCTCTTTCTTCTTTTAGTCTTGTTGTACTTATTGCCTTTTTTAATGGTGCAATTGCGCTATCTTTGTATTCTAAGTTAATAAACGCTTGTGCTAAAATAGCATTGGCGTCAGCGGTAACCTGTGGTTTTAAATCACCTTTCTTTATGAGTTTTTTTAAGTTTTTTACAGCCAATGCATCGTTTTCAAGACGAATATTGGTTTTTTCACGCCAAACTTTAGCTTCATTGATTTTGTCTGAATTGGTATGTTTGTATAAAATATAATTGAAAGCTTCTAATGCTGGGATAAAACGTTGATCATAATATCTTGCTTTACCTAACATAAGATGGGCTTCATCCATTTGATAATTTTTCTCTTTACCTTCGATATTCATTGAGTGCTTTTGAATAGCTTTTGTAGCTTTAGTCTCCGCACGCTCAAAGTTTTTATTTTTTTCTTTTTGCCCAGGAAGAATTGCTTCTTCAGGAATTTGCATACGTTCTACTGGGAGAACTTCCCAAAAATTATCTTGATACTCTCCTTTAATTTCTTTAATTCCTCCATCAAGAGCTAAACTACCATTATACATTGTATTATCTCTCGCATTTAATGCATGCCAATTTCTGCTAACAAAATTATTTTTTTTGGTAGAGCAAGCTATTGCAGTAACTAAAAAGAAGGCTAGTGATATGTTTTTTAATTGATTGTTTTTCAACATATAAAAGTTTTAAATATAACTTCTAAATACTATTTTTAGTATTATAACTTGTAAAAGTACGTTTCTTTTTACAATTCAGAAAAAAATAACATTTTTTAATTTTATAAGAATTTAAGAATATGTCAGCCTTGTTTGTTAATTTTGCTAAAAAGAGAAAAATATGTCAACATTTTATAAACTCACTATAAAAGAAATTAAAAGGGAAACTCCACAAAGTATATCAGTTGTATTTAATATTCCTATCGAATTTAAGGATTTTTATCAGTTCACAGCAGGGCAATATGTTAATTTAAAGCTGACTTTAGATGGTAAAGAAATACGTAGAGCATATTCTATTTGTTCTTCGCCAAATAGCGGTGAATTAAGAATCGCAATTAAAGCAGTTAAAAATGGTTATTTTTCAAAGTTTGCTAATGACGAATTAAAAGAAGGAAGTGTTTTAGAAGTAGGTACTCCAGAAGGTAAGTTCATACACGAACCTCATCATGATAAGCAAAGAAATTATATGGCTTTTGCTGCTGGAAGTGGTATAACTCCAATAATGTCTATCCTTCAAACAGTTTTGGCTCAGGAATCAAACAGCACATTCGTTTTAGTTTATGGTAATAAATCTCCAGAAGAAACTATTTTCTATAATCAACTAACTGAATTACAAAGTAAGTATCTTGGTCGATTTTTTGTTCATTTTGTTTTCAGCCAGTCTAATCATTCTGAGTTTTTTGGAAGAATTGACAAATCGGTCGTAAACAATATTTTAAATACAAAACACATTGGTAAAGAGTTTTCGAAGTATTATTTGTGTGGACCAGAAGACATGATTAATACCGTGAGCGGAATTTTGAAAGAGAAAAACGTTTCCGAAAAAGATATTAAGTTTGAATTATTCACTGCTTCTACTCAAGAAAATGCTGTTGATACAAGTAAAAATGAACATACAAAAATTACTGTTTTAGTTGACGGTGATGAAGAAACTTTCGAAATGTCATCGAAACAAACTTTGCTTGAAGCTGCACTAAAACATGGAATGGATGCTCCTTATTCGTGTCAAGGAGGTATTTGCAGTAGCTGTATTGCTAGAATTACAAATGGTTCTGCGGAAATGAAGAAAAACTCAATTTTAACTGATAAAGAAATTGCAAGCGGATTAATTCTGACTTGTCAAGCACACCCCACATCTGCCGAAATAACCGTCGATTATGATGACGTTTAAAATAAAAAGGAGCTTTTAAAGCTCCTTTTTTATTGTATTAATAACTGTTTCTGATGAAATGCTTCGCATTACATCTTCATATCCTTCCACCTTTTTATTTCCATAAACCGATGTTGGTAATAACGGGTATTTTTCTCTATCAGCTGTGATACAATATTCTAAAGGTTGGTTGAAAGGTTTAAATCCTGCAAAAGGATGTGTTGCTCCCCAAAGTGTGATAACTTTAACACCCAACATTGCTGCAATGTGCGCATTCCCAGAATCCATAGAAAGCATGAGATCTAAATTCGATATCAAATCCATCTCCTCCTGAAGCTTAATTTTACCTGCAATAACAATTACATTCTGATAATTTGATTTTAACTTGTTTAAAAGTTGAATTTCTTTATCTCCTCCTCCAAATAAAAATATTTTGCTTCCAGATTCTGCTAAACCATCAATTACATTTTGCATTAAATCCAAAGGATATACTTTTGAATCGTATTGTGCGAAAGGTGCAATACCAATCCATTTTTCTGTTTTATTTCCAGTGATGTTTGTTATTTCTTCAGACAAAATTGCCTTCGAAGGGAAAACAGGTTGGGATAGATTTATTGGAAAACCTAATTTTTCGAATGTTTCACAATGTCTTTCAAACATCGATTTTACAGGTTCAAAAACTTTGTTTTCTGCCCTTGTCAATGCTTTTTTATCTGCTCTGCCTTTGTCAGTAGCAGCTGTTCTTTTTCCACTAATAGCGAAAAGATTTCTAACTACTTTAGATCGTAACACATTATGCAAATCAGCAACTGCATCAATACTCAATGGTTTTAAATTTTTGTATAATCTTATTAAACCAAGAAAACCTTTATGCCTTTCTTTTACATCTATTGGAAAAAAATCTATATTCGGAATTCCATCAAAAAAGGGTTTAAAAAAAGGACGAGAAACTACTGTAACCTTTACTTCTGGATATTGCAAAGAAAAAGCTCTCAAAACAGGAACCGTCATTGCAACGTCACCCATAGCCGAGAGCCTAATAACTAAAATATGTTTGATGTTTGACATCTAAACAGATCTTATTTTTTATTTTGATACAACACTGGATTTAACTCCTCATCATTGTACATTTTCATTTGTTTATAAACTTTCATGTATTTGTCTCCGTTTTCTATATCTTCAATTAACTGACTGATAGAAACAAACATATCGTTTTTTTGATCTAACAAAACGTTTAATTTTTCTTGACATTTTGCTCTGTGTTCTGGAGTTGCTTCAGCACGGTTTGCTTCTTCACTCATGTGATAAATTTTCAAAGCAAGAATAGATAAACGGTCGATTGCCCATGCTGGACTTTCAGTATTAATTTTAGCATCAGCTTTTACCTGAACTCCTGCATATTTTTGTAAAAAATAGCTGTCAATATATTCAACCATGTCTGTACGAACTTGGTTTGATGCATCAATTTTACGTTTTAAATCTAATGCTGTTACTGGATCAATTTGTGGATCACGAATAATATCTTCGTAATGCCATTGTACTGTATCTACCCAGTTTTTAGCATACAATAAATATTCTATCGATCCCTTTTCATAAGGATTCAAAGCTGGTTGATACACATCATCAATTACGTGATAGTCATTGATACAACGCTCAAATATTGGAAAAGCAAATTCTGCAAACATAGTTTTGACTCTTTATTTTTTACAAAAGTAGCGTTTTTTTGTACTTTTATCGGGAATTTGTAAAATTTATCAAAATGCACATCCATTACATTTCTGAACAAAACAGTATTCTAAATCATTTTCTAACGCAACTTCGCGACATTCATATTCAAAAAGACAGCATGCGTTTTCGCAAAAACATAGAGCGTATTGGAGAAATTATGGCATATGAACTAAGCAAAACTTTGGAGTATAAAAATATTGATGTTCAGACTCCCTTAGGAATAAAGCATACTACAACAGTAGCCGAACCAGTGGTTTTGTGCTCTATTTTAAGAGCTGGATTGGCTTTACATCAAGGGTTCATGAACTTTTTTGATGATGCTGAAAACGGATTTGTTTCGGCATACCGTCATCACTATAATAATGATGATGCTTTTGATATTTTAGTAGAATATCAGGCTGCACCTTCATTTGAAGGAAAGAATTTGATTTTGATTGATCCAATGTTAGCCACTGGTCAATCAATAGTAGCGGTTTTACACAAGCTACATTTGGAACAAAAACCTAAAGAAATACATATTGCAGTTGTAATTGCTGCTCCTGAAGGCGTTGAATATCTTCAAAAAAACTTACCAGAAAACTGTCATTTATGGGTAGCAGCACTTGATGAAAAACTAAACGAAAAAAACTATATTGTTCCAGGATTAGGTGACGCTGGTGACTTAGCTTACGGAAGTAAGTTATAAGAGGCGTAATGTAAAATTAAGTAAGCTTGCAAAAAGGATAACTCCTAAAATAGTTTCTTTTATCCAATATCTTTCTATTGTTTCCAAGTAGTTGGTTAACATAATAGCTACAGGTACAAAAGTATAAACCAAATAACTATTGTCCTTATTTGGGGATATAAAAAATATTATAAGTCCTATTATAAAAGCAAAAATAATTTTCTTGTATGATGCTTGAAGATTAAGTGATTTGTGAGTCAAAATAAATAACATAGTTATAAATGCTATTAAAGCTATCACTATATAGAATCCTAAAGCAAAACTTTGAAAAATTGTTTTTATATAATTTACATCAAGATCTATCACAACTGATTTGATATAACCTTCTATAAGAGATTGGTTAAATATCAATGAAAAAAGAACCCCTAAAATTACAACTGTAAAAAGAGCTATAAAGGGGATAATCCAGTTTCTGTAATCTCTTGAAACATGAAAAATAATGGAGATAAAAACCAACAGAATAAAAAGAATACTCCAAAAATGAAACAAACTCGCTGCAAAAATCCAAATCGAAGCATCGAAGATTTTTTCTTTAGGAGTTTTCATTGTCTGCATAGAAATTAATCTTCGTAGAGCCAATAAAATAAGTCCGTTAGCAATAATTAAATTCTCATTAGATAGTGTAGCTGGAAAAAGTATAAAAAATACACAAAACAAAAAGAAAGTATAACTATTATCCTTACTCAACCCGTTCTTTTTAGTTATAAAATTTGTTATAAACAATGAACCAACGATTAGTAAAAGAAAAACAACTTTTTTTGCAATTTCATAATTAGAAATTGTGTTGTAATTAGTGTTAAACTGATAAATTATATAGCATACAATCATCAAAGAAGTAACTAAAATATAATTTATTGGTCTAGATTTACTAAAAACGCTTGTTATCATGAGTATATTTTATATTTTTGCTGTGTAAATATAATACATTCATTATGATGAAATCATTTTTTGAAGGAATTCAATGGCTTTTTGAACAAATTTTGTTCGCTCCACACGATTTAATGCGTGCCACTGAACTTGACAATTGGTGGACTGCTAATATAGTTAACTGGGTTCTTTGGGGAATCATTAGTTATTATATCTACTACTGGACAACTCAGTTAAAAATATTTAAAGATAATAACGAAGATGAGCAGGATACCACTGCACATTCGTTCTTGAAATAAAAATTAAATGCCGCTTAAAGCGGCATTTTTTATATTAAATCGTTTCCGATATCTTTTCTAAAATACATTTTGTCAAAAGTTATTTTTGAAATGCTGTCGTATGATTTTTGAAGTGCTTCTGGGAAAGTGTTACCATATGATGAAACTGCTAAAACACGACCTCCACTAGTTACCACATTATTAGCTTCATTTTTTTTAGTACCCGCATGAAAAACAATCGAATCAGTAGCAAGGCTTAAACCTGAAATTACTTTTCCTTTTTCATACTCTTCCGGATAACCACCAGAAGCAACAATCACTGTTGTGGCTGCTCTTTCATCAATTTCTAAAAATGCCTTATCTAATTCTTGGTTACCAACTGCCTCAAATAACTCAACTAAATCGGATTTGATTCGTAGCATCACTACTTCAGTTTCCGGATCACCCATACGAACGTTATACTCAATAACCATTGGTTCTCCTTTCACATTGATTAGTCCAATGAAGACAAATCCTTTATATTCGATATTGTCTTTTTGAAGTCCTTCAATAGTAGGTTTTACAATTCGGGTTTCTACTTTTTCCATGAAAGTAGCATCTGCAAACGGTACTGGTGAAACTGCTCCCATACCTCCGGTATTTAAACCTGTATCTCCCTCTCCTATTCTCTTGTAATCTTTGGCTGTTGGCAGAATTTTATAGGATTTACCATCGGTTAAAACAAAACAACTCAATTCGATTCCGTCAAGAAATTCCTCGATTACCACTTTTGAAGAAGCTTCTCCAAATTTTGCATCAACCAACATGTTTCGCAATTCTTGTTGTGCTTCAGCTAAATCATTTAAAATTAAAACTCCTTTTCCAGCCGCTAATCCATCTGCTTTTAAAACATAAGGAGCTTCTAAAGTTTTTAGAAATTCGCATCCTTGTTCAACCGTATCTTTCGTAAAACTTTCGTATCGTGCTGTTGGGATATTATTTTTTACTAAAAATTGTTTTGCAAACTCTTTACTTCCCTCCAATTGTGCTCCTACTTTTGAAGGGCCAATCACTGGTATATTATGTAATTGCGAATCATTTTTGAAAAAATCGTAAATACCGTGAACCAAAGGGTCTTCAGGACCTACCACTACAATATCAACTCTGTTTTCAAGTACAAAGTTCCTAACTGATTCAAAATCGACAGGATTTAAAGCAACATTTGTTGCTATTTGGGATGTACCAGCATTACCCGGAGCTACAAAAAGTTGAGAACATTTATCGCTTTGAAGCATTTTCCAGGCCAAGGCGTGTTCTCTTCCGCCAGAACCTAATAATAAGATTATCATTGTTGTGTTGTTTTATTACGCTGCGCTCCATACAGTTCGGCTACGCTTCGAGTTGTTGTGCAAAAATAGTTTGTTTAAAACGAATTTGAAAACAGTTGTTTTCTTATTTTTGACAAAAGCGTAAATATGATTCGGTTTTTTGATTTATCCTTGAAATTAAATGGTTTTCCAATAAAGGAAGCCCAAACCGAATTTAACGCTATCCTATGTTTTTCTCCTGAAGAACATTTAAAATTTATTGAGCAGAAGAAGTCAGAAATTCTAAATTATCATCTACAAAATAATTCCTATTACAGAAATTTTGTTGGAAAATCTGAGGTTAAAAACTGGAATGACATTCCTGTAATGACCAAAAAGGATTTTCAAAAACCTTTGTCAGAAAGGCTTTCAAAAGATTTTACTGAAAAATCAGTCTTTAAAAACAAAACTTCGGGTTCAAGTGGTGATCCTTTTATATTTGCCAAAGATAAATATGCTCATGCTATAACTTGGGCTTCTATAATATACCGTTTCGGTTGGTATGGAATTGATTTCAATAAATCCTATCAAGCTAGATTTTACGGGATTCCACTAGATTTTATTAGTTATACTAAAGAACGACTTAAAGATTTTTTAGGACAGCGATATCGTTTTACCATTTTTGATTTATCTGATGAAATATTAGAAAAAGTGCTTCGAAAATTCAAACAAAAGAAGTTTGATTACATAAATGGCTACACCAGTTCCATAGTATTATTTGCTAAATTTCTTCAGAAGAAAAACATTATTTTAACTGATGTTTGTCCAACATTAAAAGTGTGTATGGTCACTTCAGAAATGCTTTTTGAGGAAGATAAAACATTGATGGAAAGACAGTTTGGAATTTCTGTTGTTAATGAATATGGCGCTTCAGAACTTGATTTGATTGCTTTTCAAAATTTAGATGGAGAATGGCAGGTGAACTCTGAAACGTTGTTTGTAGAAATCCTAGATGAAAATAACCAACCCGTTCCTAATGGAACAGAAGGCAAAGTAGTGATTACTTCATTATACAACAAAGCACATCCTTTTATTCGCTATGACATTGGTGATATTGGCATTTTAGACGAAAAAAGCACATTAAATTCCCCTATTCTTAAGAAACTAATTGGTCGCACCAATGATATTGCGATTTTGCCAAGCGGAAAAAAATCACCCGGATTGACTTTTTACTACGTCACCAAAAGCATTATTGAAGATGATGGAAATGTCAAAGAATTCATAATCAAACAAACAAAGATTGATACTTTTGAAATTGATTATGTAAGTGAAACTGAATTAACTTCAACGCAAATTGACAAAATAAAACAAGCAATTGATTTGTATTTGGAATCTGGTTTATATTTCACATTTAACCGGAGAGAATCGCTGCAAAGAACTACAAGAGGAAAGTTGAAGCAATTCCAGAGTTTGCTTTAATTACGGTACTTCAAGAAACCTCTCACCATCCAGTGCATCATGTAATAAACCGATTCGAGAATGGATAGTTTTTCGACTTCGCGGTAAAACTGCCATTGGTATTTTATCAATGCTTTTTTATCTCTAGAAAGTGAATTCTCCCTAATACGATATATTGCTTTAGGTTCTTGAATTCCATGGGCAAATGGAATTTCTTTTAAATATTTTAACCACAAACCCATGTCTTGTCTTTTACGAATATCAGGCATTAGTTTTACTCCCAATTCTTTCACATCTATAAATGCGGTCAGACAGCTTATCGAATTGGTTTTCAAAATATCAGTATATGTAACTTTTGATGGAACTATAAAGTCTGAATATACGAATTCTAAATTTTCGTTTGAACGTCTATAAGAAGAAAAAACGAATGGAATTCCTGTTTCTTTGATTGTATTGATACTATTTTCTATAAAATCTGGAAACCAAATGTCATCAGCATCAAGAAAGGTCATGTAATCTCCTTTAACCAATTTTATAGCTTCATTTCTTGCTTTTGAGGCACCTGAATTTTTATTCAATCGAATAAGGTGAATTCTAAGATCATCTTCCATTAATTGCTGAACAATTTCTATTGTTTTATCAGAAGAGCAATCATCTACAATAATCATCTCCCAGGTTTGATAGGTTTGATTTTGCACAGATTGAATGGTTTCAGTAATAAATTTTTCTGAATTGTATGTTGGAGTAATTATCGATACCAATCCGTTCATTTAGTATGCTTTTTCCTGTCCTCTAAAAATATTAATTACTGTAAGAAGAATAATTTTGATGTCTAAAAACAAAGACCAGTTTTCAATATAAAAAACATCGTACTTGATTCGGTTGATCATCTCGTCATCCGTTTCGATTTCACCTCTAAAACCTTTTACTTGGGCTAATCCAGTAATTCCCGGTCTAACATGTAACCTGACATTGTATTTTTTTATCTTTTTTTGATACTCGTTGTTATGACTCCACAAATGTGGTCTTGGACCAACGATTGACATATCACCTAAAAGAACATTTAAAAACTGAGGCATTTCATCAAGGCTAGTACGTCTTAAAAAAGCTCCTACTTTTGTGATTCGTGGGTCGTTTTTGATTGTCATTTCTTCAGTTTTTTCATTTATAAACATGGAACGAAACTTAAAACAAAAAAACTCCTTTTGATCTAAACCCGGCCTTCCTTGTTTAAAAAAAACTGGGCCTTTAGACTCAAGCTTAATCAATAATGCTACAATGGGAAATAACCATGAAAACACGAAAATAACTATTAGTAAAGAAAAGAAAATGTCAAACAATCTCTTAATTATCTTGTTGGGTAAATCATTTAAAGGGGTTCTTTTTAATGACAATACCGGAAAAAATTCGTAGTAATCAATTTGAAGATTTTTAGAATAAATTTCACTTTCTTCTGGTATAAATTTGATTGTTTTTCTATGATAATCTGAAAACTCGACCAAATTTTTTAATTCGTCATCTGGAAGTTCTTGTAATGCACAATAAATATCATCAATTTTATTTGTCAAAACAAAGTCTTGAATATCTTCGATTTTACCTCTAATATCATCTCCTGTTATTTTATTAGAAAAAAAACCATAGAAGCGATACCCATAATCTGGTCTTGAAGTAAATAGATTTTTTAAATTTATAGCACTTTGTGTATGACCAATGATGATTGCTCTTCTAAAATTTCCTCCTAATATGATTCGATATTTTTTTAAATAATAAAATAGTAACCCTTTAAATAAAGTTACATATAAAAAAGTAAACCCTATAAAAACTAATAATTGCTTAAAACTTGGAATAATTTCTCTCGCTGCAGAGAAATAGGCAATTATAACTAGAGTAAAAAGAGTAAATTGTTTAACCAATTTAGATAAAATTTCAGTAGGTTTTGTGAAGCGAAAAACTTCGTAAAACTCAGTAAAATAAGAAAGTACACTCCAAGAAACTAAGAGAAAAACAAAAAAATAGGGCAAATAAATACCAAAGTTATTCAGAAAAATTTCGGCTAAAAAAATCAGCAGAAAAAAATCAGTAATAACACTAATAGGCCTAATATATTTTGAATATCTCCCCTTAGTCACTTAACTATTTAATATAATCTTTAAAATCTTTGTGTTCTTCTTTTAAAAGTTCTTCTTTAGGTAATGATTTAAAATATTCGTAAGTCAATTTCATTCCTTCACTACGAGAAACTTTTGCTTCCCAACCAAGTATTTCTTTAGCTTTAGTAGTATCCGGTTGACGTTGCAAAGGATCATTCTCAGGAAGTGGGTGATAGACGATTTTTTGATTAGTTTCTGTTAATTTAATTATTTCTTCTGCAAAATCTTTGATGGTAATTTCATCTGGATTTCCAATATTTACAGGATATGCATAATCAGATAACAATAAACGATAAATGCCCTCAACCTGATCATCTACATAACAAAATGAACGTGTTTGTGAACCATCCCCAAAAATAGTTAAATCTTCTCCTCTTAGAGCTTGGCCTATAAAAGCTGGAATTACTCGACCATCATTCAGTCTCATTCTTGGTCCATAGGTATTAAAAATACGAACAATACGAGTTTCCAAACCATGAAAACGATGGTATGCCATGGTAATTGATTCTTGAAAACGTTTTGCCTCATCATAAACTCCACGAGGTCCAATTGTATTAACGTTTCCAAAGTAATCTTCTGTTTGTGGATGGATTAAAGGATCTCCATATACTTCAGATGTTGATGCAATCAATATACGCGCTTTTTTTACTCTAGCTAAACCTAATAAATTGTGTGTCCCTAGCGACCCTACTTTTAATGTTTGAATAGGAATTTTCAGATAATCAATAGGACTTGCAGGTGAAGCAAAATGTAGAATATAGTCTAATTCTCCTGGAACGTGTACAAACTTTGAAACATCATGATGATAAAACTCAAAATGTTCTAATTTAAACAGGTGCTCAATATTTTTTAAGTCGCCAGTAATTAAGTTATCCATTCCAATTACATGATAACCTTCTTTTATGAATCGGTCACAAAGATGTGATCCTAAAAAACCTGCCGCTCCAGTGATTAATATTCTCTTCATTATATTTTTGTTTGTGCTAAAGCTTCTTGCCAATTTTTAATTGTTATACCAAATGTACTTTTAATTTTTGATTTATCCAGTACACTGTACTTGGGTCTTTTTGCTGGTGTGGGATAAGCCTCTGTGAGAATTGGGTTTACTTGAATATTAACATTGTTGATTTTAAAAATTTCTTTTGCAAAATCAAACCAAGAACAAATTCCTTCGTTGCTAAAATTGTAAATACCGTACTCTTTATTTTTAGATTTTATCATTGCTACAATAACTTCTGCTAAATCAACAGCATTTGTTGGTGTTCCTATTTGATCAGAAACCACATTCAATTCGGTTCTGTCTTGAGCCAAACGCAACATAGTTTTCATAAAATTATTACCAAATTTAGAATACACCCACGATGTTCTTAAGATGAAATATTTGTCGCAATTTGATATGACTTCTTTTTCTCCGTCTAATTTAGTTTGACCATAAACTCCTATAGGATTTGTTTCATCAGATTCTAAATAAGGTTTTTCTGCCGAACCGTCGAAAACAAAATCAGTTGAAATATGGATAAGTGTTACATTACTTTTTTCACAAGCAATTGCTAAATTTTTAGGTCCAATAACATTAACAAATAGCGCTCTTTCATGCTCTAATTCAGCCTTATCAACTGCTGTATATGCTGCTGTATTAACACAAAAATCAATTTTATTCTGTTCAAAAAAAGTTAAAACTCTTTCTGTATTAGTTATATCTAAATCCTGTGAAGACGCAAAAATAAATTGCATCTCAGAATAATGAGATGCAATAAATTGTAAAGACTGTCCTAATTGACCTGAAGCTCCTGTGACTAAAACTACCATACTTTACGAGCATTTTCTATTGTTGGTAACACTTTGTCTTTTTCAGAAATAATCAAATCCTCTTCTGACATTCCCCAATTAATTGCTATTGTTGGATCGTTATAAATCAAACCGCCTTCACTTTCTTTATTATATAAATTATCACATTTATAAAAAAAAGTAGCTTTTTCGCTCAATACTATAAAACCGTGGGCAAAACCACGAGGTATATAAAATTGCTTTTTGTTTTCTGCAGAAAGTAAAATGGAATACGATTGTCCATATGTTTCAGACTCTGGACGTAAATCTACTGCTACATCTAATACTTCGCCTTCTAAAACTCGAACCAATTTGGCTTGTGCGTGTTCTCCACATTGATAATGCAATCCACGTAGAACTCCTTTTGAAGAGTACGATTGATTGTCCTGAACAAATTGTACTTTTTGTCCTATACCTTTTTCAAAAGTGTTTTGATTAAAGCTTTCCATGAAATAACCACGGTCATCATGGAAAACTTTAGGTTCAAGTATAAAACAACCTTTAAGATTAGTTTCTATAAAATTCATTAGCAGTTAAATATTTGCTCTAAAATTTTAATTGTAATTAAGTATGTAGGTTTTACTCCTGTTGTTCCTAAACCTCCAGAAGCTAATGTACTTCCTGTTTCTAAAGGATTATCAGAAGCGTAGTAAGCATAACGTACTTTTACGTCTGGGTTAATACTTTTTCTAATTTTTGAAGCCGATTGAATCGCTTTTTGATAATAAGCTCCTTCCATTTCTAATCCTATGGCTTCCCAAGTAGATTCGTGGAAAAACTTAAGCAAATCTCTATTTTGTAATGACGTCCCAAGAACTGTAATCATTGGTCCTTCGTAAACAGGAATATCATTTCCTTCAAACATAGCAGCTGTCAATTGATTTTCGAAAGGATAATTATCTGCAGTCCCTTCATTTACGTGAGCAGTAGCAATCATAATATCCCCTTTTCCTCCTTGAAGGATACCCGCTTTTCCCATAATTGAAACCGATTCTACATTTAAGAATGTTTTCTTTTTATCAACTTTGTATGGTTTTAAAAGCTCGTCGATGGTTTCGAAAGCTTGCTCCCCAAAAGCATAATCCATTACTATTAAAACTGGTGACTCTCCATTAATTTTAGCATTTGGAAATGCTGTTTTTTTCCAGTCAAATTTAGCTGTATCAAAAATTTGAACGTCTATATTTGTTCCTGATTCATCTGGCTGAGAAATCATTCCATGTTGTAAAGCAAAATCTTCTACTTTTTTACGTAAATCTTTACTCCCAGAAGCTGAAAGGTCTTCATAGATTTGGTACTCACCTTTTCCTTTATATTTTGTAGCTAAAACAGCTGGTGCAAATACTGAATTCATTACACTGTGCATGTTAGCACTAATTATATGAATTGGTCTTTGTAACAAGCCATTGTCTGCTAATGTTTTCTTTATGTTTGTTGCCCAAATATCACCATAAATATGATGTCCTAAGCGCTCTCTAAGAATTGGACTAAAGGTTATTGTTCTTTTGTTGTTATCTACCACTTCTTCAATAGCTATTTTTCCTAACCAATACACAATGTGTAAAAAACGATCTGGTGCAGCAGCAGTGGCAAAATCATCATAAATATCACTTACCTCAGCAAAAGTTCTTCCTAATACATTTGCAGCATGAGAAATTGCTTTTTCTCTTTCAATTAAAGTCAGCTTTTTAGATTGTAATGCTGCTTGTTCAAGTTTTTGCCAATCTCTGGAAACCGATCCTTCATCATCAATCAGTACTTTATCTTTAATTTTGTGTGATTCGATAAAAATGAATGTTAGATGCGTTAAAATATCATAAATATCTGAACGTCCTCTTGTAATCTCAACATTCATTTGCTCGTCATCAATACGGTAGCAGTTTCTGCGGCGTTTAGGCGGAACAATAGGTTGGAAGTGAGATTTTGAATACCCTTCGTCAGAAGTTAAGTTGATATAACGACATTCTTCTATTCCTACTGGAAGACGTTCGATTACGTATAGCAACCCGTTTAATTCTACTTTTTCTTCTGCAATTGAGCCATAAATTTCTGGGCGAAGTGCTAGTAAAGCTTCTCTTAAAGTTTCACCAGAAACTCCCATTGGTTTATAAAAACCTCTGTTAAATAAATGTCTCATTGTAATGTACAGTCTTTCGATAGCAGCCGAAGACTCTTGCGCTCTTGAGCGCGAAATGTTTTTGATTTCTTTCATCTTTTATATTTTTCTAACCTGCAAAGGTACAATTTTATTTTTAGTTTGTTAAAATAAGATTTATTGCAGGCTCAGGGACTTTAGGTCTTGAAGTTTGATTTTTGATTATTTCGGTAATTTTTTTATTCCAAATTCCTCCAGAATAATTGAACAAAAACTCTCTTTCAACAAAGCTATATAATACGTTTGGAGCAACCCCTTTTTCTGTTCGGTTCTTTTCGATCAATAGTTTTTCTACACCAATAAAAACTCCTTCTATTGGAAACTCAATGTTGTTTTCAGAAATATTAACCCAAGTCGTTTGAATTCCTTTTTTCACATTGACAATTAAGTTTTTATCTAGCATTTCTTCTCCTGGGAACCCATTTTGATCTGCTTTATAGATTCTAATTTTAACCGAAGCATTCTCTATTTTACAATCTGTTAGTAATGCAATCTTACTTAAATATTTGGTCTTTGAATATGATTTATTATAAGGAAAAAATTTAACATCAATCCTTGGTCCATTGTCAAAAGCTTGTAAGGTAGTGTTTTCTATTTGTCCTATTTCTAGACGTCTATTGCGACGTCGTTTTGTTATCGCTATTTCGCTTAGTTGATATGCTGTTGGTTGTAATTTAACTAAAGATGCTTCTTTTGCTAAAACAACCTTCTTTTCAAAACCTAAAGAAGAAAACAAAAGACTTTTATCAGGAGTTGTATGAATGATAAATTCACCGTTTTCTTCTGAAGTTGTTGCTATATTTTCACCTTGAACCCAAATATTTACATAAGGTATGGGTTGATTAAATTCATCGATTACCTTTCCTTTTATTTGAGAAAAAACAGAAGTTACACATAACAGCAGTAGTACTAAAAGTCTATTATCTTTCATCTCTTTTTCTTTATTCTTTAACAAAAAAGTCTGCAATTTTTCTATCATTAGATAATCTAGGTAATTTGTTTTGTCCTCCTAATTTTCCAATCGATTTCATATATTCTTGAAATCCGTTTTTTTGAACTTTGGTTATAATTACTGTTCTTAAAACATGTCCTACGATTAAATCGTCATAATATACATTTTGCTTACGCATAGCTGCATCAATTTTTAGCGCAAATTCTTCTAATTTATCTGGTTCGTTTTCAAATTCAATAAGCCACTCATGATAAGGCAAACCTTCCGACGGATTAATTTGAGGAGCCACTGTAAATTCGTTTACTCTTATTGATGTTCCATCCATTGCTTCTTGTAAAGCGCTCTCTACTTCTTTACCAATAACGTGTTCACCAAAAGCTGAAATATAATGTTTAATTCTCCCCGAAACCATTACTCTGTAAGGTTTTAAAGAGGTAAATTGAACAGTATCACCAATATTGTAGGCCCAAAGTCCGGCATTAGTTGAAATGATTAAAACATAATTAACACCTAACTCTACTTCGCCTATAGTATATCGTTTTGGATTTTCTGTAAAAAACTCATCTGCTTTTACAAATTCATAAAAAATTCCAGAATTTAAAAGCAATAACATTCCTTTTTCTTTTTGAGAATCTTGGTAGGCAAAAAACCCTTCAGATGCCGGAAATAGCTCTATAGAATCTACTTTTCGTCCTATTAAATTTTCAAATTTTGCTCTGTATGGTTCATAATTTACTCCCCCATATATAAATAGGTTGAAGTTTTTAAAAATCTCTCCAACAGGTTTATTAGCTTTCGCCGAAAGCTTTTCAAAATACATTTGTACCCATGACGGAATTCCAGAAATTACCGCCATATCTTCATTGATAGTTTCTTCCACTATGGAATCTACTTTGGTTTCCCAATCTTCGATACAATTAGTTTCCCATGAAGGCATTCTGTTTTTCTGAAGATACTTTGGAACATAATGTGCTACAATCCCTGAAAGACGTCCTAATTTGACTCCATTTTTTTCTTCCAAAATAGGACTTCCTTGTAAAAAAATCATTTTTCCGTCAACAAAATTGACATTACCAGTTTCATGAATATAACTCAAAATCGCATTTCGAGCAGCTTCGATATGATATGGCATCGATTCTTTTGTGAGCGGAATATATTTTGCACCAGAAGTTGTTCCAGATGTTTTGGCAAAATACAAAGGTTTTCCTTTCCAAAGAACATCTGATTCCCCTTTTACTACCTTATCAAAATAGGGTCGTAAATCTTCGTAATCTCTGATTGGTACTCTTTTGCTAAAATCTTCAAATGCCTTGATATTTGCAAAATCGTGATCTTTACCAAACTGAGTGTTTTTAGCTTCGGAAATTAGGTTTTGAAATACTTTTTGCTGTGTTTCAATAGGATTATTTACCCATTTTTTGGTTTTATGATGAATGATGGAAGCAAATAATTTTGCTCCAAAACTTTTAATAGACATCCTAGTTGAATTTGTTTTTTATTGCTCTTTCTGTTGTAAAAAGTAAATATAATGTCGCTAAAAAGAGAAATAATAAATTTAAAAGTATTTCATGTTTTTCTTCAATTACAATTTTTAAGAAGCTTACCACAATTAAAAATAATCCTGCATGAATCATTTTATTAGAAGAATACCTTTGAGCAAAATCCCATGTTTCTTGATTTTTCATCGAAGCAAGAGTTCTATAACCGTATAATGCATTAATCTTTTTGGGTGGTAAAATTCTAGTAATCAAAGAAATTACTATAAAAATAATTCCAACCAAAAAAGATATTGGATAACTAAACTCCAAAAAATCATTCATTATTTACTTTCTTTTTTAGCTGCTTCTTGTACTTGCTTTCTTAATTCCATTTCCTGTTCAGAAGCTTCCATCTCGTATTCTGAAGGATCTACATAATCTGATGCGAGTATAGAATCTTTATTTACTTTAGCATATTCTAAATCTCCAGTTAAAACTTTTTTAACTGAATTGATATAAGCATCATTCTTTTTTAATTTAAACTCTAGTGAATCTGCTTTTAATCCTAAAAAAAGAGCATCCTCTTTCAATTGAGTTGAAGAATACCCAGGAATATACTCACGTAGGGGTGTAAAAGCAATTAAATAACTTGTTATTGATATTAAAAAAATTGCACCTATTGTTCCTAAAACAAAAACATTAAGTATGCTTAGTTTTAATGAGAACTGTTCCTCAAAAGTTTCTTCATTCAAAATGACTAATCTTCGAGGGGTTTTTATGGCTTTAAAAAAGGCTTTTCTTTTTAATCTTTTTTTGGACATAGTATCTTGTCTAACACTACAAATATACTAATTTGGAAATCCAGAAACTGTAATCAGATAATAATTAGTTAAAAATTGAGCCTAAGATTATTTTCTTTAATATATTTGCTGAATAATTTAAGCTTAAAAAGCATAATTTAAATACATCATGGGAAGACTTGGAACTACTGAAATTATTATAATACTAGTTGTTGTTTTATTACTTTTTGGAGGTAAAAAAATTCCAGAATTAATGAAAGGTTTAGGAAGCGGTTTGAACGAATTCAAAAAAGCTTCTAAAGGAGAAGATACCACTACTGCAAAGAAAGAAGACGAAACTAAAGAGTAAACAGAAATTGTTTACTTTTCTTTTATGGATAAAACAGACGCAAAAATTCTAAACATTCTACAAAAAGATTGTACACTTTCGGTGAAAGATGTTGCGGCTATGGTGGGACTTTCTTATACTCCAACGTACGAGAGGATTAAACATCTTCAAGAATCTGGAGTTATCAAGAAAAGTGCTGTTATCCTTAATCCTTCAAAAGTGGGTATTAAGCTTTTTGCTTATTGTAATATCACTCTTAAAAAACAATCTCGAGAAAATTTAAAAAATTTCGAGGAACAAGTAATGGAAATGCCTGAAATTCTAGAGGTAACTAGTCTTTCAGGCATTTATGATTATATGTTAAAAATTGCCACCACCGACATTGATGCTTACAATGATTTTGTGGTGAATAAATTAGCCAATATCCCAAACATTGGTCAATATCACAGTAATATTGTGATGAGTATGGTGAAAAACGAAACTTCATACTTTTTACCAGAAAACTAAATTATCTGTTTTCTTTTTTGGATAAACTCCTCTTTTATTTTATCATTTTGTAAATTACCAATACTTCCCTCATGGGTATGGTTGAATGTTTTACTGTTGTATTCAAACTGATTTTCTTCCACTTGTTTTGATACTATTTTATAGGCTTCCCTGAATGGAATTCCAGATAAAACCAATTCATTGACCACTTCTACCGTAAACAAATTAAGGTATTTTTCATCCGAAAGAATATTCTGTTTTACAGTAATATTCTCTAGCATTACCTGAAGCATATCCAAGCATTCTTTCAATGTAATTATGGCAGGAAACAAACATTCCTTAGTTAATTGCATATCTCTGTGATATCCAGAAGGCAGATTGTTCGTCAGTAACGTCAATTCATTCGGCAATGCCTGGATTCTGTTACATTTGGCTCTGATCAACTCAAAAATATCTGGATTCTTTTTATGAGGCATGATACTGCTTCCCGTTGTCAATTCTTTTGGAAAAGAAATAAACCCAAAATTCTGGTTCATGTATAAACACACATCCATCGAAAATTTGGTCAACGTTGCGGCAATACCAGCTAAAGCCATAGCTGTAGTTTTCTCAATTTTCCCTCTTGTCATTTGGGCATACACCACATTATGATTCATCGATTCAAAATTGAGTAACAGTGTTGTAAATGTTCTGTTCAATGGAAATGAAGAACCATACCCAGCTCCCGAACCCAATGGATTTTTGTTGGCCATGTGATATGCCGCTAAAATCAGTTCCAGGTCATCGCATAAACTTTCGGCATAAGCACCAAACCATAACCCAAATGAGGAAGGCATAGCCAGTTGAAAATGGGTATAACCTGGTAATAAATCCTCTTTATGTTTATTACTTAAATCAATTAAACTATTAAAAACAGTTTCGGTTTTTTCAACAATCTGCTTGAGTTCAGCTTTGATGAACAACTTGATATCCAACAGGGACTGATCATTTCTTGAACGTCCAGCATGGATTTTTTTCCCTACTTCCCCTTTCATTTGAGTCAGCAATAACTCTACTTGTGAGTGTACATCCTCTACCCCTTCTTCAATCACAAAAGTTTTATCATAGATCGTTTTCAGAATAGCATCCAACCCTTCATGTGCTTGTTTCAACTCTTCTGTAGTTAACAATCCTATGTCATGCAACATAGATGTATGGGCAAGCGATCCTTTGATATCGGCTTCTGCCAAAGATAAATCCCAGATTGTATCCTGTCCGATGGTAAATTGTTCTACCATTGCAGAAATGGAAGTTTTTACGTTATCCGATGTATTTTGCCACAGTTTCATGATCTGTCTTATTAAATTTTTCAAGCATTTCGATATAAATTTCAATGCCTTTGTTAATTTCTTCTACATAAATATATTCATTGGCCGTATGCGATCTTGCCGAGTCGCCCGGTCCCATTTTGAATGTTGGGAATCCATTCATCAAAGCCTGATCCGAAGTAGTTGGAGAAGCATAAATTGCTCTTCCCAACGCCATACCGCTTTGCACAATAGGATGCTCTTTCGGTGCAAACGAAGGATTTAACCTTGTCGAACGCGGAATCACTTCACAATCAACATGCTGCTTGATAATTTCCAAAGCCTGTTCATTATTGTATTTATCAGTTGTTCTGATATCAACTGTAAACTGGCAGCTTTCAGGTACCACGTTATGCTGTATACCCGCATTGATAATTGTCACCGACATTTTGACTTTGCCTAGCATTTCAGATTCCTCAGGAAACTCAAACGTTCTGAACCATTCAATAGCTGCCAAAGCTTTGTAAATCGCGTTTTCCCCTTCTTCCCTGGCGGCATGCCCTGATTTTCCGTGGGCAATACAATCAATCACGAATAAACCTTTTTCGGCAATGGCAATATCCATTTTAGTAGGTTCTCCCACAATTCCGAAATAAATCGTCCCTAATTCAGGTAAGACAATTTCGACTCCGTTATTCCCAGATATTTCTTCTTCAGCAGTCGCAGCGTAAATCAAATTGAACTGCAAGTCCTGTCTGTCATAAAAATGCAAAAAACAAGCCGCTAAAGAAACAAGCGGTCCGCCTGCATCATTACTTCCCAAACCATATAAAATTCCGTCCTCGATATCAGGACTAAAAGGATCTCTTGTGTATTGTTTGTTCGGTTTTACAGTGTCGTGATGCGAATTCAGTAAGATGGTTGGTTTTGAATCGTCAAAATACTTGTTCTTTACCCAAACATTATGCAGTAATCGCTCCGTTGGAATGCCTTTCTGAACAAAAAAATTATTTAAGATTTCGGCTGTTTTATCTTCCTGTTTACTGAAGGATTCCGTCGCAATCAATTTTTGCAAGAGCTCCAAAGCTTCTTTTTGTAACTGTTCCATTTTTTAAATTATTTGGGTTCCGATAAAGGATTCGCCTTGTTCTGTGGCATAATCAGCATGACAGATTTCCACTTTGGTTACTTTTGATTCACTAGCTCTGAATGCGTTTTCTAATTTCGGAAGCATTCCTTTGGATATAATCTGTTGGTCTTTAAGCCATTCATATTCGTTTTTATCTAAAATCCGCAACCACGAACCATCCAATTCGGGATTGGTCAAAACGCCTAACTTTTCAAAACAAAATCTGAGGTTCACATCATTCGTTTCCGATAGTGCCATGGCCACTTCTGTTGCTATAGTATCCGCATTGGTATTTAACAAATTTCCTTTCCCGTCGTGCGTAATCGGACTGATAACAGGTACAATTCCATTGTCTATAAGACTTTGCAAGAAATCGGCATTAACGCTTTCTACGTCACCTACCCAACCATAATCAATCGTTGGATGATTTCTTTTAACCGATTGGATGATATTACCGTCAACTCCACTTAATCCAATAGCATTAGATGATTTTGACTGTAATTTAGCCACAATAGTTTTGTTGACTAATCCAGCATACACCATCGCGGTAATTTTCAACGTTTCGGCATCGGTAACACGTCTACCATCAATGATTTGCTGTTCGATATTCAGCTCTTTTGCTAAATTGGTAGCCAGTTTTCCGCCGCCGTGAATCAATATTTTAGGACCATCTAGTTTTGCAAAACGGTTCAAAAAATCGTCCAGTTTAATTGCATCATCAATAATATTTCCACCTATTTTTATTACGTGTACCATAAATTAAAAATTAGTTTCCAGTATTTTTTTCAATACTGTCTGTGCTGCGTATACTCTGTTTTCCGCTTGTTGCAGAATTAAAGAATTCTCACTATCCAAAACCTCATCTGATAATTCGACATTTCTTCTCACTGGTAGGCAATGCATGACTTTTGCCGAATTTGTAACTTTCAATTTTGCATTGGTCAACATCCAATCTTCTTCTACTGGTAGTACTTTACCATAATCCGTGAAAGATGACCAGTTTTTCACATATACAAAATCGGCATCCTGAAGCGCTTTTTCCTGATCCGTTTCAATTATTGCTCCTTTGGTAAACGCTTTACTCAATTCATATCCTTCCGGGTGGGTAATGGTCAGATCATAACCGCTTGCCAAAGTCCATTCGGCAAACGAATTAGCTACTACCTGTGGAATCGGTTTGATATGCGGAGCCCAAGTCAGAACTACTTTTGGTTTCTCTTTGGTTTTATGCTCCTGAATCGTGATCATGTCCGCCAAACTTTGTAAAGGATGTCTCGTTGCCGATTCTAGGCTCACCACAGAAACTTTCGCATATTGAATAAACTGATTGATAATTTTATCAGCATAATCCTCTTCTTTATTTTCTAGATTCGGGAAGCAACGAATGGCTAAAATATCACAATACAAACCCATTACTGCGGCAGCATCTTTAATGTGTTCTACTGTTTTGCCTTTCATCACAGCGCCTTCTTCGAATTCTAATGCCCAACCATCGTTATTCACATTGAGAATCATTACTTCCATTCCCAGGTTTTGAGCTGCTTTTTGGGTACTCATTCTGGTTCTTAGACTCGAATTGAAAAACAATAAACCGATGGTTTTATTTTTCCCTATTTCCGATTTTTTTTCGGTATTCTTCAATGTAATGGCTTCGTTGACCAAAGCTATAGGATCTTCTATATCGTTTATGGATGTAAAATGTTTCATTTCAAAAGTATTCTTAGCGCATTTAACAATTTGTCCAGTTCCGCAACGGTTACAGCCAAGGATGGCAATATTCTCAATACATTTTTGTTGCTTGCCGTTCCGGTAAAAATTCCGAATTCTTCCAACAATCGCTTACGAACCGGAGCGCAAGGTTCATACAATTCGATAGCAACCATCAATCCTTTACCTCTTATTTCCTTGATATTCGGGATTTTCATTAATTGCTCCATAAGATAGTCACCCATTAGTTGAGCATTCTCCATTAGGTTTTCTTTTTCAATTACTTCCAAAACCGCTAATCCGGCTGCACAAGCCAAATAGTTTCCTCCGAAAGTCGTTCCAAGCATTTCTTTTCTGGGCTGAATGTGTGGCGCAATCAAAACTCCTGCAATAGGGAAACCGTTGCCCATTCCTTTAGCTACTGTGATAATATCTGGTTGAATTTCAGCATACTGATGTGCAAAGAATTTTCCTGTTCTTCCGTAACCCGATTGTACTTCATCTAAAATGAGGACGATACCTAGCTCTTTACACTTTTGTGCTACGTGTTGCAAAAATGTGTCATCAGGAATCTGAATACCTGCTACTCCTTGGATTCCTTCAATAATCACACAGCATACCTCATTGTTTACAGCCTGATCAAAAGCATAAATATCATTTAATGGTAAAAAAGTTGTGTTGTTGTTTTCGTTCACTGGCGCCACGATTGCAGGATTATCTGTACTTGCAACCGCCAATGATGTTCTACCATGAAAAGCTTTACTAAAAGCGATAATTTTTTTTCTTCCGTTATGGAAAGAAGCTAGTTTAAAAGCATTCTCGTTAGCTTCTGCACCAGAATTACACAAAAACAACTGATAATCAGTATAACCTGAAAGTTGGCCTAATTTTGCTGCCAGTTGCTTTTGCTGATCAATGACAATCGAATTGGAATAGAAACCAATTTTCTGCAATTGCTCTGTAAGGCTTGAAACATAATGAGGATGCGTGTGACCAATGGAAATCACGGCATGTCCGCCATATAAATCCAAATAGTGTTTTCCGTTTTTGTCCCATAACAGTGAACCCAATGCTTTAACGATTTCAATATCTGAAACCGAATACACATCAAACAAATTCATTTGCGATAGGCTATTTATACTTGTTGTTTCCATACTTAAAATGCGCTTGGTTTTAATTTTAATCCAGTGGTTTCAGGTAAGCCGAACATCAAATTCATATTTTGTACTGCCTGTCCTGATGCCCCTTTTAATAAATTATCAATCACGCTTACAATCATGAGATCGTCTCTGTTTTTCTCCAGATACAACAAACATTTATTCGTATTTACCACCTGTTTCAAATGAATGTTCTTAGGCGATACAAACACAAAAGGCTCGTCTTTGTATTTGTCTTCATATAAAGCAGTCAATTGTTCTAAAGACTGATCCGATTTTAATGTGATGCAGGCCAAAATCCCTCTCGTGAAAGATCCTCTTTGCGGCAAAATGTGCAGATTCCCGGAATAATCATTCTGAACCTGTGCCAAGCTTTGGTTAATCTCTGCCAAATGCTGGTGCGTAAAAGCTTTGTATACCGACAAATTGTTCTGTCTCCAACTGAAATGCGAAGTCTCCGCCAATGACTGACCCGCACCGGTTGAACCGGTTGTACAGGAAGCATAGACCTCCCCGTTTAACAGATTTGCTTCCGCCAAAGGCAGCAGCGCTAATTGGATTGCCGTGGCAAAACATCCGGGATTCGCAATATAATCAGCCTTTTGAATGGCTTCCTTATTCAGTTCGGGTAATCCGTAAACAAAAGAATGTTCATCTGCGATTCTGTGATCCTGGCTCAAATCAATTATTTTGACAGAGGCAGAAAACTCACTCACCATTTTTTTGGCTTCGCCATGAGCGACACATAAAAAAACCACATCAACATTGGAGTTGAAAGTCTCCGAAAATTTCAAATCTGTATCTCCAAACAAATCATCATGGACTTCATAAATGAACTTACCAGCATTACTTTTACTATGTACAAATCCAATTTCCATCTGCGGATGGTTAATTAGAATTCTTAATAATTCCCCGGCTGTATAACCGGCTCCGCCTATAATTCCGGTTTTAATTGTTTTCATGTATCAATTCCTTAGTAACCTGATGATAAATCGAGGTCTGATTTCCGAATATTTTTGTAAATCCTTTCACATCTTCTCCGCTCCAGCCGTTATTCATTTCGCCGTACGATCCGAATTTGGCCGACATTAAATCAAACGGGCTTTCGATCCCATTCAATTCGTATCTGTACGGATGAAGTGTGATATAAACCTCTCCGCTTACGGTTTTTTGGGTATTGGTCAAAAAAGCTTCTATATCTCTCATCGTTGGATCCAGCATCTGGCCTTCATGCAGCCAGTTGCCGTACCAGCCTGAAAGTTGCTCTTTCCAGAACAATTGCCATTTAGTCAAAGTATGTTTTTCTAATAAATGGTGGGCTTTGATAATCAATTCCGGAGCTGCGGCTTCAAAACCGACTCTTCCTTTAATACCAATAATGGTATCACCCACATGGATATGTCTGCCTATTCCGAATGGTTGCGTGATTTGTTGCAAATGCTCAATAGCAACTGACGGATGTTCAAATGATTCTCCATTAATTGAAATCAATTCTCCTGCTTCAAAACCCAATGTAATATCCAACGATTCGGTTGCTGAAACTGTTGTTGGCCAAGCTTCTTCGGGTAAATTCTGATAAGACGTCAAAGTTTCTTTTCCTCCTACCGAAGTTCCCCATAATCCTTTGTTGATACTGTATACTGCTTTTTCAAAATTGAAACTGACACCATGCGATTTGAGAAATTCGATTTCTTCTTCTCTGCTCAGTTTTTTATCTCTGATGGGCGTAATGATTTCAACATTTGGCAAAAGATGATTGAAAATCATATCAAAACGCACCTGATCGTTTCCGGCGCCGGTACTTCCGTGAGCAATCGTGTTAATTCCCAATTGGATGGCATATTCGGCGATACTTTTTGCCTGAACCGCTCTTTCGGCACTAACGCTTAAAGGATAGGTTCCGTTTTTCAATACGTTACCGTAGATTAAGTATTTGATGCAGTCATCATAATATTCTTTGCGTACGTCAATGCAAGTGTAAGAAACCGCTCCGCATTGCAGGGCTTTTTCTTCCAGTATCTCGATTTCTTCCTGATCGAAAGCTCCGGTGTTAATAGTTACGGCATGCACTTCGTAATTTTGAACTTTACTCAGATACACAGCACAATAAGTCGTGTCCAAACCACCACTATACGCTAATACTATTTTCTTCTTTTGCATTTTTCTGTTCTTTTTTATCAGTATCGTACAGCATGGCCGTACACAAACAATTTTTATAATTTTTACTTTGCAGAATTTCGAAATTCACACAGCTTTGGCATCCTTTCCAGAATTTTTCATCGGTAGTTAATTCCGAATACGTTACTGGCTCATAGCCTAATTCCGAATTAATACGCATCACGGCTAAACCAGTGGTCAATCCAAAAATTTTGGAATTAGGGTATTTAGTTCGTGACAATTCAAAGATTTTAGCTTTTATCTGTCTTGCTAATCCACTATGACGGAATTCTGGTGACACAATCAATCCGGAATTTGCCACATATTCTTCATTTTGCCAAGTTTCGATGTAACAAAATCCTGCCCATTCCTCATTGTTTGTTAAAGCAATAACTGCTTTTCCTTCTTGGATTTTTTCAACAATATATTCAGCCGATCTTTTTGCAATACCCGTACCTCTCACTTTCGCAGACGCTTCCATCTCATCGCATATCGTTTGTGCGAAGTGAATTTGGTTATTATTTGCAATTTGAATACTAAACATAGATTAATTTTTGCGCAAATATACAAACAAATAGATATAATATCTTTTTTTAATAAATTTTAACAGATATTTTATCTTTATAAATTGATACAACAATTCTAATGACCTGTTTATTTTTGATTATCAGATATTTTATCCAAATAAAAAACCCTGATTTCGATTTGAAATCAGGGTTTTTTTATTATTTATCAATTTAACTCTACTTATTCTACAATTTTAAAATCATTCTTAACTGCACATATAATCATTGATGACCAGACTGCATCTTTTTGTTGAGCTTTATGAAGTTCATCTTTCAAATTATTTAGAATTTGAGTTTCATCAGAATCTAATTTTTTTCTCTCTAAAACTTTAATTGCATCATATATGTTTTTCATAATATGATAATACCTATCTCTTTCCTCAACTAATCTACGAATTCTAATTTTATGTTTGTCGCTATATTCTATTCCTTCTTGTTTACCGTGTTCAATAGAACCAAAACCTAAGTAAGCTATAGATAATTTTCCTTTTTTGGTTTTCCCCTTTGGAAAACTTTCCAAATACTCTATTTCATTTTCAGGTGCATCAAAAGAAGGATGAACTATATGGCATTCTTCCTTAGCTATTGAAAAAGAATTAATTTGAGCTCGATGATTTTCATCTTCAATTGGAAAAAAATCATTTTTAAATATTTGATTACAAACTTGACATGCTAAAAATAAATTATCCCAATCATAGGCTAACCAAAAATAACCTGGATAAAGACTTGTTCCTCCATAAGATTTGGAATATGCCTTTTTAGGTCTATAATGTTCAATGTCACAATTGCTTCTTGTACTTTTTGTTTCACAATAACAGCATTTATTCTTTTGAATACCTTCTAATGCTTCTCTAACCTCATCAGAGTTATAAATTGCACCATCTGCCTCTATTGTTTTCTTCCCAGAATTATATTCAGCAACATGTTTATAATATTCTTCAAAGTCTTTTTTAGTCTTCTTTGAGCCAGAATTTACTAATTTATTAGGCGCATCTCCCTTTAAAATCCTAATCATCTGATAATTATTTTTTTCTTATGATCGATGCTGCTTTTCTAATTAAACTCTCTGCATCATTACTTTCTTTATCATCAAATGATGGCACTGATAATAATTCTTCGTTTATTAAACTTAATCTTTCTTTTTCTTGTTTTGTAAGTTTATTTTTTAACAAAAATGAAATTTTTTCATCTCTTAGTTTTTCTATCTTATTTGATTGAGAACTTGAAACTTCAAATAAATCTGAAGTCAAGATCTGATCAATTCTCCATCCTTTAACGTTTTCTGGTTTATTATCTATAACAACTTTATCTCCCTCTTTTCGGCAAACAACAATATTCGCGTTTTTATCCTGTGCTGCTTGAGCAATCAACGGGCTATGAGCAGTAACAATAAATTGTGCATTAGGAAAATAAGTTGAAAATTTATCTAGTACCTCCCTCTGCCATTTAGGGTGTAAATGCAAGTCTATTTCATCTATTAAAATAATAACTGGTTCGCCTAACGGATTATTACTATCTGGGTACTTTTCCATCATATTAGCTGCAATATCAACAATTAATGCAGATAATGTTTGATAACCAAAACTTAAGTTTCTTATATTTATCCATCCAAAAGAAGTTTCTACTTCGATAGAAGGTTTAGAAATTTCCTCATCAAATGTTCTTGAATGAATATCTGTCACATCGGGAAGAATATCAATTAATAATTCTTTAACTAAATTAAATTCTCTTTCAAATTTTGGTTTCGAACTTCTACTCGATTTTAAAACTGCATATTCCTTTTGTAAAAACCATTCTTCAGCGTTGATAAGTTCAATTGAATCGTCAAATAATGAATTTGTAAAGCTTCTAACACTGGTTTGTAAGCTTTGGTTTTTACTCATTCTCCTTGAAGCTCCATAAGATAAAATAAACGTTTCTTTAAAATCACTATTGTATAGTGAATAATTATTAGTTTTTGATGAGATTGTTATTTTACTCTTTTTTTTACTACTAATTAATTCTAAAATAAGATCAATTTTTTTAGCTTTTAAATCTTCTAATATTAATTTATTATCATTTGTAATGCCACCAATGAAATATTTTGGAATAAAAATCTCTATTCCATTATTGTCAACCGATTTGGGATCAGGTTGTAATTTATCTAATATTTTTAATAGTGTAGTTTTGCCTGTTCCATTATCTCCTAGAATAATAGTCCATTTATAATAATCGCTTTGATTAGATAATTCTAATTTTTGATTATCCTTAAAACAGTTAACTCCACCCACTTCCAAAGAAGCATAGTAAGAAAAAGGAACTTTTTCCATTTATTTTATTTTGTAATATTATTATCAAAAATACGAATAATTAAATAATCATCGTCAACTGAATACGTTTTCTGGCTTCATCCACCTCAACGACTTTCACTTGCACATGTTGATGTAATTTCACAACTTCGTTTACATCGCTTACATAACCGTCTTTGAGTTGGGAAATGTGAACCAATCCGCTTTCCTTGATTCCTATGTCAACAAAACAACCAAAAGCCGTTATGTTATTCACAATTCCGGGTAGAATCATTCCACTGCGGACATCGGCAATGGTTTTTACATTCGGGTCGAATTCGAAAATTTTAGCAGCTTTACGCGGATCCAATCCTGGTTTTTCCAATTCTTTCAGAATATCTTTAATACCCAGAATTCCAACATTTTCGGTAATGTAATTCTCTGGTTTAATTTGGCTGATTTTTTCTTTGTTCCCAATTAATTCATTGACTTTTACACCCAAATCTTTGGCCATTTTTTCGACCATTTTGTATGATTCAGGATGCACAGCCGAATTATCTAAAGGATTTTTTCCATCCTTGATACGGATAAAAGCTGCCGCCTGTTGAAACGCTTTATCCCCCAGACGCGGTACTTTTTTCAATT
The DNA here is from genome assembly GCF_036840915.1 of Flavobacterium hankyongi. NCBI lineage: Bacteria > Pseudomonadati > Bacteroidota > Flavobacteriia > Flavobacteriales > Flavobacteriaceae > Flavobacterium > Flavobacterium hankyongi. Next base: position 2,541,707 of record NZ_CP085725.1, read on the forward strand.
GGCTTCTTTCTTCAAATGCGCCGTTTTCACTTCGGTACGCCACAATATTTTCGGCCATTTTTTCACCAATTCCGGATACATAACTTAAGAGCGATTTACTTGCCGTATTGATATTGATTCCCACCGAATTCACACATCTGACAACAGTCGTATCCAATTCCTCTTTCAATTTTGATTGGTCCACATCGTGCTGGTATTGTCCCACACCGATGGATTTTGGGTCGATTTTAACCAATTCGGCCAATGGATCTGACAAACGTCTTCCGATGGAAACCGCTCCACGAACCGTCACATCGTAACTTCCGAATTCCTCACGGGCAATTTTTGATGCTGAATATACCGATGCACCGGCTTCGGATACCACAAAAACTTGAACTGGTTTGTCAAACGCTATCTTCTTGATAAAAAATTCAGTTTCACGACTTGCCGTTCCGTTACCAATGGAAATTGCTTCAATGTTATAGGCATTTACCATCGATTTTATCTTTTTCATAGCCATCGTAGTTTCGTTTTGTGGCGCATGCGGAAAAATGGTTTCATTATATAACAAATCCCCTTTTTCATCTAGACAAACTACTTTACAACCCGTTCTGAATCCGGGGTCGATCGCCAGAATACGTTTTTCACCCAAAGGCGGTGCCAATAACAACTGGCTTAAATTCCCTGCAAAAACATCAATCGCCTTGATATCTGCTTTTTCTTTAGCTTCCTGTAAGGTTTCATTCGAAATTGCCGGTTCCAACAATCGTTTGTAACTGTCTTTGATGGCCAGTTCCAAATGTTGAGTGGTATCGTTATTCGATTTGATAATGTTATCCTCGATGAATGCAATTGCTTCTTCTTTTTCAATTTCCACATTCAGTTTCACAAATCCTTCTGCTTCAGCTCTCATCATTGCCAATAAACGGTGTGAAGGTGCTTTACTTATTGGTTCGGCCCAGTCGAAATACTGTGAAAATTTTTGGGCTGCTTCATCATCCTTTTTGGTTTTTACCACTTTGGTAGTGATTTCCGCTTTGCGTTGAAACATGCGACGCAAATTTTTACGGATGTAAATATTTTCATTAATCCATTCGGCAATGATATCACGAGCGCCTTGTAACACTTCGTCTTCGTTGGCTACCTTATCATTAAGATATTTGGATGCCAAAAATTCGATATCATCATTGCGTTGTGACATAATGATTTTAGCTAAAGGTTCCAATCCATTTTCACGTGCCGTATCGGCTTTAGTTTTCTTTTTCTTTTTATAGGGAAGGTATAAATCTTCTATTTCCTGTAAGTCGAAGCTGTTTTCAATTTTTGATTTTAGTTCAGGAGTTAAAGCATTTTGTTCTTCGATTGATTTTAAAATACTTTCTTTACGCTTTACAATTTCGTCGTATTGCTTATTCAATTTCGCAATTTGCTCAATCACCACCTCATCTAAATTTCCGGTTTTATCCTTACGGTAACGGGCAATGAAAGGAATCGTGCAGTCTTCGGAAAGCAATTGTAAGGTTGCTTCTATGTTTTTGGAAGCGGTCGAAACCGTTTTTAAAATGTATTCTAAATTTGTCATTTTGTAAAATAAAATAAGGATGCTAAAATAGTATCTTTGTCGCAATTTTGAAGAATGAAAATCGTATTACTTTATCTTATTTGTATTAATATCTTAACCTTATCATTGTTTGGTGTTGATAAGCTTTTGGCCATTAAAAGTAAACGAAGAATACCCGAAAAAGATTTGTTAGTCTTTAGTTTTGTAGGGGGCGCAATAGGTGGTTTATTGGGTATGTTTATGTTCAATCATAAAGTTTCAAAAGGAAGTTTTTTGTGGAAATTTGCGTTCGTTTTAATCGCTCAAATCATTCTTTTCGTTTTTATGCGCATCTAATTTGATTTGTAATTCCGTTTCATAAAGTTTAAAGCCGCCTCCATGACTTCACCCATTGATTTGGCATTTTTGAAGTTTTTATCTTTGGTGAATTCGTAGGTTTCTTTTTTCAATTGTTCCAAATGAAGTGTTGGGGATAACATCATCGATTTCATCACAGCTAATAAATCGGTTAAGCGCTCTTCAGAATCTGCTAAACGCTTCACTAATAAAGACCTTTCTTCATTTTGATATTGATCGATAGAATCGGGTTCTAGTTTTTCTTTGACCAATTCGGTAAACTGAAAATTCTCTTTAAACAAATGTGGTTTGTACAATTTAAAACTTCCTTCATAACATTGTTGGTCGAAATCGATAGCGCGAATTTTATACACGATGTGATCATAATCATAGGTAGGAATCACCACAAAATTATACGATCGCATATCACCCAAAAGCCCTATCATGCAACGCTCGTTGAATTTGACAAACTCTTTGGCAATTTGTGCTTTTTCGGCTTCGGTACATTTTTGTAAATGTTCTTTTAGAAAAACATCACCAGGAATTCCAACAATATGCTCTTCAATTAAAGTACTTTCATAGACTAAGAAATTGATTCGGTTGGGTGACAAAATATGTTCTAATTCCAAACCGAAAATACGCGAAGCATCGGCTTTTTTGATGTAAAAATGAGTATAGTTGTCGTTGAGGATGTTTCTAACTTTTACTCTAAAAGGTTTAGAGTTTCCAAATCCGCAGTAATCGATATAATCGACTGTGAGGTGTTTCAACACTCGTTCGTCACCATCAGAATGGAGTAAAGTGTAAATTTTATTCAGACTCAAATCGATTTCTTTTCTGTCGAACTCATTGTAAAAAACACGTAACCAAAGCGTATCTTCTCCTTTTTGATCATACACCACAATCGAGCCTTGAAAACGCAATAAGTCATCATAAAACACATTGGTTTTTGTGACCCTTTTGTATTTTTCAAGATACTGAAATAACTTTTCGGTTATGGGATAATATTGTTTTTTAAACAATGGAGCTTCTTCATTCATAAATAAATGACAGTTTGTAACAAATTTGTGAAAAGTAAAGTTACTTCAATTATTTTATGTTCATCAAAAGAATTACGTATTACTTTTGTATTCATAATTGATGATATGGATGCTTTACAAGTCATAACTTATACAGGTGTTTTTGTGTTTGCCGTAACGGGTGTTTTAAAGTCTAGAACCAAACGTTTTGATATTTTTGGTGCAGTTGTTTTGGCGTTTGTCACTGCTTATGGTGGAGGAACCATAAGAGATTTATTAATAGGTGTTAGACCTGTAAACTGGGTGAATGATAATTTGGCTATTGTAATTGTCTTATTTTCAACGATTATTACTTTCTTTTTTAAACTGAATACGACCCTTATCAAAAAATTAATTTTTTTGGTTGATGCCTTTGGGATTGGGCTATTTACTGTTGCGGGAATTCAAATTGCACTGCAAGCAGGAATTTCAAGTGGGTATTCATTAGTAATGGGGATCATAACAGCCACTTTTGGTGGGTTGTTGGCCGATGTATTGTGCAATAAAGTACCAGGACTATTGAAACCAGGTGAATTATATGCAACCGCTTGTTTGATTGGCGGCAGTTTGTATTTACTAATGGTAAAATACCACCTACAAAGTGAAACCAGTATGATTATAGGGATTTTGATTACGGCTTCCATTCGAATTTATGCCATTCGAAAAAAACTACAACTTCCTAGGATTTAATCCTGAACGATGAATTCTTTAGGATCTTCTTTTTTGAATTCGGGTTGAATATTAATGTGATTGATTCCGAATTTATGAAATAATACAATTTCTAATTCATGAAGTAAATCGTTAAATTCACTCATTAGGATATTTTCTGCGCAATCTAAATGTGCTTCTAGATGTAATTCCTCTTCGTTTAAATGCCAAACATGGATGTGATGTAATTTGCCTACTCCAGGAATTTTATGTACTTCACGAACAATTTCTTTGATATCAATTTCTTCAGGAGTGAACAACATTAGCATTTTGGTTGAACTGATTAATAAGTCATACCCCACATAAATCAAGTAAATTGATATTAGTAAAGTCATTACGCTGTCTACCCAAAACCATTCAAAAAATTTCATCAACAAACCTCCAGTCAGCACTGCTACAGATGCCATCATGTCTGTTAATAGATGCAAATAAGCCGATTTCATGTTTAAATTATGTTCAGCATCCTTTTTTAACAACAAAACCGAAAGTCCATTAGCTATAATTCCTAATAAAGCCAACCAAATCACCATTCCTGATTTTATTGGTTCAGGATGAAAAAACCTATGAATCGCTTCATAACCTAAATAAATAGCAACCAAAAGAAGCGTAAACGCATTTACAAAAGCAGCAATTAATTCAGCACGTTTATATCCAAAAGTATTATTTATTGAAGCTTTCTTTCTAGATAATTTATGAGCCACATAACTAAATACTAATGACAATACATCTGAAAAATTATGTAGTGCATCAGATACCAATGCTAAACTTCCAGAAATAATTCCTCCCACTACCTGTGCCACAGTTATTAACAAGTTCAAAAAAATAGAAAAAACTAAATTCTTTCCTTCTACTTCATGTTTATGAATATGGACGTGGTTATGATTATGGGACATATGATTTCTTAAAGTTTTTAAAGAAAAAAGACTTCTTTAATTTCAGAAGTCTTTAGTGTTTTTATTTACAAGCTATTTTATTCACTCGGTTAGAGTGTCTTCCTCCCTCAAACTCAGTAATAAGGAAAACTTCCACCATTTCTATTGCTTGTTGTATTGATGTATATCTAGCAGGAATACTAATCACATTAGCATTGTTATGTTGACGAGCTAATTCAGCAATTTCTACTGTCCAACATAAAGCACAACGAATATCTTGGTGTTTGTTTGCTGTCATAGCAATTCCGTTACCGCTTCCGCAGATAACAATACCAAAATCAGCTTTTTTGCTTTCTACGTCATACGCTACTGGATGTCCAAAATCTGGATAATCAACACTATCAAAAGTATCTGTCCCGTGGTTAATAACTGTATGTCCGTTTGCTTCTAAGTATTTTACGATTGCATTTTTGTACTCTGGTCCTGCATGATCGTTTCCAATAGAGATTGTCATAATATGAAGTTATATTGTGGTTTATTCTGCAAAAATAAAGAATAAAATAAAGCCTAAAAAGGAACTTTACTATAAATAATCAAGATTTTATATCTGTCTAATTACCTAACTCTCTTATAATCAATATAAAGCTAATTTTTACAATAATTTATATCCAATAAAACTGTTGAAAATCAATAAAATACGCAAAGTTTTAATGGTTTTATTAAACAGTGTTAATGTAATTTTACAAAACACTGATTTTTAGTTAATTAAAAACCAACAAGAATTGTTAATAATTTTGGAAAGAAAATAAGAACTATTTTTTGTTTGTATTAATAAAAATTGTAATCCAAAACCTAGATTTAAAATCCAAGAAAAGTTTTGTCAACTTTTTGAAAAATTATCCCAACAAAATTGACAGTTATTAACATAAATTAACAAGTTAAGTTTTCAAAAAAAGAAATCAAAAATCAATTATTGACAATTGTTAATAACGAAAATCATTTCTTTTGTTTTCAATCAATTAGTATAAAAAGTCATTGTTAATATCTTTGTATAACTTTGGAAAACTAAAGAACAATGGCAAAATCAAAAAAGTTTTAAGCCTTATTAACACCCTATCATAACCATCATAAATTTAAAATTTTAAAAAAGATTTTTTTGTTTTTTTAGTTATTGTTGAAAACTCTTGAATTTTAAAAAAATTAAAAATGTTAAATTTAAAATAGAAGTTGAAAAGTTATATTTATTTTAAAACTGATTATCGTTTACTTATAACTGTAAACTATTTTGTAATTTTCAGCTGTAATTAAAATGAAGATGAGTAAAAAACCTAAAAAGTTTAGTAAAGGAGTAAAAGATTTTTCTGGAAAAATTTTAAAATTACTTTCTAAAGAACCTAATAAAACCTTTAACTATAAACAGATAGCGGCTAAATTAGAAGTTGACGATACCAAAAGTCGAAATGAAATTATTAAAGACCTTAAAATTTTAGCTTCAAAAAAACAAATTATCGAGTTAGAACCTGGAAAGTATTTAGTAAAAGCACAAAGCCAAGATTATTTTGAAGGAACTATCGATATGACTTCACGTAAAACAGCCTATTTTATTTGTGAAGAATTTGAAGAGGATGTTTTTATACCTACTAATAATTTGAATCATGCACTAGATGGAGACAAAGTAAAAGTGTATGTATACAATCGTCGTAAAGGAAAAAGACCTGAAGCTGAAGTAATTGAAATACTTGAACGCAATCGTACTGAATTTGTTGGAGTTATTGATGTACAAAAGAATTTTGCTTTTGTAACTACTGCCAATGCTAAAATGTATACGGATATTTTTATTCCTAAAGATAAAATTGGTGAAGCAACTGATGGTGATGTAGTTTTAGTAAAAATTGAAGATTGGCCTAAAAAAGCCGATTCACCTTTTGGAACTGTACTAAAAGTTCTAGGTCGTCCTGGTGAACATGATACTGAAATTCATGCTATTCTAGCAGAATATGGTTTGCCTTATGATTTCCCTCTTGAAGTTGAAGCGTATGCAAAAAAGTTAGATACTTCTATTCAAGCAGATGAAATAGCCAAACGTCGTGATATGCGTAACGTTTTAACGTTCACCATTGACCCTAAAGATGCAAAAGATTTTGACGATGCGCTTTCATTTCAAAGATTAGAAAATGGAAATTTTGAAATAGGTATTCATATTGCCGATGTTTCTCATTATGTTCAAGAAGGAACTATTCTTGATGACGAAGCTTTTAAACGTGCTACTTCAGTATATTTAGTAGATCGAGTGGTGCCAATGTTACCAGAAGTACTTTCAAATTTTGCTTGTTCATTACGACCAAATGAAGAAAAATATACCTTCTCTGCAATATTTGAAATTAGTCCAAAAGCGCAAGTAATCAATCAATGGTTTGGTAGAACAGTAATTTATTCTGACCAACGATTTGCTTATGAAGAAGCACAGTACATTATTGAAACAAAATCAAATACAATTCCTGCTGAAATTTCATTGACTGGAAATGAATATGTTGTAAAAGATGAAATCAAAGAAGCTACTTTGATGTTAGATGAATTGGCTAAGATTTTACGAAGAAACCGTATGAATAACGGAGCGATTTCTTTTGATAAAGTTGAAGTGAAATTCAAATTAGACGAAAATGACGAACCAGTTGGAGTATATTTTAAAATTGCCAAAGATGCCAATCATTTGATTGAAGAATTTATGCTTTTAGCCAATAGAAAAGTAGCTGAATTCATAGGTAAACAAAAGAAAACATTTGTGTATCGTATTCACGATGAACCAGATGAAAATAAATTGATGAACCTTCAAGGAGTAATTTCAAAATTTGGTTATAGTTTAAATTTCAAATCAAAAGAAGCTATTTCTAAATCATTGAATACTTTATTGGAAGATGTTGTTGGAAAGAAAGAACAAAATATGGTCGATACTTTAGCGATACGTACTATGAGTAAAGCTAAATATTCTACCGAAAACATTGGTCATTACGGATTAGCGTTCGATTATTATTCACACTTTACTTCACCTATTCGTCGTTACCCAGATGTAATGGTACATCGATTATTACAACATTATCTTGATGGAGGTAAAAGTGCAGATGAAGATGTATATGAAGAAAAATGTGTTCACTCATCCAATATGGAAAACAGTGCTACTAGTGCAGAACGTGATTCTATTAAATACATGCAAGTAAAATACATGCAGGATCATAAAGATCAAGAATTCCTTGGTGTAATTTCTGGTGTTACCGAATGGGGAATTTATGTGGAGATTGTTGAAAACAAATGTGAAGGAATGGTACGTATTCGCGAAATAAAAGACGATTACTATACGTTTGATGAAAAACAATATGCTTTAGTGGGTGAAATGACTAAGAGTTTATTGCAGTTAGGTGATGAAGTTTGGGTAAAAGTAAAAAACGCCGACTTGGTAAAAAAACAACTTGACTTTCATTTCATTAGAAGAAACGAATAAATTATTCATTATGAGAAAAGTAATTCTAAGTACAATCTTTTTGGTGAGTACTTTAGCTTCATCACAAGTAAATAAAACTTTAGGAGATTTTGATAAAGTAACTGCTTTTGACAAAATTTCAGTACAACTTATTCCATCTGCAGAGAACAAAATTGAAATTACAGGAAATAGATCTCAAGAAGTTGAAATTGTTACTGTTAAAGATGAATTGAAAATACGAATGCCATTTGGAAAATTACTAAAAGGAGAAGACATTGTAGCAAAAGTATATTTCAAAAAAATAGAAGCTTTAGAGGCAAATGAAGGAAGTTATATTTCATGTGATTCTATTTTAAAAGCAATTAATTTTAATTTGATAGCAAAAGAAGGAGGTCAAATTAGAGCACAAATTGAAGCAACAAGAATTGCTGCAAAAGCATCAAGCGGCTCTATTTTAAAGATTTCCGGTAATGCTCAAAATCTTGAATTTGTAGTAAGTTCTGGTGGAAAAATTGAAGCCGATAAATGTCAAACTACTCAAGCAACAGCTTCTATTAATGCTGGAGGTAGTATCGATGTAAGAGCTTCTGAATTTGTTGATGCAAAAATACGTGCTGGGGGAACCATAACTATTTTTGGAAACCCAAAACAAGTCAATCAAAAAACAATCCTTGGAGGTGATGTTATTATGAGTAAAAGATAATTTTATTTGTAAAGCATAAATTTTAACTTGCAAGTTCTAAAAAACTATACATGATAAACGATATACTTTCTGCAATTCCTTGGGGATTTTTATTAGCTTTTACTATTGGTCCAGTGTTTTTTGTACTACTTGAAACAAGTATAACTAAGGGATTTAGAGCTGCAATGATTCTAGATGCAGGAGTAGTTTTTGGAGATTTAGTTTTTATTCTAATAGCTTATTTTAGTACCAATCAAATTCTAGAAAAATTAAAAGATAATCCTAGACTTTTCATTTTTGGAGGCATTTTAATGTTTGGTTATGGTTTAATTTCATACATCAATGAAAAAAAGAAGTATGAAAAAAAACAAAAAGAAGAAATGGATGATGTTGTAGACGATATTAATAAAAAGAACTATTTAGGGTTATTTTTTAAAGGTTTCTTTTTAAACTTTATAAACATTGGTGTTCTTGCTTTTTGGATGGGAGTTATTATTGTTTTTGCGCCCAAACTTAATATGGAAACAAGTCGAATCATAACTTTTATAACTACAATTATTTTATCTTATATTGCAATCGATATTTTAAAGATACTGGTAGCCAAACAATTAAAATCACGTTTAAATAAACACAACATTCATAAAATTAAACGCGTAATAAGTGTCATTTTGATGATTTTTGGTTTCTTTTTAATTGCCCAAGGATTTTTTCCTAATGAAAAAGAAATGATTGAAAGGAAAATTGAACAGTTAAAAGAATAATTAAAAGTTAACCCAAACACCTAAAACCAATCAATTTTTATGAAAAAACTTCTACTACTTTTAGTACTGATTCCTTTATCGTTTTATGCTCAAAATGATTCTATTTCAAAACCTAATCTTTCAGTGATTGGTTTAAACAATTTAAATATTGCATACAGAGGAATTCCTAATCCAATTTCTATAGCGGTTAGTAATGCAAAGCCTTATAAAATAAAAGGAGATAATATTTTTATAAATGATGAAGGCAAATATTTCATTAAACCAAAAGCAGAAAAAGAAAGTAAAGTTTTATTAGAAATAGAAACTTCAGATAGTACAAAGGTTGTTGAAGAACATATTTTTAGGGTAAAAGATTTACCTTATGCAGCTATATTAGTGAATCAAAAAGGATGTATCAATGGTGATTGTGTAATTGAAATGCCTAGCAAAGAAATTTTAAATGCTGAAATTTCAGTAAAACTTATTGACTACTTATTAGAAGGAAACATTGCTGTTACAGGTTTTCGAATTAATTTAACTAACAGTAAAGGTGATTTTTTAGATAGTTTTGAAATAAAAGGCAACAAAATTCCTCAAGATGTTTATGAAGAGATTATGGCTAATACCAAGATATCTTTAATTATTTTACATAAGTTTATCTTTGAATCAGACTTAAATTTATCTATAGCAAAAACACCAGTTGTTAAGATTAGGAAATTGTAAAACTGTATTTAATCCATGAAAAGAATACTTGTATTATTACTACTTCCTTTTTTAGATTTTGCTCAAAATGATACAATAAAAAATGTTGCATCTAGACAATCTGTAATTGGTTTAGATAGGATGAATGTGGTTTATAGAGGAGTTCCTAATCCTATTTCTATTGCGGTAAATAATACTAAATCATATAAAATTATTGGCGATGGAGTTTCACAAAATGAAGATGGTAAATATATAATTAGACCAGGAGCGGGTAAAGAAACCAAAGTTTTTGTTGAAATTGAAAAACTTGATGGTTCTAAAAGTACTGAAGAATATACTTTTAGAATAAAAGGACTTCCAAGAATTTGCGGAACTTTAAAAGGAAAAGAAGGAGAAGTAATTTTAAAAAGAAATGAAGTAAAAGAAGCTATAATTTCAACTGAAATGATAGGGTTCTTATATGATGTTTTTGATGATTCTGATTTTTTTAAAGTCAATTCATTTGAAGTTAAGTTTTCAGAAAGTAAAGTAATTAAGGTTGTAGGAAATAAATTTGATAGTGAATCTTTTAAAGAAATAGCAAAACTTAAAAGAGGAGATTTTTTTGAAATAAATCACTTAGACTACGGTCCACCAACTGATGCATTAAAGAGAAGAGCATTCCCTATAATTGTTATGATGGGAGATTAAAAAGAGCAACATTTAGTTGCTCTTTTTTGTTAAAGCATCGCCCAATATATTTAATTAATTTTTCTTAAAAATTTAGAAATAAAAAAAGAGCTACTTTTTCAAGTAACTCTTTTAGAGGCATCGCCCGGATTCGAACCGGGGTAGACGGTTTTGCAGACCGGTGCCTAGCCGCTCGGCCACGACGCCATTACTAGTATGGACGGCAAATTTACATAATATTTACTCTCAAACAAGAAAATCCAATTAAATTTTATTTGTTTCTAAAAAATTCTTCATGTTTTAATTATACTTTTGGAATACTTTTTTAAAACTTTTAAACCCAATGAAAAAGATTCAACATCTAAAACCTATTTTCTATTTTATTATAATAGGATTGTTAATCAATACATTAAGTAGAATAATCATCTTCTTTATGTTTAAAGAACGTATTCAGGAAACCGAAAATTATTGGTACATCTTCCCTATTGGTTTGCGTTTCGATTTAATTCTACTTTGCTATTTATCGTTTTTACCAGCAGTATTAATTTGTTTATTACCGGATAAATGGCTTAATTTTTTCAAAAAGTTTTTAAATATTTATTTCATTCTCTTTTTGTTTTTACTGCTTTTAATGGAAATGAGTACTCCTGATTTCATAAAGCAATATGATACTCGACCTAATCGACTTTTCTTAGATTATTTAATTTATCCTAAAGAAGTTATTGGTACACTGATTAAAAGTTATCTAACATCAATGATTGTAACTTTCATCGTTTTAGGTACAGGTTTGTATTTTGCTTTTAAACATGGAAAGAAACTATTTTATCCAGTAGCTAATGATTATAAAAATAAGCTTATTTTATTCCTTCCAGTGGCTTTTCTTTTATTTTTGGGAGCTCGCTCAAGTTTAACTTCAAAAAGACCTATAAACGCCTCTAATGCGGTTTTTTCGGTAAATCAATTAACAAATTGTGTAGGACTTAATTCATTATATACAGTTGCTTTTGCTGCTTATTCTATAAAAAATGAAGGAAACGCAGAGAAAATGTATGGTAAGATGGATATTAACGAAGCCTACAGTCGTGTTAAAAAGTATATGACTGCAAAACCTGAAGATTTTACGGATCCTGATTTACCTTTATTACACATTCAACAGCCTGATACAGTTTTAAAAAGACCTTATAACTTGGTAATTTTTCTTCAGGAAAGTCTAGGTGCTGAATTTGTTGGAAGTCTTGGAGGTTATCCTTTAACACCTGAGCTTGATAAATTGACTAAAGAAGGAACTTTATTTACTAATTTGTATTGTACAGGTACTAGAAGTGTTAGAGGAATTGAAGCAGTAGTTACTGGTTTTTTACCTTCACCATCAGAAAGTGTTGTTAAATTAAGTAATTCACAATCTGGTTTTTATACGTTGGCCGATGGCTTAAAAAGAGATGGTTTTGACACTAGTTTTATTTACGGAGGTATGGCTAATTTTGATAATATGGCTTCATTTTTCAATGGAAATGGTTTTGATAATATCATTGATGAGTCTGATTTTGATAGCGATGGTAAAAAGCATGCTTTCAAAGGAACTTGGGGATATTCTGATGAAGATTTAGCCGAAAAAGCCAATGAATATTTTAAATCAAAAGGTGATAAACCATTCTTTTCATTAATGTTCTCTACTTCAAATCACGAGCCTTTTGAATTCCCTGACGGAAGAATCAAGCTTTATGACAAACAAAAGAATACGGTTAAAAATGCTATGAAATATGCCGATTTTTCAATTGGTAAGTTCTTCGAATTAGCTAAAAAAGAAGATTATTTTAAAAATACAGTTTTCATTGTTATTGCCGATCATAACACCAGAACGTATGGTAAACATTTGGTTCCTGTTCATAAATTTCATATTCCAGCTTTAATCATTGGTCCTAAAGTGGCTAAAGGAAAAACCTATGATAAATTAGCGAGTCAAATAGATATTCCGCCAACATTATTGAGTTTAATTGGAGTTAAATCAGAAACTCCAATGCCTGGAAGAAATATTTTTAAAATCCCTGCTGAAACAAAAGGAAGATCAATCATGCAATTTCATGATATAAATGCATTTAGAGTTGAAAATCAGGTTGTTATTTTGCAACCCTTTAAGGAACCTGTGCAATTTGAAGTGACTAAGGATACTATATTTAAACCTGTAAAATTAGATCCAGAATTAGCAAAAGATGCTTTAGCACATATAGTTACTGCAACAGATTTATATAAATCGAGAAAGTATAAATTAAGAGATAGTAAAAAATCTAAATAAAAGAAAAGCCGAAGATTAACTTCGGCTTTTTTATTAAAATCTACTTTTTTCTAAGATGATTGTTACAGCTTCAACATCACCACCAATAGGTGGATTTAGCTTAGAAACTTCAACTAAAACTCTTGAAACAGGATTCAAATCTTTTAGAGTTCTGTCTATAATTCGTTGTGCTACATGTTCTAACAGTTCAGATCGAATAGCCATTTCTTCTACCACAATTTTGTTTAAGTGCACATAATCTACAGTGTCAGCAAGTTTATCTGTTTGTGCTGATTTTGCTAAATCAGCTTCAATCTCTAAATCAACTCTATAATCACTCCCTATTTTACTTTCTTCAACTAAACAACCATGATAAGAAAATGTGCGTATATTTTTAAGTTTTATTATTCCCATTATTTGTGGATTTGCTAATTTTTATGTTGGATAAAAGTACAAATTTTGCTAATAACCAAATAAACGAATAACCAAATAACCAACATTTTTGATAACTTTGTTCTCTCAATTTTAGAAAAATGTCTACTAAAGAAAAATCATTGAATTTTATAGAGCAAATCATTGAAGAAGATTTAAAAAATGGTTTGTCAAAAGATAAATTACGTTTTCGTTTTCCACCAGAACCTAATGGATATTTGCATGTAGGTCATGCAAGTGCTATCTGTTTAAATTTTGGTTTAGGAATTGATTATCAAGCACCTGTGAACCTGCGTTTTGATGATACCAATCCATCAAAAGAAGAGCAAGAATATGTTGATGCTATTAAGAGAGATGTAGAATGGTTAGGTTATCAATGGGATAATGAATGTTATGCTTCTGATTATTTCCAACAATTATACGATTGGGCTGTAGAGTTAATTAAGAAAGGAAAAGCGTATGTTGATAGTCAATCTTCTGAAGATATGGCTATTCAAAAAGGAACACCTACCACTCCAGGAACAGATTCTCCTTTTAGAAATCGTTCTATTGAAGAAAATTTAGATCTTTTTACACGTATGAAAAATGGAGAGTTTGAAAAAGGAACTCATGTTTTACGTGCTAAAATTTCTATGGGTGCAAACAATATGCTAATGCGTGATCCTATCATGTATCGTATTATGCATGCACACCACCACCGTACCGGAAATGATTGGTGTATTTATCCAATGTACGATTGGGCACATGGCGAAAGTGACTATTTAGAGCAAATTTCACATTCTTTTTGTACGTTAGAATTCTTACCACACAGAGAATTATACGATTGGTTTTTGAATCAAATTTATGATGAAAGCAAAGTACGTCCTAAACAACGTGAATTTGCACGTCGTAATTTATCACATACAGTTGTTTCTAAGCGTAAACTATTACAATTAGTTGAAGAAAAGCATGTTACAGGTTGGGATGATCCTCGTATGAGTACTATTTCAGGGATGAGACGCCGTGGGTATACACCTGCTTCAATCCGTAATTTTGCTAATACAATTGGTATTGCAAAACGTGAAAATCTAATTGATGTTTCGTTATTGGATTTTTGTGTCCGTGAAGACTTAAACAAAACTGCACCACGTGTAATGGCAGTTTTAGATCCAATAAAGTTAGTTATAACTAATTATCCTGAAGGTCAAGAAGAATGGTTGGAAGCAGAAAACAATCCTGAAGAAGAAGTATTAACTTTTAGAAAAGTTCCTTTTGCTAAAGAAATTTATATTGAAAGAGAGGATTTTAAAGAAGAAGCCGATAAAAAGTTCTTTAGATTGACTTTAGGTTCTGAAGTTCGTTTAAAAAATGCTTATATCATTAAGGGTGAATCTGTTGTAAAAGACGCTAATGGAAATATTACTGAAATTCACGCGACTTATGATCCAGATTCTCGCTCAGGAAGTGGTACAGAAGCAAGTAAACGTAAAGTAAAAGGAACAATTCATTGGGTTTCAACTCAACATGCTTTAGAAGCTGAAGTGCGTATATATGACCGTTTATTTACCCACGAAAGCCCTGATGGAAATAAAGAAATTGACTTTAAAGAATTCATAAATCCTGATTCATTAAAGGTTATTACTGGTTATGTTGAACCAAGTTTACAAACCACAAAAGAGTTAGATCATTTTCAGTTTCAACGTTTGGGATACTTTTGTACAGACAGAGATTCGACATCACAAAAATTAGTTTTTAATAAAACGGTAGGCCTTAGAGATACTTGGGCTAAAGTAGAAAGCAAAGAATAATTTTTTTAAATATTTGATATTTACCCTTTCATATTCATAGTATGAAAGGGTTTTTTTTGTGTTTCACAGGAAAAGCACCCTACATTTTTCATTCATTTCCCTTTTAATAATCAGGAATTCTCCTCAAGTCCCAATCAACTACATATCATAGTTTTGCTTTGTTAATAATCATAATCATAAGGATTGTGATAAGTATAATCAATAAACAAACTAATTATGAAAACAAAAAGAATCATTATTCTAGGACTAATTACTGGGTTGTTATTTTTAACTCAAAGTTGTTGTAAACCTGGTTTAATTGGAAGTGTAAATAATACACTTCGCCCACAAGAAACAAACAATTGGTGTTGGGCTGCAACTACTCAGATGATTGCTCAAAATGAAGGAGTTAGCAAAACACAATGTGAACTTGCAAACCACAGATTTGGTAGAACAAACTGTTGTAACGATGAACCTACAGACAACACTTGTAGAAAAACTAATGACTGTAATAAACCGGGATGGTTAGAACTTGATTATTGCGGACTTAAATTCTCTGAATCTGCAACAGCTTTAAGTTGGGATCAGTTAAAAAAGAGTATTTATTGTAGTAAAGATGTGCTAGGTTTTGCTTACGGTCAAAGTGGTGTGGTAGGTCATGTAGTTGCTGTTAAGGGTTATGTAACAGTAAATGGCACAAATTATGTGGTATTAAATGATCCTTGGGGACCGTGTGTTGGTCAAGAACGCTTAATTACTTATGATGAATATGTTGATCCATCAGGGGCTAAAACACATTGGAATACATGGTATAATATCAGTAAAAAATAACTTTAAAAACACAATTATGAAAAATATAAAATCAATTATAACTGTTCTTTTAGCGGTAGTTTCTACTGGTTTAATGGCTCAAACAACTGCGAATAACGGAATTAAAGAAGCTGCTGCAAAAGGTAAATCGGATCTATTAAAGCTTCTTTCAGAAAACAAGGACTTTAATTTTGGAGTATCAGCAAGTGATGTAGAAGCTGCTCAAGTTTCCAATTCTATTGAATCATTCAGTACAGAATTTAATAGTTTATTGAATGATAACAGCGGAAATATTGCAACAATTTCTAGAAGTGAAAATTTACATATTGTACCTCTTGTTTCTGATAATAAAGTAATTACGACGATTAGTGTTGCATCAAATAGCAAAGAAACAAAAGTTGTTGAACTTGTTAGTCAGCAGTATAAATCTGAATTAAATGATCTTCCTGATGATATTAAAAGAGCTAATTTCAGAGGATTAAAATTTGTTCAGGTACCAAATATTGAAGCTTCTTTATATATTTTTGGAGATAAATGTTACACAAGTTATAATGGAAGGAGTTTAAGAGAAGGAACAAGTGTTTCAGAAATTACTAGACAACTGCAAATTGATGCTAGAGCTTTTCAAGCTGAATTTGGAGAAGAATTGAAAAGAGGAAAATTAGTGAAATAATCTAAATAATAAATTTATCTGATTAAAGCCTACTTTTTTGTAGGTTTTATTTATTATTATAAAAATCTATTTAAAAAATAAAATTGATAGATTTTAATTAAAAAATAGACTTTAATAAATTAATTTTAATCGAATTTAAAATTTAACCAATGTGATTTTACTTTTATAAGATCAAAAGTTCCTTAAATCGCTTTATTTTAAGTTTTAGTAAAAATTACTCAAAAAAGCCACTTTTTTTCATGTGACAAAAAAAAGAGTGCTTAAAAGCACCCTTCATTTTTCAAAATATTTTTTTTAAACTTCTTCTGTTGGATTTGAAGTATCAGATGGATTATAATCAGTTGAAGTATGATCTCCTGATTTTTTTATTTTCTTTGGTTGAGTTTTCATTTGTTCACCAATTAAGTTTGATGCTGCAAAACTTGTTACCATATTGTTTAACATATCGTTTGCAGCTTGAGGAGAATTAGGTAACAAAATTAAATTTGAATTTGTATCTGCTCCAATCGCTTGTAAGGTATCATAATGCTGTGTAATAACAATTAATGCAGATGCTTCTTGCGAATTTATTCCCACTTCGCTTAAAACACCAACACTCTCTACTAAACCACGTGCAATTTCTCGACGTTGATCAGCAATACCTTGACCTTGTAATTTTTTACTTTCAGCTTCAGCTTTTGCTTTTGCTACAATTCTAATACGTTGAGCTTCAGATTCAAACATTGCAGCTGTTTTTTCTCTCTCAGCAGCATTAATACGATTCATAGCATTTTTTACTTGAATATCAGGATCAATATCAGTTACTAAGGTATTAATGATATCATATCCATAAGCTAACATTGCTTCGTTCAATTCACGTTTTACAGCAATAGCAATATCATCTTTACGAACAAAAACATCATCTAAGATTAATTTTGGAACTTCGGCACGAACTACGTCAAATACATAAGCTGTGATTTGATCGTGTGGATATTCTAATTTGTAAAAAGCTTCATAAACATGTTCTTGTATAACTTTAAATTGAACAGAAACTTTCATTTTAACAAACACGTTGTCTTTTGTTTGTGTTTCAATAATTACATCTAATTGTTGAATTCTAAGGTTAACTTTTCCAGCAATTCTATCAATAACTGGAATTTTTAGCTGTAAACCAGAATTTCTAATACTTTGGAACTTTCCAAAACGTTCTATTACTACAGCTGTTTGTTGCTTAACGGTAAAGAATGAAGCTAACAATAAAAATAAGCCTATAAATAAAAAGGCTAAAAATGGAATACTCATGATTTTTAGATTTGTTTGTTGATATAATATTTATACGGAGGTTTATTTTAAAAGTTACAAACAAATATTTGAATATTATATGTATTTTCGTCAAAATTTTTGAAAATGAAGAAGTTAGTAGTTGTTTTAATGTGCATCATCTCAGTTGTAACCTTTGCTCAACATGGAAGAAGAGATGGAAATAGAATTGGAATTTCTGGAGGTCTAACTCATACGAGTTTAATTACATCTAATTTTAACACCAAGCCAGGAACAGGTTGGATTGGAGGATTTTCAGTTAGAGGAAATTATTATAATGACTGGAGTGCGATTTTCGGGATGCAGTTTATGGAAAATAAATTTTCTGTTGAAACCCTTACCAAAGATGTAGAATATAAATTGCCAGCTGTACAGATTAGATTATTGTTGAGTGCTAATTTGGTAAAGAACCATCTTTCTATTGATTTTGGACCTGTTTTACAGATAAATGACAAGTTAAAAATTGATCAAGATGATGAAAATCGTATAATAAATGGAACGCTGCTAACAGCTAATGATATTATAGATGTTACTAAAATCAATGGAAATATTTATTTAGGATTTTCTGCTGGTGGAAGACGTGTAAGAGTTGTTGGTTTTTATCAATATGGGCTTAATAATTTCTTGAATAAGCTTAACAATGATGATATAAAAGTACTTCAAAATAACAATCAAAAGTTTAAGGGAAATTTAGGAATTCTAAGTGGCCAAATACTATTTAATCTATAAAACCTGCTTAATGCAGGTTTTTTTACATTCTTAACTTAAAGATTAATGTATCTTATTTTTTTATGATGTTTAGATAACCAAGCTTTAACTGGTCGGGTTTTAATTTTACTATGTAAATTTTAAAAACCAAATCATGAAAAAACTATACTTATTTTTCTTTTTCTTTTTGACCTTTAATCTAACATTTGCAGATTCCTTTATTATTAAACTTGACGGAAGTAAATCTCAAATTAAAAGTAACTCCTTTAGAGTTAATAGTCTGGAAAAGATCATCTATTACAAACTAATTGATAGTGATAAAGAGATAAAATTGAATTTTAAAGACTTTGATTATGTTGTTTTTGGGGTTAATAAGTTTAAAACTTTTAGGCTAAATAATTCAAAAGAAATTACTGGTTTTTTTGTTTTAACAGAGACAGATGACAAAATGTTGATTGCTATTCCAACAGCTGATCCTGAATCTGATAACAATAAGGTTAACTACGTATTTCATGTTATTGATAAGAACTACAATATCATTGAAACTCATACTTTCAATAATCTTAGAAACCAAAAGAGTTCTAACGCTCGTTCAGAAATTTATTCTAAGATTTCTTTTTATTTTTCTAATTGTACTTCTTTAATTAGTAGACTTTCTAGTTATGACAAGAATATGCATAGTATTGACAACTTATCTATATTAGGTTTTTTTAATGCTCCTGTTTTTACTGAGTGTAAATAAAAAAGCCCCTTAAATGGGGCTTTTTTTTATAATGTTTGAATGGCGGTTTCAATTCTTTCTATGCTTTCTTCTTTACCTAACATTTCAACTATATCAAATAAATGAGGTCCTTTTAAAGCTCCTACAAGGCTTAACCTGAAAGGTTGCATAACTTTACCCATTCCTATCTCGTTTGTCGTTAACCAGTCTTTTACAACTGCTTCTATGTTGACAGATGTAAAGTCTGAAATACCTTCTAAAACTGCAATTAATTGTTTCATTAATTCTGGAGTTTCTTCCTTCCAGTTTTTAGCGGCTTTTTCGTCATATGAACTTGGAGCAACAAAGAAGTAATCTGATAAGTCATATAATTCAGTAATAAAATTAGCTCTTTCTTTTACCAAACTTACAACTCTTGTTAAATCCAAATCTGTAGAAATACCTTTAGCATTTAGTTCTTTTTTGAACATTTCAGCCAATTCTGAGTCTTCTTTTTTAATTAAATATTGGTGGTTAAACCATTTGTTTTTTTCTGGATCAAATTTGGCACCCGACTTGTTAACACGAGCTAAATCAAATTTCTGAACTAATTCCTCAAGTGAGAATATTTCTTGTTCAGTCCCATCATTCCAACCCAATAATGCTAGAAAGTTTACGACAGCTTCCGGGAAAAATCCGTTTTCACGATACCCCATAGATGTTCCTTCTTCGGTTTTCCATTCTAAAGGAAATACAGGAAATCCCATTTTATCACCATCTCTTTTAGAAAGTTTTCCGTTTCCAATTGGTTTTAAAATTAGTGGTAAATGTGCAAATTCTGGTGCTTCCCAATCAAAGGCTTTGTATAATAATTTATGAAGTGGTAACGATGGCAACCATTCCTCACCACGAATTACGTGTGATGTTTCCATTAAATGATCATCTACAATATTTGCTAAATGATATGTTGGCATACCATCGCTTTTGTAAAGTACTTTATCATCTAATAAGTTAGTATCAAACTTTACATCTCCACGAATAATATCATTTATGATTAAAGTTTCATTTATTGGAGTTTTAAAACGAACGACAAAAGCATCACCATTGGAAATTCTTTTTTCAACTTCTTCACGTGAAACAGTTAACGAGTTATCAAGTTGCTCTCTAACCGAATGATTGTAGATAAATGTTTTACCTTCTGCTTCCGCCTGCTTTCTTAATTCATCTAGTTTTTCTGCTGAATCAAAAGCATAATATGCCCAACCATTTTCTATAAGTTTATCTGCATATTGTTTATACATCTCTTTGCGTTCACTTTGTCTATAAGGACCAAACTTTTCATTTTTACCTACAGTTTCATCTGGAGCAATACCTAACCATTCTAAAGCTTCAAAAATATAAGCTTCCGCACCTGGTACAAATCTAGTTTGATCAGTATCTTCTATACGTAAATAAAAAGTTCCATTGTTTTTCTTAGCAAACAAGTAGTTAAATAAAGCAGTTCTAACACCACCTATGTGTAAAGGTCCTGTTGGACTTGGTGCAAATCGCACTCTAACGGGCTTTGACATTTTATTAAAATTTGACTACAAAGATAATTGTTACTCAGGAGTTAATAATGTGTCTTTCAAATAAATTTATTTTATGTATTTATTAACAGTCTCCGAAATTTTTTAAAGTTTTTGTAATTGGAAATTTCATAATTTTATAGGTTATTAACAATTGTAAGCATTTATGAACGCTTCCGAAGTAATTTTTGGTAAACTAGAACAATTCATCAAAAAGTTTTATACGAATGAACTTATTCGTGGTAGTATATTTTTTGTTGGATTAGGCTTGTTATATTTTCTTTTTACAAGTTTTGTAGAGTATTTCCTTTGGTTAAAACCAACAGGAAGAACTGTATTGTTTTGGTTATTTGTCTTGGTCGAATTATTTCTGCTAGGAAGATTTATCATTTTTCCTCTAACAAAATTATTTAGAATTCAAAAGGGTATTACTTATGAAGATGCATCTAAAATCATTGGAAGTCATTTTTCTAATGTAAATGATAAGTTGATTAATTTTTTACAATTAGCCAATGATAGAAACCAATCAGAATTGCTTCTCGCTTCTATAGAACAAAAAGCTAATTCTTTACAACCAATTCCTTTTACAAATGCGATTGATTTTAATAAGAACAAAAAGTTTATTCCTTTAGCAGCTATTCCTATTCTCTTTATTATATTCCTTGCAATTTCTGGAAGGAAAGATTATATAACTGAAAGCATGAGTAGAGTTGTTAACTTCAAGCAACAATACACACCTCCTGCTCCATTTAGTTTTGTTGTAGTTAATAATCTTGTAACTGAACAAAACAAAGATTTTGTTCTGAAGGTTAAAACCACTGGAAAAGTTGTTCCTGAAAAAGCACTTATCTACATTAATGATGAAAGCTATTTTATGGAAAGTAGTAAACCTGGTGAATTTCAATATACGTTTGAAAAGCCAGTTTCTAATATAGATTTTCATATTGAAGCCAATGAAGTTTCTTCCTCTAATTATGTTTTGAATGTTACTACGGTACCCGCTATTGTATACTTCGAAATGAAACTTAATTTTCCGGCATATTTACATAAAAAGACTGAAGTTATTAAAGGAACAGGTAATGCTATTGTACCAGAAGGGACTCAAGTGTCATGGGTTATGAATACTGTGGCTACTGATAAAGTTTCATTAATTGAAAAGAATAACTCTTTCCCTTTTTCTAGGAGCCAAAAAGCGTTTAGTTTATCAAAAAATATTTATGAAAATTCAGATTATCAGATAGTTACTTCAAATAGTAAGGTACAAAACTATGAAAAGTTGTCGTATTCAATCAATGTTTTAAAAGATCAATACCCAACAATTAAAGTTGATGTCGCTCCTGATACCCTTAAACTAGGAAAAAGCTATTTGTTAGGTCAACTTTCAGATGATTATGGACTTTCAAAACTTCAGGTTGTTTATTATCCTAAGAACAATCCTGCTAAAACGCATCGAGGAACGTTGAAGGTTAAGAATGATGTGTATGACCAATTTGTTTTTGCTTTTCCTAGTAACTTACCTATAGAGGAAGGAATTGCCTATGAATACTATTTTGAGGTTTATGATAATGATGCAATCCATCATTTTAAAAGTGTTAAGTCTTCTGTTTTTTCACATAGAGAAGATACCGAATCTGAAAAGCAAGAACAGTTTTTAGAAAATCAAAATCAGAGTATTCAAGGTTTGGAAAAAACTTTAAAAAGCCAAGACAAACAAATTAACGAGTTAGAAAAGCTTCAGCAAAATAGTAAAGAAAAAAAAGATCTTGATTATAAAGATCAGCAGAAAATGAATGACTTTTTGAAACGTCAAAAACAACAAGAAGAAATGTTCAAAGAATTCTCTGATAAGATGAAAGAGAATTTAGAGAAATTCAACCCTACTGAGAAAGATCCAGATAAAGAACTTTTAAAAGAACGTCTTGAAAAAGTACAAAAAGATGCTGAGAAAAACCAAAAACTTTTGGATGAGTTGAAGGAACTAAATAATAAGTTAGAACAAGAAGAGTTGTTTGATCGTATTGAAAAGTTCCAGCAAAAAAGTAAAAACCAAACTAAAAGTTTGGAGCAATTGGTTGAGCTCACCAAACGTTATTATGTAGAAAAGAAGGCCAGTCAAATTGCTGATAAATTAGAAAAGCTTGCCGAGAAACAAGAAAAATTATCTGATAGTAAAGAAAATTCAACAGAGAAGCAAAATGAAATTAACAAAGAATTCGATGATTTAAAAAAGCAACTTGACGCTCTTGATAAAGAAAATAAGGAATTGAAAAAACCAATGGATATACCTAATGATAAGGATAAAAAAGAAAGTATTGACAATGATTTAAAAAATGCTTCAGATCAATTAAAGAAGAATTCTCCTTCTTCAGCTTCTCCTAAACAAAAGAGTGCTGCAAAGAAAATGCAACAAATGGGGCAGTCTATGCAAATGGATATGCAAGGTGGTGAGCAAGAACAATTGGAAGAAGATGTAAAAATGCTACGTCAGATTTTAGATAATTTAGTAGAGGTTTCCTTTTCTCAAGAAAATTTAATTAAAAGTGTAAAAGAGGTCAATGGAAATAATGCGTCTTTTGCCAAGAATTTAAAACGCCAGCAAGATTTAAAAAATCAATTTCGTTATGTCGATGATAGTTTGTTTGCAATGTCATTACGTAATCCTAAAATTGGAGACAAGGTTATAATTGAGATTGGAAATATTCATTACAATATGGATAAAAGCATTGTTTCTTTTACCGAAAATCAAATCGGAAGAGGTACTTCAAGTCAACAATTTGCATTAACCGGCGCTAACACTCTAGCTAATTTATTGGCTGATATTTTAAACAGCATGCAAATGCAAATGTCTGGCCAAGGTCAGGGTTCTCCCAAACCAGGAAAAGGACAAGGTAGTGGAATGCAATTGCCAGATATTATTAAAAAGCAACAAGGTCTGGGTGAAAAAATGCAAGAAGGAAATAAAGAAGGTGGTGATAAGCAAGGAGAAAAACCAGGACAGAAGCCAGGACAAAAACCTGGTGAAGGAATGTCGGGTGGTCAAAACGGTGGTAAGTCTGGACAATCAGGACAATCACAAAATGCTGAAGGAAGCGATAGTGATGGAGAAGGAAATGCAAAGCAAGTTCTTGACATTTTAAAAGAACAGAGACAGCTTCGTGAAAGTTTAGAAAACGAATTAAAGAAACACGGATTAACAGGTGCTGGTCAAGATGCTTTAAGTAAAATGAAGCAAATAGAAAAGCAACTTATTAATAAAGGTTTTACCCAAGACGTAGTTCAAAAAGCATTGAATTTAAAATATGATTTATTAAATCTTGAAGAAGCAGTACAAAAACAAAATCAAGATAATAAAAGAGAAGGGATAACTAATAAAAGAGAGTTTCAAAACACTGCTCCTGCCCTTCCGCAAAAGCTTCAAGATTATTTGAATAGTATTGAAATATTAAATAGACAAACACTACCTTTGCGCTCGCAATTTAATAAACGCGTTCAAGATTATTTCAAAGAGAATGATTAGTTACAATTATGAAATAGATTTTTTAATTTCTAACGAAGAAGAATACACTTCTTGGATAGAAAATGTTGTCAAATCAGAAGGAAAAACCTTAGGAGAACTGTCTTATATTTTCTGTGATGATGAGTATTTACTTGAAATAAATCAACAGTATTTAGATCATGATACACTTACGGATATAATTAGTTTTGATTATACCGAGGGTGATATTATTTCTGGAGACATATTTATCTCTGTTGAACGTGTAAAAGATAATGCTTTAGATTTTAATGTTTCTTTTGAAGATGAATTAAAACGTGTTATTATCCATGGTGTACTTCACTATTGTGGATACAAAGACAAATCTGAATCGGATGAATTATTAATGCGTTCTAAAGAAGAAGAAAAAATTAAAATGTTTCACGTGAAACATTTTTAAACAATTTATATTAATTTCTGTTCCACGTGGAACAGAAATTAAATTTTTACAAAAAAATAATAAACATTCATATTGTTTCAGGTGAAACAATATGAATTCAAAACTCCTTAAAGGAATTATGTTTTTAGAGAAGTATGATGTAATTGTAGTTGGTGCTGGTCACGCAGGTTGTGAGGCTGCAGCATCTGCTGCAAATTTGGGTTGTAAAACATTATTGATTACAATGAGTTTGCAAAATATTGCGCAAATGTCATGTAATCCTGCTATGGGCGGAATTGCAAAAGGACAAATTGTTCGTGAGATTGATGCGCTTGGTGGTTATTCTGGAATTGTTTCAGATAAGACCGCGATTCAATTCAAGATGTTGAATCAGTCTAAAGGACCTGCTATGTGGTCGCCACGTTGTCAAAGTGATCGTATGCGTTTTTCTGAAGAATGGAGATTGATGTTGGAGCAAACTCCTAACCTTGATTTTTACCAAGAAATGGTTACTGGAGTGATTACAGAAGGTGATAAAATTACAGGTGTTAAAACAGCGATTGGTTTAAACATATATGCTAAAACCGTTGTACTAACCAACGGTACTTTTTTGAATGGGTTGATTCATATTGGAGATAAACAATTTGGTGGTGGTCGTGCTGGTGAAAGTGCTTCGTACGGAATTACCGAAGATTTGATTAAATTAGGTTTTCAATCAGGAAGAATGAAAACTGGAACTCCACCACGTGTAGATGGTCGTTCGTTAGATTATTCTAAAATGAGAGTTGAACCAGGAGATGTTAATCCTGCTAAATTCTCTTATTCTGATATTACAAAACCATTGAAAATCCAACGCGATTGTCATATGACTTATACTTCTCCTTTGGTGCATGATTTATTGCGCGAAGGATTTGATCGTTCTCCAATGTTTAACGGTCGAATAAAATCATTGGGTCCAAGATATTGTCCTTCTATAGAAGATAAAATAAATCGTTTTGCAGATAAAGACCGTCATCAGCTTTTTGTAGAGCCAGAAGGATGGAATACTGTTGAAGTGTATGTGAACGGATTTTCTACTTCGTTGCCAGAAGATGTTCAATTTAAAGCATTGCGTTCTGTAGAAGGTTTTGAAAATGTAAAATTCTTCCGTGCAGGTTATGCAATCGAATATGACTACTTCCCTCCTACGCAGTTAAAACATACGTTAGAAACTAAATTAATTTCTGGTTTGTTTTTCGCAGGACAAATTAATGGAACTACCGGATATGAAGAAGCGGCTTCTCAAGGATTAATGGCGGGGATAAATGCTGCATTGAAAGCGCAAGAACGTGATGAGTTTACATTAAAACGTGATGAGGCATATATAGGAGTTCTTATAGATGATTTAATTACAAAAGGAACGGAAGAACCATATCGTATGTTTACCTCTCGTGCCGAGTATCGTACGTTACTTCGTCAAGATAATGCCGATTATCGTTTGACTCCAATGTCGAATAAAATTGGGTTAGCTTCAGATGAACGTATGCGTCGTATGGAATATAAATTTAACGAGGCTGATAAAATGGTTAACTTTTTCAAAGAAACTTCCGTTTCTGTTGCAGAAGCAAATCCGGTTTTAGAAGCTAAAGAAAGTACTTCTATTTCGCAAGGTGATAAAATGTTTAAAATTTTCTCACGTCCGCAAATTGATATGGATGATATGCGTAAATTCGAAAAAGTTGAAGAATACATTTCTAATAATACTTTGGATAAAGAAGTTTTAGAACAAGCCGAAATTCAAGTGAAATATTCGGGTTATATAGAAAAGGAAAGAACTAATGCCGAAAAGCTTCACCGTTTAGAAAATATCCGTATTCCAGATAATTTTGACTATGATCAGTTAAAATCACTTTCTTATGAAGCTCGAGAAAAACTAAAAAAGATTCGTCCTGTTACTATTTCACAAGCATCTCGTATCAGTGGTGTTTCACCAAATGACATTTCGGTGTTGTTAGTTTTTATGGGGCGATAATTTTTTCAATTTGTTTCACGTGGAACGAGAATGGAAATTGCGACAGTTATAAAATCTTATCAAAAACAATATTTAAATCCTATTCAACTTAGTATTGGTGATACTGTTGTTTTGGGTAAAGAGGAAACTGAAGAAAAATGGAAAGGTTGGATTTGGGCTGAATCCAAAAATAATTCAGGTTGGATTCCTATTCAAATTATTTCCTTTTCGGATGATAAAAAAACAGGTGTTATTTTAGAAGATTATTCGGCCTTAGAACTAAGTGTTGATTTAGGCGATGAACTTCAAGTTTTAAAATCTTTAAATGGATGGTTGTGGCTTAAAAATCTACAAACAAAAGAAGAAGGTTGGATTCCTTCAGAATGTATCAAAATTAATTAAATATAAACAGTAAGAAATTAAAATGAATTTCTCAACAGATAACGTTTACATCAAAGTACAAGATCATTCAGTTTCAAAAGAAAATTTCGAATTGCTTTTAGATTCTGATCTGCAATTATTAAAAACCCATCCCCAGCCGGCTTTAGAAAATTTGGGTTCGTATTATGAAAGTGAAGATTACATTTCACATACAGATTCAAAACGTTCTTTATTTGAGAAAATGTACCACTTGGTTAAATCCTACTCTTTAAAAAAGAAAGTAGGATTAATTAATTCTTATCATCGTGAAAAAGGGAGTTTATTAGACATTGGTGCGGGAACTGGCGACTTTCTTGTAGCAGCTAAAGCATCTGGTTGGCAAACTACAGGTGTAGAACCTAATGAAAATGCTAAAAAATTAGCTATTTCTAAAGGTATTTCTTTTCAAAATTCAATTGAAAGCATTGAAAATGAGCAATTTAACGTCATTACTATGTGGCATGTTATGGAACATGTACCAGATGTAGAATATCAAATCAAACAATTAAAACGATTATTGAAACCCAATGGTACTTTGATTATTGCTGTTCCCAATTATAAATCATTTGATGCACAACATTATGGAAAATTTTGGGCGGCCTATGATGTTCCAAGACACCTTTGGCATTTTTCAAGAACGAGTATTGAAAAACTTGTTTCACGTGAAAATATGAAATTGGAAAAAACCCTTCCAATGATTTTTGATAGTTTTTATGTTTCTCTTCTATCAGAAAAATACAAAACAGGGAAAATGAATTTTTTTAGTGCTTTTTGGATTGGTTTACGTTCAAATTTAAAAGCGAATGCTAGCAAAGAATATTCGTCGCACATTTACGTGGTTAAAAACAAGTAAAACGTATTTTTAAGCGATTTAAAGAAGGTTTAAGGTGTTTCATATTGAAATACCTTTCTTGTTTTTAAAAATACCTTAAAAGCAAACTATTTAATTGTGTTTTAATTAGAATTAACTATAGTTTTAAAAAAAATTATAGTTTTTTATTATATATTCTTTTTATCTGCAAAACCAACATTTTTAATAAAATTTCAATTTTTTAAGTTTGACTAAAAAATGTGTTCTTCAATCTTTTTGACTTAACTTCCATATTAAAATAAAAACTCTATTTTTACCAAAATTTAAAAAAATTAATAAACAAATAAAATGAAGAAGATTGTAGTAATGGTTGCTGTAATAGTTTCAGCAGTGGCGTGTAACAAAACTCCGGATGCTAAAGAATTTAAAACAGCCTATATTGATACCCAAAAATTAATGGAAGATTATACAGAGGCTAAAGAATTAGACGAAAAGTACAAAACTAAAGGTGAAGTTATGGGTCGTGAGCTAGAAGTTGCCGCAAAAAAGCTTAAAGTTGAAATGGATGGTTTCCAAAAGAATGCTATGGCTAAAGGTCAAATGTGGGCGCAACAAAAAGGAGCCGAACTACAACAAAGAGAACAACAATTAGGATATGCTCAACAAGCTATGCTTCAACAATTACAACAAGAAAGTGGTAAAGAATTAGACACTATTGTTAAGCAAGTAAAAGTCTTTATTAAAGATTACGGAAAGCAAAAAGGATATGATTATATCTATGGAACAGGTGACGCTGCTACAGTTTTATATGCAAAAGACAGCTATGATATTACTGGAGAAATCACAAAGGCATTAAACGAAAAGTACGAAAGCAAAGCTAAAAAATCTGATGCTAAAGAAGAAACTAAGAAAGAAGAGAAAAAGTAAATTTTTACTATTTACGAATAAAAAAAGCGCTCATTTTGAGCGCTTTTTTTATTGAAAAGTTAAACTAAGTTATTCAAGTAAATAGAGACCAAAAACTGCTACAATAAAATAAATAGCTATTGTTCTAGCGCCGTCGTAATCTTTTGCAACTCGCTGACCAAATAAAAGCATTACCAATGTTACACATGAAACAATTGCTCCATATTTAGCAAATGTATTTCCGTTATTGACTACTAATTCAATCATTCCTACTATACAAAGTAAACCAGCAATTAATTCTAAAATTAAAATGATTTTTAAAGAAAAATCTACTTTTCCATCAAAAAAAGTACCTTTAAAATGTTCTTTCAACCATCCTAAATTTCCTTGATAATCAGTGAATTTATCGTATCCTGATTGTAAAAATGTTATTGCTAAAAATAATAGAACTAAAAGTGAAGATAAATTGTGCATAAGTTTTAGTTTTTATGGATTAAACGGGTTAGTTTTATAGATAAATCGGTTAAAATAATTTTGGCATTTCCGTTACGTTCAATGTGGTAAACGGCATCATTGAGTTCTTTATATATTTCTGAAATGTTATTACCAGTAATAAAAGGCGCGAATTTTTTCATGTCAAATCCCTGAATTCCAGATTCATAATATACTAAAGGTTCGGCTTGATAATTATATAGCAAAGCCTGGCGAAACATATCGGTACAAAAGTGTAAAAATTTCTTCTGAGTTTCACGTCCTAATTTAGCAATTTCTTCGCTCCAATTAATTAAATCTTGGATGGCAGCGGCATTACCTTTTGCTCTAAAAGCAGCACGAACCCAGTTTACAAACCATTCCTCAAATGGTGTATCTTCATTAATTTTGTGACACAATTGTAAAGCCTTATTGTAATTACCTTGAGATTTGTGAGCAATTGTCATAGCTTCCTTCTCTCCTATTCCTTCGAATTCAATTAAATGTTTTGAAATTGCCGATTCACTCAGCTTAGGAAAATGAATTACTTGACATCTTGAACGAATGGTTTGAAGTATATCTTCTTCATTTTCAGATATTAATATAAAGAGAGTTTTGTCTGTAGGTTCTTCTAAAAGTTTTAATAATTTATTTGAAGCGGCTATATTCATTTTATCAGCCATCCAAATAATCATTATCTTGTAGCCACCTTCATAAGATTTTAAAGATAAAGACTTTAAAATTTCAGAAGCATCTTCTACTCTAATTTCACCTTGCTTGTTTCCTACTCCAAGTTTGTCATACCAATCAAAAAGACTTCCATATGGTTTTTCTGTTAAAAAATCTCTCCATAAGGTCAGAAAATCTAAACTTTTTGGTTTAGATTTCACATCTTCGGTTGTTACTGTAGGATATACAAAATGTAAATCAGGATGAGAAAAATTTTCAAATTTTAGATTACAAGATTCATTTCCTCCACTGTTTTCTAAATTAATATTTTTGCACAAAACATATTGCGCATAAGCAATAGCCGTTAGTAATACACCACTTCCTTCATGACCTACAAATAGCTGAGCATGAGGCACTCTGCCATTTTTTGCACTTGTTAAAAGGTGGCTTTTTATATGTTCTTGCCCTACAATATTTTTAAACAACATTATGAATTATCTTTAATTTTGTAAATGTAGATAAGAAATTAAAAAGTAATGTTTGCATTGAGAAAAAATAGTGATTTAATTTTTACTTAAAGTTTTTTTAAAATAAAAATTACTCAAAATTAGATAGTTATAAAAAAAAATATATAATTTTGCGCCCGACTAAATAAAAAAAAATCGACGAAATGCACATTTTTAGATTTTTTTATATATTTTTAACAAAACAAAAATTTTTGGCACGCTTTTGGTTATGTAGTTTA
The DNA here is from genome assembly GCF_036840915.1 of Flavobacterium hankyongi. Lineage (NCBI taxonomy): Bacteria > Pseudomonadati > Bacteroidota > Flavobacteriia > Flavobacteriales > Flavobacteriaceae > Flavobacterium > Flavobacterium hankyongi. The sequence continues at coordinate 2,572,640 of NZ_CP085725.1, forward strand.
AAAAATAAATGCATTGTTTTTTATAAACCTTTAAAATGAGATAAACAAGTAGATTCTGTTTTTTTTATAAAAAAGTTGTCAAAAACTTGTTTATTCAATTTAAAGGCCTATTTTTGAACTATTAGAAATAACTAATTAAAATTAGAACCACATGAAGAAAATTATCTTTTTTGGACTTTTTATGATTTTTGCAATTGGAAATGTTAACGCTCAAGCTAAAGGAAAACCTAAAAGTATTATTAGTACTGGAGCTGGTATTAAAAAATTCCACGAAAAAAGTGAACTTGAAACTATGCAAAAAGGACAACTTCTAGATTTGTATATCGAGCGAATTAATACTCTAGTAAATTACCTTCCTTACATCGCATTAACAACTAAACCAGGAGTTACAATGCAAGATGTAGGTATACCAGAAAATGCTGACAATAACAAATATCTTGAAGCACAAAAAGAAAATACAGCAAACTTTTTAAATACAACTGTAGCTTTTCAAAGACAAATGACTCCTTATGCAGACAAAGGAAACTTAGTTATTTCTATCTTGTATTATGAATCAATGCTTAGAGAGCTAAATCAGTTGAATGAACAATAAAAAATAATTATTTGAGTAAATTAGTACTAACACTCTAACCCAAATCCCCATGAGAAAAGTATTCAACATCACAGTAATGGCTATGCTTGTAGCTACTTCAGCTACTGCACAACAAGAGAAGGGAATAATTGGTTCTAGTAACTGGTTAAATAACTGGACAGAATTTAAACCACAAAATACTGAATACAACGAAACAAATCAGATTTTGTATGGTAAGATTACAACTAATACAACTTTGTTAAAAAAGAATACCTACCTTTTACAAGGACCAGTATATGTTACAAATAACGCTGTCTTAACGATTGAACCAGGAACTGTAATCAAGGGAGATTATGAAACAAATGGTGCGTTGGTTATCACTAAAGGCGCTCAAATTATTGCAAACGGAACAGAAACAGATCCAATTGTATTTACATCAAATAGACCTCAAAGAAAACCAGGAGACTGGGGAGGTGTTGTTATTCTAGGTGATGCGCCAATCAATAAATTTGGAGGAACATCTTCTATAGCTTTCGAATTAGACCCTTCTCAAACTATTTATGGAGGTACTAATCCAATGGCAAATTCAGGAATTATGAGATTCTTAAGAATTGAATTTGCTGGAAAAAAAATAAAAGGTTACAAAGATTATAATGCACTTTCTTTAGCTGGTGTAGGTAATAAAACAGTTATCGAAAATGTAATGTGTAGCTTCCCTCAGGGAAACGCAGTAGAGATTTTAGGTGGAGATATGTCTGTTAAAAACATGGTTTCTTTGAGATCAACAGGAGATGATTTTAAATTTACTCAAGGAGCTCAAGTAAGAATGGATAATTCTTTAGCAATAAGACATTCGTATTATTCTGGAGCAACTCGTTCAAGATGTTTAAACGTAACTTCTTACGATAAAAAAGATGAAGCAGATTTTTCAAAAGGTTTGACAAATGTTGTCGCTACAAACTGTACATTGGTTAATACTACAGATAATTTAGCGCAAGATCAAGCGAGTGGATTGGTTAAAGAATCTGTTTTTATTGCAGATAATGCTTCATTAGCCTTAAAGAGAAGTGTTATCTCAGGGTTTAGTCCAGCAGTTATTCTTGATGATGACATTAAAATGGATAATACTAATCTGAAAAGAATTAAATTAGAGCAAATGTATTTCAATAATTGTAAAGGAAATATTTTTGTTGAAAACTCTACTAATAATGAAGATTTAGAAGATTATTATGGAAATCCTCAATTTTCTAATCTTTATGAGCATACTCCTAATCAGGAAATGTTTATTGATTTAAAAGCCAAAACCCCAGATTTTAGAGTTAAAATCGGTAAAATTACAGCTTCAAAATAATTTGAAAAGACAGAAATAATCCATTAAGAGAAAATCTTTTAATGGATTTCTTTGTCTTTATACAATAAGTTGGAGAAAAATGAGTTTACCTATGTTGATAACCTAAATTTGTGGGTTTATGGAAAGAAAAATACTATCTAAATTACAGCTTACTTTTGTCTTTGTTTTGATATTACTTCAAGGCAAAGTTTTTGCGCAAATAGGAGCCCCTAATTTTGTGTTTACACAAATGTGTGCAGAGCCACCGCCCTATCCAACAAATTTTAATGATTTTACCATCAATTTTACATTTTCTGGTGCTGGAACCTACGTATTAGAAATGTCAGATGCTAATGGGTCTTTTTTAACAACTCCACTACCATCTCTAACAATAATATCTTCACAAACAACAACTAGCCCTGGAAGTTTCAATTTTAGATTACCAAGTAATTTAGTAGGAAGTGATAAATATAAGTTTAGGATTAAAAATACAGCAACAAGTCCCGCTACTGCTGGACCATCAAGTGGCGCTGTACCAAACCCTGATCCAAATTTACCTAGTAGAACAGGTATTTCGGCTTATTATAAAGCGTTTATAGATGACTTTTCAATAAATAATGGTGCTTCTACACTCTATCTTTGTGGATCTGGTAGCATAAACCTAATTGTAGACCCTACGACGCCTGGAAACCCATCTCCTTTAGATATTACGCCAGCATTAAAATACAGATGGTATAAAGATGATGTTGTAGTTGCAGGGCAAACCGGATCAACATTAACAGTAAATACACCAGGCACTTATCAAGCTTTTATAGAATACGGACCTTGTACAACCCTATCTTCTTTCTATTGTTCAAAAAAAGTTCAGGTAGTACCAAGTCCAACAGGTCAAACATTTACAATCACATCAAGTGGTGGAACTAGTATATGTCCTTCAAATCCAACAACATTGAGTGTTCAATCTGGTTATACTTATCAATGGTATCGCAATGACGTTGCTATTGCTGGTGCAACTTCGAGTACTTATGTTACTGCACAATCCGGAACTTATAAAGTAGTTATCGGGCAAGGAAGTTGTGCTGCTACATCAAATACAATTACACTAACAGCAGAAACCTTTAATACAACTCTTGATGTTGTATTAGACCCTGGATTTAATTTTATTGATGATGGCGAGATAAAAGTAATAACCGCTACTACAGACGCGGTATCTCCTACATTTGAGTGGTATTTAGCGGGAAATCCAGTAGCTTTATCTACGACAAATACATTAACAACATCATTACCAGGAAAATATACATTGAAGGTTACACAAACTGGAGCAACATGTAATTTCCCTTTGGAATATAAGTTTACTATAAAAATTGGAATTGATCCTACAGATGTTCCTAATACAATAAGTCCTAATAATGACGATGTAAATGATACTTGGATCATACCACAAGAATATATTGCGGATAACATAGAGATTTTTATTGTTGACTCTTTTGGAAAAGAAGTATTAAAAACAAAAAATTACGAGAACAATTGGCCCCAAACCACTGTCGAATTTAAATCTGTAAATCCCGTTTATTATTATATTATTTCAAAAGACGGAAGCGCAGTTAAAAAAGGATCGATTACCATAATCAAATAACGTATGAGAAAAGGATTATTATGTTTTGTTTTGATGTTATGTTTATTTGATGCCGCTCTTGCACAAACAGGAGACGGCGTTATGTCATTTGATGTACCAGCAAAAAATTCATTAAAATTTAATAAATTTTTAATTAATCCTACTTTCTCGTTTGTAAGAGAAGATGAATCGTTTATTAGTTTTTTAAACAAAAGGCAATGGACAGGTTTTCAAGACGCTCCTACTTCTTATTTTTTTAGCTACTCAGGTAGATTTAGAGAGCAAAATGGTGTTGCAATTGGAGCATTTCAAAGAAATCGTGGTTCCTTAACTTCATTTGGAGTTGTTGCGAACTTTGCCAGAAGTATAGAAATGTCAAATGAAAGTAGTTTCGCTTTTGGTCTTAATTTAGCTTATGTAAATAGTGGTTTAAATACAGGAAAAGTCAAAGTTAATGATCAAACAGATCTTTCATTACAAAACGTTCCTAAAAATTCATTAGTAACAATTAATCCTGGAATAAATTATAGCACAGGCTTTATAGATTTAGGTTTGAGCGCTAACAATATTTTTACTTATAATTTTAACAATTCAGAAGTTGTGCCAGATGATCCGATGAGAGGAGCTGCTGCACATATTATGTATACAGGATACATGTATAATTCTGGCCTTTTTGAAAATGGCAAGTTTACTGCATTAATTAAAGGAGAAATGGGTAAAGAAAAAACTGTTTTTTCTGGCTCAATTTTAGTCAATGCTCCCAAAGCAGGTTGGTTTCAAGCTGGCTATAATGGTTTATATGGTGTTTCTGGTGGTTTAGGTTTAATTATAGCAAAGAAAATTTCTTTAGGTTATGTTGTAGAAAAAGGATTAGGTAGCTACTCTAATTTTGGTTTATCTCATGAAATTACTTTAGCTTATAAAATCAGAGGGTATGGAGATTATGAAGATGCAGGACCTATTGTTAAAGCCAGTAATAAAACAAATCCTTATAAAAAACCAGTTGCAGTTAAGAAAAAATCTCCTGCAGAACTTAAAAAAGAACGTGATGCTCAGTTAGCATTAAAGGCACAGCAAGAAAAAGACCGTTTAGAAGCAGAGCGTCTACGTAAAGAAAAAGAATTAGCTGAAGCAAAAGCGAAAGCAGAAGCAGCAGCTAGATTAAAAGCAGAACAAGATAAAGCTCTTGCAGAAGCAAGAGCGAAAGCAGAGGCAGAAGCAAGACTTAAAGCAGAGGCAGATAAAGCTAATGCAATATCAGAGACAGAACGTTTACGTAAAGAAAAAGAAGCAGCTGCATTACAAGCTAAATTAGATGCCGATGCAAAAGCGAAAGAAGCAGCTGAACGATTAAGAGCGGAACAAGAAAGAGCTCGTTTAGAAGCTGAGCGTTTACGTAAAGAAAAGGCAGATGCAGAAGCTAGAGCTAAAGCAGATGCTGCTGCTCAAGCTAAATTAGAAGCAGAAAGATTAGCAAAAGAAAAAGCAGATGCTGCAGCTAGATTAAAAGCTGAACAAGACCGTTTAGCAAAAGAAGCTGCAGATGCACTAGCAAGAGCTAAAGCAGAATCTGATGCAAAAGCAAAAGCTGAGGCGGAAAGAATTGCAAAAGAGAAAGCTGAAGTTGCCCGATTAGCTAAAGAGAAAGCAGATGCTTTAGCAAGGGAAAAAGCTGAGGCAGACAGATTAGCGAAAGAAAAAGCTGATGCGGAAGCTAAGACCAAAGCAGAAGAAGCTGCTCGTTTAAAAGCGGAATCTGATGCAAAAGCAAAAGCAGAAGCGGAAAGAATAGCAAATGAAAAAGCAGAAGCGGCTCGCTTAGCTAAAGAAAAGACAGATGCAGAGGCTAGAGCTAAGGCAGAAGCTGCAAGATTGGCAAAAGAACAAGCAGATGCTGCTGCAAAAGCAAAAGCAGAAGAAGCCGCTCGTTTAAAAGCGGAATCTGATGCAAAAGCAAAAGCAGAAGCGGAAAGAATAGCAAATGAAAAAGCAGAATCGGCTCGCTTAGCTAAAGAAAAGACAGATGCAGAGGCTAGAGCTAAGGCAGAAGCTGCAAGATTGGCAAAAGAACAAGCAGATGCTGCTGCAAAAGCAAAAGCAGAAGAAGCCGCTCGTTTAAAAGCGGAATCTGATGCAAAAGCAAAAGCAGAAGCGGAAAGAATAGCAAATGAAAAAGCTGAAGCGGCTCGCTTAGCTAAAGAAAAGGCAGATGCAGAGGCTAGAGCTAAGGCAGAAGCTGCAAGATTAGCAAAAGAACAAGCTGATGCGGAAGCTAAGACCAAAGCAGAAGAAGCCGCTCGTTTAAAAGCGGAATCTGATGCAAAAGCAAAAGCAGAAGCGGAAAGAATAGCAAATGAAAAAGCTGAAGCGGCTCGTTTAGCTAAAGAGAAATCAGATGCTGCTGCTCAAGCTAAATTAGAAGCAGATAGATTAGCGAAGGAGCAAGCAGATGCAGCTGCCAAAGCAAAAGCAGAGGAAGCAGCTAGATTAAAAGCTGAACAAGACCGTTTAGCAAACGAAAAAGCAGAAGCAGCTCGATTAGCAAAAGAAAGAGCAGATGCCGAGGCTAAAGCTAAAGCAGATGCTGAAGCTGAAAGACTACTTAAAGAAGCAGAGGCAAAAGCAAGACTTGAAGCCGCTAAGACAGCAGAAGATAAAGAATTAGACAACTTAACTCAAGTAATTGACGACTCTAAAAAATACCAAACCGAATCATTAAATAAATTTGAGAATATGGTTAATGAGAAAGCTAGAGAGTTATCTGAATTACGTAAAGAAAATGACTTATCAGAGCAAGGTATAGCAACAACACAAAAAGAAGTTGAATTCCAAAGTGGTGCTGCAGCAAATAGAGCATTAGAAGCATTAAAAGCAGAAATTAATGAAAATGCTAAAAATCAGGCGGCAAGAATTAAAGAATTCGAAGCATTAGCAGCAGAAAGATTGAAAAAAGTTCCAGGTAAAAATGATCTTTTAAATCAATCATATGCTAGAACATTAGAACAATTAAAAGCAGAAAAAATAGCTTCTGATAAGCAAAATGCTCAATTGTTAACTCGATTAGATCAAATTAAGAGTGAAATTGAAGTTGAGAAAAAACGTCGTATTAAACGTGCAACATTTGACAGTAACCAAACTAAATATGTAAAAGATAGAGCAACGTTAAAACAAATTAAAGAAACAACTTCACCAACAGGACAAACATATACACCTGCAGATTTTGATTATGGTGATGAGGATCAAGCCAATATGCAAATTATCAAAAATATTGACAACGCTGAAGGAGGATTCTATTTAGTTGTAGCAGCTCACAAAGATGAAGCAAAACGTGATGCGTTTATTAAGAAAGCAATTCAAGCAGGTCAAACTAATATTGATTTCTTCTATAATGTAGCAACAGGAACATATTATATCTATTACCAAAAATTCTCTGAAATTCAAGATGCAACATCTGCACTTGAAAACAAAGGAAGTAAAGCAATTAATGCTAAAATGGTAATTGTAAAAATCGAGAAATAACAAAAAAACACGTTAACATTTAATTATCTTTTAAAAAATAATCATAAAAAAATGTTAACTACGTAAAAAATAAATAAATTTATTGCACCAAAACTAAAACGTAACCTTATGAAATTAAAACAGCACTTACTTATCGTTTTAATGATTATTCTCGGCAGCTTAGGTACCTACGCCCAAGTTGCTGTGCCTTTTTCGCAAAGGCTTGCAGGGGGAAGCATTAAAATAAAAGGAGACATTGTGTTTGTTGGAAACAACATTACAAATAGAGCTCCTGCTAATTCTCCTTCGGATGCGAATACTCCTTACAATGGAACTGCCAACAACAATGGTTTAAATTTTGAGTATATCGATGTTGATGGAGACCCCTCAACATTTAGTTCGAGTACTGCCAATTTAAATATTTCGACAAGCTGTAAAAGAATTGTGTATGCAGGTTTATATTGGACTGCAACCTATCCTTTTGAACGATCTGGTTCTAACGGAGATGGTTCATCTTCAAATTATACAGGTTCTCCAAGAAATAATACTTGGAACCAAGTAAAGTTTAAAGTACCAGGTGGTGCCTATGTTGACTTAATCGCAGATAATGCTGCCGACCCAGTGGGTGATGAGGATAGTATTATTTTCGATGGCTTTAATGCAGCTAATCCAAATAATTCTTTTTATGCAGCGCCATACGTTTGTTATAAAAATGTTACTAGTTTAGTACAGGCTCTAGCAAATGCAAATGGAACTTATGCAGTTGCAAATCAAAGAGCAGCTAGAGGTATTCGCCCAGATGGTATTTCGAGTGGATGGTCATTAGTAATTATTTACGAAAGCCCAACATTACCTAGTAAGTATATTTCTGTTTTTGATGGTTATGCAAATATTTATGACGGAATCAACGCAGCAAACGCTGTAGATTTTACTGTTAACGGTTTTCAAACTTTACCTTCACCACTACCAGTTAGAGCTCGTATCGGTGTTTCTTCATTAGAAGGTGATGTGAGTTTAACAAATGATAGATTTAGAATTAAAGCAAATTCTGTTGCAACGTTCTCAGACATATCGAATGCTGTTAATCCAGCAAACAACTTTTTTAATGGTTCCATAAGTAATAATGGAGCAATTGTAACCACAAGAAATCCAAATAGTACCAATACCCTAGGTTTTGATTTAGATATAGTAAATGTAAATAACCCTGGTGGAACTGTTGCTCCTTTTATTGGAGGTACTGTTATTCCTAATGGAGAAACAGGTGCAACACTACGTGTAACTACAAATGGGGATGCTTATGGTACATATCTAGCAACTTTCGATGTTGAAATTATAGAACCTGTAATTTCATTAACTAAAGTAGTTCAAGATATTGCTGGAAACAATATTGGAAATGCCGAAGTACAATTGTGTCAAGATCTTGTATATGTTATAGGTTTTCAAAATATAGGAAATGACGACGCACAAAATTTCACAATTAGAGATGTATTACCAGTAAATGTAACTTTTGATCAACTTACCACCGCTGGAGCTTTACCAGCTGGTGTAACAATTCAGTCTTACAACCCAGGGACAAGAGAGGTTGTATTTGCTATTAATAATAGCTTAGTGCAAATTGGAGATCCAAGGGTTGAGATTAGACTTAGAGTAAAAGTTGTTTGTAGTTGTATAGAAATGGATGATGCTTGTTCTAATTTAATCCAAAATCAAGCGTATGCAACTTATCAAGGAGTTTTAAATACTGCTCAAATTACTGATGACCCAAGTTTATCATCATTTGTAGCTTGTAATTTAGGGGATCCAAGTCCTAGTAACTTCTTAGTTAATCTTGATAACTGTAATTTTACAAGAACTGAGATTCTTTGTGGAGGAAGTATTGTATTAACAGCAGCTAATGGTTATCAAAGTTATACATGGAGTGGTCCTGGTACAATTACACCTGTAGCTGGAACTAATGGACAATCAGTTACCGTTACTCAACCTGGTACATATACTGTTAACGATATCATTAATACTTCACCATGTAAATCCATCGTTGAAACAATTAATGTGATAACTTTTGGTACTGGCTTAACAAATCCAGTTATTCCTTATGCAGATCAAGTAGTTGTTTGTCCAAATAATGGAACTCAATTACCATTAATATTTTTGTGTGGTACAGGAGATTCTCAATTAATCCAAACAAATATTACTGGAGCAACAGGAATTGATTGGTATCAATTAAGTGGAACGTGTACTCCACTTCCTCCTGCTAACTGCCCTAATGAAAATGTAAGTTGTACTTGGAACTTGTTGTCTTCTGGTCCAAATTTTAATGCAACATTTGCTGGACAGTTTAAATTAATTGTTAGATTTCCTGGAGGGTGTGATAGAACATTCTATTTTAATGTTTACGAAAACATACTAAATCCTACTTATGTAAGTAGAGATATTATTTGTAGTACACCAGGTCAAATAACTGTTAACAATGTGCCAGCAGGGTATGAGTATAGTTTAACAGGTGCGCCAGGATCTTTTGTACCTTCAAACATATTTACTATAAATACACCAGGAACATACACAATTTATATTCAACAAATTGGTGTTACTGGAGGATGTGTATTTACAATTCCTAATATTGGTATTAGAGCAAGAAACTTTACAGCTTCTATTGTTCTTACACAACCATTATGTAATGGAGGTAAAGGAAGTATAAATATTGCTGCCAATGATGGAGAGCCTCAATATACTTACACTATTTTACAAGGAGCTACAGTTATTTCAACCGCAGGTCCAATAGTAGCCAATAATTATGTGTTTAACAATTTAAATCCTGGGAATTATACATATCAAGTTACTACTCAAGACGGATGTATTGCAACTGGAAACTTTACAATTAACAACCCTCCTACTTTTACTGTAACAGCGGCTTTAACTAAGCCATTAACTTGTACTGATGGAGAAATCACAGTATATCCAGTTGGTGGAACACCACCATTCAACTACATAGTTACAGGAGCAGTTTCAGTAACTCAATCATCACCAGTAATTGTGGCACCTGTTGCAGGTACTTATAACATTCAAGTGGTTGATTTTAACAATTGTAGTGCTACTACATCAATAGTTGTTTCAAATAATCCTCCACCAGTATTTACTGTTACCTCTTCTAATATTTTATGTTATGGAAATAATAGTGGAAGTATTACTTTTAATGTTGCCAATGCTAATGGTTATACTTTAGGTTATAGTATTACTGGAGCAGCTCCATTTTTCCCAACGCCAAATTTTACAAATTTAGCACCAGGTACTTATACAGCTATTGTACAATACACTTTAGGAACATCAGTTTGTCTTAGTACTCCACAAGCCATTACAATAACTCAACCTACTCAAGCATTAACCGCTTCAGGTGGAGTAGCTGCTGTTGCTTGTGCTTCTAATGGAGGTAATGGTATTGTAAGAATTACAAACGTTCAAGGTGGTACACCTTATCCTGCACCTAATTTTTACCAATATAACTTTGGCTCTGGATATCAAAATTCTAATCAAGCAAATTTACCTCCTGGCACGTATACTATTTCTGTTAGAGATGCTAATTTGTGTGAATATTTTATGACAGTAACTTTGGATCCTATCCCTGCTGATCCTACTATAAATGTTGGTACACCAGTTTTTAACTGTAATGGTACAGCAACTAGTACAGTTACTGTAAATAACGGAACAAGTAGTTATACTTACACATATTCTATTAATCCACCTTTAGTACCACCGCATAATCCTACATCTAATGTTTTTCAAAATGTTCCATGTGGTAATTCGGTAGTAACAGTAAATTATACATTAGTTTCACCACCAACATTTAGTAATCTACTTCGTGAAGATTTTGGACAAGGTGATGATACCACTTCACCAGGAATTAATCCTGCATATTGTTTTGAGAGACAAATAAATAATGCTTCAATTTATTGTAAAACTGGTCCTGAAATTAATGACGGTGATTACAGTGTTACTAAAAAAATATTATTCCCATTTGGTGCATGGTATAATTTCTTAGATCATACTTCTAATGGTACAAATCCAAACGGAAGATTCCTTGCTATCAACATTGGTGGTGTTGCTGGTGTTGGAGGAATTTTATACAGTAAGCCAATTGCTGACATTATTCCAAACCAAGACATTAAAGTATCTTTATGGGCAGCTAATTTATTAAAAATCGATCCTTCAAATACACAAAGTCCGCCAGACTTAACTATTCAATTAGTTAAAGATTTAGGTTTACCTTCACAGACTATTATTGCAACTTCGAATACTGGAAATATTCCAAAATCGAATGCTTGGATTAATTACCAGTTAACTTTAAATCCTGGACCAAATACAAATTTGAGCTTTGTAATTCGCTCTAACATTGCAGTTACTAGTGGAAATGATGTAGTTATTGATGATATTGAAGTTTATCAATTGCCAGTTGCTTGTTTGACAACTAGAAACTTCCCTATTAACATTCCTTGTAATCAAGCATTTACTTCGCAAGTTACAGGTCACAGAGATGTAAGTTGTGCAGGTGCAAATGATGCAACAATTACTATTGCAGCTCAAAATTTTAATACAACTAATGGATACCAAGTTTCTATGAATAATGGAGCAACTTGGACAACTTATTTCACATCACCAGTAACAATTCCAGTTCCTGCAACAGGATATCCAGGTTTCGTTTTGGTTAGATATGATTCAACACCAGGTAATGCCGCATGTAGTTTTAATTTACCACAAACAATTATTACTCCATCACCTTTAGTGTTGTCTGCAACAGCAACTCCAGCAACATGTGTTATAGGTGCAACAATAACAGCTGCTGCCTCTGGTGGTACTCCAGCTTACCAATATCAATTAACTAATTCTTTAGGAACAGTAATAGTTGCATATCAATCTAATAATGTATTTAGCAATGTTGCTCCTGGAAGTTATATTGTGGTAGTAAGAGATTTTAATTTATGTAGTACTAATTTCCCTATTACAATTTCTTCACCACCAACATTATCTGCAACGATTGCAGCCTCTTCTGACTTTTGTTATGATACGGTTAATTCAGCAACACTTGTAGTTAATGCTTCTGGAGGTACTGCTCCATACCAGTACAATATTAATGGAGGTCCTTTTGGTTCAAATAATACATTTGGCTCTTTAACTCCAGGAAATTATACAATTATAGTTAGAGATTCTTTTGGATGTACATTTACATTACCTGCACAGACTATAAATCCTCAACTTACTTTAAGTACGAACTTAACTAAAGATCTTGATTGTACTGTATCACCAAATGCAGTGATTACAGGAACAGTTACAGGAGGATACCCAGGATATACTTACACTGTTAATGCCGGTGGTTCAGTTCCAGTTCCTGCGTCTGGAATATTTACATATTCTACGGCAACACCTGGTACGTATAACTTTGTAGTTACTGACTCTAGAGGATGTGTAACTGCAACATCATCTGTAACAATTGCACCTTTATCGTTACCTCAAATTACTTCGGTTACGCAAACACAACAAATTTTATGTAATGGCGATAGTACAGCAGCTATTAATGTAGTTATTAACACATCAGTAGGTACTGCTCCTTATGTTATTAATGTACAAAATACAACAACAGGAACAAATTATGGTACACAAACTACAGGTTTACCAGTAGGCAACTACCTAATTACCCTGACTGATGCTAAATCATGTACAGATACCGAAACAATTACCATTACACAACCAGCTCCATTAAACTTTACAGCTGTTGTTAATCCTATGACTTGTACAGCGACTGGAACATCTTTAGGATCTATTTGTGTAAATGGATTAACAGGTGGAACAGCTCCATATACTTATATACTTGATGATTTAACAGGTGGTACTGGTACACAAACTTTTGTTACACCAATACCAGTAAATCACTGTTTTATAAATATTGATTTTGGTATTTACAACTTGAGCGTAGTAGATGCTAATGGTTGTACATTAGTTAGAACTAATTTAATAATGTCGTCTCCACCAAGTGATTTAAATATTCAAATTAGTACTTCAATTGCATCTTGTGCAGCTGGTGGTACAGCTGTTGTTACTGTTTTACCTATTGTTGCTGGTGGCCCATATATGTTTGGGATTCTAACTATGAATATTCCACCTTATGCAGCTGTTTTTCAATCTGCAGATGCTGGATTTCCTCTACAATCAACATTTAATGGTTTAACTCCAGGAGCTTTATATACATTTGTGGTGTATGATACAACAACTGGTTGTTATTATTTTGAACAAGCAACTGCTACTGTTCCCACTAATTCTACAATGACAGTTAGTTCATTAGTGGCTAATAATGTAACTTGTATAGGTGCCGCAGATGGTAGTGTAACTTTCTCACTAAGCGGTATTGGAGCAGGAGCTACTTCTGTTTCTTATATAGTTTATAATGCATCAACAAATGTTGCAACTACAGTATCAGGTGTTATACCAGCTCCTTTTGTTTTCCCAATAACTGCTGGACCATTAGCACCAGGTAATTATTATATCCAATTAACAGAAAATGGTGGTGTAAATGGAGGTTGTGGTATAACAACAAATCCTTTTACAATTTCTCAATCTTCAACTCCTTTAGCAGTTACTGCTACAGCTACTAATGATGATTGTAATGTAAATGGCGGTTTAATTACTGCTACTGGTACAGGTGGAACGGCACCTTATCGCTATAGTTTTGTATTGTCACCTTTGGGTCCTGGTCCTTTTGGTCTTCCTGGTGTCAACACGGCAAATGTTGAAAGTGGCACTTATAATGTTTATATACAAGATGCAAATGGATGTGTCAGATCAACAACCGTAACGGTTAATCTTGATCCTACACCAGTTATTGCAGCTACTCTAGTTAATGCTTGTGTGGCTCAAGGAACTTATGCTATAAATGTTACTTTACCAACTGCTGGTGTTGGACCTTACACACTTAGTTTAGATGGTGGTGCGTTCGTAACCCATACTTTACCTTATACATATACAGGTGTTTCTTCTGGAACACATACAGTTCAAGTTAGAGACTTTAATGGTTGTGGTAATACAGTTAGTGTGACAATTTTAAACCCATTAGCTGCTGCTGCAGCATTTACAACGCAACCTACTTGTAATAACCCTAACGGTCAAATTACAGTAACTACTACTGGGGGTTCTGGAAATTATAGTTATAGTATTTCACCTAATCCAGGTGGAACTATTACCTTATCAACTAATGTATTTAGTAATGTTCCTCCAGGATCATATACTATAACAGTTACAGATACTACAACTGGTTGTACTACAACAGCTCCAGCTAATTTAGCTGCCCCAGTTCCAGTTACATTTACAACAACAACTACTCCGGTAGTGTGTATTGGTGATTCGAATGGAACAATTACAGTTAATTTATCGGCTGGAAACAATAATCCTGCTTATACTTACGAGATAATACCAGGTACTGGACCTCAAACGTCAAACGTGTTTACAGGCCTGGCAGCTGGAAGTTATTCAGTTATTGTAACTTCGGGTAGAGGATGTTCAACAACTACTCCAAATGTTATTGTTGGACAGCCAACGATAATAAATATACCTTCACCTTCAGTTACTCAATTTGCGTGTAACGCTGGCACAAATACTAATAATCTAGCAACAATTACCGTTAATGGTGTTACTGGCGGTACAGGTACATATAATATCTACGAGTTTATACTTGCGGGTACTGTTGTACAATCTGGAACTAGTAATGTATATAATACAGCAAATACTGCTGGAGGTACATATTCTATTAATGTTTATGACTCTAATGGATGTATTGGAAGCACAACTGCAGTAGTTAATCCATATATCAGTATTTCTAATCCTGTGATTACAGTAATTAACCCTATCACTTGTACTACTTTAGAAACTATCTCAGTTAGTGTAACTACTACTGGAGGCGTTCCACCTGTATACAATTATACAATTAATTCAATACCTGCTGGATTTACTCAATCTAATACAACAGGAATATTCACTGGTTTAGCAGTAGGTGATTACATGATAACTATAACTAATCCTACAACTAATTGTAGTATTGAAAAAATTCACTATGTGTTTGATCCAAATACTTTTGATTTAAATGCTAATTCTATAATAGATGTAAGTTGTTTTGGTGGAGCAAATGGAAGTGTGACTTTAACATTTCTAGATAATCAATTAGTTCCAAACAACGATGCTGGCCCTTTTAGTTACATTGTAACTAATACTACTACTGGCGTATCTACTTCAGGAACTAGCTTGACTGCTGGACCAACAGTAATTTCGGGCTTAAATGCTGGACTTTATACAGTAACAGCTACTTTAAATAATGCGCCAAACTGTACGGTTAGTACTAGTTTTACAATTAACCAACCAACTATAGCTTTGAGTTTAGCAACCACTACTACATCGATTACTTGTTCTCCTGGTAATGATGGAACCATTACAGCTGTGGCTACAGGGGGTTGGCCTAGTATATATGAGTATCAATTAGAGTTAGGAGCTTCAATTATACAAGCATATAGTATAAATAATCTTTTTACAGGGCTTGCCCCAGGAAACTACACAGTAAGTGTAAGAGATTCTAAAGGTTGTGTATTTGCTGTTAATGTGCTAATGTCTGTTCCAGTGCCAATTAATACAACTGTAACACCAAGTACAACTTTATTGGCTTGTTATGGTGATACTAATGCTTCGATAACAATCGCTTACCCAACAGGTGGGCAAGGAAGTAACTATTCGTATTATTTTAATACTTTGGGTTCAAATCCAAGTTCATCTGGACCTATTGCAATGCCTTTAGCTGGAGCAACAATTACAGGTTTAGGTGCTGGAACGTATAATGTAACAATTACTGACGGTTTCAATTGTACATTTACATCAGCTAATATTGTAATCAATCAACCAACAGAAGTTAATGCTTCATTAGTTGTAACAAACACACCTACTTGTAACAATCCAACTGTGTTGACATTAACTGCTACTGGAGGTACAGCACCTTACACGTATAGTGCTGATGGTGTAACATACAGCGCAGCGACATTTAACCCTTCCGTTACAATTAGCATTGCTGCTGGAACTACTGGAGTATTCCATTATTTTGTACGTGATGCAAACGGATGTGTTAGCGTTGTTTCAAACGACATTCAAATTAATCCAATACCAGCAATGACATTATCTACGTTAACACAAGGAAATATACTTTGTGGTGGAAGTGCAACTGGTACAATAACAGCTGTTGCTCAAGGTGGTTTAGGAAATTATACCTATTCTCTTGTAGATGCTGTAGGAAATCCAATTGCTGTTGGAACACAAGCAACACCGGGAGTATTCACAAACTTACCAGCTGGTACATATTATATTCATGTAGTAAGTACAAACGCTTTTGGTAGTTGTATATATACGTCAGGATCAGTAACAATTACTGAGCCGCCTGTGTTTGTAGTTAATTATGCTTTACAAAATGTTAAGTGTAATGGCGGTAGTGATGGTACGATAACAGTTACTACAACTGGTGGAACTGGTATAGTGAAGTATGCTATTAGTCCTAATTTAAATCAGTTTATCGATCTTCCTGCAAATGGTCTTGTTGGTAATTTAGCTGCTGGTAATTATACAATTATAGTTCAAGATCAAAACGGATGTTTTGATCAATATAGCTTTACAATTTCTGAACCTACAATTTTAGGTGCAAGTATTGCTAATATTATACCTGAAGTTTGCGCGGAGGATAATGCAGGTAGCTTTGATGTTGTAAATATTGTTGGTGGTACTGCACCATACACTGTATCTTACAATGTAATATATTCTGGCACAACAACAGTTGTAAATGGTCCTGTAATTAATTTAGCTTCAGGTGTTACTTCTTGGTCGTTTACTGGTTTACAAGGAGGTGAGTATGAAGTAATTGTTACTGATGCAAATGGATGTACTTATTCTACACAATTGCTTATTGATCCGGGAGTACAGTTTACTCCAGTTGCGATTCCAACATTCCCTTGTGATAATAATGGTGCTTTCCCATCTGTTGTAGTTGAGGTGTTTAATTCTGATAATACACCATCTAATAACTTTACACCACTATCTGATTATCAATTTGCTTTAGATGACATAACAATGGCTACTGCACAAGCTAGTAATATATTTACGTCGGCTACATATCCAGCTTTGTTAACACCAGGTAATCACATAATTTATGTTATGAATGCTAATGGATGTGGACCTAAGCCAGCAGTTTTCACAATTAATGCAACTGATGTTGATCCTTTAATGTGGCAAGGTCCTGGTCTTGTACAAGGTGGTTTGAATGAAATTGTTGCTAATGTTACAGGTGGTACACCTCCTTATACATATGATTTTAATGGTCACAATAATGGTAATGATAATAGTTATATTTACGATGCGACAGGGCCTTATACTGTTACAGTAACTGATGCGGCTGGTTGTTTCATAACAATGACTAAACCATTTATATTTTATCCAATTGAAATTCCTGATGTATTTACTCCAAATGGTGATGGTGAGAATGACGAATGGTATCCACACTTCGTAGATGAATTTAATTATCCTAATTTAATTACAAAAATTTATGATAGATACGGTCGTTTAGTTGCTGAACTTAATGTGAATCAAAAATGGAACGGTAAATATCATGGTAATGAATTACCTACTGGTGATTACTGGTATGTTCTTAAAGTTGACGGAAATGATGGTCAAGAATTTGTGGGTCACTTCACGTTGTACAGATAATTTATAATAGAATAACACTATGATATTAGCTCCAAATAATATTTTAAGAAAAGGAAAACTGTTAGCAGCATTGACGCTGCTAACAGCTTCCAATTTATTTGCTCAGGAATTTAATGTACCAGTAGCAACGCAATATCTTGCTGATAACCCTTTTGTTTTATCGCCTACCTATGCAGGTATAGGAGATAATATTCGTATACGTGTAAATGGTTTTTCGCAATGGGTAGGAATTAAAGATGCTCCCCAAAACCAAGCTATTTATGCTGATTTTAGAGTTTTTGAACAATCTGGTTTAGGGATATCTTTGTATAATGATAAAAATGGATACACAAGACAAACAGGTGGTAAATTAACCTTTGCGCATCACATTATTTTAGATTATCCATCACGTCAATATTTATCTTTTGGTTTATCATATAATTTAAATAATTTTAGAATAGAAACTGATAAAATTAAAACTTTTGACAGTAAAATTCTTAACGACAGATATACTGCAAATGATAACTTTGACGTTGGTTTACTATACCGTAATAAAGAATTTTGGGTTAATTTCAACGCAAGTAACTTATTAAATAAGGATATTAAAAACTATTTTAAAGAAGAGCCAAATTTGTTGCGTTTTTATCAAGTATATACAGGTTATACATATAAAAGCTACCGTGACAGTAAATTAGAAATTGAACCGTCGGCTTATTTTCAACATTTCGAAAGTGATGGACGTTCATTCTTGGATTTAAATGCTAAATTCAGATATCTAGATAATCAACGAACTGGCTATTTCTGGTTAGGTGCAACGTATCGTATGCTAATTGACCAACCTTTTAAACCTTTGACTGTTGGTCCAATGGTTGGACTTAAAAAAGGTGGTTTTTATGCTGGATATGCTTATCAAATCACAACAAATGAATTGTCTAGTTACAATTCTGGGACGCACATGATTACTCTAGGGTGGGACTTCTTCCAAGGATTAAGTAATTGTCCATGTACGCAATCTTCTCTTGCAGTAGATTAATATTTTAAAATAAATAATACCTTAATGAAAACAATTAACGATTTCAATTTTCACAATAAAAAAGCAATAATCCGTGTTGATTTTAATGTTCCATTAGATGAAAACTATAACGTTACTGATGCAACACGTATTGAAGCTGCTAAACCTACTATCGATAAAATTCTTAACGAAGGAGGCAGCGTGATTTTGATGTCGCATCTAGGTAGGCCAAAAGGGAAACAAGAGGAATTTTCCTTACAACATATTGTTGATACTACAGCGCAAATTTTACAGGTGCCAGTAACTTTTGCTTCAGATTGTATTGGACACGTTGCTGAAAATGCAGCTCATCATTTAAAACAAGGAGAAGTTTTGCTTTTAGAAAATCTTAGATTTTATAATGAAGAAGAAGCTGGTGATGTTGAGTTTTCTAAAAAGCTAGCTTCACTAGGTGATATTTATGTTAACGATGCCTTTGGTACAGCACATAGAGCTCACGCATCAACTACAATAATTGCTCAGTTTTTTCCTGAAAATAAATGTTTCGGATTATTATTAGCAAAAGAAATTGAAAGTCTTAACAAGGTTTTAAACAACAGTGTTAAGCCAGTCACTGCAGTTTTAGGAGGTAGTAAAGTGTCTTCTAAAATTACAGTTATCGAAAATGTTTTAGATAAAATTGACCACATGATTATTGGTGGAGGTATGACTTTTACTTTTATCAAAGCATTGGGTGGGAAAATCGGTAACTCATTATGTGAAGATGACAAACTTGAGCTTGCACTTGATATACTTAATAAAGCTAAAGCCAAAGGAGTTCAAATTCATTTACCCGTCGATGTTATTGCTGCCAATAAGTTTGCAAATGATGCAGAGACTCAAGTGATTGATGTTAATTCAATTCCTGATGGATGGCAAGGACTTGATGTGGGACCAAAATCTTTGGAATTAATTAAAAATGTTATTTTAGATTCTAAAACAATTCTTTGGAATGGACCTTTGGGTGTTTTCGAAATAGATTCTTTCTCTAATGGAACTATCGAATTAGGTAATTTCATTGCAGAAGCAACTCAAAACGGTGCTTTTTCATTAGTTGGAGGAGGTGATAGCGTAGCAGCAGTAAAACAGTTTGGTTTTGAACCAAAAATGAGTTACGTTTCTACTGGCGGTGGTGCAATGCTTGAAATGTTGGAAGGAAAAACACTACCTGGAATCGCTGCCATATTAAGTTAAAAATTACTCTTTTAACTTTTTTTTAACAAATTTTAAATTATTTGCCTATATGTTTGCATTTCTGACCCAAATCATTGAATGTCAATAACTTATAATCACAGCTTATGATAAAAAAGATTTTTTACCTAGCATTGCTATCTACATTACCGGCTTTATCAGTAACTGCGCAAGATAATTTTCAATCTGAAAATAATGCTGTAAAGCCTGTTTTAAAACTTTCTTACTTAGACTCATTAAAAACGACTTTCGTAGTAGACGATATGACTACTTGTGTGGATAGTTTATGGTTGAAAGAAGTAACTAGTCTTCAAAATTTTGACGAAATGTATGCAGATGTTAAAAACATCGATACAAATACACCAGTCGATTATGAACTTCCTACTGAAGTTTTCAAAGAAAGATTACGTTTGATGGACGAGAAATCTCCGTTTAACATCGAGTATAATCCTCAGTTAGAAAATCTGGTTAAAAACTTCCTAAAAAATCGTAAACGATCGTTTGAAAGATTAATGGGAATTTCGCAATACTATTTTCCAATGTTTGAAGAGGCATTAGCAAAGTATAATGTTCCTCTTGAAATTAAATATTTGGCCATTGTAGAATCTGCTTTAAATTCAAAAGCCGTTTCACGTGTTGGAGCTACTGGTTTATGGCAATTTATGTTTCAAACAGGCAAGCAATACGGTTTAAAAATCGATTCTTATTTAGACGAAAGAAGTGATGCTTTAAAAGCTAGTGATGCAGCTGCTCGCTATATGAGTGGAATGTATAAAATATTTGGTGATTGGGAATTGGTCCTTGCTTCATATAATTCGGGCGCAGGAAATGTTTCAAAAGCGATTCGTCGTTCTGGTGGTCATCAAAATTTTTGGAACATTAAAAAATTCTTACCTCGTGAAACACAAGGATATGTTCCAGCTTTCTTAGCTACAATGTATATTTTCGAATATCACAAAGAACACGGAATTACGCCTAATAAAGCTATTGTAAATCATTTAGCAACAGATACAATTGCAATTAAAAAGAAAATGTCTTTCAAGCAATTAGCTGATTTATTAGATATGCCTGTTTCACAGATAGAGTTTTTAAATCCGTCATATAAAATGAAAGTGGTTCCTTATGTAACGAATCAAACTAATTTTATAACATTACCTAAAGATAAAGTTGCTGTCTTTACTTCAAACGAAGATAAAATGTATGCTTATGTTGATTATGAAGAAAGCAAACGCGAAAAACAATATGCGCCAAAACCAAGAGTTAGAATTGTTAGGGATTCTATTGGCGTAGAGCAAAAAGTAGAGGAGGCTGTTGCTGAAGTCGAAACTACTAAAACCATAACCAAAACTAAATATCATACGGTTAGACGTGGTGATGTCTTGGGTGATATAGCTGAAAAATATGATGTTTCCATAGCTGATATTAAGAAATGGAACAAAATGAAAGGAAATAATGTTCAGTTAGGGAAAAGATTGAAAATTGTTTCGAATGTTGATCCTGTTTTAGCTGAAAATACAAAAGCTGATAAAACAAAAACAACAAAACAAGATAAATCAATTGCTCAAAATGATAAAGTTGCTAAATCTGAGTCTAACACAGTTACTGAAGGTAAAGCAGAAGAGCACATTGTAAAACAAGGTGAAACTTTAACTGCAATTGCTAAAACTTATCATTTGTATGTAGCCGACTTGAAGAAATGGAACAATCTTAAAGATTCTAACATTAAATTAGGTGATAAGTTAAGATTAAAAGCATCAGAAGATGAAGTTGCTTCAACTGAAACTGAAAAACCATCTGATCTATATGTTGTAAAAAAAGGAGACAACCTTATCGAAATTGCCAACAATAATAATGTTACAGTAGAAGATTTAAAACAATGGAACAATTTAGTTTCAACAAACGTAAAAGTGGGAGACAAATTGAAAGTTGTAAAAGGATCAACTCAAACAGTGGTAGAAAATACTAAAAAGAAAAGTCGTTTTGAAGATCTAAAAATGTATGTAGTACAAAAAGGGGATTCATTATTTATAATTTCACAAAAACATAAAACTACGGTTGCTGAAATTAAAAAGTTAAATGATTTACAAGACGAAAACATTAAGCCAGGAATGAAGCTTAAAATAAAAGGATAAAGAAAAGGGAATCTATTTAGATTCCCTTTTTTATTATAACTTTGATTAAAATATATCCCCAATGAGTATAGAATTTAAAATAAAGTCTTTTGAGGCACTTTCTACAGTTGAGTTATATGAAATAGTAAAACTACGAATTGAAGTGTTTGTGGTGGAGCAAAATTGCGTTTATCAAGACATTGATGGGAAAGATCAAAAAGCAATTCATGTTTTAGGATATTACAACGGTGAACTAGCAGCTTATTGTCGCATTTTTGATGCTGGATATTATTTTGATGAAGCTTCTATTGGGAGGGTTATTGTTTCTCCAAAATACAGAGATATGAAATTTGGTCACGACTTAATGAAAGTGGCTATTGAGGCTGTAGAGAACAACTTCAATAAAAAACAAATTACCATATCTGCCCAAATGTATTTACAGAAATTCTACGAAAGTCACAGGTTTGTAAAAACTTCAGAAATGTACTTGGAAGATGATATTCCGCACATTCAAATGAAAATTCAGAAGTAGCCTAAGTTGTTTAGTATCGTCAGTTCAAGTAGCGAAGCGTATCGAGAACTATTTTATACAAGAATTACTGTAACAATATTTTATTATATTCCGGCTGATTATTAAGTAGTGAAGTTGCTTTTTTAATCTCAATATCATTTTTAAGATAATAATCATACAACCCTTCACGGTAGTTGTAGCGTGTAATGATTTCTGCTTTAAGCAATTTCATTATCTCAGCTTTGTATTTGTCTAATTGTGATTCTTCTGCTTTTTGAATAGCCGAAGCCAAAGCATCGTATTGCAATTTTATAGAAGCATCAATATTCTCCTTTTTTGCTTCCGATAAAACATCTTTTAATAGCAATTCAGACTTGGTGTCAAAAGTGAAGTTTTTAGCTTTTAAAAAGGCTTTAAACTGAATATAATCTGCATCTGTAATTTCTTTTAATGCATTGTTTTTTTGAACATATTGCGTTGCATAGTCAAAGAATGCATCGTTACGCTGTAAGGCATCAACAATAACATTTGTTTTTGTTTCCGAAAGTTCGATGTCAGGTTGGATTCCTCCTCCATCATAAACCGTTCTTCCTTTTTTGGTTTTAAAGGCATTATAGTTTTTGGCTTCAGTACGTATTGCTTTGCCCGAAGCATCTCTTTTAGAATAATCTAACGCCTGAATACATCTGCCAGAAGGAGTGTAGTATCTAGAAATAGTAACCTTAAGTTGCGTTCCGTACGTCAAGTCAAGTGGTCTTTGTACTAATCCTTTACCAAAACTTCTGCTTCCAATAATTACAGCTCTGTCTAAATCCTGTAGAGCACCAGCCACAATTTCACTTGCCGAAGCACTTTTTCCATCAACTAAAATAGCCAAAGGAATTTGTGTGTCTATTGGTTGTCGAGTTGTTTTGTAAGTGTTGTTATGCTTTTGAATTTTAGATTTTGTGGTAACAATAGTTTCTCCGTTAGGAACAAATAAATTGCAAATATTTACAGCTTCGCCCAATAAACCTCCAGGGTTTCCTCGTAGGTCAAGGATAATTCTTGTTGCGCCTTGATCTTTCAGTTTTTCTAAAGCATCTTTGGTTTCTGATGAGGCTTTGGCACTAAACTGAGAAAGTACAATATAACCCGTTTTGTCATCGGTTTTACCAAAAAATGGAACAGCTTTAATATCTACTTCTTCTAAAACAATTTGTGCAGAATTTACCTGACCGTTTCGTTTGTATTTAATATCAATTTTAGTGTTTTTACTTCCTTTTAATAACTGAGAAGCATCTTCTTTAAAATCGGTTAGATTTACATCACCTATCTGAATAATTTCATCACCTGCTTTTAAGCCCGCTTTGTCTGCAGGATAGTTTTTGTAAGGCTCACGAATGATTAACTTTCCTTCTTTACGCGATACCAAAGCGCCAATCCCGGTGTATTCTCCAGTGTTGTTAATTTTGAATTTAGCAACATCTTGTTCATTAAAATAAACAGTGTACGGATCAAGTTCAACCAGCATTGTTTTAATTGCTTTATCCATTAAATCGGCTGGATTGGTTTGATCAACATAGTTCATGTTCACCGTTTTGAAAAGTGTTGTAAAAATTTCAATTTGTTTGGCAATTTCAAAAAAATCCTCTTTGAAACTTACTCCCACAAATAAAAAACCACCTGCAAGCACAGGAAGAATATACCTCTTTTTGATTGTAGCCAACATAATTATCCTTTTTTCTTGAAGAATCTTCGTTTAATGAACGCGAACACTCCTACGAAAATAAGAATAAAGGGCCAAATACTGATGATACTTAACATAAAATTGGACAAACCGTTAAAACCTTCCTTTATAGAGTTCCAAATTTTACCTCCATAGGAAACTGTAGCACCACTTTCTGAAGCATTGTATGTGTACATTTGAATATTGATGGTACTCATCGAAACACGGTTTTGCATGTATTTAAGTTGCCCTTCTTTAGCTTCGATTTCTTCACGAATTTCAGCCAGTTTTTTTTCTATTTCCATCATTTCAGAAACTTTGGTAGCTTTTGCTAACAATTGTAAATAGCGTTCTTCCAGTTTCTTTTTAGATTTCATTCGGGATTCGGTATCTACGTATTCTTCGGTAACATCTTGCTGAGATATTTCTTTTCTGTCGAAATGTTGAACTCCTTTGCTGATATCGGCAATAAAAGAATCAAAGTGCTGACTAGGAATTCGGATTGTTAAATTACGATATACTGATTCATCTGTTTTTCCCGATTCATCATTTTGAATAATAGCTTTGTATTTGGTAATGCCTGTTTTAAGATTTTCGTAAGAAGTATTCAAATCGGTGCTTTGAAAACGTAAATCGGCTGTTTTGATAATTTTGGTTTGTGATTGAGGGGAGCTTACAACAACGGCTGCAGAGTCAACTGCAACAGCTGCTGCTTCATAATTTGCATCTTCTGAAGAAGCAACTTTACTTGGCATTTCAAGTTTCATTAATTGCATTGATGAATTAGCACTTCCTTCTTCAGCATCTTTACAAGAAACAAAAATAATGGCGACAAAAAGAATGATAAATGGTGTACGCATAAGATATAGAATTTATAAGGTTTGACTTACTTAATTCCATATCAAAAATTTAGCCAAAAAATTTAGCGATGCCCTAAGTTAAGAAAAGAGAATGTTTTCAGAGTAAGTAGAATAGCAATGTTTTTAAACCATTTTGTGGTAGTTAATTCGTTAAAAGAGCATTATTGCCAAATATTAAATGTAGATAATAATACTTAATGCTTGGTATGTTTCTATCTTGAGTTGTAGTCTTTGTTCCATCATTATACTCTATTGTAACTTCATTTAGATCAAGTTTATATAGGTTTGAATTACTCCACGATATTGGATTGAACTTAAAGGATTTCTTTGGTTTTATTATTTGATTTTGAATTATAGTTTTTGAACCTAAATATGTTCCATATTCGTCATAGCCATTAGCTTTTAATTTAATTTTTTTAATAGTTTTTTGAGTTAGATTAAAGTATAATCTCTTACCAACAACTTCTTGACTTTCATCATCGAAATAAGAATAAAAACTTAATGCAATAGGCTTGTTTTTAATTTTTTCATAACTAGATTGAGCTAAATTTTTTTCAAGTTTTTCAATCAGAAATGATTTTGATTTTGATTTAGAAAGTATACTGTCTTTTTCAGTATTTGATAATACTTTTATAATATCCTTTATCGAATCATTAACATTTAAAAACTCGGCTTTAGTCTTGTATTTATTTCCGTTGTAGTAAAATACATAATTAGTCTCATCTGGATTATTTTCAATATCTGTTAAAAATACAGGTTGAAATTCAAAAAAAGGAGTTTCATTAATTTTACAATCTACTTTGAAATCTACAAGAAATGTTTGTATTTTCTTATTTTGACCATAAATAATGCTAGAATTAATTAAAAAAACAATCAGAAATAAGATTTTCGGTTTTTGAAACATTTCTTTTTAATTAATAATTCAATTTTCCTACATGACGCATCACACGTAGTGTTTTGTTTTTTCTTCTCTCCACATAAGAAGAAGAGTTAATGGCTTTGTATTTTCTGGGACTCGGTAAAATAGCCGCTATCGATGCTGCTTCATATTTAGTAAGGTTCTTTGCGCTTTTGTGAAACCAATGACGACTTGCAGCTTCGGCACCATAAACACCATCGCCCATTTCTATGCTATTTAGGTAGACTTCCATAATACGTTTTTTACCCCAAATGAGTTCAATGAGTACAGTATAATACGCTTCTAAAGCTTTGCGAACATAACTTCGGCCTTGCCATAAAAAAACATTTTTTGCAGTTTGTTGCGAAATAGTACTTCCCCCTTTTAATTTTTTACCTTTGAGATTACCAGTCATGGCTTTGTTCATTGCAGAAAAATCGAAGCCATTGTGCTTCAGAAATAGTCCGTCTTCACTTGCAACGACAGCTTTTTGTAAGTTCATTGAAATATCATCTAAAGGCACCCAATCGTGACTGCAAACCATTTCCTTACCATCGGCATTATGTTCGAATGCTCTCACAATCATAAGTGGTGTGAAAGGCACTGGAACAAACTTGAATAAGAGAACCAATAAAATAGAGATAACATTAAACCATATGAAAAGCTTTAAAAGAAATTTCTTTACTTTACCCCAAAAGGTTAAGTTTTCCTTTTTTTTAGGTTGTTTGGTATTTTTTGTAGGTGTAGGTTTTTTTGCTGCCATTATATTAAATAGAATAAATGCATTACAAATCTAAAAAAGGTTTAAACATTTAATGATTTGTAATGCATTTATTTTTTCTAAAAAATATAGAATTAGTCTTTTATTATCTTGAGTGTTTTGCTCTTGTTTTCAGAAGTAATTTTTATGAAATATACACCATGGGCAAAATTGTTGGTATCGATTGTAATGTTATTAGTCAAGAAGCTTTTAATAAAAAGTGATTGACCAGTTACAGATAAAATTTCAACAGAAGAAATAACTGAATTATTTTCGATATTTAAAATGTTATCAACTGGATTTGGATAATATTTCAGTCCAATAAAATTATTTTCATTTGTAGATAACAAAGGCACTGGGCTAAATCTAAGATTGTCTAAATAAGCATTATCTCCAATGTCGTTCGAAGATTTTCCAATATGCTGCAACGAAATTCTAATATCACCACCTACAAAAGGAGTTAAGTCATATTGGAATGTTTTAAAAATATCTTGGTTATTAGTTGTTGGACGGATAATGTTACCTAAAACAACTCCATTTACCACTACTCTAAACATCGATTCATTATTAAAATTAACAAAAGTTTGTTTTAAATCAAATAGCAAGAATAGACTTGTCATCGAAGTAGCATTGATTTTCATATTAACCTTCGTTATATGATTTTGATTACTTTCCCATATATTGGTTTGGTCTACTCTCCATGTAGATGAGTTATTTGATCCTGACATTTTTAATACTTTATTAGAGATATTATTTACATCAGTTACAATACTAGCAAAGGAATTTTGTGTGCTTTCTATAATTAATTTATTGTTGTTTCCGTTGTCAAAATTAAATAGATCATTGTTACTTGTTACAATATTTGTATACCCTTCAATAATTTTGAAATTATCCAATGACATATTAGTAGATCCACTTGCCTGAGTATGAAGAATGAAACTATAGTCACCAGAAGTAATTGGGGTAAAAGAGAATGAGTTTGTATTATAATTATACTCACTCAATGTGCCTAACCTGCTAAGTTCTGCTTCCATATAATGCATCTTTTTACCTTTTCCTACAAATAGTCTAAGTGATTGGGCATCATATTCATAAGCTTTTCTGGCATCTAAACTAAATGTGTAAGTAGTTCCGGCCATTAAATTAAACATTGGCACTATGATTCCTCTATAACCATCTGGGCCAGAGAAATTATTTGCCCATAAATAAGAGCTATCCCCATTACCGTTTAGAGTGTGATTTGGGTTGTAATAATTGGTGTTTAAAACAAGAGGTGAGTTATATGATGTAATAGTTCCTCCCGGAAGTTTTTCAAAACATTCTGGAAGTAAATTACTTCCATATTGTGGTAAATTACTAAAATCTTCCAGCCAAGGAAGGGGTTCTATAGTACAAGTTGTTTCAACAGTTTTAGGTCCAATAGTTATGGATTGATTCGATGAACAATTAGATCTAAGATAAAAATCATATTTTGTAGTAGGTTGTAAGTTAGTAATAACAATTTCATTAGTATTACTATTTAAAATAGTTCCTGAACCTGGAATAAAACCGAAAGGGCCATATTCAATTTGTGTGTTTTGAGCACTATTGTTATCCCATGTAATTTTTAAAGAATTACTTGAGATGTTTAAAAGCTGAACATTAATTGGTTCAGTACAGTTGCTATTGTTTAAATATTGAAAATCATCTATATAAAAGTAATCAGAAATATTTTCACCACTTAGTTTGAAGGCAATATGTTTATTTGTTCCTGTATAATTTGAAAAATCAATGTTTATTTCTTTTCCATAAGCAGGTAAATTTGCCAGATCTATTGTTTGATAAGGTGTGAATGTGTTAAAATCTACTGAATTTGAAAGGGTTCCTAAAATTAATACCTGCGAAGTACTTATTTCACGTACATTATTTATCCAAAATTTAATTTTTTTAGTATTATCAAAATCAGATAAATAGGGAGAAATAAAATATATAAACTTACCTGCAGTATTTGAGTTATAAAAGTGACCTACATTAGGAGGGCTGTTAAAATTCTCGTAGTAAACATTTTTAACACCACCATATAGATTATCATTTGAAACGTCATTAACTGTCCAGCAGAAATCAGGTATTAAGAAGGCATTTGTTGCTGGATATTGATCAAAATTTTCTACAAAAGGACTACTTACACTGCATGATACTTTGAAAGTATATAAATCACTCCAATTTACAACTCCTGAATTACAAATGTTTCTTACTCTAAATTGATATTTTGAGTTCGAATTTAAATTGTTTAATACAAAAGGATTTTGAGTTACTTGAATTATTTGCCCTGTTCCAAGCGTAAAACCTTCAAGACCATATTCTATCTCACAATTAACAGAATTGTTATTGTTTGTATTCCAATTTAATAAAGCGCTTGATGAACCATTTTGATATGCACTTAAATTACCTGGACGTGTACAGTCATTGTTTAAGTATTTAAAATTATCAATAAAAACAATATCGTTGGAAGAACTATTAGAAAAAATTCTAATTCCAATAAATTGGTTGGAGCCTGTATAGCTTGAGAAATCCACTGTATATTCTTTCCATTGATTTACAACCAGCTCATTTGTAATCGATTGATAAGGAACAAATGTTGTATAATCGTCAATGTCAGACATTGTACCTATTTGAATACTATTTATAGATGAATACATACTTGAGTTAATGTATGCAGAAAACAATATTTTTTTGTTTGAGTCCAGATCGGTTAACCTAGGCGTAATCAAAATAGATTTTTCGTTTACCAAAGGATCTGGACAATCTTTACGGCTAAATATTCTAGCAAGAGTAGATCCTGATAAAGGAACAGGAGTATTTCCGTTAGGATAAGTTATAAATTCTACAAACGAATTGGCATAAAAAGTATTTCTGATATTTGGTTCTGTTCTTGACCAACAAGTATTATTTGCTTGAATGCTTTCGTTTTCAAAACTTGTAGTGTATCCTACAGTAAAACCAGAGCATTTGGTCTTAAAGGTACCACGATCTGACCAGTTACTATAAATGTTGTTACCACATTTTGTTCTAACATAAAAATCATACTCCTGATTAGGAATTAAATTTGAGTTAATCGTAAACGGATTTGAATTTACAGAAATTCTAGTTCCTGTTCCAATTGTAAATCCTTTAATGCCATACTCGACTTCCCATTCTGTTGAAGATTGATCAAAATCAGTCCATTTTATTTTAGCATAGTTAAAATCAGTTCTAATGCACTTTAAATTTGTTGGTTCTTTACATGAAGGACTGTTTTCGTATGTAAAATCATCTATGTATAGATTGATTGAATTAAAATTTGTAGAGTTGTTAACTTTAAACGCAATATAATTATGATTTAAATTTTGGTTATAATTGTTAAAATAAACTATATGCTGTTTAAAGTGCCCATTTACTTTATATCCATTATATTGGTTTATGTCGTCAGGAAATATGTTTTCTAGAGGAACAAAGGTTGATTCGTCAGCTGGATTTGACATTGTTCCTATGGTGATTGACCTGTCTACATAATCGGAACCATATGAAGTTAGGTAAAATTTTATACGTTTGTTTGTGTTTAAATCAGAAATAAAAGGAGATATTAAATATCCTTTCTGGTTTAATTCACTGCTGGCATAAATATTAACCATTTTCGAACCGCTTTTTGGAGAAACTGCCAATATGCTGTTGACAGTTATGCTAGAAGAGTTTGTAATGGTTGTTGAATATGTAATTTTTTTCCAACAAGGATCAATCGTATATTCTTCACCAAATGAGGTAAAATAATCTGCCGTAACAATGTTGCAAGGAGTTGAAAAGGATATTACTTGTGACCAATTTGTATATAAATCAGGTGCACAATTTCCTCTAACTTTTACTTCATAATTAGTTAACCCTGCAAGATTTGTAAAAGTATATGAACTTGAATTGGTCGTAAAAGTTTGTGTAGCTCCTGTTGATAGATTTTTTAAGTTAATTTCATAAGAACTTGCAGTATTTGAATTGTATGATAAAGTAGCGTTGTGTTCAGAAATATTATTTAATGCAACATTAGTTAAGTCATAACAATTAACAGACTGCTCGTAACTAAAATCATCAAAAAAGACCTCTCCATAATTTCCATTACTTTTTATTGCAATATATTGATCGTTACTAACATAATTGTTTAAAAAAACATTTATCTTGTTGTAACCCCCATAAGGTAAATTAACTGTTTTTAATGGATGAAATGTGGTTGGGTCATAAGGATTGCTCATAGTTCCTAACACTACTGAGTATGCGCCTTGATAACTATTAGCATAAATTGAAAACATTTTATCTGATGATAAATCTGTTATTTTAGGAGAAACCATCATCATCCCATACCCAGAAGACCATTTCATATCAATTGACTTTCCTGATGAACCGTTTACTAGGTAGTTGGATTCCATTATAAAACTGTAATACTCTGAAGTCGTGTTTTGAAGCCTATATCCTCTCCATCCTTCGTCTAAAAAGGAAGTGTTAAAATTAAAATTATAACCAACAGATTTCGAGATATTAAAGTAATTAGAATTAACAGTATGTTCAGGCTCCCAAACACCTGGCTGCCCAAATGAGTTGTAATATCTAATTCTAAAATCCCAGGAAATAAAAGGATTTAGTTTAACGAATGATGAAGATGCTGAATACTGAATTTGTGACTGAGTATATGTACTACTACCAGTAGGTTTGTATTGGTAATCCCACCATAAACCACTATACCCATTTACTTTGAAGTTCCCTGAAGGGTCAAGGGTTGTTATTTGCCCATAAAAAGATGAGTTTGAAAATAATGATAATATGAAAACAAGGAAAATTGCTTTTAAATTGTAATTTTTCTGCATGCGTTTTTTATTAGTTTTATATTAAATCTGCTAATTCTTGTCCAATTAAACTTCCAATTGCAACACCCATTCCGCCCATTCTAACTCCGCAATAGATATTGGATGATAATTGTTTTACGATAGGTTTTTTATGAGAACCAATTCCCATAATACCGCTCCATCTGTGTGCGATTTTTACTTCAATTTGCGGTAAAATTACAGTTTTTAACAAACTTTCCAATCTATTTTGAATTAATTCAGTTTGCTCTAGGATTGTAGTCGTTTCTCCTTCAAAATCAAGATTTCTACCACCGCCCAAAAGAATTCTGTTGTTTATGTTTCTGAAATAATAATATCCTTTATCTAAATGAAAAGTACCTTTAATATCTAAGTCAGGAATAGGTTCAGTAATTAAAACCTGAGCCCGTGCCGGTTTTACTTCTCCTTTTGTTAATTCTTGTGCAAAACCATTGGTTGCAAACAATAATTTTTTGGTTTTAAAAGTATAATCATTCAGTTGCACCTCAACAGTATTCCCTGTATCAGAAAATTGTGTGACTGTTTGATTATTTAAAATCATGATGTTTTTTGAATAGACTTCTTTCAAAAGAGCCTGCATCATATTTCCGGTATCAATTTGTGCTTCAAAAGGATTGAAAATGGTATATTCCTTTATGCGTGAAAAACCAAACCGATCTACATTTTTTTCAAAAACATCGGTTTTAAATAATGGTCTTAAAATATCATTTATAAATGGTAATTTCTGTAGACATTCATTATAAGTGGTTTCGTCATTTTCAAGAAATAATTCATAACCACCATAAGGTTTTAAATCTATGGCTTGATCGCCTAAATTTTTGCGTAGCAATTGTAAACCAGACCAGCGCTTTTTTACCAGTTCGATTACTTCTTCTTCCGAATGTGTTTTTAAGTCTTCAATAATTTCAGATAGGCTTCCAAAACAGGCAAAGCCAGCATTTTTAGTACTAGCTCCTTCTGGTAACATTCCTTTTTCAAGTACTAAAATTTTACTTTCAGGGAAACGTTCACGAAGTCTTAAAGCTGTTTGTAAACCAACAATACCACTTCCAACAATAGTGTAATCAACATTGGTAAACCAATTTTTTATCTCCCAATAACTTAAGTGCATTTTTTGTAACTAATTTGAAAAGTTGTGCCTTTATTTATTTCAGAATGAAGTACTTTAATTTTCCCTTTGTGGTATTCCTCAACAATTCTTTTGGTAAGTGAAAGTCCCAATCCCCATCCTCTTTTTTTGGTTGTAAATCCAGGGTCAAAAATAGCATTAAATAAGTTTTTAGGAATCCCTTTTCCAGTATCTGAAACCTTAATTTTTGCATTACCAAATTCTTCTTCGATAGTGATAAGTATAGAACCTCTTCCTCTCATAGCATCAATAGCATTTTTTACTAAATTTTCTATGGTCCATCCGTGAAGCGTTGGATTTAGTTTAACAGGAATTTCTTTTTCAGGTGCTTTAAACGTGAAATTAACTTGACCTTCAAATCGTGATTCTAAATAGTTGTAGGCATTTTTAGTTTCTGAAATTAAATCTTTTATTTCCAAGATAGGTTCAGAACCGATTTTAGAAAAACGATCAGTAATATTTTGAAGCCTAGTAATGTCTTTTTCAATTTCTTCAACCATTGTTGAATCAATATTGTCGGCTTTCATTATTTCTACCCAACCAATAAGTGATGACAAAGGAGTTCCAATTTGATGTGCGGTTTCTTTAGCCATTCCGGCCCAAAGTTTGTTTTGAACTGATACTTTTGAGGCTTTGTAGTAATTGTAAACCAATGCTCCAAAAAGGATAATAATAGTAATTAGAGCAATAGGATAATATTTTAATTGCTTTAACAATTGGGAATTAGTGTAATACAAGTATTGGTAATTGTTTTTATCTATACTAATTTCAATTTTGTTATTGGCAGTTTTAAATTGCTGTAAAAGCCTTTTAGATCTTATAGAATCTTTTAATATTTCCTCATCAATGTTATTAACGCTTAGAATACTATCGTTTTTATCAACAAGTATGGTTGGAATGGTTCCGTTGTTGGTTAAGATCTGGAGGGGTAAATCAACTTCGGTATCGTCGGTTGCATTTTGAAGGGTTTTTTGTGCAGTTGCCCAAAGTTCCATTTTATTTCTTTCCTCTTTTTTAAAAATTTGTACCAATGTATATGTATTCCACAAAATCAGTACGATTATCAGAAATGAAAATCCAACTAGAACCCAACGTGTAATACTATTTTTTTCTGAAAAAAGCATAAAAATGAAAAGTGTGGTTAAATATAGTAAAATCTAAAATATCAGTTTGCAATACTGCTTTAAAAACATTTCTATTTATTACTTTTGCTTTAAACGATTTTTAAAATGAAAAGTTTCCAACCGTCTGAATTGCCAACGGCTCAATTACAAACTTATTTGCAAGGTGCTATTGCCCCAAGACCAATAGCATTTGCTAGTACTCTTAACGAAGAAGGAGTCCCAAACTTATCTCCGTTTAGTTTTTTTAACATTTTTAGTGCAAATCCGCCTATTTTAGTTTTTTCACCTTCAAGACGTGTTAGGGATAATACAACAAAACATACCTTAGAAAATGTTTTAGCTACTAAAGAAGTAGTAATTAATGTTGTAAATTATGATACCGTACAACAAACTTCTTTGGCGAGTACAGAATATGGTGATGGAGTTAATGAATTTGAAAAAGCGGGACTTACAGCTGTGGCTTCAGATCTAGTAAAACCTTTTCGAGTGGCTGAATCACCAGTGCAGTTTGAGTGTAAAGTTAATGATGTAATTGCTTTAGGAATAGAAGGAGGAGCAGGGAATTTAGTAATTTGTGAAATTGTAAAAGTTCATATTAGAGAGGAAGTTTTAAGTGAAGCTGGTGGAATTGACCAATATAAAATTGATTTGGTTTCTCGTTTAGGAGGAAACTGGTACTCACGTTCAAACATGGGATTGTTTGAAGTACCAAAACCACTGGTAACACTAGGAATTGGTGTCGATGCCATCCCTGATTATATAAGAAAAGATCCATTTTTTACAGGGAATGATTTGGGAATGTTAGGAAATATAGAATCGTTGCCAAGCGACGAAGAAATCGCTATATTTGTCCAAGAAAATTTTACTGTGAAAGCAGTTTTGAGTGCTGATGATCGTTTAAAGGTCAATCAATTAGCAAAAGAGTATTTAGAAAAACAAGACATACTTTCGGCATGGAAAGTATTATTGGCAAAGCAATAAATTTAGAGATTATGGAAGTTACAGGAAGAATTAAAGTGATTAACCCTACACAGGACGTTAGCGCATCATTCAAGAAAAGAGAATTGGTTGTTACTACTGATGAGCAGTACCCACAACACATTATGATTGAGTTTACTCAAGCAAAAGTAGATGATTTGAATAACTTCCAAGTTGGTGAGCAAGTGAAAGTATCTATCAATTTACGTGGTCGTGAATGGACAAATCCTCAAGGTGAAACGAAATATTTTAACTCTATCCAGGGATGGAGAATTGAGCGTTTACAGCAAGCAGCACCTGCAGGACAAGATATGCCTGCAATGCCAGCAGCACAAGCTTTTGAGCCAGCACCAAGTTTTAATGAAGAAGAGCATGATGATCTTCCATTCTAATTTCTGATTGCAAATTTTAGAATTTAGATATTAAAATGTCATACTGAGCTGGGCAAAGTATGACATTCGTTTTTTTAAATCTTTAATTTATTTTTATAAATGTATTTTATAACCAAAGAATTGTATTTTCCACCAGTTGAGCAAACTTCACCTGAAGGTGTTTTGGCAGTAGGAGGCGATTTGTCTCCAGAGCGATTGCTATTGGCTTACAAAAATGGAATTTTCCCTTGGTTTGATGATACTGATCCCATTTTATGGTGGTGTCCTCCTGAACGAATGGTTTTATTTCCCGATGAATTTAAACCATCTAAAAGCATGCGGAATGTAATTAATAAAGGCATTTATACAGTTACTTTTAATAAAGCTTTTAGAGAGGTAATGATTAATTGCCAACAAATATATCGTCCAGGGCAATACGGAACTTGGATCAATGAAGAGATGATTGATGCTTATACTTTTTTACATGAAATTGGTAAAGCAATGTCAGTTGAAGTTTGGTTTGAAGATAAATTGGTCGGAGGCTTGTATGGTGTGGATATGGACCATGTTTTTTGTGGTGAAAGTATGTTTTCCCACATGAGTAATTCCTCAAAAGTTGCCTTTGTGGCTATGGTCGCTTACTTAAAGAAAAACAATTATAAATTGTTAGATTGTCAAATGTATAACGACCATTTGGCGAGTTTAGGTTGTCGCGAAATTCCGAGAGAAGAGTTTTTGGATATTTTGAAGAATAAATCCTAAGAAGTTAGCTTTGGTAAAGTTTTGACATACAATTCTTCTACTTTTTTTCTGGCCCAGTCTGTTTTGCGTAAAAAAGTCAGACTAGACTTAACCGATGGATTATTTTTAAAACAATTTATAGGAATCAATTCTTCCAAAGTATCAAATCCATAGAAATCCACCAGAGTTTCAACAATGGTCTTTAGAGTTTTTCCGTGTAAAGGGTCGTTGCTCATTTTTAATTTATTTAACAGGTGTTTTTCTTCTCAGTTTTCTCAGCGTAAAATTATAATAAAATATCAGGTTGTCCATTGTCAAGACAATTGCAATTAGGATAGCGGCAAGTAGTAGTGTTTTCAGTCCAATTTGATAAAACAACAAGGTGCCTGAAATACATCCGGTAAAAAAGAAGAACACAATGGAAAGTTTAAGGAAAATGTTCTTTTTTAATTTTGGTGTATTTGGATGATTTCTATAGAAAATAAACTGTGATATTTCAATCCCCAAATCGGTAAAAAGCCCAGTTAAATGAGTAGTTCGAACTGTTGACTGTGATATTTTGGTTACCAAAGCGTTTTGCAAACCCATTGCAAACAAAAGTAGGTAGGCGATTTGGTTTGTATCTGCGGTATTTTTAAAATTCCAGTAATTCCAAAAACCTACAAACACAAGCAAGAATAATTCAAGAAACATAGGGGTTGTATGTAGGTATTTCTTTTTTCTGATAGCGGCTATTTCAATGAAAGAATTCGAAACAAAAGCACCCAAAAAGAAAAACAAGATATAAAGGATGTAGGGAACAGCGTTACTATATCTTCCAGTAATAAATTCTTCTGAAAAATAGGCAAAATGACCCGTTACATTGGTAGTGAGTGTTCCAATAGCCAACACGCCCACACTGTTCACAATGCCGGCAATCAAAGACAGATTAGATGCTAATCGCAGATTGTGTTTAAATGTTCTGTTTTTACCTTGATGTCTAAACATTGAAAAAGTAGTATTTGGTTGTTTCTTTCAATGTATAAATATAATTAAAATTTCAGTCTGTTAAATTGCCAGTGTAACGTATTGAAAATCAAAAGTTCGTTTTCTAATATAGGTAACTCCATAAGTAGCTTTAAAGTTTCCTGTGCCATCATCGTGCCGATGATACCGGGTAATGTACCTAATACGCCATTTAAACTACAATTTGGGACATCTTCTGGGTTTGGAGGCAGAGGAAACAGGTCGCGAAGATTTTTAGAGCCTTTATGGTTAAAAACGGCCATCTGTCCTTCAAATTTTAAAATACTTCCGTAAACCAAAGGTTTGCCCAGTTTTACACAGGTGTCATTGACTAGATAGCGTGTGGTGAAATTGTCGCATCCATCCACAACCACATCAAATTCAGATACTATTCTTTCCGTATTTTCAGAAGTCAGTTTTTCTTCAAAAATTACATAATCCACATTCGGATTTAAACGTTCCAAAGTTGATTTGGCCGAAATGACTTTTGGAGTTCCAACCTCATCTTCAGTATATAAAATCTGTCGATGTAGATTGTGCAGTTCCACTTGATCGAAATCAATTATTCCAATGGTGCCAACACCAGAAGTTGCTAAATATTGTAACACGGGACAACCCAATCCGCCAGCTCCAATAACTAAAACTTTGGCATTTTTAAGTTTTAATTGACCAGTTTCGCCTACTTCAGGCAGTAACATGGGTTTTCCGTAACGTAAAATATCAGATATAGTAAGCATTAACTGTTTTTAGTATTTATAACATGTAACTTCTGTCCCAGTCTTTCCAAATGGGCTCATAACCTTTTTGAGTTATAATCTTCGCAATTTCAAAGGCCGAACGTTCATCGCTGGTTTCAAATTGTTCCAACGATTCTACATCAACTGCATAACCGCCTGGATTGGTTTTCGAGCCTGCACTCATAGAAGTAACTCCGATTGGGATAATGTTATCACGGAATTTTTCATTTTCTCGTGTCGAAATAGAAATTTCCAAATCTTCGTTCCACAATCTGTAGGCACAAATCAACTGGAGTAAATCACGGTCTTCCATGATGAAATTCGGTTCGATAATGCCTTCGGCTGGACGCAAACGCGGAAAGGAAACGGAATACTTGCTCCGCCAATAGGTCTTTTGTAAATAATCCAAGTGCAAAGCATTAAAAAAACTGTCGGTACGCCAATCTTCTAAACCGAGTAAAACTCCTAAACCTATTTTGTGAATTCCTGCTTTACCAATGCGATCAGGAGTTTCCAACCGAAAATCGTAATTGGATTTTTTTCCTTTTGGATGGTATTGTTTGTACACTTCTCGATGATAGGTTTCCTGATAAACTAAAACTGTGTGAACTCCTGCATCATGTAATTGTTCATATTCTTCTTGTGAAATAGGTTGTACTTCGACTGAAATATTAGCAAAATCCTTTTTAATCTGCTCAACTGCTTTCAGGAAATAATTGATGTTGACGGTATAATTGGCTTCACCGGTAACTAATAATACATGATCAAAACCAGCTTTTTTAAGTTCTGCTACTTCTAATTCTATTTCCTTATCGGTAAGGGTTTTGCGTTTGATTTTATTGTCCAAACTGAAGCCGCAATACGTACAAATGTTTTGGCATTCATTGCTGAGGTACATGGGCGCATACATTTGGATCGTTTTTCCGAAACGTTTTTTGGTTAACTGATGGCTCATTTGTGCCATTTGTTCCAAATACTGTTGTGCAGCTGGTGAAATTAAAACCAGAAAATCATTTAGATTCTTTTTGGTTTTTGCCAAGGCTGATTCGACTTCTTTTGAAGTGGTATTGTAAATCAAGTTTTGCACCTCATCCCAGTTGTATTTTTCAAAAACAGAAGCAAAAGTACTCATCACTTATTCGGTTAAAAAATCAGTTAACGGACTGGATGCTATTACCTTATTTGTTGTTTGTGCCAATTGCGCTTCGTAAGCCTTTCTTCCGGCAATAACAGCTGCTGCAAATGCTTCAGCCATGAGTACAGGATTTCCAGCAACCGCAATGGCTGTGTTCACCAGGACAGCATCGGCACCCATTTCCATGGCACGTGCAGCATGTGAGGGTGCTCCAATTCCGGCATCTACAATGACTGGAACTTTACTTTGCTCAATGATAATCTCTAGAAAATCTTCGGTTTTTAATCCTTTATTGCTTCCTATGGGAGAACCTAATGGCATTACTGCGGCAGTTCCCACTTCTTCCAGCCGTTTACATAAAACTGGGTCAGCATGAATGTAAGGTAAAATGATAAACCCGAGTTTAGCCAGTCCTTCTGTAGCTTTTAAGGTTTCAATAGGGTCGGGCAAAAGGTATTTTGGGTCGGGATGTATTTCTAGCTTTAGCCAATTGGTTTCCAAGGCTTCACGGGCTAATAGTGCCGCAAAAATGGCTTCTTTGGCATTTCTGGCGCCAGATGTATTGGGCAACAAATTAATGTGCGAATGATTGATATGAGATAAAATCGCATCGGTTTCGGTTTCTAAATCGACGCGTTTTAAGGCAACGGTTACCAATTCGCTTCCCGAAGCTAAGATTGCTTCTTCCATTTGTCGGTTAGAACCAAATTTTCCTGTTCCCAAAAAAAGACGGGAGCTGAATTCTTTATCGGCTATTTTAAGAGTTGACATACAGTGTTGTGTTTAGTTGTGAGTAGTTGTTTTCTTGATATTCATTGGTAATTAAACTTGAAACAGCTATTCCATGAATCCCCATTTTCATTAGGTTTTCGACATCTTCCATTTGAATTCCGCCGATAGCATAGATAGGAATCTGAATTTTTTCTGCTTTTAGTTTTTGCAGAATGTTCTGGTATCCGTCGAGACCAAGTAAAGGACTCAAATTTTGTTTGGTAGTGGTGAATTTATAAGGACCAAGACCTATATAATCGCAGTTTTCTTCAAATCTTCGTATAACATCTTCATACGTATTGGCTGTTCCGCCAATGATTTTATATTCGTCAAGAATGGTTCGGGCTTCTTTCACATTCATATCCGTTAAACCCAAATGAACACCATCGGCATCCACTTCTTGACACAAATACGGATTGTCGTTGATAATAAATGTTGCTGAATAGGTATCGCAAAGTAATTTGGCCGCTTCGGCTAAGCCGTATAATTGTTCTTGATTATCGGTTTTAAATCGCAATTGAATCCAATCACAGCCAGTGTCTAGGGCATGATGAATATTTCGTATTTGGCTGTAAATTGTTTCACCTTGTGAAATGTATTGTAATTTGCTAAACATAATGGTACCCTAATTTTGTGTTGTTTGTGTTTAAATAGTTTTCAATGTAAAGCTTAGCTTTTTGGCAGGATTTGGGTAAATCGTTGTTTAGTGCCAGATTTGCGGTTATGGCTGAGGATAAAATACAACCAGAACCGTGTTTTTCTGCAGCTATAGTGGTTTTTGGATTAAGTGTAATCTTTTCATTTTTGGTGAACAAATAATCAGTTCCGATTTCTTCAGTATTATGGCCACCTTTGAGTAAAACAGCGCAATGTTCAGAAAGTATTTTGGCAGTATTTTCTGCAGATGTTTTTTGTGGAAGCAGTTTCAGAATTTCTTGATAATTGGGTGTAATGAGGGCGATTTTTTCTAAAACACTTATTAATTCCGATTGATTTTCAATACTGATGAATTCAAATTCGGTAGTCGATTTTAAAATAGTATCCCAAACGATTTTAACCTCAGATGAATGTTTTCTAATTTCTTCGACAATACTTTTTAAGTAATCCAATGAAGGAACAATGCCAATTTTAACCGCTTGAATATCATATTTCTCAAACAGCGTTTCAATAGATTTTAAAACAAAATCCAAATCCATCCATTGCATGGCATGAAACGAATCTTCTGTTTGAATGGTATTTCCGGTAATTATGGCCAGACCATAGACTTGATGTTGTTCAAAAGTCTTGACATCAGCCAAGATTCCCGCACCTCCCGAAGGATCAAATCCCGCAATACTTAAAACGAATGGACGACTTGCTGACATTTTTTAAAATTTTCTAACGTATTAGTACTGTTCCAAAGGGTTCCTAAGAGAGCCACATCGTCAAAACCTTTTTTAAGAGTTTCTGAAATGTTTTCAGGTGAAATTCCACCCAAAGCAATCAGTTTTGTGCTGAAATTGGTTCTGTTTTTTACTGATTCTAAAAGATTTTCGGGTGATACATAACCAGATTTTGAAATACTGGGATGCACCGGACTCAAAAAGGCATAATCAAAATTTTCCAAAGTATTGAATTCTTCAACAGAATGTGCTGAGGTTGATTTGAAAGCAGGGTTATGAATCATGAGGTCAGTATTTCTATCTTTTTGCGTATAATGAATTCGACTAATTCCAAATTCATTCGCCAAATGATGATGGCTATGTAAAA
Organism: Flavobacterium hankyongi; assembly: GCF_036840915.1. Classification (NCBI taxonomy): domain Bacteria; kingdom Pseudomonadati; phylum Bacteroidota; class Flavobacteriia; order Flavobacteriales; family Flavobacteriaceae; genus Flavobacterium; species Flavobacterium hankyongi. The sequence continues at coordinate 2,614,113 of NZ_CP085725.1, forward strand.
CCAACTTCTTTTTGTAATCACTACCCACAGCGGTAAGAAAAGAAATCATTTCCGTTTCTGAATAATCAGGCTTACGGACATGCAACAACTCCAATCCATTTTCAAAAAGAGAATGGATAATATTGGTTTCATTGCTGACAGCTATCGGATTGGTGATGACAATCATTTTAGATATAAATTTCCTTACCAGTTTCAATAAACTCTTCCGATTTGGCTTTCATTCCTTTTTCGGCTTCGGCAACATCACGTATTTCCTGAGAGATTTTCATGGAGCAGAATTTCGGTCCGCACATCGAACAGAAATGCGCTACTTTGGCACCATCAGCAGGTAATGTTTCATCATGAAATTCTCTCGCTGTATCAGGGTCAAGAGCTAAATTAAATTGGTCTTCCCATCTAAATTCGAAACGGGCTTTACTCAAAGCATTGTCACGGTATTGTGCGCCTGGGTGACCTTTGGCTAAATCACCGGCATGGGCAGCAATTTTATAAGTAATCACACCATCTTTTACGTCTTTTTTGTTGGGTAAGCCCAAATGTTCTTTCGGGGTTACATAGCATAACATCGCACAGCCATACCAACCAATCATGGCAGCACCGATAGCTGAGGTAATATGGTCATAACCCGGTGCGATATCAGTAGTTAAAGGGCCTAAAGTATAAAAGGGTGCTTCGGCACAATGTTCCAATTGTTTATCCATGTTTTCCTTGATCATGTGCATAGGCACGTGGCCCGGACCCTCGATAAATACCTGTACATCGTGTTTCCAAGCAATTTTAGTCAGTTCACCTAATGTTTCCAATTCGGCAAACTGTGCAGCATCATTGGCATCGGCAATCGAACCCGGGCGTAAACCGTCACCTAAAGAGAAAGCTACATCATACTGCTTCATGATTTCACAGATTTCTTCAAAATGGGTGTATAAAAAGTTTTCTTTATGGTGGAACAAACACCATTTGGCCATGATCGAACCACCACGGGAAACAATTCCGGTAACACGGTTTGCTGTCAAATGAATGTAGCGTAGTAAAACACCAGCGTGAATAGTGAAATAAGAAACGCCTTGTTCTGCCTGTTCAATCAATGTATCACGATAAATTTCCCAAGTTAAATCTTCAGCAACTCCTTTTACTTTTTCTAATGCTTGGTAAATGGGTACAGTTCCAATAGGTACTGGCGAATTTCTAATAATCCATTCACGGGTTTCGTGTATATTTTTCCCAGTCGATAAGTCCATGATAGTATCAGCTCCCCATCTGCAGGCCCAAACTGCTTTTTCTACTTCTTCTTCGATTGATGAGGTTACAGCACTGTTACCAATATTGGCATTGATTTTTACCAAAAAATTTCTACCTACAATCATAGGTTCGCTTTCGGGATGGTTGATGTTGTTTGGAATAATCGCACGACCAGCAGCGACTTCACTACGGACGAATTCGGGAGTGATTTTGCTTTTGGGTGTATTGGCACCAAAACTGTTTCCCGCATGTTGGCATTGCATGGCTTTTTGAGCTGTTTCTAATTGCTCGATGCGTTGGTTTTCACGAATGGCGATGTATTCCATTTCGGGAGTGATAATGCTTTTTTTAGCGTAATGCAACTGGCTTACATTAGCTCCTTTTTTGGCACGCATGGGTTTGTGTAAATATTCGAAACGCAAGTGGTTCAGTTTTTCGTCGTTAAGACGTTCTTTGCCATAATCAGAAGAGATTTCGGTTAGTTCTTCTACATCATTACGATCTAAAATCCATTGTTCGCGGATACGTGGCAATCCTTTGCGAACATCAATTTCAATATTAGGATCGGTATAAGGACCAGAAGTATCATAAACGGTTACTGGTGGGTTTTTCTCTATGCCTCCATTGGATAATTTGGTATCGTGAAGTTCGATTTCACGCATGGCAACCTTGATTGGGTGAATTTCACCATCGATGTACACTTTCTTGGAATTAGGAAAGGGTTTTCTGGATATTTTTTCTTCAGAATTCATTTGAATTATAAGTTTTAGTTTAGTATTTGATTGTAAAAAGAATAAGCTTATCCTCCTTGAGTGGCCGTAATGATGAGAATGTCGTCTGTTTCGGAAAGGACAGTAGTTTTCCATTCGGTTCTAGGAATGACCGATTTATTAATGGCAAAAGCGATTCCGTTTTGTTTGTTGGGAAATTCAATGTCAAGCAAAGCTTGTACAGAAAGGTTTTCGCTTTCGAATTTTTTGTGTTGGTTGTTGATTTTTAGTTCCATTCCTTTTTGGTTTAGTATGTACTACTTTAGGAATGGCTACAAGGTATGCGCAATGGCATGTAATGAAGTCATCGTACTTTTCCCTACGCTAGTATGAACTAGATCAGGTTCAGAGGGTAAAATCTCAGCCTGCGCGTTGCAGACACCCCTAAAGTGAGACAAATGTATTAATTTTCTTTATTAAAGAAAAGGTTTTGTTTGAATAACAAGAATCGAAAATATTATAACTAATAAAAATGATAGTATCATTAACTTACTTGAAGCTTTCATTTTTAAATAAAGATCAAATGTATTTTTATCTTTTATGTTTTTGAAATCATCGTTATCAAATACATTTTGTATCATGATATGTTTTCCTTTAAAATAGCCATAAAAAACCTCATTTTTTTTAAAAATCTCAGGCTCATTTTGTCTTAATTCTGAACTAAATTTTTCTAGATAACCGAAGGAATTAATTCCAAAAATTGGGAAACAACCTAATCCAAATACAATTGGAGCATAATTTCTAACACCGATAGGGGTAAAAAAAGTAATAATTATGCTTATTAATAAAAAGAGAAAAAAATAGAGATAAGCTTTTTTAATGGTTTTAAATAGTATCATAATTATTTTCTTTTCCAACAATCTTCCACATGGTCGTTTACCATACCTGTGGCTTGCATATGCGCATACACCACGGTAGAACCTACGAACTTGAATCCGCGCTTTTTCAAATCTTTGCTCAGTTTATCTGATATTTCGGTAGTGGCTTGAACGTCTTTTAATGATTTTGGGTTGTTATCAATAGGTTTACCACCTACAAATCTCCAAATGTATTTGGAAAAGCTGCCAAATTCTTCCTGAACTTTCATAAAAGCCTGAGCGTTGATAACAGTAGCCTTAATTTTAAGTCCGTTGCGAATGATGCCTGCATCTTCTTTCAACGCTTCCATTTTAGTTTCAGTATAATTGGCAATTTTTTTATAATCGAATTGATCAAAAGCGTTTCTAAAATTCTCACGTTTGGCCAAAATGGTATACCAACTCAATCCCGCTTGAAAAGTTTCCAAGACTAAAAATTCAAAAATGGTTTCATCATCATACACAGGATTTCCCCATTCGTTATCGTGGTAATTGCGGTATAAATCATCTTTTTCGCACCAGGCGCAACGCTTTTTTTCCATTCTTTGTGATTTTTGTTACGTATTGCTTTTTGAATAAGTTGTAAATTTACAGAAATAAAGGTTGCAAAAAATGAAAACAGAAATCGCACAAGGACTTTTAAACAGTCATACGTACACCGAATACCGAAAAATAATTGCTGATTTATTAATACAGGGAAAATCCACTGGAAAAGAGCAATCGGAAGATTTGTTGCATTATAGCAAGCTCAATCAAACCCGAATGAACCGTTTGGATAAGACACTTCACGTGACGGATGAGGTAATTCACAAATTACATTCGTTAAAAAGAGAGTATATCTGGTTGGTACTCACGGAAGGTTGGTGTGGTGATGCCGCTCAAATTACCCCCATTTTATTTAAAATGGCTTCAATGTCCGATAAGATAGATTTACGATTTGTTTTTAGAGATGAAAACGAAGGGTTGATGAATTGTTTTTTAACTAACGGCAGCCGTTCTATACCAAAAATCATAGTATTGGACAAAGAACATAACGATTTGAAAGCCAGTTGGGGACCTCGACCAGAAGGGGCTACTAACCTTATCACAAGTTATAAAAAGCAGTATGGAGTGGTAGATGAAACCGCTAAAACTGAATTGCAAATGTGGTATTTACACGATAAAGGAGAAAGTACAATGCATGAATTGGCCGATTTAATGCAGCATTTAGAAGAATTAATCCATCAAAAGATGTAAACTATTTCTCCAACTTCGGAATCAATTTGTCAAATTCCTCAGGAGTTATGGCTTTGTCGACCGAATATTCTCCAATTTTGGTTCTTCGCAAGTCGGTTAAGTGACCTCCTGATTGCAATGCAATTCCAAAATCATAGGCCAACGAACGGATATAAGTGCCTTTACTACAGCTTACTCTAAAATCGATTTCAGGTAATGCAATTCGAGTGATTTCGAATTCGTAAATAGTTGTTTTTCGGGCAGTAATTTCTACTTCTTCTCCTGCACGAGCGTGTTCATACAATCGTTTTCCATCTTTTTTAATGGCCGAAAAAACGGGAGGTTTTTGATCTATTTCACCAATGAATTGTTGTACTGTTTCCTGAATTAAAGCCTCCGTAATATGGTTGGTTGGGAAAGTTGCATCAATTTCGGTTTCTAAATCATAGGATGGAGTGGTAGCTCCTACGGTAATTGTTCCAGTATATTCTTTGGTTTGGGCTTGAATTTCGGTAATTCGTTTGGTGAATTTTCCAGTGCAAACAATAAGCAAACCACTCGCCAAAGGATCTAAAGTCCCAGCATGACCAATTTTGAATTTCTTAGGAAGCCCCAAACGGTTTTTTAACGTGTATTTTAATTTGTTTACCGCCTGGAATGAACTCCAAGTCAAAGGTTTGTCAATTAATAAAACTTGACCGTTTAAAATATCTTCTGCAGAGTACAAATCGAATTATTTTAGAAAAGAGAAATAAAGTAAAAGTAAGGTTCCAGCTACGATACGATACCAACCCCAAGGTTTGAAACCGTATTGTTTGATGATGCCAATAAAGAATTTTATAGCCAAAATCGCTACGATAAAGGCTACAATATTACCTACAACAAACATGGTCATGGTGTCTTTTGATTGTAAAATCAATTCGTACCCTTTCATTTGACTATGTTCGTAGGTTTTTAAAAACACCGAATAACACGTTACCGCCAACATGGTAGGGACGGCTAAAAAGAAAGAGAATTCGGCTGCAGCATGTCGGGTTAAGCCTTGTTGCATTCCTCCAATGATAGAAGCAGCACTACGACTAGTTCCTGGCATCATTGCCAAACATTGCCAAAAACCTATGGTAACCGCTTTTTTTACAGTAATTTCTTCTTCTGAAGAAACAGTTGGGTTTTGAAAAAATCGGTCAATAAAAAGTAGAATAAATCCACCAACAATCAAAACAATTGCAATCGGAATAGGATTTCCTAAAATCGCTTCAATTTTATCGTCAAATAATTTTCCTAAAACCAAGGCAGGAACTACTGCAGCGGCCAATTTGATAAAGAAATTCAATTTGGTGAAATCGAAAAATTTACGCCAATACAAAACTACCACGGCCAAAATAGCACCAAACTGTATCGAAACCTGAAACAATTTCACAAAATCATCTTCTTGAATTCCGAAATAGGAACTGGTAAAAATCATATGTGCCGTTGACGAAACCGGTAAATATTCGGTTATTCCCTCAACAATGGCAATAAGTATTGCTTTTAATAAATCCATGTATTTATCTTATGTGTAAAGCCTTGCAGATATTTTCAGAGTTAATATCAATAAAAGCTCTGAACTTATTAGGATCAAGACCAGATTTTACTTCGATTAATTTTTTTGTAAAATTAGAATCTAAATTGATATAGTAATAAACATCTTTTATTTTTTCTTCAGAATCTATTTTTTGAACAAGTTGTGCTAAAAAATCTTCCTTTTCGATTAATGAAAACCCTTTAGGTATTTTAACAAAAAAATACAAAGTATGATATAAACGGTCTTCATATTTTAAACAAGCTCTTCCGTTCTCTTCGATTTTATTATTATTGTCTTCTTCACTAACAGTTATAAAAAAATTCATAACACCATAATTAGAATAGTCAATTCGTGAAATAGGAATTTTTTTTTGATTATAGCTGATATATTTAACCTCTTTTCTTTGTGAAAAGATTTTAAAAGTGATTAAGAAAAACAATAGTAATATTTTATTGTTCATTTAGTTTTTCTTAAAAATCGAATAAATAACTATACCAAAACCAACCAGTACGGTTGTAGGGGCTAAACGAATTCTTCTGAAACTGAAAATGTCAGGATTAAAAACAGTAGGATCATCGCTGCCGCCACCAGTCATTAAAATAAATCCTAAAGCAATTACAGCTAATCCAATAATTAAGAATTTATAGTTTACCTTGTCAAAAAGGAATTCTTGTTTTTTATTTTCCATACTTATATGAATTGTGTTGCTTTCGAGAGCCTCAAGCAACGGTGACTGACGTTCTCGAAGTCACATTTACTTTAATTTAATATAAATCGTCTGTTCTTAAGTTTAAGAAACGCTGCGTTGCAAAATAAGTACTTAACCAAGTAATTAAAACACCAGTACCAAATACACCAAGCAATACAAACAATATTGAAGTTTTATCTTCCATAATGCCAAGGTTAGGATAGCTAGAATCTAAATAAAATAAAACTCCAAGCAATGCTACTACTGCAATACCAGCACCAATCATTCCTAACTTTACACTTCTCCAAATAAATGGTTTTCTAATAAAGGCTTTAGTTGCTCCAACCATTTGCATGGTTTTAATGATGAAACGATTAGCATAAATAGATAAACGCATTGAGCTATTAATAAGCAACACAGCAATTAATGTTAGGAAACCACTAACAATTAAAATCCACATACTTACTTTTTTTACGTTTTCGTTCACCATTTTCACTAATTGCTTGTCGTAAACGATATCGGCAATCAGTTTATTTTCACGAAGTTTTCTTTCAATTTTAGTAATGCTGTCATATTCTACATAATCAGCTTTAATATGAATATCGAAGGAGTTTTGTAATGGATTAGCGCCTAAAAATTCTGTAAAATTTTCACCCAAAGTTTGTTCGTGTTCTTTAGCTGCTTCTTCTTTTGAAACATACTTCACAGATTTAGCAAATACAGCACTTTTTACACTGTCACCAAATTTGGTTAGCGTTGTGTCTTTAGCTTCATCTTTAAAATAAATAGACATAGCAATCCCTTCCTTAAAATCGTTTGAAAGTTTTTTGGAGTTAATAATGAATAATCCAAGAATTCCTAGTAAAAAAAGTACTAGAAAAACACTCAATACAACCGAAAAATAAGACGTGATTAGTCTACGTTTTTGAAATTTTTCAAAAGATGAACTCATACAAATAATTTATTTGCGGTAAAAATAACAAAGAATTTCTTTATTTAAAGTTAATAAGGCCCAAAGTTTCGTGTTTCTTATTAATAAATGTAATTTTATAATGCGGTTTTTGAATGAATCAGATTCAAAAGCACAAATTTTATCAAATAAACTAAAAATGGAATATAGAATCGAAAAAGACACTATGGGTGAAGTTAAGGTACCTGCCGATAAATATTGGGGTGCTCAAACAGAACGTTCAAGAAATAATTTCAAGATAGGAACACCAGCATCCATGCCAAAAGAAATTATCGAGGGTTTTGCTTATCTTAAAAAAGCTGCGGCGTATGCGAATTGCGATTTGGGTGTGCTTTCAACAGAAAAAAGAGACGCAATCAGTGCTGTTTGCGACGAAATCTTGGCTGGAAAACTGAATGACCAATTTCCATTGGTGATTTGGCAAACTGGTTCGGGTACACAAAGCAACATGAATGTCAACGAAGTGATTGCGAATCGGGCACAAGTATTGGGTGGATTTAAAATTGGGGAAGGTGAACAAATCATCAAAGCCAATGATGATGTCAATAAATCGCAATCGTCTAACGATACTTTCCCAACAGGAATGCACATTGCAGCGTATAAAATGATTGTTGAGACTACTATTCCAGGAGTAGAAAAGCTACGTGATACTTTAAAAATGAAATCCGACAAGTTTAAAGACATTGTAAAAATTGGTCGTACTCATCTTATGGATGCCACACCACTTACATTGGGCCAAGAAATTTCAGGTTATTCTGCCCAATTGGACTACGGACTAAAAGCGCTTAAAAACACTTTGCCGCATCTATCAGAAATTGCTTTGGGCGGAACTGCAGTGGGAACAGGATTAAATACTCCTGAAGGTTATGATGTAAAAGTAGCCGAATACATTGCAAAATTTACTGGTCATCCTTTTGTAACGGCTCCTAATAAATTTGAAGCTTTGGCTTCGCACGATGCTATTGTGGAATCACATGGCGCGTTGAAGCAATTGGCCGTTTCATTAAATAAAATAGCCAATGATATTCGTATGCTGGCTTCAGGTCCGCGTTCGGGAATCGGTGAAATTCTTATACCTGAAAACGAACCTGGTTCATCAATTATGCCTGGAAAAGTAAATCCAACACAATGTGAAGCGATGACTATGGTTTGTGCTCAAGTTATGGGGAATGATGTAGCTATTTCTGTTGGTGGCATGCAAGGGCACTATGAATTAAATGTTTTTAAACCAGTCATGGCGGCAAACATATTGCAATCGGCACGTTTATTGGGTGATGCTTGTGTGTCTTTTGATGAACATTGTGCTCAAGGGATAGAACCAAATCATGCCCGAATTAAAGAATTGGTTGATAATTCATTGATGCTCGTGACAGCTTTAAATACAAAAATTGGATATTACAAAGCAGCCGAAATTGCCCAAACTGCACATAAAAACGGAACTACACTCAAGGATGAAGCAATCCGTTTAGGATATGTTTCTGCTGAAGATTTTGACGCTTGGGTTAAACCCGAAGATATGGTGTAAACCAGTCTGTTATTTTAAACAAAACTTATTAGCCTGTAAATTTCTGGTTTCTTATAATAAATGTAAATTTGCAGCTTGAATTTTAAGTGTGGGAGAACTTTGTGACTTTCCACTTTGACACATTGAAACGCTAAAGATGAAATACTTTCACGAACAAATCGAAGCCAAATGGCAAAAATATTGGGCAGACCATCAAACGTTTGTTGCCAAAAATGATTCAAATCAACCCAAATATTACGTATTGGATATGTTTCCTTACCCTTCAGGGGCAGGATTACATGTTGGACATCCACTGGGATACATCGCTTCTGATATTGTAGCGCGTTACAAAAGACATCAAGGATTTAATGTGTTGCATCCGCAAGGGTATGATTCATTTGGTTTACCAGCTGAACAATATGCGATTCAAACAGGACAACATCCTGAAAAAACGACTAAGGAAAATATTGCGCGCTACCGTGAGCAGTTAGATAAAATCGGTTTTTCTTTCGATTGGAGTAGAGAAGTACGTACTTCAAATCCTGATTATTATAAACATACACAATGGATTTTTATCCAATTATTCAATTCTTGGTACAATAAAGAAACCGATAGAGCTGAGGATATTTCGGAATTGATTCAAATTTTTGAAAGAAGTGGTAACGCAACTATTCATGCGGTTTGCGATGATAATACTGAAATATTTTTCCCTTCTGATTGGAATTCGTATTCTGAAGAAAAGAAACAACAAGTATTATTACAATATCGTTTAACATATTTAGCAGAAACTGAAGTAAACTGGTGCCCTGCATTAGGAACGGTTTTAGCGAATGACGAAATCGTAAACGGAGTTTCGGAGCGTGGAGGACATCCTGTTATCCGTAAAAAAATGACGCAATGGTCAATGCGTATTTCGGCGTATGCTGAAAGATTGTTACAAGGTTTGGAAACCATAGATTGGACTGAATCGTTGAAAGAATCGCAGCGTAATTGGATTGGTAAATCGGTGGGAGCATCGGTTCGTTTTGCTGTCAGTTCGAGCGCAGTCGAGAACCAATTTATAGAAGTCTTTACTACACGTCCTGATACTATTTTTGGAGTGACATTTATGACTTTGGCACCAGAGCATGAGTTGGTTTCAAAAATTACTACTGCTGAACAAAAGGAAGCTGTAGAAGCCTATGTAGAAGCTACAGCAAAACGTTCTGAAAGAGAGCGTATGGCCGATGTGAAGACAATTTCAGGAGTTTTCACGGGAGCTTATGCTGAACATCCTTTCACAAAAGAACCAATTCCTGTTTGGATTGGTGATTATGTATTGGCCGGTTATGGAACAGGTGCTGTTATGGCGGTTCCTTGTGGTGATGAACGTGATTATGCGTTTGCTAATTTCTTCAAAGGGACCAACGGAATGCCAGCGATTAAAAATATTTTCAATCAAGATATTTCGGAAGCCGCTTATGGCGAAAAAGGTGGGTTTGAATTGGTTGATTCTGATTTCTTAAACGGATTGGATTACAAATCGGGAACGAAGAAAGTAATTGAAGAATTAGAAAAAATTGGTGCTGGAAAAGCCAAAGTAAATTACCGTTTACGTGACGCGGTTTTCTCTCGTCAGCGTTACTGGGGTGAGCCATTTCCGGTATATTACGTGAATGGATTGCCACAAATGATTGCTAAAGAACATTTGCCAATCGTTTTACCAGAAGTAGAAAAGTATTTACCAACAGAAGACGGTCAACCACCATTAGGAAATGCCACGAATTGGGCGTGGGATACTGTAAACAATACAATAGTTGGTAATGAATTTATTGATGATGAAAAAGTTTTCCCATTAGAATTAAATACGATGCCAGGTTGGGCAGGAAGTTCATGGTACTGGATGCGTTACATGGATGCACACAATGATACTGATTTTGCTTCTGCAGATGCTTTAAAATACTGGGAGAATGTAGATTTATACATTGGCGGAAGCGAGCACGCTACCGGCCACTTGTTGTATTCCCGTTTTTGGAATAAATTCTTAAAAGATAAAGGATTTGCACCAACCGAAGAACCATTCAAAAAGTTGATTAACCAAGGGATGATTTTGGGAACTAGTGCTTTTGTTCAGGGTGTTTGGGTTGAGATTAGTTATCGTGATTCTGGAGAAGTTTTGTTTGGAGATAAAGAGCCAATCGCTGTTGATCTTCCTCGTCCTTTTTTTATAGGTATTTCAAAGAATATTTTTAGTTCAAAGGAGTTTGAAATGGATGAATACGGAATTGTATATAACGATGTTTTAAATAAATTAATTAGTGAAAAGTTTCCAGAATTAAAATTTATAAATCCTGAAGAAAATTTATTGGATGAATGCTACGATTATAGATGTTCAGTTGTAAATCCTCATACTGATGTGAATTTTGTAAATTCTTCTGATGAATTGGATGTTGAAGCTTTCAAAAACTGGCGAGAAGAATATAAGAATGCTGAATTTATTTATGAAGATAACGGGAAATACATAGTTTCTCGCGAGGTCGAAAAAATGTCCAAATCAAAATACAACGTAGTAACACCAGACAATATTTGTGTAGAATACGGAGCTGATACGTTACGTTTATACGAAATGTTCCTTGGGCCATTAGAACAGGCAAAACCTTGGAATACTGCTGGTATTACAGGAGTTTCAGGATTCCTGAAAAAACTATGGCGATTGTATTTTGACGACAACGGTTTGATTGTTAAAGACGAAGAACCAACGGCAGACATGTACAAATCATTACATAAAACCATCAAGAAAGTTACGGAGGATATTGAGAATTTCTCTTTCAATACATCAGTGTCACAGTTTATGATTTGTGTAAATGAATTGGCACAACAAAAATGTAATCACAGAGCTATTTTAGAGCCATTGGCAATCATTGTTTCGCCGTATGCGCCACATATTGCGGAAGAATTATGGAGTGCTTTAGGTCATGAAGGTTCGATTTCGACTGTGGCTTTCCCTAAGTTTGAAGAGAAATATTTAGTAGAATCTGAAAAAGAATATCCAGTTTCTTTCAACGGGAAAATGCGTTTCACGATTAAATTACCATTGGATTTAACCGCAGCTCAAATCGAAGAAATTGTAATGGCTGACGAAAGAACACAAAATCAATTGCAAGGAAGAACACCAAACAAAGTGATTATCGTTCCTGGGAAGATTATTAATCTAGTAGGATGATAAAAATTTTCAGATTATAACTATAAAAAAGGCTGCATCATGCAGCCTTTTTATTCTTGAGGACCTTCAGAATCTCTGTAAACAGTCCATTCGTATCCGCTTTCACCAGCATCCCATTCACCATTGTTGTTAGCATCATTAAATGACACAGTTGTAATACTAGTTGTCCCTCCACCTGTAACAGTAATTGTGTAGGTTACTTGTCCATTACCATTAATTTGTTTTGCTTCCTGTTTACTCAATGCAAAAGCACTAAATTTTTCCATAATTGATTAGTTTTTAGTTATAATGTAGGAAAAATAATACTTTTTATTTTTTTATAAAAATTAATTAATTGTTTTTTGAGTATTATTTTTTTGGATTGTATGTTCATTCTGAAAATAATGTTCTTTGAAATAATCGTTTTTTGTTTTATTCTTGTAAGAATTTTCAAATTTTGTTTGTGTTTAATAAAAAAAATAAAATTTACAGAATAATGACAATCTAACATACTATTCAAAATGAAACAAAAAGACTTCTCTAAATTAGATGACCAACAATTATTAAAAGAAAATAAATTAGCGAAGACTTTACTAATCGCATATAGCATTATTTTTTTATTAATGATTCTATCGGCCATTTTTACAACTACAGTAAAAGGTATTGGTTTTTTTACATTTTTCCCTTTGTTTTTTCTGCCAATCGCAGTAGTAATGTGGATAAATAGTAAAACGTATGAAAAAGAAATAAAATCGCGTAAATTATAATTAAAATGGCTGAAAGTTGTCAAAATTGCAATGAAATTATCACAGCGAGTTTTTGTGGTAATTGCGGACAAAAGAAATATAAAAGAATTGACAGAAAGTATATCTGGGACGAAATTCAATACACATTATTACATACTAATAAAGGATTTCTGTATTCAGTTAAAAACATTTTGCGTAATCCAGGAAAGACAGCCAAGGATTTTATAGACGGAAATAGGGTAAATCATTATAAACCTATTTTATTGATTTTTGTTTTAAGTAGTATTGCTGCTTTTATTTCATATAAAATTTTGAATTTTAATGAAATCATGAATGCTTTTTATTCTCAAAACCAGATTAATTCGAAAGCCATGGTCGATGCCATGTCTTTACTTTCCAGTTATAGTTCTATACTAATGCTTCTTCTGATTCCGTTCTTTTCAATAGCAACCAAAATTGCTTTTAGTAAATGTGGTAACAATTATTATGAACACATTGTAATTAATGCATACATTTTGTCGTATTATACATTAGTATATATAGTTTTAGTATATCCTATTATGTTTTTTTTCAGACATTCGGTTGTTGTTTTTGGAACTATTGCACAATTTTCTACTTTATTAATTTTACCTATATTAATATTGTTTTTTAAAGAATTTTATAAGGACAAACCTTTTAAGAGTATTTTGATGAGGGTTTTTGGTGTTTTGGGTTTGACAATTTTAGGATATTTTATTTTAATAATATTGGTAGTTATAGTTGGTTTTGTTTTAGCAGCCTTTATGGGGCCAGAAGCATTGCAATATGTCAAGCCTAAATAAGAGAAATTTTTATAGTTAATATTTTAAATCCCAAATTTGGTTACTGAGCTTGTCGAAGTGCGAATTTGGGATTTCTTTTTGTAACATTTTTAAGAAATTACGTATAATAAAGAAAACAATAAATGAAAAAAATCCTATTTGTGGTGATGATAACTTTGTCTTTCGCCATGCAAGCTCAAACAACATTAGATTTGTCTTTTGTTGAAAATCCTGTTGAGGTATCGATCAAAGAAGGAAAAGTATTAGGGACTTTATGCTTGCCAAATCAAAAGAAAAACTCACCGGTAGCCTTAATTATTGCTGGTTCTGGCCCAACAGATAGAGACGGTAATAACCCAATGATGAAAAATAATTCATTGAAATTACTGGCGCAAGAATTAGCTAAAAATGGTATTGCGTCTGTTCGTTATGACAAAAGAGGAGTGGCAGGAAGTTCAACAATTGTAACGAAAGAAGAAGATTTACGATTTGAAGATTTTATTTCGGATGCGCAACATTGGGTTGAATTTCTTAAAAAAGACAAACGTTTCAGTCAAGTTGTTGTTATAGGGCATAGTGAAGGATCTTTGATTGGGATGAATTTGTCTAATATCGATAAGTTTGTGTCTCTTGCAGGAGCTGGACAATCAGCAGATTTGACTCTAAAAGAACAATTGGATTCACAACCACAAATGGTTAAGGATATGTGTTTTCCAATTATCGACAAATTAAAAAAAGGTGAACTAGTAGAGGACGTAAATCCAATGTTAAACTCAGTATTTAGAAAAAGTGTTCAACCGTACATGATTTCTTGGTTTAAACATAATCCACAGGAAGATATAAAGAAATTGAATATTCCTGTTTTAATTGTTCAAGGAGCTACAGATATTCAGGTAAGTGTAAAAGATGCTGATTTACTTTCAAATTCTAGTAAAAATTCAAAAAAGATAATTATTGAAGGGATGAATCATATTTTTAAAATGGTAGCTTTAGATAAGCAAGAAAATGTTGCTACATATAATAATCCAGATTTACCAGTTTCTACTGAATTAGTAAAGACAATGACTGAATTTATCTCAAAAAAATAAACTAAAGATGAAAAAACACGAAGTTCATATTTTAAAAAAATCTGCTGGATTTAAAGGTATGAAAGAAGATCTAGCAAAAGAAGTTGAGCATTTTTTAAATGAAAAATCAAATCAAGGTTATGAAGTAATTAATGTGTCGTTTACGTATTATGAAGCTACCGAATTAATTGCTTTTGTAACAATTTGCAAATAAATGACAAGTTGACATTTCAATTTCTAAATTTAGAGAATGGCTTGTAATTTGATGGTAATTTTATAAATTTAAAAATATAAGTTAATAAACTATGGGATCAGGATATATGATATTGGCCGGTGCTATTATGTTAGTGAGTTGGTTAGTGAGTTCAAGATTAAAAAGCAAATTTGAACACTATTCAAAATTGCAATTGCAAAATGGAATGAGTGGAGCCGAAATTGCTGAGAAGATGTTGGCAGATAATGGAATCTATGATGTAAAAGTAATTTCTACACCAGGAATGCTTACAGATCACTATAATCCGGCAGACAAAACTGTAAATTTATCAGAAGGAGTGTATAATCAACGAAACGCAGCAGCAGCAGCAGTGGCAGCTCACGAATGTGGTCACGCCGTGCAACATGCAGTAGGGTACGAATGGTTAGAAATGCGTTCTAAATTAGTTCCTATTGTTCAAATAACTTCAAGCTTTGTACAATGGATACTCTTGGCAGGAATTTTAATGATTAAAGTATTTCCGGGATTATTACTTATAGGTATTGTGGTTTTTGCAGCAACTACATTGTTTTCATTAATTACACTTCCAGTAGAATATGATGCAAGTAATCGAGCTTTAGCATGGTTAAAAAACAAGAATATGGTTAATCAGGCAGAATATGCAGGAGCTGAAGATGCTTTAAAATGGGCTGCAAGAACGTATGTAGTGGCAGCAATTGGTTCTATTGCAACCTTGTTGTATTACGTTTCTGTTTATATGAATAGAAGATAAATTTTAGTAATTAAGGTTTTATTCTAGATAAATTAATAAGAAGGGCTCATATTTATTGAGCTCTTTTTTGTTTTGATTAAAACCAGTATTCCTATAACTTAACTTCTTTCTTTAGAGGAATATCCAATAGTTTTATTTGTTGCACGGCTATTTTTGCAACTTCAGTAGCTCCTTTTATAGATAGATGAGTATTGTCTTCAATCCCTTTTGGAATATAACTATTTTCTTCAGGGTTGAAATGTAAATGGAGTTCTTTAGATTTTTCGACTCCATATGATTCTTCTAATAATTCTGTATAGTATTGCATATCTATAAACGGAACTTTGTATTCTTGGGCAACTAAACGCATTTCTTGAGTATAATCACCATGTGAATCAATTAATACTCCTTGTTCATTAAAAGTTCTTCTAGTAATAGAAGAAAATAATATAGGAATAGCCTTTTTTTCTCTAGTTTCTACTATGAACTTAATTAAGTTGTGTCTGTAGCTGGTATGAGGGTTAGTATAACGGGTAGGATCGGTTAATTTACCATCATTGTGACCAAACTGTATAAATACATAATCCCCTTTTTTTAGTGAATTATAAACAGATTCCCATAATTTTAAATCAATAAAACTGCGAGTGCTTCTACCATTAACAGCACGGTTATCAATAACTACTTCATCAGTGAAAAAAGTTGATAACATTTGTCCCCAACCTCTTTCAGGATTTTTTTCAGGATTTTCTTTGTTTGCCATTGTCGAATCACCAATCGTATAGATTGTTGTTTTTTGAGAAAAACAATTTATAGTCAACAAGCTTATTATAAGAATTAAATGTTTCATTAGTTTATCTTTTAAAAATTAAAGAAAGGCTTCCTTAAGAAGCCCTTTCTTTTTATGAAAAAATTAAAATGAACCACAGATATTTCCGCCAAGTGTTGCTCCAGCACCTGTTGAAGAAGTAACATTTGCTTTAACTGCAGATGCAGCTAAAGTTACAATAGAATAAGGAGGAGTAAAAGCTGTTCCTGTACCTGAACTATTTCCAGTAGTATTAGTAAAAGTATTATTATTTTCTACCGTAATGGCAGTTGGACTATTCATAATACTAATGGGATCATTAACATTTTCGAAAACATTACTAGTTACTCGAATATTAGCTTCAAATCCAGCAGCAATACATTTATTACTTACACTACTATTAAAAAGACTGTTTATGATATGAACTTTACCAAAACGAACTCTTGGCATTCTTTCTTTGCAACCTGATGCCCACCAGCAACGAGCAAAAGTAATTCTTAATTTTCCTCTATCAGCAGTTGCTCCATCACTAGATCCAATTAAGTTAGAGTATCTATGATCATCAGATCCACCTGATCCACCAGCTCTTGGAGGTTTTAGATAAGTAAATTTACAATAACTAACAGAAATATAGTCAGATTGATTTTTGATGTCAAAATTTCCATCAACACCATCTCTAAATTCACAATGATCTACCCAAACATTTTGGCAATTATCTAAAATAAGATTATCCCAACCATCAGTATCATAAGCGCCTGGTCCTTCAAATATTAAGTTTCTAAAAATGATATTTTTACATCTTTTAACATTCATAATTCCTGAGTTCGCTTTGGTTTGATCACTAGAAACTAGTTTAGCACCAGCAGCACCATAGATTGTTTTTCCAGTTTGATCTTGGAATGCAATTCTTCCTGCTAATGGAAATGTAATAGTTCCAGTAACTTTAATAACTTTAACTGAAGCATTTTCAATTGCTGATTTTAATGCAGCATAAGTGCTAACAGTTGTTTCAGAAGCACTACTTCCCCCAGTAGTACCACCGTTCTGCGATGCCCATCCAGGTACCGATGTACAATCACCAACCTTTGCTGTTTGTGTTGATGATTTAGAGATTTCGTTGTTTACAATGACTTCATCATTGTTAGAACTGCATCCAAAGCAAAAAATTGCTGATAGCAGTGTCGACCAATACAAATTTGATTTTAGTCTCATGGTTTTAATTTATTTAGTTAATAATTAAAAAATTCAGGTTTTTTAGGGCAATCTTATTTGTTTTCTATTTATTCTTAATTTAAATACCAATTTTTAATCTCGTCTTTAAGTATATTGCTTATGGTATATCGTTTAATTTCTTTTTTTGAAAGCTGGTGTGACCACTTTACTCTTTTTTCAACGTTAGAACCTTTTCCTTTGCAATTATATTCTGCATAAAAAGTAGTTTTTTCAGCTTCGGGTTTAGACCAATTATGCCAACCTTCAGGTAGAATATGAACTCCTATCTCACAATTAATAAAAACCGTTTTAGCATAGTTTCTCCATGGTCTAGCTAAATAAACTTTTGTTGTCGTTTCATTAGCGGTTAATTGGCAATCTCTGAATACATAACCAAATTCATGATTTTCTGGAGTTGATGCTGCTGTAATGTAGGAATTGCTTTTACTGTGTATTACACAATTTTCAAAGTATACTGTCGCATCACCAAATATAAAATCGGTTGTTCCTTCAATATAGCAGTCTTTAAAATAGTTTTTGCAATTTTCGCCTGAGGTATATAAAGTATCTTGATTGCCTAGTAAACTGCAGTTCGATACAATTACTCTGTTTGCGTTTACATTTAACGCGACAGCTTGTCCTACTTCTCCTGATGAATTTTCAATGGTTAAATTCTTTACAATACAGTCATTGCCTTCTACTAAAACAGTGTAAGTGTGAAAGGTGCTATTGCGACCCAAATTTATTTTTTTAAAATGATCATTGTAGGAGATTATGGTTTTTTCTGTGCTTTCACCAATTAAAGTTATTTTAGTATTCCAAGCATGAATTTTAACTTTTTCTATATATAGACCATTTTTAATAAAAATAGTAATTCGTTTATCTGGATATGAACGAGCAGCATTTATTGCATTTTGGATACTAGTGAAATCGCCTTTTCCATTACTATCTACAATTATATTATAATCGTCAATTTGCTTTACGCTGTTATTTTTTATTTTGTTAATTATTTTACTATTATCTTGAATATCGATCAAATTATACCAGTAATCAAGATGTGTTTCTAAAACAAACAAGTTGGTAAAATAACCTATTATGTATAGAAGCACCGTTTTCATAATTATTTATTTAATTCTAAAGCGGCTAAAATAAAAGGGCCAGTAGCTTTTGGATCGTTATCTTTTTTCTTTTCATTAATGTAATATTCATAGGATCCATCACGATAAGGATTACCGCCTAATCCTGCTACAGCACAAACTTGTGTAATTGTGATTTCACCTTTTTCGTTTGTTTTTATGAGATGTTTAGTTATCCCGTCAAATCCTTTCAGAGCAAACTTTTTGTATTTTTTTGGGAGATAACCTTTATTTACTCCTTTAGCCAATGCATAAACAAACATTGCAGAGCCAGAACCCTCAAGGTAATTTCCTTTTAGTTCTCCTTTATCAGTGACTTGATACCATAAACCTGTTTTATCCTGAAAAGGGATTAATGCATCTGCTAGTCCATTCAAATAATTAACAAGTTGGTTATATTTAGGATGATCTTTTGGGAAATAATCAAGTACGTCTACTAGTGCCATTGCATACCACCCTAAAGATCTCGACCAGAAATTAGGTGAGGAGCCAGTTGATTGATTTGCCCAAGGCATTTGTTTGCTTTCATCCCAAGCATGATATAAAAGTTTTGTTTTTGGATCTTTATCATTCTTTTCTATTAGCTCAAATTGCTTGGCAATATCATCAAAGTTTTTACCATTCTCAAAAGTTTTTGTGTAATGAGCATAAAAAGGTTCTCCCATGTACAAACCATCAAGCCACATTTGATTAGGATATATTTTTTTGTGCCAAAAGCCACCACTTATAGTTCTAGGTTGTTCTTCAATTTGCTTTTTTAGTGTTTGGAGAGCAGTTAAATATTTGGTTTCTTTTGTTGTGTCGTATAGATTAAATAATAAACGACCCGCAACAATCATGTCAATATTGTATGAATCAATTTTATAAGTTTCTATTGAACCATCATTTTTAATTAATTTATCAGCATAACTTTTAATATAGTCTTGGTATGTTTTTTTTGGAAATTGTTTATTTAGTTCTTCAAATGATGTTAAAACTAGACCATGAACATAGTCCCATTTTGGTGAAGTTGCATTATCGATCATGTAGGATTCTTTATGTTGTGACATAATCGTTAAGGCCATTCTTTCAGACCATTTCAGTTTTTTTGAAATCATACTGTTTTGAGCATTTAAATGCATTGCAAAACAGCTTATTAAAGTTATGATGATAGATTTTGGGGAGGTATTTTTCATCTTCAGATAGGTAGTAATATTAAATTTTATTTTTAGTATTCAAAAGTGTTAATTTTTCATCTAAGTATTTTTTAAAATCTTCCTTAGAATTAATTCCGTTAACCTCTTGTTCCCATGCTGCAGTAAAGTAAAAATCAACTAGATTAGTTGAAGGTTTGAAGACTAGCAGATGATCTAGTTCTGTTTCAACCTCATTTTCGACTGTATTCATTTCATAAAAAATTGCCATTCCTAATTTGTCAGGAATCAAAGATTGTTGCCCATAAGTAGCAATGTATGCCCATTTTTTATTTTTACTAATTCCTTTTAGAATTTCGGTATTTTTTTGTTTCACTATTCCAGTGCAAATTCCGTTAATTTTCTTTGATGACTGAAAGGAATGTTTAGTATGTCTCTGGTCTTTTTCTATAGTTAATTCTGATCTAAGATCAATTATATCATCTGCTGTTTTCCATCCATGATAATTTATTTTTACAGTTGATGTATTTGTGCTATTTTGAACAGAAGCGATTGTTGAATCAACTACATAAAAGTGTTGTCTTTCTTTATTATAGAATCGATCGATGGATCCTATACCAATCCCTTTGCCAGCTTTTAAAATGTCCTGACCCCAATCACTCATTTGATGATAGGAATCAAAGCCATCTTGACCAACTTGAGGAAGAATGATTTTATTCGTTTTTTTACCAAAAATATCAATAGCATTTCTCCAGTCTAGGTACAATCTGTAACCAATTTTATTGCTTTCCCAGCCAGGTCCTTCATAGCGTATATCAAAAGAATGGTCTGTGTGCTCTTTTGCTAATTTTAGTTTTTCAACATTTTTGAATGTACCACCAATATATTTTCTTCCTTCCCATTTTCCGCCTTCTTTTACAGAAATTTCGGCTAGTGTGGAATTATTACTTGAATTTCTTGAGGTTGTTTTTTGAGATTGACCACAAGAAGTAAAGTAAATAGATAAAAAGAGTAAGCAATTATAATATTTCATGGTATTTTGATGTTTTTAAAAATAAGAGATTTTGATCATAAAGGGCTTAAAAGTTGGATTAAGCCCTTTATTTTCAACTATCTATATAACTTACTCAAACTTATAAATATGCAGGGTTTTGAGGGAAATTTTTATTCTTGTTTAAATCTATAGCTGATTGAGGAATTGGTCTTAAAATTTTAAGTACACCATTAGCTCCATTAAAGTTAGCTGCGTTGATAAGATAATTATGTAGTGATGCTCTTTCAACTAATTTATTGGTACGTTTCAAATCAAACCATCTATGGTATTCTCCAAAAAGTTCTCTAGCTCTTTCATCTAAAACCGTATCTATATCATATGTAGTTAAAGGAGTGGTAATTCCAGCTCTAGCCCTTACAGCGTTTAATCTTTGTAAACCTACCGTTGGGTTAGTATTTAGATAAGCTTCAGCTGCAATTAAATATGTTTCACCTAATCTTGATAGAATGATGTCTCTGGTACTTACTTTTGCATTTGTAGCGTATGGAGCTTTAGGATCATCAAACTTTTTTGTAGGTATAGTTTGATAGTCACTACTTACTACTCCTGCTCCATAAGTTCCCCATTGATGCACTTGAACACCTGGATGTGATGCTATATAGGAAGTAATATCAGCAGGAGTTGCCCATTGTGGAGCATAATAGTGTCTTGTTTTTCCAGTAGGATTGTTACCGTCGAAGTGACCATAATAACGCCATAACACCTCTACCATAAATGTTGCTCTAAAACGTTGATCTTCTTGAGTATAAAGACTAAGTGCAAACTGAGTAGGGAGTAAGTTGTAACTTCTCCAGCCTGCACTAGTTGCTACTTCAGGACCACCTAAATAAGAACTGTACCAATTTGCTTGTTTATGCCCTAATTGTGTTGGGCTTGTACTAGCAGAAGCGGGTGAGTATTGAACTGAAAATAAGGTTTCAGCATTTATAATCTCATTACCAGTAGGTGGTGCCCATAAAGTTGCAAAAGGGATGGTTAGACCTTGACCTGCAATAGCATCATCAGCATAAGAAGCAGCGGTCGCAAAATCAGTAGCTGATCCAAAAGATTCATAAGCTCGAGTTAAATATACTTTTGCTAATAGATGTTGTACCGCTCTTTTGTTTACATGTCCATTGAACGTTCCGGTTCCGACATTATTAAGTGCGTCAGTTAAATCATTGATTATGAGATTGTATACTTCTTGAGCAGAATTTCTGTCAAAGCTAAGTTGAGGGCTGGTAAAATATTCTGTTACAATTCCAACTCCACCAAAGGTTTGTACCAATAAAAAATATGCATTTGCTCTTAAGTATTTCACTTCACCTACTAATTTTGCAACATCACTATTTTGCTCCGTTATTGTTGAGTAGTGTATTGCCATGTTGGCAGTTTGTATTGCTTTGTAACAACTCGCATATAGTTCTTGTATTCCACCATCTGATGAGGGATTTAATTGTGTATATCTAGATAAGCCTTCTGGTTCTGTTCCACGACCAGAACCTACCGCGCAAAGATCGGTACCAGCTTCAAAAACATAGGCGTCGTTTCCATATATTTCTTTTAATTGAGCATAGTTAGCATTCACTAATGCGTTGTAACCACTTGCGGTTCTGTAGTATTCATCTGCATTTACAAAGCTTAAGTTTTCTTCCTCTATAAACTCTGAACAAGAAAATAAAGAAACTAATGATAAACCATATAAAAGTATTTTTTTCATTTTGTAATTTTTTAGAAGTTAAAACTAAATCCTAGTTGGTATGTAATTGAACTAACTCTACCTGTTGTAAATGGTGCAGTAGCCCATTCTGGATCATATCCTTCATATTCTGTAATGACAAAAGGATTTAACACATTGGCATAAATTCTACAATTTTTAATTTTTAGTTTAGAAAGTAAATTAGCATCTAGATTATAGCCTAAAGTAATATTTTTCACTTTTATAAATGATGCATCTCTATAATAACCCATTTTTTGACCTTGATCATTTCCTGCAGTGTTCCAGTAAGCACCTTCATTTCTTGGCATTGGGTAAGAATTAGAATTTTGGGGTTGTATACCAGCTCCATTAACGGGAATGTACCAGTCAGCAATGTCTAATCTTTGTCTACCTCTGTCTTGCATATCTGTAAAGTTTTCATGGAATTGGCTGTAGGCTAATACACCTTGATTTGTAAAAGCTGAAATCGATAAGTCAAAGTTTTTTATCCTCAAAGAAGTGTTAAAAGTTCCTACCCAATCCGGATCAGAATCACCAATTATAGTTCTGTCATTTTTAGCATCAATTTTACCGTCATTATTAAGGTCTTTTACTTTTGCTTGACCTGGAGTTTGTCCATAAGTTAATGCAAGAGCGCGCTCACTTTCTTGCCAAATGCCATCAAATACATAGTTATAATATGAATTTAAACTATGGCCAATATGTAAATTATTACCAATATCACTAACCTCACTTTGATTATAGATAGATTCTAGTTTGTTTTTATTTTTAGTGAAACTTACAGTGGCATCCCATGAAATATTTTCTTTTTGAATAATTTTTGTTGTTAACAAAACTTCGACACCTTTGTTGCTAACTGAACCAACGTTTGAATAAGTTACTCCCCAGCCTGTTTCTAATGGTAGTTTTTGTTGGAATATTAATTTTTCTGATAAACGGTCATAAACATCAATAGATCCTGTTACTCTATTGTTAAAGAAGCCGAAGTCAAGACCAGTATTAATTTCCCTAGTTTTTTCCCATGTGAGATCTTTATTAGGTAAACTAGCAGAGATACCTCCGTTTGCTATAGTATTATTGAAATCGTAATAAGTCTGTTGGTTTAATGTGAACATAGTTGTGTAAGCATTAACATTGTCATTACCAGTGAAACCATAACTGACTCTTGCTTTTAAGTTTGAAATTATTTTACTATTTTCAAGGAAAGACTCTTCATTTAGTTTCCAAGCTAATGCTGCAGAAGGGAAATAATCCCATTTATTACCAGGTGATAATACAGATGAACCATCCCATCTATTTGAAACGGTCAATAAATATTTGTTATTAAATGCATAATTTAATCTTAATGCAAATGAACTCAACGTTTTCTTAGAATACCCAGTTCCTAAATTATACGTACTTTGCGGAGCAAACCCATTGTTATAATATTGTGTATCAAATGGTTGTAAGCGTGAACTTATATTGCTAGATTCGAAAACATTTGTATTGATACTTTGTAAAGCTAAGAAATTGAAACTATGTTTATTAAGTACTTTTTTAATATTTATTTGATTATCCCAAGTTTGATTATATCCATCATTATTAAGTAGAGAAGATGACGGAAGATTTTGATTTGCCACTCCTACGTTTGTTTTTATTCCCCATGCTCTTCCTCTTTTAGCATTGAAATAATTTCCAGAATAAGAGGTTTTGAATGACATCCATTTAGTTGGCGAATATTCAAAAAATAGATTCCCTAATAGTCTCCATTTTTTTATTTCATCAGTCGAATTTTGAATTTCCAATAAAGGGTTATAAGTACTAGTTTTATCTATTGCTGCAGCACCATTAGGGAAAAAGAGTTTTCCAGGAACATCTGTTAATTGTCCTATAATTTCATTTCCATTTGCATCTATAGCATAAGGTGACAAAAATGGATTTAAGCGAAATGCATCTCGCATTGCAACATCACTTCCCAATTGTTCATTGGTTTTAGCAATAGTTAAATTTACTCCCGTTGTAAATTTTTCGTTGATTTTATGATTGAAACCTGCTTTAAGAGTATATTTATCAATTGATTCATTTTCTAGGTTTCCAGTTTCTTTTTGTATTCCTACGCCAAGATTGTAAGCTATACCACCTTCTGATTTGCCAGATATATTTAAGTAATTATTTTGTTGAATACCACTTTTTAATACTGCATCATACCAATCGAAAGTTTGATTGTTTGCCACTCTTTTTAAAAACACTTGATTGTTAGGTCCGCCAACCGCTGTAGCGATTTGAGCAGGAGTTGTTGTAGCGTAGTTCCCACCATTTACGGTCGCTAGAAATGCAGATTGGTGATAATAAAACCATTTTTGTCCATCCATCATTTCCGGTAATCTAGCGACTTCTTTGGTTCCAAATGATGTTTCAAAGTTCACATTGAATGACTTTTTTGAGGTAGAGCCACTTTTTGTGGTGATTATTACAACTCCATTTGATCCCCTTGATCCGTATATTGCAGATGAAGAAGCGTCTTTTAGTATATCCATTCTATCAATATCTTGAGGGTTTAGATAGCTGATATCATCCACAAAGGCTCCGTCAACAACATATAGAGGGTTTCCTCCTGAAATTGAGTTATTTCCTCTTATAGTTAATTTGTATCCATCACCTAATCTTCCTGAGTTAGAACTAATCTGCACTCCAGGTACACTTCCTTGGATAGCTTCTAATACGCCAGTGGTATTTCTACTAGTAACATCTTTTGATGATATTGTACTTACTGTTCCCGTGGCGTCAGACTTTTTTATAGTACCATATCCTACAACTACAATATCTTTTAGTGCTTGAGTTTCTGAATTTAACTCTATTGCAATATTTTTTTTGCCATTTAAAGATACCTCTTTGGTTGTATAACCTAAAAAGCTCACCATTAGAATAGCATTTGGATCATTTACAGTAATAGTAAATTTTCCTGAAACATCTGTGCTAGCATTATTTGTCGAACCTTTTTCAACAATATTAGCTCCAGGTATAGTTTCTTTGTTTGTTGCATCTGAAACTATCCCTGTAATTTTTATTTTTTCTTGCGCAATCGCAGAATTAATAAAAATTAGATTAAAAAATGTGAATAGTACTAAAGCCAACCTTAGTCTATTTAAGATTTTTAGTTTTCTTTTCATAATTTATTTTTAGTTTTTAATAGTGTTCAATTTTTTGGTTGTTAATTTTGCTATTGGTTATTTTAAGATTTTCTATATGTGTTATCGAAAAAGGTTCTTTTACTTTTTTAATTTTTACATTATTTAGTACTACATTTTTTATTTTTGATTTTTCAAGACCATCTGCATAGATTGCATATTTGCCACCGTCTTCTACAGTTATGTTCTGTAAGTAAATATTCTTAACCTCTGGTATAAAATTTCCTGTTTGATTTCCATAAACAGAGTAATTCATGTTTATTCTCAATACAGACTCCTTTACTTTTCCAACTTTTAGGTTTCGTACATACAATCCATCTACTGTTCCACCTCTTTTGGTATTGGTTTTGATTCTAATTGCTCTATCAAGATTAGGACTATCCATTATGCAGTTCACAACAAAAACATTAGATACACCAGCTGACATTTCACTTCCAATTACGACTCCACCATGACCATCTATCATTTTACAGTCTCGTACAATAATGTTTTCACTTTTTATGGCTATTCTTCTGCCTTCACTATCTCTTCCGGCTTTAATTGCTATACAATCATCTCCAGTATTAAAAATGCAGTTTTTGATCAATACA
Source organism: Flavobacterium hankyongi (assembly GCF_036840915.1). Lineage (NCBI taxonomy): Bacteria > Pseudomonadati > Bacteroidota > Flavobacteriia > Flavobacteriales > Flavobacteriaceae > Flavobacterium > Flavobacterium hankyongi. The sequence continues at coordinate 2,640,475 of NZ_CP085725.1, forward strand.
TTTTTAGAGTATTCAGGATCACAACCATCATTATTTGGTCCATGACTTTCTATATGTACACCATCTATAGTTATATTTTTGCTTTTTACAGGATGGATTATCCAAAAAGGGGCATTAATTATTTTTATTCCTTGAATTAATATGTTTTCACACTCAAAAGGCTCAATAAAATTTGGTCTTAAGTAATGATTTTTTCCAAAGACTCTTTCGTCAACAGGAGTGTTGTTTTCTGCCATTAACATTAATTGAGGGAGATTTGATTCGTCTTGTTGTGATGGGCCACCTACTTTATATCCAAAATCGATATTCTCTGAATTACTTCCTTTCCATGGCCACCAATTATTTTTATCTGCTTGACCATTCAGAACTCCTTTTCCAGTTACAGCAATGTTTTTTTTATTAAAAGCATAAATTAGTGGTGAATAGTTCATTAATTCTAATCCTTCAAATGAAGTATGAACAAGTGGATAATAATCATCTGGATTTGTGCTAAACAAGATCTCAGATCCTTCTTCAAGATGCAGATTAACATTGTTTTCTAAATGAATTGGCCCTGTTAGAAATTTCCCTTTTGGAACAATAACTCTACCACCTCCATTTTTTGAGCATGTTTCAATTGTTTTTCTAAATGCTTCAGAATTATTGTAATTTTCAATTGCTTGCGCACCAAAATCAAGTATAGAATAGTCTTTATTTTGAAATTGCGGATAAATTATTTCTTTTTCCACAGTTTTTAATTGTTTCCAGCCATTTTGCAAATCGAATGCTTCATTCTGTCCAAATGATTTGAATTGAAGAGATAAAAAAAGTAGTAAGTAAGTAAAAGCAGAAATAAAATTTTTATTCATAATGTATTACTTAATGTTGTGAGTTGTTTTTATGTAATCGATTACACAAATCTAAAATATTTTTTTACATAAACAAAAAAATGTCTTAAAAAAAAATACTTAATAAAAAAAAAGATATTTTTATTGCGTAATTGCTAATATGCTGTCCTTTTTACTTTATAATCTTTTAGCAATATTGTCGCTTTTTGAGCGTGGTTGAAGTTATGTTTGATTGTAATCGATAACATTGCTTATAAGATGTTATTTTTTATTAATTTTACATCTCTTTAAGATAAATAATCCTTGTATGGAGCAAAAAAACACCATTTATGATATTGCTAAAGCTCTAAATATTACTGCGGCAACAGTATCAAGAGCATTAAACAATAATCCTAAGATTAGTGAGAATACACGAAAGTTAGTATTGGAGACAGCAGCAAAAATGAATTACAAGCAAAATAAGCTTGCAAAATCATTGCGCAATGGTAAAAGCTTTAATGTAGGCGTTATTGTTCCAAGAATAGATAGTAATTTTTTTGCCTCTGTTATTCGCGGTGTTGAAGACGAGTTGCACCCTGAAGGATATCATGTTATTATATGTCAAACGCATGAAGACGAAAAGAGGGAAATAGATAATATTACAACATTATTAAATGCTCAAGTCGATGGAATTTTAATGTCAATTTCCAAAATGTCAGAAGAGAATGAGCCTATAATAAAGAGAGTTGTTAAAAATAATGTACCGTTCATATTTTTTGATAGAAAAAAGAGTATTGATGGAGTGAGTTCTGTAACTATTGATGATTTTGAAGGTGGCTATTTAGCAACAAAAAATCTTATTGAACAAGGGTGTACTAAAATAGCTCATTTGTGTGGTGACCAATCTTTAGAAATTTATCAAAATCGTTTAAAAGGTTATAAGCAAGCCTTACTTGACAATGGTTTAAAATACAATCAAGACTACGTGATACAAACCAAGAGTAATCTGGATGCAGGTAAAAATGCTGTGGTTCAATTACTTGCATTAAATGAAGTGCCAGATGCTATTTTTTCTTCCAGTGATTTTGCTGCTTTGGGCGCTATTCAAGAGTTAAAAGAACGAGGGGTAAAAATACCTGATGAATTTTGTGTTTTTGGTTTTGGTAATGAGCCTTTTACAAGATATCTTGAATTATCAATCTCTTCTGTAGATCAGTCGCCTTTAGAGATGGGTAAAATGGCAGCTAAAGTTTTTATGGAACAAATCAACAATACAGATAATATTAAGATTGAAAAAAAAGTTGTTTTAAAACCTGAATTACAAATAAGACAATCTTCAACTAGGAGTAATTAAAAAAGAAAAAGCTGGGCAATGCCACAGCTTTAGTTAACCAATAAAATCTGAGAAAATTATATTTATAATGAAACTCCTCTTTTCCAAGGAATGAAATCATTCTGATTTAAAATAGCAGCTTTAGTTTTAATTTCACCACTTGCCACATTTATAATAAATTCTAGCATTTCATCTGCCATTTCGTCTATTGATTTTTCACCCGTTATAATTCCACCAGTATCGATATCAATGATATCTGACATTTTGCTGGCTAATGTAGAATTAGAGGAAATTTTTACGACGGGTGCAATGGGATTTCCAGTAGGTGTTCCTAAACCAGTTGTAAATAAAACCATGTTTGCTCCAGAACCAACCATTGCGGTGGTACATTCAACATCATTACCTGGTGTGCAAAGTAAGTGCAATCCTGGTTTTGAAATATATTCTCCATAGTCGGAAACACCAACAATAGGAGAGGTCCCTCCTTTTTTTGCAGCACCAGCTGATTTCATAGCATCAGTGATCAGTCCATCTTTAATGTTACCTGGCGATGGATTCATATCGAATCCTGATCCCGCATCTATGACCGTTTTTTCGTACCATTTCATTAATTCAAGGAAACGTTTGCCTGATTCTTCTTCCACACATCTGTTTACCAGTTCTTGTTCTACACCACATAGTTCAGGAAATTCTGATAGTATTGTAACACCACCTAGTGCTGCTACTAAATCAGAAATAACCCCTAGTGTTGGATTAGCTGAAATACCTGAAAAACCATCTGATCCACCACATTCTAAACCAATTTTTAGTTTAGAAAGTGGAGCAGGTTCTCTTTTTAATTGATTTGCCTTTTTTATTGCTTCAAAGGAATCTTTTACCACACGACTCAACATTTCTTCGATAGTACCTATTTGCTGCTGATCGTATATCAATACAGGTTTATTTAGGTTAGGATTTATTTCATTTAAAGCGTCTTTAAAAATTTGAATTTGTAAATTTTGACATCCTAAACTTAATACGGTAGCGCCAGCTACATTAGGATTGTTTACATAACCAGCCAAAAGTTTTGCTAGACTATGTGAATCTTGACGAATACCTCCACAGCCTCCTTGATGTGTAATGAATCTCACTTCAACGTTATTGAAGAGCGAATCATCACTTGTTTTATCTAATGAATTTGAATTTCCTTTTTCTGAGTTTACAAGGGATCTTAGTAATAGTTGGTAATCATTTTCTTTTGGCTTCATTAACTCTTTTTCGAAAATATCCTTCAATATTTCAATATTTCTATTTTCACAAAAAACCAGAGGGAAAAATAGCCATACATTTTCAGTTCCTACTTGTCCATCTTCTCTATGATAACCCATAAAATGGCGATTTTTCCATTTTTCTATATTGGGTATGTTCCAGTCTATAGTTTCTGTTTTACCAGTTACTTTATCGCTCTCGTGTTTTACATTTAATGTAGAGAGTAAACCTCCTTTTTCAATTTTTGCACTCGCTTTTCCTATGAGCACTCCGTACATTATGATTCTGTCTCCTATTTCGAAGTTTTGTAATGCTATTTTATGTTTTGCTTTTACATCTTCTAAAACGTTTATCTCTTCTCCCTCAAAATAGATGGTACTTCCTGCTTTAAGATCAATTAAAGCCACAGCAATGTTATCTGTAGCATTTACTTTTATTAATTCCTTTTGCATACTAACTTATTTTAGATTTAAAGTTCAGAAATCCTTTTTCAATTCCATTTTCTTCTATTTCTTGTAAAGCAATAACCAAAGCTTCACTTAAGCCATTAATTTCTCTTAAATCAGTTTCCCAAAAGTCTAAATTGGAAAGTGTTTTATTGACTACTTCATTTAGGTTATTTGATTTCCATAGTTGATTAAAAAAGTCAACTATTTCAGTATTATCATCTACTGGCAATTTTTCATTTTTCCATTCCCCTTGATAAAATCGAATCAAAGCGGCAAAAGAGAAAGTTAAGTAAACTGGCAACTGATTGTATTTTTCAATAAAACCTGTTAAACTTGGTAATACTCTCACTTTAAATTTTGAAATAGAATTAAGAGCAATAGAGGAAAGATTGTGTTTAATAAAAGGATTTCTAAAACGATCTAGCACTTCTTCTGCATAACTATTTAATTCTGCTTTATCCATTGCTATGGTTTCATTAATTTCATTAAACATTATTTGATTGACCATTTCGCCAATAAATGAATCATCTATTGCTTCTTTCACTGTCTTACTGCCATACATGATCGAAAAAGGAACCATTGCTGTATGTGCTCCATTTAAAATGCGAACTTTTCTAGTTCTGTAAGGTTGCATATCGTCAACGATTTTCACGTCAAGATTTGTTTTATGAAATGGAAGTTTATTTTTTAAATCTTCTCCACCTTCAATGACCCATAAAAAGAAACTTTCTGCGGTAACGATTAGATTGTCGGTATAATCTAATTGTTGGTTATACATTTCAATTTCAGCTCTTGGATAGCCTGGAACAATACGATCCACTAAGGTATTATGGAACGAATTGTGTTCTAAAATCCATTTACTGAAATTTTCTTCTAGTTTCCAATCTTGGCAATAGGTGAGTATAATTTCTTTTAAAGTAGTTGCATTATTGTTTATTAATTCGCAAGGAATAATGGTTAGACCCTTATTAGGATCACCCTTAAAATGCTTAAATCGCTCATAAAGGAAAACCGTTAATTTGGCAGGAAATGAGGAAGGAGGTTGGCTATCTAGTTTGTCATTAGCATCATAAGCTATTCCTGATTCGGTTGTGTTTGAAATAATAAATGATAATTCAGGCTCTTTTGCTAAATCAAGATAGTCACTATACTGCGTGTAAGGATTAATTCCTTTGACCAAGTTTGTGATTAATTTTTTTTCTTGTATTTCTTTCCCTTTGCTAAGACCTTTAAGAAAAAGTGTATATAGCCCATCTTGATCGTTGAGTATGTTTATCATGCCTGTTTCGATAGGTTGAACAACAGCAATTCCAGCATTAAAATTGATCTTATCATTAAGTTCTTGAAAAGCAAAGTCAACAAATGCTCTAAGGAAATTTCCTTCGCCAAACTGTAGTACTTTTATTGGATTTAGTTGTGTAAATCCCGTATTTATTCTGTTTAACTGTTTCATTTTGTGTCGTTATATAGGATTAAAAAATCCTGATTTTTATTCTTAACTATTTTGTACTCTAATTGAATGTATAGTTTCAAGTGTGTTTTTTATTATGTTTTCTAGCTTTTTGAAGTCTTGTGTTTTTAAGATTTCATCAGAAATTAATTGAGAGCCAATGCCTACACAAGTAGCCCCAGCCTCAAACCATTTTTTTAAATTTTCTTTGTCTGTTGAAACGCCTCCAGTAGGCATGATGCTTGTCCAAGGGCAAGGTCCTTTGATTGCTTTTATAAATTGAGGGCCATAAATATCTCCTGGGAATAGTTTTACGATTTCGCAACCTAATTCTTCAGCTTTAGCAATCTCTGTAAGTGATCCACATCCAGGAGCCCAAAGTACCTTTCGGCGGTTACAAATAATAGCTATATCTTCTCTTAAGACAGGTGTGACTATAAAGTTGGCTCCCATTTGAAGATAAAGTGAGGCAGCAGCACCATCGGTAATTGATCCAACTCCTAACATCATACCCGGTAATTCAGCCAATGCATATTTATTTAATTCATTAAAAACCTCGAATGCAAAATCACCTCTACTGGTGAATTCGATTATTCTAGCACCGCCATCGTAGCAAGCTTTAAGTGTTTTTTTACCTAACTCAGCATTTGAAGTGTAAAATAGAGGGATCATCCCTATTTTTTTCATTTCTAAAGCAACTTCTATTCTGCTATATTTTGCCATTTTTAGTTAATTTTTTTTAATAAATTTTTAAAATCAGAAATGCAGTTTTCATTCAAAATAGTTAATGGCTGATTTTCTGATATTTGTATAAATTGCACTGGAATTGAATGTAACATTCGGTAAGTATTGATAAAATTTTGATTTTCATTTACAGACAGAATAATAACTCCGTCTACACTTCCATCTTTCACTTCATTCAAACATTCAATTTCTTTGGCTCTCTCTTCAAAAGATTGAAAGAGCATAATTCTATAACCTTTCTTAGATGCAATTCTTTGCATGTTTGATAATGCTTCACTATAAAATTTATGATTGATTTGGGGTAATATAACCGCGATATTATTTGATTTACATCTTCTTAATGCTATAGCATTTTTATTAGGTACATATTGATTTTTTTTTGCAAAATCAAGAATTGTTTTTTTTGCTTCCTCACTAATATCATTCCTTCCATTCAATGCCTTTGATATCGTAGACACGGAATAACCAGTTACATGTGCTATTTTTTTTAATGTGATCATTGTTTAAAAATGAAGCATTTAATGAATTAATTTTTACCTAGAAACTTTACCAGAATTATCACCATTTACTATTTTTTCAATTTCAGCTAACGTTGCCAAATTATAGTCGCCTACTATGGTATGCTTTAAACTACAAGCTGCTACGGCAAACTCTATGGATCTTTGTAAATTATCTGATGTTTTAATTAAACTATACAATAGCCCACCCATAAAAGCATCACCAGTTCCAACACGGTCAACAACATTAGTAACATCGGTTATAGGGGCTTCATAAATTTTATTATTATTGAATAAAACACCTCCTATTTTTTGATGTGAAGCATTTATAGAATACCGTAATGTAGTAGCAATAGTTTCTAGATTAGGGCACAAATCAGTTATGTTAGAATAATATTTTTTTAATTGTTCGTCATTTTCATAATCTGGATTTACCTTATCTATGCCTAGCATAAAAAAAGCAGTGTCTATGTCACCAAGAATTACGTTACAATATTTCAGCATTTGCGGCATTACCTCAAATGGTTCTTTACCGTATTTCCAAAGTTTTGAACGATAATTTAAGTCACAGGAAATTTTTAAACCTAACTGATGAGCAGTTTTAATTGCTTTAAGACATTCTTTTGCTGCCTTTTCTGATAGGGCAGGAGTGATGCCGCTCCAGTGAAACCAATCTTTTTTTTCGAATATTTTCGCCCAATCAAATGTGTTTTCTTCAATAGTAGCTATAGCACTATTAGATCGATCATAGACTACGTTACTACCTCTGTTTCCTACTCCAGTTTCTAGAAAATAAATACCTAATCTATCACCGCCTAGTTGAATGTTACTCATCCCTACATTCATTTTTCGAATTTCTTGTAAAGCAGCATGACCTATTTCATTATCTGGAATTCGAGTAACAAATTCTGCTTCGATACCATAGTTAGCCAGTGAAACAGCAACATTAAATTCGCCTCCACCATAATTTGCTGAAAATGTTTTAGCTTGAGAGAAACGTTGATTACTCTCAGTAGACAAACGCAACATTATTTCGCCAAAGGTGACTACTTTACTCATTTGATTTTACTTTATGTTTAAAAATCGTTTTTAATTAGTTCCTGCTTAGAAATTGAAATATTCTTTTGCATTGTTATAGCTTATGTCTGCTACAATTTTACCAATCCAATCCATATCATTAGGTAATTCTCCACGTTCAATTTCATCACCAAAAAGATTACACAAAATACGTCTGAAATAGTCATGTCTAGGAAAAGAAAGAAAGCTTCTAGAATCTGTGAGCATACCAATGAAACAGCTTATTAGACCCATATTAGAAAGTGCATTCATTTGTTTAATCATGCCATCTTTTTGGTCTAAAAACCACCATCCTGAACCAAATTGGACTTTGCCTTTAACACTTCCATCATTAAAATTACCAATCATTGTAGCCATAACTTCATTATCTGCTGGGTTGAGGTTATAAAGAATGGTTTTTGTTAGTTTGTCTTTACTGTCTAAAGCGTTTAAAAAGTTGGATAAGTTTTTAGCTTGAGGATAGTCACTAATAGAGTCCCAACCTGTATCAGGACCTAAAAGTTTGTGCATTCTAGAATTGTTATTTCGTAACGCTCCTAAATGAAATTGCTGAATCCATCCATATTCATGATAGGTTTCACAAAGGAAAACTAATACAGCGCTTTGAAACTTTCGGCCTTCTTCATTGCTAATAAATTGATTGTTTTTTTTCTTTTGTAGAATTTGGTTTACCTCATTTTCTGTATATTTTTCAAAATGAATTTGATCCAAACCATGGTCAGAGAGTTTACAACCATTTTGATGAAAATATTCAATTCTGTTTTTAAGTGCTTCACATAAGTTAGTAAAACTATTTATTGCTATGCCTGATGTATAAGCAAGTTTATCAAGGTAGGCGATATAGTCTTCATTTTCTATTAAGATTGCTTTATCAGGACGAAATGCCGTTCTTACTTTAATTTCGAAATTACTCTTAGATAATTGTTGGTGATATTCTAATGAATCAATAGGGTCTTCTGTAGTACAAACGACCTCAGCATTTACTTTGCGAAGTAAATTTTGTGTACTAAATGAAGCAGAGTTTATTTTTTCAGAAGCTTGATTGTATATTTTTTCGGCTGAATTTTCATTTAATAAATCATAAATATCAAAGTATCTAGCTAATTCTAAATGAGTCCAATGATACAGAGGGTTACGCATGGTGTAAGGTACTGTTTTACCCCACTGTAGGAATTTATCTTTATCTGCCGCTTGCCCAGTAATAAAAGTTTCATTTACTCCTAGAGTGCGCATTGCTCTCCATTTATAGTGGTCACCGTTAATCCAACCTTGAGTGATGTTTTCAAATATTGTGTTTTCGGCTATTAGTTTAGGTGATAAATGATTATGGTAATCTATTATAGGCTGATTTTTAGAGTAGTTATGATACAATTCTTCAGCATATTTGTTTTCTAAAAGGAAATTATCGTGTATAAAATTATTTTTCATTTTTACTCTTCATTATAAGGTTTACCTATTGTGGCTAAAATTCCTCCATCTACATATATAATTTGCCCATTAACAAAATCACTAGCTTTTGAAGCCAAAAAAACAGCAGTACCAGCTAAATCTTCGGGATTTCCCCATCTTGCTGCTGGAGTTCTGTTAATTATGAAGTCGTTGAAAGGGTGATTGTCAACACGAATAGGAGCCGTTTGTGAGGTTGCGAAATATCCCGGTCCTATTCCGTTGACTTGTATGTTATGTTTAGCCCATTCGGTGGCTAAATTTTTGGTCAGCATTTTTAAACCTCCCTTAGCAGCAGCATAAGCAGACACACTATTTCTTCCCAGTTCACTCATCATTGAGCAAATATTAATGATTTTACCTTCTTTGCGTTCAATCATTTGTCTTCCTACAAGTTGTGCCATTATGAATGGACCCACTAGGTCAACATCTATCACTTTTCTGAAATCAGCAACTGGCATTGTAGTAGCTAATTCCCTTTTTATAATTCCTGCATTATTAACCAGAATGTCTATTTGACCTATTTCTTTCGATATAATTTCTACTTGTTTTGCCGCTTCAATTTCATTCGTAACATCAAATAAATATCCTTTGGCACTATATCCTTTAGATAGATAATACGAGATAGCTTCCTCCATTTTAGAGGGTGTTGTCCCTGTGATCACTAAATTTGCCCCTGCTTGTGCTAAACCTTCGGCAATAGCCATTCCTAGTCCATGAGTACCACCAGTGATTAATGCATTTTTATTAGATAAGTCAAATAGTTTCATGTGTATTATTTTAATTCATTAGGTGCACAGATATCCATATCTCCATAGTCAAGGTTTTCACCAGCCATTCCCCAAATGAATGAGTAGCTTGAAGTAGCCGAACCCGAATGTATTGACCATTCAGGAGATAATACTGCTTGGTGGTTTTGCATGAAAATATGTCTTGTTTGTTGAGGTTCACCCATAAAATGTGCTATGGTTTGCCCTTCTTCTAAATCAAAATAAAAATAAGCTTCCATGCGTCGACTATGCGTGTGTGCTGGCATTGTGTTCCAAACATTTCCTGGTAAAAGTTCAGTTAACCCCATTTGTAATTGACAAGTAGTTACGACACTATTCACAATGAGTTTGTTTATAATTCTTTTGTTCGCAAACTTTTCTTCACCCAAATGAACTATTTCAGCATTTTCTTTCGTGATTTTTTTATTTGGAAAGTGGCTGTGTGCGGGTGCTGAATTGATATAAAACAAAGCGGGTTTTTTTTGTGTACTTGAAAAAAGTATTTCTTTAGCCCCTTTGCCTATATAGAGTGCTTCTTTTTTTTCTAGTTCGAAAATTTCTCCATCTACAGAAACAATTCCCTTTTCACCTACATTGATAACACCAAGCTCGCGTCTTTCTAAAAAATATTCTGATTTGAGGTATGGAATTGTATCTAGTTTAATAGTGGATTTTACTGGCATGATTCCCCCAACAATATATCTATCATACATTGAATACACTATGTTGATTTCATCAGTTGTAAATAGTGTTTCGATTAAAAAGTGAGCTCTGAGTTTTTCTGTATCATAAGATTTAACATCTTCAGGATGAGCAGAATATCTTAATGAATAGTTGATCATTTTTTTTGTAATATTAAATAGTAACTTTATTAAATCTAGGGACTAAAAAGTGCATTATAATCCAAGCACTTAGGTAAGCTAGGCCACAAATAACAAACATGATGTAGTAACCAATTTCTATTTGACCAATACTTTCATAGTACACAAATAGTTTTTTTTGAATTAAGGCAGAGAGTAAAATACCTCCTAAACCACCAAACATACCGCCAATTCCTGTTACTGATGCTGTCGTGTTTTTTGGGAACATATCTGAAACTGTGGTAAAAATATTAGCACTCCAAGCTTGATGTGCAGCTGCTGCTATACCAATAACAATTACGGCAAACCACATGTTAATATTTCCTAGAATTTGTGAAAATATGATTGGGATAACTAAAAAAGCATAGATCAGCATACTCTTTTTTCTCGCCATAAAAGATGACATTCCGTTGTTAATAAGGAACATTGGAAGCCAACCTCCGCCGATACTTCCAAAACTACTTATTATATATACTAATGCAACTGGAAGTGCAACTTCTGTGCCTTTGAGATGATATTGTTTGTCCAGAAAATCTGGCAACCAAAATAAATAAAACCACCAGATTGGATCTGTAAGAAGTTTACCTAAAGCAAATGCCCAAGTTTGTTTGAATTTGAATAAGCTTAACCAAGAAAAGTTTTGGTTTTCTGAACCACTATTATCCTCTTCAGAATTCTCTTCGCTTGAAAGGATGTAATCGTATTCTTCTTTAGTTAGTTTAGCCTGTTTTGTTGGAATTTCATAATAAATAAACCATAAAATTAACCAAATAAAACCAACGGCTCCTGTGAGAATAAAAGCCCATTGCCATCCCCATTTTTCAGCAATAAAAGGAACGGTTAATGGTGCAACAATTGCGCCTATGTTACTCCCTGAGTTGAAAATACCAGTTGCAAGCGCTCTCTCTTTTTTTGGAAACCATTCCGCGGTTGCTTTGATGGCGGCAGGAAAGTTCCCTGCTTCTGTAATTCCTAGAAAGATTCTAGCAACACTAAAGCCAAATGTTCCAGTGGCAAAAGCATGGCATATTGCAGCAATACTCCAGAGCGTTGTTGCTAATGCATAACCTATTTTTGTTCCTAATTTATCGATCACTTTCCCTGCAAAAGTCATTCCTAATGCATAAGCGATTTTAAAAGCTATTTCAATATTGGCATAGTTTTTAATGGCTTCCTCTTCATTCCAATTGAATGCCGATGTCAAGTAAGGTTTTAATAGACTTATTACAGCTCGGTCAAGATAATTAACTGTTGTGGCAAAAAAAATGAGTCCACAAATAGTCCACCTGTATTTTCCAATTTTACTCGTCATATTTTTATTTTAGATTACACAAAAATAATCTTTGTAATCGATTACACAAATATTTTTAAATAATAATTATTCGAAACGAATTAAATTTATTTTAAAATCTAATCGTTTAAAATTTTATTTATGTAAAAAAAGTGCTAATTAATTAGGAATACTGCTTTCTTGAAAGGTTTGTGTTAATAGTAGGATGGAGATTTTAAATTTACGCAAAAAACAAATTCTTGTTATTATTTTGATTATTTATAATTGTATTTGTCTTTCTATTTGTTGATCAAGAGAGATAAAAGTTTCTGTTCTTGAAACTCCTTCTATTGCTTGAATTTTAGTGTTCAATAAATGCATTAAATGTTCGTTATCACGACAAATGATTTTGATGAGGATACTCCAGTTTCCTGTGGTATAATGGCACTCTAAGACTTCGGGTATTTTACGCAATTCTTTTACTGCTTCAGGATTTCGAGCTGCTTTATCCAAATATATTCCAACGAAAGCCATAGTGCTGTAGCCTAATACTTTGTTGTTTACAGTAAATTTTGATCCTGAAATTACTTTAGCTTCTTCTAACTTTCTAAGCCGTTGATGAATTGCAGCACCTGAAATTCCTATTTTACTAGCAATTTGAAGAATTGGTTTTCGTGCATCTTCCATTAAATCTCTCAGAATTACTTTATCTATTCCGTCAATTTCAATTTGTAACTGATTAATTTTCATTTTAAAAAAATTGTTAGCTAAATATACACTTTTTCTTCTTTCGCTAACGATTTCATAACAATTATGTTTTTGGAAACGTAAAAATTGCACAATAAATATTTTTTCTTACCGTTTCATAATCAACCTACTATATGTTTAACCTAAATCTACTACAAATGATGAATCTTAAAAATTTGTCATGGGTTGTAATTTGTTTTTTTACAGTTACATCTTTCATGGCGCAGGAAAATCAAGTTTCAACAACCGCAATTGGAAACCAATTTAATACTATTTTAGAAAAATCAGAAAGCTATAGAGATCTTAAAATTGTCAAGGGGCAATTGATACAAAATTTAAAACGAGATGTTTTGAGTTCAATTTCTAAAATCGAAAATGACCTTTTGAGTTCTAAAGCAGTTTTGAATCAAAAAAGTGAAGAAATTTCTACCCTTAAAGAAAAGTTGGGCAAAACAAACGCTGTTTTATCGTCATATACAAATAAAGGTCCTACAATCACTTTTCTAGGGATTGAGTTTAATAAAAGTTTTTTCAATTCTTTTTTGAGTTTTATTTTACTGGGATCTATTGTTTCTGTAGTTTTTTTCTTTTTTCAATTTAAGAAGATGAATTTAGCGACAAAGCACTCTAAAAGTGTTTTAAATGATTTAGAAGAAGAATATCAGTCTTACAAAAGAAGCGCAATTGAACGTGAACAAAAAATTAGCCGACAATTACAAGACGAGTTAAATAAGCAGAAGAAAAATCAAACAATTGCAGTTGCTTGATAAAAAAAGACCTGCTCTATTTAGAAGCAGGTCTTTTTACAAAAAGTGTAAGTATTAATTGTATCCTTTATAAGTAACTTCTTTTTCATGGAAAATTACCCCGTATTCTTCTAATTCTTTTAGAATTGGTTCATATACTTCTTTTTTAATTGGAAGTTGGACTCCTGGAGTTTTTATGTTTCCATGTAAAATTTGTAAAGTAGCCATAGCAACTGGTAAGCCAACAGTTTTTGCCATGGCTGTATATGTTTGATCATCTCCAATACAAACCATAGTGGCATCGATTTGTTTACGTTCTCCATTAAGCTCGTATCCAAATTTATGATACATTACTATCATGTCTTTGTCATGTTCTTTAAGTGTCCATGAATCGGTAAGAATTTTTTCCAAAGCTTGAGCTGGAGTTGCGTTTTTTAAACCAATTTTCTTGTCATCATTAAATAAGTCTAATTCAACTAATTTATCCCACATCACATCATCCTGGTCAATTTTTAATTGATGACGTAACTTAATTTCAACAGAATCAGTAGGGTGATATGGTAAAAATAAATTCACAAATCCGCGGTAACTCATATGTTCAGAATCATCAATTACATAAGTATCATCAGTCATACCTAATTGTACAAACATATCCCAAGCTTTTGAATACCCCACACGGCGAATTGTACCTCTAAAGACAGTTAAAGCATCGTCAAGTCCGTAAACACTTCTGTATTTTAATGAATCTCTATTGGCATAACCTTCGAAACGACCATAACCTTCAACTTCTAAAAATTCAGTTCTTCTGAATAATTTGTTATAAGGAATGTATTTGTAAGTGCCTTCCTGAATGAATTTTGCAGCTCCACCTTGACCAGCTAAAACTACGTTACGTGGTGCCCAAGTGAATTTATAGTTCCAAAGATTATTATCACTCTCAGGAGCAACTAAGCCGCCACAGAATGATTCGAATAAAATTATTTTTCCGCCTTGTTCTCTAATTTCGTTTAGAACTTTCATGGCACTCATGTGGTCAATTCCAGGGTCAAGACCAACTTCATTCATGAAAACTAATCCGTTTTCTTTGGCCTGAATATCTAGAGCTTGCATAGCATCACTAATGTAAGATGCAGTTACCATGTGCTTTTTAAATGTAATACAATCTTTTGCCACTTCAATGTGCATATGAGCCGGTAACATCGAAATGACAATATCTGCTTTTTGAATTTCGTTTTGACGTTGTTCAGTATTGTTAATGTCTAAAGCAATAGCTGTCGCATTTTTATGCCCTTTAGTTTTGCGTTGTGCTAATTCTAAAGATAAATCGCCAATGGTAATATGTAAATTTTCGCTTTCAGATTTATCTAAAAGGTATTTTATAAGGGATGAAGCTGAACGTCCAGCTCCAATGATTAATACATTTTTCATTATTGGTTTGGTAAAAAATCACACAAATGTAGCAAAATGTTATTTTTTAAAAAGCTTTAGTTCAAAAAATCAAAAATTATTAGTGATTGTGTAGTAAATTTGAAGAAAATTTTCAATTAAAATGGATAAAAAAATATTGATAACAGCTTTGAGTTTTGGTCTTATATCGATTGTGTTAGGCGCCTTTGGAGCGCATGCATTAAAAAAAGTTCTAACACTAGACCAATTAAATTCTTTTGAAGTTGGTGTTAGATACATGATGTATCATGCACTGTTTTTGTTGTTTTTAGGGACAACTTCAATACTATTGCCCGAACAAAAAAATGTGGTTTACAATTTAACTTTAGCAGGGACTCTGTTTTTTTCTGTTTCTATTTTTTTACTTTCCACTCAAGCTTTATCAGGTTTTAATTTTAAATTTTTAGGGCCAATAACTCCAATAGGAGGGGTGTTATTAATTGCTGCTTGGGCAGTTACAATCTACTATATTATCACAAAAAAAGGGTAAACTGTGAGGCTATTCAAATAATATTTTTACTTTTGCCGTTATAAAAAACACAACATATCGTTACATTTATGGAAACATACACCCCATCTACGAAAACGATTTCGTTAGAAAAATACGGAATCAAGGACGTTAAAGAAATTGTATATAATCCTTCATACGAACTATTATATCATGAAGAACTAAATCCGAACTTAGAAGGATTTGAAAAAGGACAGTTAACCGAACTAGGGGCTGTAAACGTAATGACAGGTGAGTTTACCGGTCGTTCTCCGAAAGACAAATACATTGTAAAAGATGCTGTTACAGAAAATACTATTTGGTGGACTTCAGAAAAGGCAGTAAACGATAACAAACCTATTTCTACAGAAACTTGGAATGCTTTAAAAGCAAACACAGTTGAGCAGTTATCTGCCAAAAGATTATTCGTAGTGGATACTTTTTGTGGTGCTAACGAAAATACGCGTTTAAAAGTTCGTTTTATTGTTGAGGTGGCTTGGCAGGCACATTTCGTGAAAAACATGTTTATCCGTCCTACTGATGCTGAATTAGCTGCTTATGGTGAGCCTGATTTTGTAGTAATGAATGCTTCAAAACGAGGTTTTTCTGATTATAAAGCACATAACTTAAATTCGGAAGTGTATGTGGCGTTCAACTTAACTGAAAAAATCCAGTTAATAGGTGGCACTTGGTACGGTGGAGAAATGAAGAAGGGTTTATTCTCGATGATGAACTATTACTTACCACTTCAAGGTATGGCTTCAATGCACTGTTCGGCCAACAAAGGAAAAGATGGTGATGTTGCGGTATTCTTCGGATTGTCAGGAACTGGAAAAACTACTTTATCTACAGATCCTAAACGTGAATTAATTGGAGACGATGAGCACGGATGGGATAACGATGGTGTTTTCAATTTTGAAGGAGGTTGTTATGCAAAGACTATCGACTTAAGTAAAGAAAACGAACCAGATATTTACGGAGCAATTAAAAAAGATGCATTATTAGAAAATGTAACTGTAGATGCTGATGGTAAAATCGATTTCAAAGATGGTTCAGTTACACAAAATACACGTGTTTCTTATCCAATCTACCATATCAATAATATTGTAACTCCAGTTTCAAAAGCAGGACACGCAACTAAGGTAATCTTCTTAACAGCAGATGCTTTTGGAGTAATGCCTCCAGTTTCTAAATTGACACCAGAACAGACTAAATATTATTTCCTGTCTGGTTTTACAGCTAAGTTAGCAGGAACAGAAAGAGGAGTAACTCAACCAGAACCAACATTCTCAGCTTGTTTCGGAAAAGCTTTTTTATCATTACACCCAACTCAATATGGTCAGGAGTTAGTAAAAAAGATGGAAGAGCACAATGCTAAAGCATACATGGTAAATACAGGTTGGAACGGAACTGGAAAACGTATTTCCATTAAAGATACTCGTGCTATCATTGATGCTATTTTAGATGGTTCTATCGAGCATGCTGAAACAGCTGTTGTTCCAGTATTTAATTTTAATGTACCAACTTCATTACCAAATGTTGATACTAACATTTTAGATCCAAGAAATACGTATGCTGATGCTTCTGAATGGAATACTAAAGCAGAAGATTTGGCAGGTAGATTTATTAAAAACTTTGTTCAATATACAGATAATGAAGAAGGTCAAAGTCTCGTAAAAGCAGGACCTCAATTATAGTCAGGTTATTAATTCTATTGAAATAAGAAAAGAGTTGCCTTATGGCAACTCTTTTTTGTTTATGTTAATTGAAGTTATTTGTTTTGAATATCTTTTTGGAACTTTTCAAATAGCTGAATGGTTTTTTCGTTGATTTCTTGATAGGTAAGTCTGTCTTTCGTTTGATACATAATCATAAAAGCATAAGACTGCTCAAGATTACCTAGTAAAACATCTTTATTAAGGCGATAGGTTTCACGTAAGACACGTTTGTAATAATTTCGGTCAACAGCCTTCTTGAAATGTTTTTTTGAAACTGAAACGCCTATTTTAATTTTAGAATCATTTAATTCACCAACTTGCGCATATACCAATCGCAACGGATATTTTGTAACCGATTTTCCTTCAGAAAATAATTGGTCAATCAAAGTACGACTTTTAAGCTTTTCGTGTTTTGGGTATGTAAATTTCATCTGTGAGCAAAGATACTAAGTTTGTCTTCAATATAAAAAAATGAATAACGGCCTTTTTTAGTGAGTCTATTTTAGGAACCTAAAATAATTTGTAAGAATATTCTTCATTATTGTTTTTTTGTTACATTTATCCTTAACAACCTAAAAACCAATACAATGAAAAATCTATTTAAGAGTTTAACACTGTTCTTGGCATTGGCCGGAATAGCAACAACAACAAATGCCTTAGGCCAAACCTCGGGAACAAGTGGGTCTGGAGGAAATATCGATGTGAAACATCATAATATTTATTGGCGTATTAATCCCGATTCGACTAAGTACATTAGAGGAACTGTAACAACTAAGTTTCTTACAAAAGCTTCTAATGTAAGTACTATTACATTCGATTTAAACAAAACATCTTTTAATAATACTGGATTGGTAGTTAAGTATCATGGAAATACGATTTCAAAATCATTCCCAACGAGTGGAAATGTTAATTTACTAACGATTACCCTACCAACTCCTTTGGCAAATAATGTATTGGATTCAGTCACAATTTCGTACAGAGGTGTTCCACCAGCAGCTAGTGGACAAGCTTTGGGTTATCAGAAAACGTCTTTTAATGGGAGCAATTATATTTATACGTTATCAGAATCTTATGAAGACAAAGATTGGTGGCCTTGTAAAGCCGATATGCAGGATAAAGTTGAAACAATGGATATAACTGTAAGTTCGCCATCAGCGTTTAAAGTAGCAACGCAAGGAAAATTATTTAAAACAGTTGGGAGTGGAACCAATACGAAATATACTTACAGACATCAATATCCAATCGCATCTTATTTAGTGAGTATTTGTGTGGCAAAGTTTACCGAATTTAATAGAACTCCAGTTACGATAGACGGTACAAGTGTTCCTATTACTTATCAATTATTCAATAGAAGTTCTTATACATCTATTTTGAATGCTTTAGACTTTTGTAAACTAGAATTACAACTGTTTAGTTCAAAATTTGGAGATTATCCGTTTAAGAACGAGAAATTTGGTGTGTACGAATTTGGATTTTCTGGAGGTATGGAACATCAGACCAATATTGGATTGAGTTCAGGAGGATTAACAAGTTGGTCGACAATAGCACATGAAGTAGCCCATCAGTGGTTTGGTGATGCAGTAACGTGTAAAACTTGGAACAGTTTATGGCTTAATGAAGGATTTGCTTCTTATATGGAGGTTCTAGCGGCCGAACAAATACCTTCACTCGGTGTAAGTGCCTTGTCAAGAAGAACGTCACTTAAGAGTTCAGCCAGAACGACTACAGTACCTGTTTATATTGCTAATGTAAGTAATTCTAATACGGTTTGGACTGGAGCTAATACTACAGCAGTGTATGATCGTGGAGCTATGATTGTTTCTATGTTGAGAGCACTCTCTGGAGATACTAAGTTTTTTGAGGCTACCAAAAACTATGTTAATGATCCAAACCTAGCCTATAAGTCAGCTGATACTGATAATTTAAGACAACATTTTCAAACAGCTTTGGGCGGAGCCAATCTGACTGGTTTTTTTACAGATTGGGTAAATGGAGTAGGAACACCAAGTTACGCTCTAGAATGGAATAATGTGGGAACTGCAATTACTTTGAAATTGAATCAAACTAGAAGTTCTAATTCTAATGTTACTTATTTTAGAATGCCAGTGGCTATTAGAGTTAAAAATGCTTCCGGAACTTCTCAAGATATTATTATATATGATAATGGTGGTAATTTGTCTCTTGCAGGAAATGGTACAATTGGGACGGCAACAGGAACAAATAAAATTACAATTACACTGCCTTTTACACCAAGTACAGTTCAATTTGACCCGGATAACGTAACTATTGCTACAGGAACAGTGACTTACAATTCGGCATTGACACAAAAAGGAATTATAGAAGAAGTTGCTGAAAGAGAAAAAGAGCAAACTTTAAAAACGCAGATATTCCCTAATCCAAGTTCAGGAGAGTTTAATGCAAATGTGTTTTCAGAGGATACTAAAGAACCCATAATTATGGATGTTGTTAATGAAATGGGAAGTATTATGGAACATCAAGAGAATCTAAAGTCAAATCAAACGATTTCTTTTGGTAGTCATCTATCAACTGGAATTTATATTCTTCATTTTAGTCAAGGACGAAAGCAATATTCTACTAAAGTAATCAAGAAATAATCAGACATAATTTTAAAAGGCAATAATTATCAAAAGATTATTGCCTTTCATTTTAAATTAAAAGCTTTAGTTCGAATAAACATTATAAGTATAAATTTATTTTTATGTATGTTTGAAATAAAAAGATGCAACATTATAGAGATGAATTGTTGAAGATTGGTGCCGTTTTTCAGAAAGAAAAAATCGATTTTCTAGAACTTTCTTCAGCAATTAACAATTATAAACAGATTATATATGCATTAACAAATATTGATGTCGATTCAGATGTAAATCGACAGGATATTCATTCCTTAAATGGTAAGGCAATAGGAACAACTTGGGCAGCGATGTGTTTAGAAGACATATTAAGAACTAAAAAGTTTATCAATGGTATTTTTAAAGCAATAGCAAAACTTAAGCAAGAAGGTAAAGAAACAATTCATATTTTATATGCAGGTACAGGTCCATTTGCCACTTTGCTTTTACCCGTTTTAGCATATTATTCATCTACAGAATTAAAAGCAACTTTAATAGAAATAAATACAGAGAGTTTTACTTTCATGAAAGCTCTTATTGAGCAGTTGGGTTTCGATGAACATATAATTGCTTATAAAAATGAAGATGCTACAAAACTTAAAATTAATAATCCAGAAACTATAGATATTGTATTAAGTGAAACCTTGCAGAGAGGTTTGGTTGTAGAACAACAAGTTCCCATAACTATTAATTTACTCAAACAAATTGATCAACCTATTATATTGATTCCTGAGCTATTAGCGCTAGATGTGTGTTGGATGAACCACAATAGTTTTGCAAATAGAAGTATAGAAACCAATGAAGAATCATATTGTTTCCCAATAAAGCGTTTGATAGAAATCAATAAAAGGTCGCATGAATATCTAACTTTTGATTTTGATAATTCTGATGTTCAAATTCTAGCACAAGAAAAAATTGTAATTGAACCGAATCAGCAAGATAATGAACTTAACGTTTTGGCGCTTATAACTAGAATTAAAGTTTTTGAAGATGAGGAAATTTTAATGAACGAAAGTGGTTTAACATTGCCAATTTTTTTAAAAATGCCCGATGTTACAAATGAACCTCAAACATTGACTATTTCTTATAAAATAGATGAAAAACCAGGATATACATTAGAATATTCATAAGGTGTTTTGTTTTTTTGTGAGATATAGTTCCTTTTGAATTATTTGTTTTTTACTAATTTCTTAGCAATAGTGTCAAGTAATTCTCTATTTTGGTCGATATAAAATAATCCAGCCTGGATAAGTTCATAAATATTTTTTTTTGAAGTATCATCCATTTCAGGAGAAGCATTTTTTAAATCAGGCATAATTCGGTAATAGTTTTTTCTGTTTCTAGGACCCAGTGATTCAAACATTTTTTCTAGATAATAATCTACTGTTTCCGCATTTGCAGTAAGCAAAATATCGATTAAAGGGGAGACCCATTTTAATTTTCCTGCATTTTCAAACTCTTTGAATTTATAAGGTTTCAGTACTTGCCCAGTTCCTATAGATACAATAAGCATATCATTAATGTCAGGATAATCTGGTTTTGAAATATCTTGTAATTCTTTGCTAAAAGCAATTTTTCTTGCTTCGGCAAAAGCACACATCGCTGGATTGTTAGCATAAACACCACCGTCAACAAAAGTATATTCTTGATTGTATAATGATTTTATTTTTGCAGGCTCAAAATAGGTTGGAGCCGCACTTGTTGCTCTGCAAACATCCTTGAGATAAAAATTTTCAAGAGGTTGAATAGCTTCATGACTACAAAAAAATTTAGCTTTCCGAGAACTAATGTCATAAGCTGTTATCAGGCATGGTTTTGTAAGTTGTTTTAATTCTAAATCTCCAAAAACCTCAGCCAATTGTTTTTCTAGGTTTTTCTGCGATATTTTTTCATTAAATAAGCCAAAAGGATTAATAAAATGCTCCCAAAAGCTTACGTTGAATATTTCATCTCCTTTTTTCGCATACAATTCTAAGGCTTCTTGGATTGAATATTTAGCTTTTTTTGTGCTATCAGGAAATAAAACAAGTGCTGTGATTAAGCCACCAGTACTTGAACCAGCAACCAAATCGAAATAATCACCAATTTTTGCATTGGGATGATCTATTTTTTGTAGTTCTTCTTCAATGTATTTTAGAATAACGCAAGTTATGATTCCGCGTATTCCACCGCCGTCTAGGCTCAATATTCTAATTTTCTTTTTCATATCTATATTCTCAGGATAATGGCTTTAAGTATGTTTTTATGGATTAAATGGTTTTTTAAATGTCTATTTTATGATTCATTTTTAACTTCAAATGTTATTAGTTTGTCAAAAGCTTCATTGGTTTGCTTAACAGCTTTGCGAATAAAATTTGGTGATATTTTTCTTTTTTCAAACAAATACATGTCAAATTTTACAATTTTATTGGTTGGCATGAACTTAATAATAGTTGTGTTGCAATGATTTTAGATAGTGTTTTTGTAATTAGATTTTTTTCTTATAATATTATGTAACCTTGGTTGTCAAAAGGTAGTTTTTTAAGTTCTCTCCAGTCGGAAAAACCTTTTTTTTCAAAATGAGGTAAGTCTTTAAATGTTTTCCAGTTTCCTCCCCAATCCCAACCGTATTTAGCAAAAATTTTTACACACTCATACCAGTCAGCAATTGTGTCGTTATCCCAATCTTTTGCTGCATCCCAAGAGGCAGTTTTGCCGTCAATGATTAAACATATATCTACAGCAAAACCGTAGTTGTGTATCGATTTCCCGGCTTTTGCATTGGTTACTTTCTTGCCAGGTTTGGTTCGTCCTAGTACATATAAATCATTTTGTTCTTTAAAGGAACGTAACCCTTGTGTGATTCTCACTTGAGCTTTATCAGTTAACGACACATTGCATTCGTTGATGATTTTTGTAATTTCTTCACGGACAGAAGGGTGTAGTTTTTGTATTCGTTCTATAGTGTATTTGTCCATTTTTTTCTACTTTGTAATTGTTATACAAATATAACAGAAAATAATCTTAATAACAAGTAAAATAAGAAAATAATCTTAATTATAAATTAAGAATTTATGAGTTAGCTAAATAATGCTTCTTAGGGGATTGTTCGGCTTATACTCGGCTTTGGTACGGCTTTGGTACGGAGTATGTTCAAGTGAATATTGATTTATTATAGACTTCTTTGAAAATTCAATATTACCGTGCTATTTTGACAACACTAGTATGTATTTGTCGAAATTTTAGTTGAGAGTACAGAATTTTATTAGTTTTTTAAAATAATAATTTAAATTTTGTCATGAATCGCAGAAATAGCCCCAATTGTCTTAAAATAACGTATTAGGGTCTACATCAAATTTTTTTGCTACAATTATTGTAATTCCAAGAATCCATAATAAAATCATGATTACTACCTGCGCAAAGTCTCCCGACTTTGAGCTACTTAAAACTAATACATTTATAGAAGTAAACATGTATTTTTACAAAAAAAGCTACAATAGAGTCCTGTAGCTTTTTATAATTATTACTCAAAGTCGAGAGACTTTGGGTGGCAGTATCCGTTACTAATGAACACTTTGCAGAGCTGGTTTGGCAAATTATCTAATGCTTGATTCATTAATTGTTCTTGTGCTAAAAACTCATCAGTCATTTCAATTTCTCCACGTAAAGCTTTATTTAATAGAAAACCGCCTCTTATGAAGGCGGCAAAATTTAACTATTCTATCGATAAATACATCGGTTTATTTTCTTTCAAACATTCATTAGCTATAGTGACTATTTTATAAAAATCATCTATTTTTCTATTATTTGGACTATTAAGTCCTAAATGTAATTCATAAATTTCACCTTTCCACTCCAATCGTTTGTGTGGTATTTTTGTTCCTTTATAATCTTCATAAACAGGCAATGTTTTATCAATTTGTTCTTCAAAAATTGTTTTAATTTTCTCTGTTTGTTCTTTACTCAATGCAAAATCTTTAAAAGTTTCATCCGCTTTAGTACCAATTACTTGTTTTAAAAGTTTTTGGTAAAAAGGAACGAGGGTGCTAAAATCACTACCAATACTGAAAGATTTATACTTATCTTGATACCTAAATGTGGTATTGTGCTCTTTATCGAAATAAGTTTCATTTGTAATTAATATGCCATCCATAATTTATTTTTTTAAAAATTTAACAACAACTTCTGAATCTAATACTTTTCTATTTGGATCAAAAACAACCTTTGTAACCCCATTTTTTTTAGCCCATTGTCCAGTAAAGGTTTCAAAAGCAGCTTCTTCAAAAGATTTCCCGGCATCTACTGCTTCCCAAAATTGTTTTAGATTGATAGACTGTCCGCCATAATCTTTATAATACTCCGCCGTGCAAAGTCTCCTGACTTTGAGCCACTACAAATAAACATACTTTTTGAAAATGAACTTATTAGATTTCGAATAAAAATGCCACAATGTAAATACTGTGGCTTTTAATTATCTTAGCTCAAAGTCAGGAGACTTTGCGTAGCGTGCGTTTATTAAAATTATGAGCAGACTTCGGAGAGCTGGGTCGAGATAGTGCACTCAAAAAACATTTTTGCCCTAACTGTTGTTGCTTAGATTTTGTTTTCGTAATCCAGAGCGATCGGGGTTTGTTTAAGATTTTGTTAGTCCATCAAGTTTTTTTAAAAGCGAAGGTATTCGATATTCTCCGTGCATATTTTTAACATTTTCGATTGCTGTTTCAACATCGATTCCAATTGAAGACACAAACAATGGGTTATCACTAATCCCTCTATAAACAGGAAAAGAGACATTAGCTGTATTGAAAAATGATTTTTTTGCCACACCAATTATTGGAAGTTGCTGCTCTAGAGACTCATATAAGTAGCCTCCTAAACCAAAGTTTTTATCATTGTCAATATAAACGTGACTATCAACAATAATACATTCTAGGTTTTGAATATCTATTTCTTTTAAAAGTTCTAGAATACAAGGCAGTTCTCTTTTGTAAAACTGCCCTGATTGATATTCTTCTACATTTTTTATATTAGTAGTAAAAATTTCTGTTGGTTCTTCATCTTTCCAATTAAATAAAATGCCAACTACTTTTGCAAATGTTTCTCGATAATAAACATCGATTGCTAATACCATTTTGTTTACTCTTTACGAGGAATAATTTCTTTTATTTTTTCTCCTTCTTTCCATATAGAATGATACAATAGATTTCCTTTTTCATCCCATCCTCGCCAGTCGCCTTCAGGTTTTGCAAAATATTTAAAATATTCTGACTTCATTTGTCCATTTTCGTAATATTCTCTTTGGACTCCACCTATGTGACCATCAGTGAACTCTGCTTCATCCATCAAATTTCCGTTTTCATAAAAGGATTGGATAATACCATTAAAAGGTTTTCCTTTGTATTGATATACTGGACCTCCTGCATTATCAACATCAACCATATCCAAAAGATCATCTACATCTTTATCATAATAATTATTTTATATAAGTTACACCATAAGTTAAATAAAAATAATCCGCACAGGTATGTTGAATACCTTCTTTTTTTAAGTAACTATTATAACCCCCGCTGCGCAAAGTCTCCTGACTTTGAGCTATTAAAAATAAACATACTTTTTCAAAAATGAACTTATTAGATTTCGAATAAAAATGCCACAATGTAAATACTGTGGCTTTTAATTATCTTAGCTCAAAGTCAGGAGACTTTGCGTAGCGTGCGTTTATTAAAATTATGAGCAGACTTCGGAGAGCTGGGTAGGCACTCGTCACAGACGAGCGCCAGACGAGGATTTACTTATAAATGCAATAAGTGTAAACCTATTTAAGGACAATACAATCTAGTTGTTAATTATCAATATTAATAATATCAAAATTCCCATCCTCATCTTTCTCTAATTTTGCTAGATCATTTTTACATTTTAGATATTTTTTTATATTTTCTTCAACTGTTAATCCTGTCATCATTTTATACATATCCAAAGTCTCTTTTTCAATTAAAATTGGACCATTTCCAGATATAACATTTGATAAATCTTCTCTTACTTCTTGTACCTGCCAAAAATAAATCCAGCCAAACTCTTCAACTCTTGTTAAATTATCGTATATAATTATACCGGGTTTCCAATCATAATTCCAAAAAAATGAATTGTTCATATAATCAATATATTCTTGCATTTTAGCTCTTGCTTGTTTTTCTGTATACATAAATAAAAATTAAAAATTAGTTAGTAAAATATGGTAAACATCATAATCAAGTATAGCCTTTTTACCTATTTGGCCGTCCAAAAATTTAACAACTCCATTTTCATTATAAACATTAAAATAGTGTCCTATTTTAGAATTTTTGTTATAAGCAAATACAATTGCTCTTTGATTAGGTTTCATAAAAGTTTTGATATCACTCACCGACATTGCTTTTGTAAATTTACTTTTGTAAAAATCTTCTAAAAATGTATAATTAGTTCCCACATCATAAGAAATTTTATCAACTAATTTCCCGTTTTTCATTACTTTTTTATATGTCCAAGGCAATGCTGAAGTGGGTTTACCTGCCAATGTTAAATCTACAGCAATCGCACAATTAGCACAATTCAACTTGCCTTTTTTAGCATTAACATTCCATATACTTAAAAGTTTTTTATTTGCCCCTCCTTCAATTACTTCATCCAAATGCTCAACAACCTGATCCGCTTCCTTACGAGAAATTTTTCCTTCCTCGACTAATTTATCTAATTCTTTTTCAAGTTTAGCACGTTTTTCGGCATTAGCTACAATTTCTTTGGCACATTTTTGTATGCCTTTATGAATAGTAAGGATTTAGTGTGTTCCTATTTGAGCTCTGCAAAAACATATCAAAATAAATCGCTACACTATTTAGAATAGAAGATTATTTTATGCGTAGTTAGTCGCTACTAGCTAGTGATAGCGGTTTTTTAAAATGATAGTATCGTTATGACCCGCGTTGCAAACGCTTTGTTATGTCTTTTACTTGTAGGTAGGCACTCGTCACAGACGAGCGCCAGAGAAATTACTTCTTGGATGCTTTTTTCATCAATATCTAGTTTAAAAATAGTTGCAATTTGTGAAACTTGTTTACTTGGAAAATTTGAATTTAAAGTTACATTTTCACCTGTTTTGACTCTGATTACTTAATTGAATATTTTTATAGAAATAAAAAACCACCAAAAGGTGGTTGGAAAAATTAATTATTAAAAAGGAATGTTATTTTTTATTCTATGAATAGCTTCATTTATTAATTTAGAAAAAGTAACTATAAAACCTGGTCTTATCAAGTCATATTCACCTCTATTTTTACCATAAGGATCTAAAATATATATTTTTGGATCTTCAAACTCTTCATCTAAAAAGAAAATACTGTATTGACTATCGTAGTTATCAAATACAAAATAAGGTCTTTCTACTTTGTAGTTAAATCGTTTTAAATCTTCCTGGCAATCAGAATGTAAATCATCCCAATCTTCATTTACCACTCCAGTACCACCAAAATCTCCGGCTAAGAACAAATATTCTCTAAATGCTAAAGGAAATTTCCTTCCTTTGTTATATTTCGTTTCTAACAGTTCTATTTTAGTCATATCCCAGCCTTCTCTCGGCCCAATTGAAGGTTCTAGATTAGGGCTGTCTTTTAATTGTTTTAAATATTTTATTTCCATTTTATTTCATTTTTTTTAATTCAGGATATTTTTTCATTAAGTTACTAGTTCCTTTAATAGACTCATCTGCTTTTACAATTATTCTCAATTTTTTACCTTGATTTTCTAGTAATTGTTTCAAAAGTACAAATTCTCTACTACAGCTTCCACAGGTTTTAAAAATATTACTTGTTTCTATGATAAACTCATCTGCTTTATATGCGTGATTTTTTAGGAAATTGTAAATGAATTTAATTTCACTGTCAAATTTTCTACTTCTACCAAATAAATCATAAGCACCTGTTACAAATGTTTCAAATTCTTCAAAATCATTCAACACGTTTACTGTGTTTGGTGGAAATTTTGGAGGGTTACCAAAATTATCAAACATTTTAATTTTGTCTCCTGATAATGAAAACTCTTCTACTTGGTCAAATAACTTGCCATTTTCAAAGAATTTAATTTTAAAAATTGCTTGATTGTGACCATTGGCTAAATTAGGAAATTGCTTCAAATGCTTATTATATAAACTAAATAATTCTGTTTTTCCTAAATGATTTAACTCTAAGCTTTCTTTGATTAATTTGTTAAATGCAGTAGCAGAAGTATTAAAGTATTTAGCTCTTAATTCCATAAAGTCATCTAATAAGCTATTTTTTGCATTTGAATTAGCTATTTGACTTATTTCATTAAGTATTTTTGATTTTGTTACATCGTCAACTCCTTGTTCCTTTAAATTTTTAAGTAATTCATCTTTATTTGTTAAAATTTCCTTTGCACTTTTTTGTATGCCTTTATGAATTGCAACTGTGAGTTCACCTGATAAAGATAATATTTCTAACCAAAATAAATACTCTTGAAGTGATTTTCCAAGATCTGTATCCTCAAAACCCGTAAGTTTAAATAACGCATTCAAAGAACCACTAGTAATTTCGACAGTAGCTGCTGTACCTGCTACAACTCGTCTTGCTGTAGCCACAGCTCTTCCTATTTTACTCACAAAATTTAAAGTTTCGGCTCTTGCAGCCACTTGGGCTAAGTATCTAAACTTGTATAAATTGCCAACTCCTGATAATAAGGTAAGTGCATCTACAGCATACTCGGTTGTCTTGATAACATTATGCCAGAATTGCTTGTCCTCATTTGCTTTTAAAACAAATGCTGGAACAACTGCATCAAGTTTTATACTTGTTTCTTGTTCTTCTAAATTTTTTATGTAAATAGGATAAAAAGGATGGTATGTAAAGTGCTCTACTTTTTTCTCTCTAGTCTCATAAAAAGTACCTGTTTTGATATTTAATCGTTTTACTATAATGTCTTCTTTAGTCTTACAATCAACATTCACTAATCGATTGTTTTCGCTAAAACTAACTGTAGCATTACTAAAATAAATTCCTAGTGTTTTTTCGGACTCATAGGGTATTAAAAATGGTCCGTATTTTGATTGATCAGGATACCTTTTGTCTGAAGGGATAAAATATTCACTTTTTATCCAAATTGCCTTGATTAACTCTACAAATCTAACAAAATTATTGCCATTCACTTTACGGTATAATCTATGAAACATCCCTTCATCTTTACCCACCTTATTCTCTAATAATTTGTTCAACATCAAAGTAGGTTTTTTCTCAACTTTTGCGATGATTTCTATTAAATCGAGGATTAGGTCTTCTTCATCTAGGTTATAACGGTTATTTATTGTATTATATTCAACTGCTTTTTGTAGTAGTTTCCACATTACATCTACATCAAAGGTTTCGAAAACAAATTGTGGTATATAATACATTAAAGTTAAAGCATCTCTATAACTTGATTCACCCCATTCTAAGGTTCTTAGAAAATGTTCTTTTACAATTTTAAGATAATTTTCTTTGAACTTTTGAGTTCTTTTACCATTTGGATCTTCAAAGTTAAAATTTTGAGTAAATATGGTTTTGTTCAAAAATTCAAGAAAGCAACCAATAAAATTAAATTCAAATGTTAGTGCTGGTAGTTCATCTCCCGAAAAGCTTCTTAGATCTTTTGAAGTATAGGGATATTCTATGTAATATTTGCTGGAACGAATATAAATATTAGGAATTAGGCTTACTCTTCCTTTTTTTAATTGTTTTTCAAATTCAATTAGTCTTTGACGAAATGCCATATCAGGGTTAAAAGACAATGTTTGTAACAACTTACTTGTTAAAGTTGCTTTACAACCGCTATGATCTTTATAATTGAACTCGTATTCACCATTACTAATGTAGCTAATATTATCAGGGTTATAAATTATAGAATAATCTGTTATAACAATTTCATCTAATAGATTTGGTTTGATTACAATTTTATTAATAGCAACACTATAAAAAAACTGGTTGGCTTTATAATCTTCTACATTTATTGATATAAGTTCATTTTCTAATATATTTTCAACTAATCCAGTAATAATATTGGTAAAAAGTACTGTTGGATTACTTTGCGATTTGATATAATAATTTATATTATCGTGACCGCCTGAAGTATTCGTAACTTTAAGAAATATCTCTTTTGGTTCATACATATGAAAAGTAGTAACTAGTCTGATATAACCACTAAAATCTTCGAATTCAGCGATAGGAACTTTTACAAAATCAGTGTTAATACCAAAATTATCTAGTATTTGTAATGATACAAAACCCTCTTCAATATTTGATTGCTTTATTTCATCTGCAACTCTATTTAATCGCAAATAATTTATTATTTGATCTATCTCGTTCATATTTGTAGTTTTAATAACCCCAGCTTTAGGCTGGGGTTATTGTTAAACAAAAGGTTTACACTTCTTGGCTTGGTTCTTCATTAGGATCTGGAAGAACTATTGGTGGAGTGTTTTGAGTTTCTCCGGGTAAACCGTTGTTTTGTTTGATAGGGTTTGTTGAAATAGGGTTTCCATTGCCGTCTAATACTGGCTGTCCATCTGAGTCAAATAATTTATAGTCATCACAATCATCATCACAAGGTAATCCTTCAACTTCTAAGCCTATGCTTCCTGCTTGTATAACTGTAAGTGATGTTGGTACACGTGTTTCCCAAGTTTCTTCTACCTCACCATTAGTTTCACGTAACTCATCTACAATCGATAAGAATAATGGATCACTAACTGTAGGGACTTGACCTCCATTCCAGATTTGACCGGTGTTCATGTACCAGTTAACGGCTTCTTCAAATCCAGGACGTACTGTCACCATCACTCTGGCCATACCACTTTGTAAAAAGGCACGAAATATAGGATCGTTATACTCATCAACATTGTATTTTTGTTGTAGTTTCCCTTTTTCGCCCCAATACATTGGGTAAAAATTATAGCTCATTAAATTCCACTCAAATGCTTGCTCGAAAAACTTAACTCTTGCTGCATATTTTTCCAGTTCAGGAGAATCGGACTTAACATGAAAATCTGAGGCGGTATTGCCAGTTGTTAATGAATCTTCATTTTTAGTCACCATAATTCCTGTCAAGTCGTAACTATTTAAGTATTCGATACAGTTTTTACGCAATACTGTATTTTCTACTTCACGATAGAATCCTGGATTTGTGCCTTTAATTTCGCTTTTTAATTGTTTTAGTTTTTGATTGTATTCTGCAAGCTTTTGTTCGTAGGCTGAGATAATTGCGTTAAAGGTTTTAATTTGCCATTCTTTGTATGCATCGGGGGTAAGCTCACAAGTTACTATTAAACTACCACTAACACCTTTTACATCCCAAGAGGTTACAGACACAGGTATTTCTCCTACATACGGTTTGGGTTGTAAATTTATAGACACTTTTGTGCTAATTTGTGAAATATACCAATCTGGTGAATAGACTGGGATTAATGTTTCGCCAACAGCAATTTCTGCTGAAAATCTATTAAAGACCCCTTCCCAATAACCTTTCCCAATAGCAATGTGTCCTTGAATGTATGTTGCTTGGTACTTTTCAGGCAGTTTTAATGCAAAATGTTTACTGCTAGATTTTAAGCCTCGTCCTGCATCAACATCTATTCCCATGTTGTTTTCACTAAAACTAACTGGATGGTAGATTCTTTGCTCAGGATTCTCCTCAATTATAGCATTTAACTGTTTTGCCCAATGTGAAGCTATTGTCCAATCTAAATCACTAATTTTAGTTATTGCTAAAGGATTATTTTCTGTGCTTCTAGGATCTATTGGCATGGTCAAAACTTCACCTGTACTACTTGTAATTGTAGAGGCTAGTTTGTGAAAAGCAGCAGGCTCAGGAATCATGAATTCGTAAATTAATCGTTTGCCATAGTTTATAACTTGGTTACGGTATACTTTGTCTATCCAGCGGTATACTCCAGAAATGTGACTTGTGTTTTTGCGATTATCAAAGCCGTGTGTGTTTGTTTCTTCAAACTCATTAGTCACTTTAACAATTCGTTCCTCTTTTACCTTTTGTACAATTCTATCAAGGGCTCTTTCAGTAACATCTTTAGCCATAGTTACTGCTTGGTTGTTTGATTCTTCTTTAGTTGTATTAGTGGCAAAATCGGCCCCTACAGACAACCCATAGCTTGTGGTCTTTGGAGTACCCCAATTAGATTGAAAGTTACTATTCATTCCAAAATGATCGTCTTGTGCTAATAAGCTACTTATTTCTTGATTCATTTCGAAACGATTACTCGTAGTGGTATCAGTAAGTTTTTCAGTTTCTTTTTCTGTTGTGCTGGTGTTGGTTTCTTCTCGACGTTGTAATGAACGCGTTGTTCTGTCTTTGTATTCAGAAGCCATTATATTTTCAATATGTGAAACTTCACCAGGGACATAACAGCATACTTCCTGCTCAACTTTACGATAATCTACGATTCCAACTTGTTTAACCCCAAAACCTGAAGGGATATAATCTAGTACACTTCCATCATTATTTGATGTGTTATCATCGTTGTTTGAGTTGTCGTCACTATCAAGCACAGGCTTTATGGAGTATTTTCCTTTAGCTTTTAAATTGTAAGTGATAATGCTACTTTCAGGAATAATTTTTAAGCCACCAAGTATTGTTTCTATTATAGATCCATTTGTTGAAAATTTAATTTTTGTACCATTACTTCTAGTGAAATAACCTTCAATTATAAAACTTGTTTTGTCAAAGTAATTTAATCCATTCAAGAACACTTTGACTGATAGTTTGTTGTTTATAATGCTATCTGTAAAGCTTGTATCTGTAACAAAAGTCTCATCATCAAAAGTGATCTTGTATTGCGCCGCTACAATATCAGATTGCTCTACGCTATCATTAAATAAAAATGTTAATGGAGATTTTGCAATTGTGGACGTTGCACCAATTGTAAATGACGGAATAATACTTGTGTTTACAACAGGTAAAATGATTCCATTAGCATTAATCATTGTCTCGGTTGCCTGAATGTTTTCAAGTATGTATTGGTTTCCTTGATTGATAGTTTCTTCAAAATTTGTAATTAGTTCGTCAAAAGTTTCAAACTCATTTAAAGCAATCAATTGTTCTATTTCTGAAGCTGGCCCTGAAGAGGTTTTATTTACAGGAAACACATTTAATTCTGGTTCTTTCTCAAACTCAAATGCAGGGATATTCAGATTTACATAATCTGTTACTGTCCTTTCTTGGTTTGTTATTGGATCTATAATTGTTTTTTCTACAGTTTCTGCATTAGCATATAAATTTGAAACCGTTGTTTCGTATGCTTTTCTAGCTAAATCGTATGCTTTTTGGTTTTGCTTATTGTATGCTCTTTGTACAGTTTTTAGTTCTGTAACAATTTTTTTACGCGATTCAATTTCATCTTGAAGAAGAATTATGTCCAATTCCTTATCTAATTCCTTTGCATTAAGAGGTAGGTTCTCTAATGTTTCTTTTATTAATTGTTTTCGTGAGTTTATATCTTCTTTTTCGAAAATTACTTTAGGAATGACTACTCTAGCTTGAGCTAATTTTCTTAAATCTTCATTTGTTTGGTTTGTTGAAAGTTGATTTTTAAGAAAAAAATCTGCCACAAGAATACTTAAAATAGCTTCTCTTATATATCCTGATTTGTATGTTATAATTTGATAGAATAAATTATCCCATAGCTGAATTAATATTTCTTCATCAAGTGGTTGGAATTTTTGTGTAGGCTCAATTGCTGATTCGTCTACGTAAAAAGTTTTATCTTTTATTTCTTGTGTGCTCAACGTAGTTCTATTTTTTGTTAACCACATTGCAAAATCATAATAGTCTTGTGATACTATGTTGTTTTGGTAAAGAGACTCTCTTTTTTTTAAAGCACTTGCTAAAAACTCATTTGACGCATTATTTAAGGACTTTCTTTTTGTAATTCCAGATGCTACATGATTTGACGCTTGTAGAAAAATACTTTCGAATTCATCAATTGATGATTTTTCTGCTTCAGGATGTGAAACATATTCTTTATTTGCTTTTTCTTTTTCTAGAAATTCTGGTGCTCGCATTGTAACGAAACGAAAGAGTGTGTTTTTGATTTTTGTGCTCATTTTTTTGTTTTTAAAATTAAATTTTATGGCGTCGATGATTTGCGCTAATCAAGCAACTTAGAATATATTCCTATAATTAATCCGATTCGAAATAATTACAATGCAAATATATAAGAATAAAATCTAACAAACAAATAAAACAAAGAAAATAATCTAATTAAATTTGATTTAATTCATAATTGTTTGATTTTGTAAGAAATAAAACTTGTATATAAAGAAAATATTCATATTTTTGACCTTATAAAATTGATTATCATGGTATCAGATCGTTTAGGACAATATTTAGATAAAAAGGGAATAAGCTATTATGCTTTTGAGAATAGCCTTAACGCTGGCAGAGGAAGTATTTCAAAAGCTGTAAAAGAAGGAAAGAGTATTGGATCAAATATGTTAGAAAATATTCTCACAATTTACAATGATTTGAATCCTACATGGCTTTTGACTGGAGAAGGAGAGATGTTCAAGTCTAATGAAGCCGTATTGCTTAATAAATCTATTGAGGCTTTTAGATTAAAAACAGATTCTAACTTAGAAAGTCAGCAAATCCCATTGTATGACATAGAAGCTGTAGCTGGTCTAGTACCATTGTTTAAAGACTCTAAATCACAAGAACCTTTAGATCATATTTCGATTCCTCATTTGCCGAAGTGTGATGGTGCAGTTTATATAACAGGTGATAGTATGTACCCTTTGTTGAAAAGTGGTGACATTGTTTTATACAAACAAGTTAATGATGTTAAGAATGAAATTTTTTGGGGCGAAATGTATTTGTTAAGTATCGATATGGCTGAAGAGGAATATGTTACTGTTAAGTATATTCAAAAATCTGAGCATGAGGGTTATGTTCGTTTAGTTAGTCAAAATAAGCACCACCAAGATAAAGATGTAGAGATGAGTAAAATTAGGGCTTTGGCTTTAGTCAAAGCAAGCATAAGAATAAACTCTATGAATTAAAAAAAGCTGCTTCAAGCAGCTTTTTTTAATTCATATTTCTTTTTTTATTTTTTAAAATAAACGTTGTTCTCTCTATTCACATCAGCCATTAAACCACTGTTGTCAATTACGATAGATTTAATATTTGATTTTTGCGAATTGATTGTGAAATCATACGTAGGATATGCCCAGTCCCAACCTTCTAAATCTGTTCTTTTCATTCCGCTTTCGTTAGGTTTTGACCAACGTAATAACGTTTGTGGAATGTAAAACAATTCTTGACTTCCATCTTCATAAGTTACTGTAATATCTAAAGGCATAGGCATACGTCCTAATCTTTCTAAAGTTACTTTAGTAGCATTTCCGTTTTCGGCTACTTGTTTTACACCATAATCTATCGTATTTGTAGTTTGCGTCCAATCAACTAAATACCAATCAAGATTTGCTCCCGAAACTTTTTCAGCAGTGTGCTTGATATCGTTTGGAGTAGGATGGGTCATTTTATAATCAGCATAATAACGTTTTAAAGTTTTATGCAAATTTTCTTTACCAATGATGTATTCTAACTGTGATAAGAAAATGTTCCCTTTACTATAGGCTTGGATACTATAAGGACGATTTTCGTCATATCTGTCAGCATGTGTACCTTGTGGTTGTTCTTTACCAGATTTTATCAATGAAGCATATCCTTTGTATGAGTCTTCATGTGGATTAACTACTTTTTTATCGGCAATTTCATTTAGTCCGTAGTTTTCTAACCAAGTTGTAAAACCTTCATCCATCCAGCTGTGTTTCGCTTCGTTAGTAGCTAAAACATGTTGAAACCATGAATGTGCCATTTCGTGTGCAGTAACACCAATTAAACCTTCTTCGGTTCCTTCACCTAAGATTAAAGTACACATTGCATATTCCATACCACCATCGCCTCCTTGTATTACTGAATATTGTTTGTACGGATATTGACCAACAGTTTTATTGTAAATATCCATTAACTGTGAAGTTTTTGGTTGTAAGTTTTTCCAATTTTGAATAAATTCAGGTTTGTTTTGATACAAGAAATGTAATGTAACACCATCAGGGCGAACTAATTTGTCGTGTATATATTCTTTGTCTGCAGCCCATGTAAAATCATGTACGTTAGGCGCATTGAAATGCCATGTTAACGTTTTTGTTTTTTTTGGATAGATTACTTTTACACCAATATCTTCATAACCTTTACCAATTTCGTTTCCGTTTTGCAAGTAGCCACTTCCGCCTAGTACATAATCTTTGTCTATGGTAATTTTTACATCAAAATCACCCCAAACACCATGAAATTCTCTAGCTATATAAGGATCAGCTTGCCAACCTTCAAAGTCATATTCAGCTAGCTTAGGATACCATTGTGCCATCGATAACTCGATACCTTCTTTGTTGTTTCTCCCTGAACGACGAATTTGAACTGGAACTTGCCCATCAAAATCTAAAGTGAACGTAGTTGAGGTTTTAGGTAATAGTGGTTTTGCTAAATCAACTTCTAAAATGGTACTCACACGTTTGTTGTTCACAGCTATACCATCTTGTTTTAAATTGTTTACGTATAAAAAGCCAATTTCGTTGGGTTTTAAAGCTGAAATTCGGCTTTCTTTTGTTTCCTTGTCTCCAACTTTTACTTTAGTTACCATTCGCCCATCTGGATCTTTAATCGATTTTAATCGAGCATCCATTGGACTATTAGGTTGGAAAGCATTGTTGAATAAATGGAAATATACTCTTTTTAAAGTATCAGGCGAATTGTTTGTGTAAACTAAAGTCTGTTTTCCTTTGTATTGATAGGTTTTTATATCCATATTGACTTCCATTTTGTAATCAACGTGTTGTTGCCAATATCCTGGGTTTGGATTGTTTTGTGCCAGAATTAACGAAGGAAATAGAAGTAAAAATAGTTTTTTCATTTTGTAATGTATTTAAATAAAAAATGTGCTTTCGCACAAGGGATGGGAGCAAAGTACCATGTACTGCGGACAGCCCGACCCACGCCCTAAGGCGTGGGGTGTGCCCAAATTATATTTATTTTTTTACTGTTTTTTCGGCTAAAATTAATGCGTTGTAAGCATTTACAATTTTTCCTGTTTTTGATATAGCGCCTAGAGTTGTTTGACCTCCAGTTTCACCAGCTAAAGTGATAGTATTGTTAAGAGGTGTTCCAGAATCCATAATGATGTGTTTCACCTGAGATGCTGTTAATGATGGATAATACGCTCTAATTAGTGCGGCAACACCCGCTACGTTTGGAGAAGCCATTGATGTTCCTTGTAAATACTCGTAAGTATTGTTAGGTGTCGTTGCATAAATTTTAACCCCTGGAGCAAAAATGTCTACATTTTCTTTTCCGTAGTTTGAGAAATTCGCCATTAAACCAGAACCGTATTCATAGTTTAATGCCCCAATTGTTAGCACATTATCTGCAAATTCTGCGCCTTTTGGTTCAGCATCATTAGGGAAATTATTTGCTACATCAATATCTTCTGCATCATTACCAGCGGCGTGAACAAATAATACATCTTTAGATTCAGCATATTTTATTGCATCGTAAACCCATTGTTTGTTAGGTGAGAAGCTTTTTCCGAAACTTCCATTGATTACTTTAGCTCCGTTGTCTACAGCATAACGAATGGCTAAAGCAATATCTTTATCATATTCATCACCATTAGGTACTGCACGACAAGCCATGATTTTTACCACATCAGATGCAACACCATCACCCCCTTTACCATTACCACGTACTTGAGCAATAATTCCAGCAACGTGAGTTCCATGTTTCCCGCTTTCTTTTTTAGGACCAATTACGTTTGCGTTTCCGTATTTTTTATCATTGATGTCGTTAGGGTTGTCACCTACAGGTTTTCTTCCGTCGAATTCAGTATTTAAATTATAGTTTAATTGATCATAAACGTATTCTTTAAATTCTTTCATTTCAGCATCAAATGCTTTTTTATCAGCGAATTGGGCTAATATTTGTGACATAATAGCTTGTGATTGTGCTAATCCTTGATCTGTTGTTTTGATTGCCTTAACTTCAGCGAGTGTATAATTAGATTTTCCTAATTGTTTTGTAACTGCTGCATCGGCAGCCAAAATCATGTCTAATTGTTGTTTGTTTGGTTCTAGTTCAGTTTTTTTCTTTGTTAGCTCAGCCAAAGCGTTTTCATATTGAACAGACCCGTCGTTTCCTTTTTTTACTATTCTAGTCAATTCAAGTTGTTCGTTGTCAGCATCTCCTAAGAAATTCCAACCATGTAAATCGTCAACGTATCCATTGTTGTCATCGTCTTTTTTGTTTCCAGCAATTTCTTTTGGGTTAGTCCAAATATTTGCTTTTAAATCTTCATGTTCGATATCGATGCCAGAATCTACAACAGCAACAATTATTTTATTTACTTTTTTACCTTTTAATAGTTCAGCATAAGCTTTGTCTACACTCATACCAGGAATGGTGTCTTTAACTAAATCTAAATGGCTCCATCTTTGTAATTGTTTTTCGGTTATTTTAGATGTTTTAAGAGGCATTTGATCAACTTTGGCAGCATCAACAGTTACCATTTTTTGAGTTCCACCACAACTAGCAAGTGCTAAGACTAAAATGCTTGAAAGGTAAAAAGGTCTTGTATTTTTCATAGTATGAATTAAATATTTTATAAAAGTCTAAATTTAAGTAATAATACGATATTTTTTAACATTAGATTAATATATCCTCACAGCGAAACATCTCTTTTAGACGTACTCCTTTTTCAGTTTGTTCGACAGTGATGATTTGATTGTGAGCATCGTGCTCTAACCACAAATAGTAATTATTCTCTGCGGCAGCGTTTAAAAATTTTGTTTTTTCTGGTAAAGTCAATAACGGGCGTGTGTCATATCCCATTACATAAGGAATAGGAATGTGTCCAGCAGTAGCTAATAAATCGGCACAAAAAACGATTGTTTTTCCATTATAGTTTATATGTGGAATCATCTGTTTTTCAGTATGACCATCTACATAATAAATATCAAATCCCAATTCTGAAGAATGTCCAAAATCGCTTTCTGGACGATTGATGAATTTTAACTGGCCACTTTCTTGCATAGGTAAGATATTTTCAGTTAGGAAAGATGCTTTCTCACGAGCATTGGGTTTTGTAGCCCACTCCCAATGATTGTCATTGCTCCAAAAGGTTGCATTTTTAAAGGCTACTTCGTAACCGGTTCTGTCTTTATTCCAGTTAACACTTCCGCCACAATGATCAAAGTGTAAGTGTGTCATAAAAACATCAGTAACATCATCACGATGAAAACCGTATTTGGCTAATGAGGCATCTAGTGAAAAATCACCCCAAAGTGAATAATAACCAAAAAATTTGTCTGATTGTTTATTGCCCAT
This sequence comes from Flavobacterium hankyongi, assembly GCF_036840915.1. Lineage (NCBI taxonomy): Bacteria > Pseudomonadati > Bacteroidota > Flavobacteriia > Flavobacteriales > Flavobacteriaceae > Flavobacterium > Flavobacterium hankyongi. The sequence goes on from NZ_CP085725.1 coordinate 2,679,645, forward strand.
GCCAGTGTCAATTAAAATCAAACGATTACCATCTTCGATCAACATGCATCTTGCAGCTATATCAATAAGGTTATTTGCATCTGCTGGATTTGTTTTATTCCAGATTGTTTTTGGTACAACACCAAACATACCGCCACCATCTAGTTTGAAGTTGCCGGCTTCTATAGGATATATTTTCATAGTATTTTTATAGTACCCAAATTTAGTGATATTGTTTTAAATATTAAATTCAATTCAGTTTTACCAATCAAACTGATATTAATCATAATTCTAGTCATTAAAAATTCCATAAATTTGAGAGCTAACTTCTTAATGATTTAATCATGAATTTATATACAACTGTAGAAGATGCAGTGTCCTTAATTAAAAGTGGAGATAGGGTTTTTTCACACGGGAGTGCGTGTACCCCAAATTTGTTAATCGATGAACTGGCAAGGCAATCAGATAGATTAAAGGATGTCGAATTTGTTTCAATAACCCAGCAAGGCAATGTTAAAATAGCAAAGCCTCAATATAAAAACAGTTTTTATATCAATTCTCTTTTTGTTTCAGCACCTGTACGTGAAGCAGTTAATTCTGAAAGAGGTGATTTTGTACCAGTGTTTTTAAGTGAAATACCACTTCTTTTCAAGGGTGGACATCTCTCTATAGATGTTGCTATGATTACAGTTTCTCCTCCTGATAATCATGGATATTGCACTCTAGGAACTTCAGTGGATGTTGCAAGAAGTGCTGTCGATACTGCTAAATTAATTATAGCACAAGTAAATCCAAAAATGCCACGAACGCACGGAAATGGAATGATTCATTATTCGAAAATAAATAAAATGGTTTGGCATGATGAAGAATTACTGACGGTAGATTATGGTGCAAAAGTTGGTGAACAAGAATTGCTAATTGGAAAACATGTTGCTCAAATTATCGATGATAAGTCTACTCTGCAAATGGGTATTGGAACAATTCCTGACGCAGTACTTAAATGTCTTGGAAATCACAAAGATTTAGGCGTTCACACTGAAATGATTAGTGATGGTGTGCTAGATTTAATGGAGAAAGAGATTATAAACAACAAATTCAAAGGAACTCATTTAAACAGAACAATAACAAGTTTTGCATTTGGCACAAAAAAACTATACGATTATATAAATGATAATCCTGCTTTTGCTTTCATGGACGTTGAGCATGTGAATTATCCAATCAATATCATGAAAAACAAAAAAATGGTGGCTATCAATTCGGCTATTGAAATTGATTTGACTGGACAAGTCTGTGCGGACTCAATTGGCACTTATCAATTTAGTGGAATTGGCGGGCAAATGGATTTTATGCGTGGAGCAGCCCTTTCAGAAGGAGGTAAGCCTATAATAGCAATTTCTTCGAGAACTAATAAGGGAGTTCCAAGGATAGTTCCTTTTTTGAAGCAAGGGGCCGGTGTAGTAACCACAAGAGGGCATATCCATTATGTTGTAACTGAGTTTGGTACAGCGTATTTATATGGAAAAAATTTAAAACAAAGAGCCAAAGCACTAATCGAAATTTCTCATCCTGATGATAGAGAAATGCTAGAGAGAGCTGCTTTTGAAAGATTTAATCAATAGTTTAAACCCTGTCAAAGTTTTTAGTGTTGACAGGGTTTGTTTTTAATTATGCTTTATACACTTTACGGCTTATCTAATATTACTGTTTTATTTAAGGAATCGCGATGTAAATAGAGATTATTTATCAAGACATTAGTTATAAAAATGTTAGTAATTATGAAAAAGGGTTTTTATGTTATATCTTTGCGGTTTAAAACGATTAATTTAGACAAAATCAAAATAATAGATGATAAAAGTTTCAGAATCAGCGAGTAAGAAAATCATCGAGATGATGAAAGATGATGGATTCGACGCCTCTACAGACTTTGTAAGAGTAGGAGTTAAGAGCGGAGGTTGTTCAGGTTTGTCTTATGAGTTAAAATTTGATAAAGAAATTAATGATAGTGACAAGGTTTTCGAAGATAGCAATGTTAAAATTGCTGTTGAGAAAAAGTCTTATCTATACTTAATAGGTACAATTTTAGAATACTCAGGAGGCTTAAACGGAAAAGGATTTGTGTTTAATAATCCAAACGCACAACGCACGTGTGGGTGTGGAGAGAGTTTTTCTCTTTAAAAAAATTAGATAAAATATTATGTCAAAATATACCGAAGACGATTTAAAAGTCGAACTCGAAAACAAAGAGTACGAATACGGATTTTATACTGAATTAGAATCGGAAACGTTTCCTATTGGTTTAAATGAAGATATTGTTCGTGCTATTTCTTTGAAAAAGGAAGAACCACAATGGATGACAGACTGGCGATTGGAAGCCTTTCGCGCATGGCAGGAAATGGAAGAGCCAGAATGGGCTAATGTGAAATACGACAAGCCAGATTTTCAAGCCATAGCGTATTATTCGGCACCTAAAAAAGCAGATCCTAATAAAACCTTAGACGATGTTGATTCGGAATTATTGGAAATGTACAAAAAGTTAGGGATTTCTATCGATGAGCAAAAGAAGATGAATAATATCGCAATGGATATTGTAGTCGATTCGGTTTCTGTAGCAACAACGTTCAAGAAAACATTAGCGGAAAAGGGAATTATTTTTTGTCCAATTTCTGAAGCAATAAAAGAACATCCTGAATTGGTTCAAAAATACATTGGAACTGTTGTTCCGCAAAAAGATAACTTTTATGCAGCATTAAATTCAGCTGTTTTCTCTGATGGATCATTTTGCTATATTCCTAAAGGAGTAAAATGTCCAATGGAATTATCGACATATTTTCGAATTAATCAAGGTGGGACTGGTCAGTTTGAGCGTACCTTAGTGATTGCTGATGAAGGAAGTTATGTGTCTTATTTGGAAGGATGTACGGCTCCAAGTCGTGATGAAAACCAATTGCATGCTGCAGTAGTTGAACTTATTGCACTTGATGACGCCGAAATTAAATACTCGACTGTACAAAACTGGTATCCTGGTAATAAAGAAGGCAAAGGTGGTGTTTTTAACTTTGTAACCAAAAGAGGTTTGTGCGAGAAAAACGCTAAAATTTCTTGGACTCAAGTAGAAACAGGATCAGCCGTAACGTGGAAATATCCTTCTTGTGTATTGAAAGGAGATAATTCAATTGGAGAATTCTATTCAATTGCAGTAACTAATAACTTCCAACAGGCAGATACTGGTACAAAAATGATTCATTTGGGTAAAAATACTAAATCAACAATCATTTCTAAAGGTATTTCAGCAGGAAAATCTCAAAACAGTTATAGAGGATTAGTACAAATTAGTTCACGTGCCGAAAATGCTCGTAACTTCTCACAATGTGACTCGTTGTTAATGGGTAACAATTGTGGAGCACATACTTTCCCATATATCGAATCTAATAATTCAACAGCAAAAATAGAACACGAGGCAACAACTTCAAAAATTGGAGAAGATCAAGTGTTTTACTGTAATCAACGTGGAATTCCAACAGAAAAAGCAATCGCTTTAATAGTAAATGGTTTCAGTAAAGATGTTTTAAATAAACTGCCAATGGAGTTTGCTGTAGAAGCACAAAAACTATTAGAAATTTCCTTAGAAGGAAGCGTTGGATAATCAATTTTTAAAATAAAAAGATACTATAGTATGTTAACTATAAAGAATTTACATGCCTCAGTTGAGGATAAAGAAATATTAAAAGGAATCAACCTTAAAATTAAAGCTGGCGAAGTACATGCCATTATGGGACCTAACGGTGCTGGAAAGTCAACACTTTCGTCAATTATTGCTGGAAATGAAAACTACGAAGTTTCGGAAGGCGAAATCATTTTAGATGGGGAAGACATTTCTGAATTAGCACCAGAAGAAAGAGCACACAAAGGTGTATTCTTATCATTCCAATATCCAGTAGAGATCCCAGGTGTTTCGGTAACTAACTTTATCAAAACAGCGATTAATGAAAGTCGTAAAGCAAATGGTAAAGAAGAAATGCCAGCAAATGAAATGTTGAAAAAAATTCGTGAAAAATCTGAACTATTAGAAATGGATCGTAAGTTTCTTTCACGTTCATTAAATGAAGGTTTTTCGGGTGGTGAGAAAAAGCGTAATGAGATTTTCCAAATGGCGATGTTGGAGCCTAAAATTGCTATTCTTGACGAAACAGATTCTGGTCTTGACATCGATGCACTTCGTATTGTGGCTAATGGTGTAAATAAACTGAAAAACGAAAATAACGCAGTTTTAGTAATTACGCACTACCAACGTTTGTTAGAATACATTGTTCCTGATTTTGTTCACGTTTTAATGGACGGTAAAATCATTAAATCAGGAGGAAAAGAATTGGCACTTGAGCTAGAAGAAAAAGGATACGATTGGTTGAAATAAAGAATTTTCAGTTACAGAACAGAAACATTGTTATGATGCAAAACTGTAAACTGTAAACTGTAAACTTGAAAAAATGGAATTAAAAGAAAAATTAATATCATCATTCATGGCATTTGAAGAAAAAGTCGATGTAGCTACCGAGTTACACGATTTGAGAACTTCAGCCTTAAAGAATTTTGAAGCAAAGGGCTTTCCTTCTAAAAAAGAAGAAGCTTGGAAATATACTTCGCTTAATGCGGTTTTAAAAAATGATTTCAGCATTTTTCCTAAAAAGGAACATGCTATCGAAATCAAGGAAGTAAAAAAATACTTTATCAACGATGTAGATACTTATAAAGTTATCTTTATTGATGGTGTTTTTAGTACGTTTTTATCGTCAACTACACATGACGGATTGGATGTTTGTTTAATGTCATCGGCATTAACAAAACCAAAGTATAAAATGGTAATTGACAACTACTTCAATCAAATAGCCAATAAAGAAGACAGTTTAACATCTTTGAACACTGCTTTTGCTTACGAAGGAGCTTATATTAATATTCCAAAAAGCAAAGTAGTTGAAAAGCCCATCGAAATCATATATTTTTCTACAGGTAATGAAGCAGCTTTAATGACACAGCCGCGTAATTTGATTATCGTTGGCGAAAACGCACACGTACAAATTGTAGAGCGTCACCAAAGTTTAAATGAAAATCCGGTGTTGACCAATTCGGTTACTGAGATTTTTGCTCAAAAACGTGCTATTGTAGATTATTACAAAATTCAAAATGATGTGCAAACGGCTAATTTGATTGATAACACGTATATCTCACAAAAACAAGAAAGCCGCGTTGCAGTACATACTTTCTCTTTTGGTGGAAATATTACAAGAAACAATTTGAATTTCTATCACCACGGAGAAAGAATCGATTCTACTTTAAAAGGAATTACAATCATTGGAGATAAGCAACACGTAGATCATTATACTTTAGTAAATCACGAACAACCAAACTGCGAAAGTCATCAGAATTACAAAACAATTTTAGATGGAAATTCGACTGGTGTATTTAATGGTAAAATCTATGTAGAAAAAGAAGCTCAAAAAACAGATGCTTTCCAGCAAAATAACAACATCTTATTAAGCGACAAAGCAACTATCAACGCTAAGCCACAACTAGAGATTTTTGCAGATGATGTAAAATGTTCGCACGGATGTACTATTGGTCAGTTGGATGATAACGCTATGTTCTACATGCAACAACGCGGAATACCTAAAAAAGAAGCCAAAGCTTTATTGATGTACGCTTTCACCAGCGAAGTAACATCAAGTATCAAAATACCGGAATTAAAAGCTAAAATCGCAAAAATCATAGCTACGAAATTGGGTGTAAACATGGGATTTGATTTATAGTCGTTGCGAAGAACCAAATAATATCTTTATATAAACAGAAAAGCCACTCACTGAGTGGCTTTTATTATTCTGTTTTAATATTTAGCATTTTTAAAACAATATTTGAAGGTATTGAAAACCCTATTCCAGATATGTTTTTACCTGAAGCTTTCAGTGTATTTATTCCAATTATTTCACCCCTATTATTTAGCATTGGTCCGCCACTATTTCCTGAATTAATACTAACATCTGATTGTATAAAATTTACACCGTTAAATTCTCTGTAACCGCTTATAATTCCCTTTGTAATGGTTTGTATCAATTTTTTATCTAGTGGAGTTCCTATAGCATATACCTCTTCGCCTAAATTTGTTTTGTCGCTATCATAGAAAGATAAACCTTTAATGTTTGCATTTACTTTTAAAATAGCCAAATCAAAATCTTTGTTAGCTTTTACAAGCTCCGCTTTTACTTTTCTGTCTTTGTCAATCTTGATAAAAATAGGTTTTTGGCCTTCAATTACATGGTAATTCGTGATAAGATATCCGTTGTCAGTTACAAAAACGCCACTCCCAAACTTTCCTTCAGTTTCAACAGTAACTATAGAATTTACACTTTCTTTTAACATTTCAGAGGTGTTTGTGTAAGACCTATTTTGAATTAGAGGTATTTCTATGACACTTCCTTTAGATTTTTCAAGATATTTTTGCTGAGAAGTTGAAATTAAATTGTGTAATGATTCTTCCTCTAATAGTTCTCTTTCTGAAAGCGCTATCATATCATGTAACAATAACTCATAATTATTGCCAGATCTAAAATAATTTGTTTTTATTTCAAATGTCTTTATTGGATTTTCTAAATCTGATAAATCAAAAACTTGCCATTCACATTCTAAAAAACATGGACCAGAAAAGTCACGATGTAACTTGCCACTTAATTTGAAATTCAAGTTTTTGACAATAGGCTTGAAAATAATCTTAGGATTTTGAAGATTTGAGACATCTTTTTTACTGTCTTTTTTTGAAAAAAAAGTTGCGTTTACATATGAATTTTGAAAAGCATTTAAAATCCTCATTTCCATATTTTCTGGATAGCCTAAAAGTCTGTATATATCTTTATCTTTTAGTTTTTTCTTATTTCCATTTAATTCTCCTAAGACTTGATTTTCATCTATTTTTATAATAGGCACCTCTATACCTACAAGAATTGTATTTTCTGTTTCTTTGAAAGTTTTTGTCATTTTTAAGACAAGGTCTTCTGTGTTTTTTCCTTTATCTAATAAACAAGAACTGCACTCTTCTATTGCATTGAAAAAAGCCATGTTGTCTTTTCTTTTTTCTTTAAGAGTGATTTTTATAGTGTCGAAATTTTCTTTAACAATATTGATTTTAACAATATTCTTGTTAAGTTTTTTTAAATCGAAGGGAGTATTTCCAATCTTTTGGTTATTGTCGTCGAAAATTTCGGCATTTGGGTTGGTACTTATAAAATTTGAACCACTATTTTGAGAATAAATAAAATTTATAAATAACAATGTAAAACAAATGGTGAAGCGTCTTTTTGAATTAAAAAAAGTAATCCGCATTTTAAAAAGGAATTATGTTTATAGATTAAAAATCATACTTTTGCAGCGCACAAAATTATTCATAAACTTAATTAAACAATAATGAAAACAAAGATTATTTTCCTATTTGCATTGATTTGCTCTTTCGTAGCTAATGCACAATTATCAGCCGTAGACTATAAAAGCGAAGAGTATAGTCAATTTAAAGCTTCTAAAACGTATGTAGTACTAAGTGGAGATAAAAAATTTGATGAAGAAATGAAAGCTGCAATGAATGATTTGTGGAAAGTTACTCCGTTTTCATTTATTGGAGGAAAAGAACTTGAAGCAAAAATTACAGAAAAAAATGCTTCATTTATTACTTTAATTGTTATAGAAGGAGCTAAAGCTGGTCAAAACTATCACTATTTAGCATTACTTAATGGAGGAAAAAAGAAATTAAGCAAATATGAATATCAAGACATGTTAGCTTATTGTCCACTTAATTTTTTTGGAAATGAATTCAAGTTGACAGCTTCAAGTTACAGAGTAAGAAACATGATTGAATCAATGATTTTATCTATGGATCTTGTGCAAAAAAATGATATAAGAGGTAATTCAGCTAAAATCGTTAAAGGACTGCAAGAGGTTTATAATGAAAGAGCACCTAAAATTAAAGAAAGAACACTATTATTTTGTGAAGAAAGTTTAGGTAAAAAAATCACTAAGGCTGATATCGCTGGTATTTACCCACACAAATTTGAAATGTGTTCTAAAGAAAAATTAGAGCAAGTAATTAAAGATAAAAGTACTGAATACTATTATTTTCAACCTGCAATTACTTTGAACAAATCAATGTTTGTTTTTGATCCTTCTAATGGAGAAGTAGTTTACTTCGATTACCAAATCATGGGATTAAATATAAATAAAGGAAATATTGAGGATCTAGCTAAAGCTGTTAGTCCAAAAAAGAAGAAATAAGAAATAAAGAAAGCCACTCATTGAGTGGCTTTCTTTATTTCTTAACACTTGCTAAAATCTCCTTAATCAATTCATTTAAATCTATATGATCTGTTCCTAAGCGTACCACTACCATATCGTGCGACGGAATGATAAATACTCTTTGCCCTTGAAAGCCATCTGCATAATAAACATCTTTCGGGCAATCTGGCATTTTGCCACCAGTATTTAACCAGAACTGTGCTCCATATTGGTTTTCTGAAGTTGGAGTAGGAGTAGCTACATATTTGGCCCAATTAGGATCAAACAATTGTTCGCCGTTCCAGTTTCCTTTGTGTAAGTATAATAATCCAAATTTTGCCCAATCACGAGCATTTGCCCAAGCATAAGAAGAACCGATGTAATTTCCAGCCAAATCTGCTTCGACAAGCATGGAATGCATACCAATTTTATCAATTAAAGCGTTGTACCAAAAATCTAAATACTCTTGATGTGTTTTAAATTGCTTACGTAGAATTCCAGATAATAAATTAGTAGTCCCTGAAGAATAATTCCAAGTCGCGTTAGGTTTTCCAACCAAAGGCTTATTGATTTGAGATTTACTCATATCGCTTTCCTGAAAAAGCATTTTCGTAACATCAGATATCTTTCCATAATCTTCATCCCATTCTAAGCCCGAATTCATTTGTAAAAGGTTGTTAATAGTGATGCTTTTTCTTTCGTCATTTTTCCATTCACTTATAGGAGCTGGTTGGTTTACATTTAGTTTACCTTGTTTTTGTAAAATTCCAAATAAAGTTCCAGTGATACTTTTGGTCATCGACCAACCCAATAATCTTGAATCTTTAGAAAATCCAGGAGCATATTTTTCAGCTATAATTTGATCTTTATATATTACTACAACTGCTCGAGTGCTTTTTTTACCTTCAAAATTAGGGTCAAAGGCTTTTGCAACGGCTTTATTTAATTGGGCGTAATCAATGTTTGTGAAATTTGATTTTACTGGTTCTCCATCACCATAAGGAAAAGGAATATTTTTATTTAAGGTGAAACTTCTTTTAGGAACTAAATAAGGTTCTGATTCATTATAGTCATCATTTACTAGAACAGCACCTAAGCCTTCACGATAAACAGCCTTTCTTGTTTTTAGTCCGTAAACAGAGGCTTCGGCATATTTTCCTTTTTCATTGATTTCATTTTTAGCTAAATCGATGAGGTCAATATCATTGTCTCCTTTCTCAATAACCCCCAATGGGCGATTGTCTAAAAAATGACCAGAAGCAACACTTTTTGAAGAAAAACCAGAAATTAAATCGAGTTTTGGATACGTGTCAAATCCTAAATAAATAATTGCAGCTAAAAGGACAAGGCCTAAAAAACGAAATATCTTTTTCATAGAGAGGAAATTAGATTGCTGCAATTTAGGAAATAGCTATGAATGCATAAAAAAGATTTATTAAATAATTCTTCTATTCGTGGTCAAATAACTACTTTTGTATTTAGAAAAAATCTAAATAATAAAATGTTAGATATCCAAAAAATAAGAGCCGATTTTCCCATTTTAGAGCAAAAAGTAAACGGAAAACCCTTAATATATTTTGATAACGGTGCGACTTCACAAAAACCTAAAGTGGTTATTGATGCAATCTCAAAATATTATCAAGAAATAAATGCCAACATTCATAGAGGAGTACATACTTTAAGCCAATTAGCGACTGATGCTTATGAAGCTTCTCGTGAAAAAGTAAGAAGTCATATTAACGCCAAAGAAGTTTACGAAGTAATTTTTACATCAGGAACAACTCAGGGAATTAATTTGGTTGCCAACGGTTTTGCTTCATTGATTTCTAAAGATGACGAAGTAATGGTTTCGGCTGTAGAACACCATAGTAATATTGTACCATGGCAGTTTTTGTGTGAAAGAACAGGAGCAAAGTTGGTAGTGATTCCAATGAATGAAAAAGGGGAATTGGTAATGTCTGAATATGATAGATTACTTTCATCTAAAACCAAAATTGTGGCTGTAAATCACATTTCTAACGCATTAGGAACAATTAATCCTATTGAACATATCATTAAAAAAGCGCATGAAGTTGGCGCTGTTGTTTTAGTTGATGGTGCTCAAGCCACACCACATATAAAACCTGATGTGCAAGCTTTAGATTGTGATTTTTATGTATTCTCGGGACATAAAATTTGTGGGCCAACTGGTGTTGGAATTTTATACGGTAAAGAAGAATGGTTAAATAAGCTACCACCTTACATGGGTGGAGGAGAAATGATCAAGGAAGTAACTTTTGAAAAAACCACTTATGCCGATTTACCTCATAAGTTTGAAGCAGGAACACCGAACATTGCTGATGGAATTGTTTTAGGGACTGCGATTGATTACTTAAATGAAATTGGTTTCGATAATATTCAAAAACAAGAGAAAGAATTGTTGTCTTATGCTACTGAAAAGTTATTGGAAATTGAAGGTTTAAAAATCTTTGGTACTTCAGAAAACAAAACTTCAGTAGTGTCTTTTAATATAGAAGGAATTCATCCTTACGACATTGGAACAATTATTGATAAGTTAGGTATAGCAGTTCGCACTGGTCATCATTGTGCTCAGCCTATCATGAATTATTTTGATATTCCGGGTACCATTAGAGCAAGTTTTTCGTTTTATAATACAAAAGAAGAAATTGATACCTTTGTTGAAGCTGTTAAAAAAGCTAAAATGATGTTGTCATAACCTAAACTAAAAACTATGAGCAAATTAGTATTTATTGGAGTATTAGCATTCGTTTTACTTTCGTGCAAATGCAAAAAAGAAGTTGTGCAAAAAGGTGATTCATCTCAAACGACATTGGTAGATAATGTTCAAACTGATGAATCAAAAGTTAATAATCAAGAGCAAACTTCTGTTGTAGAATATAACGCCAATACAAGAGGCTATTTTTTGAAGTTAGTATTTAGTAACAATAAATTGATGTTTACTAACGAAAGAGATTCTAATGAACTTAAGGCAGTTCAATTAGATAAATCTCAATTAGATGAATTAAATAGTATGCTAGGTTCGATTAATGTTGATGGGTTGGCTACTCTAAAAGATCCAACGCAAAAGCGTTTTTATGATGGAGCTGCAATAGCCAATTTAAAAATAACCAAAAACGGTAAAGAATATAGTACTGTAGATTTTGATCACGGAAACCCGCCTTTAGCTATCGAAAATTTTGTTAGTAAGTTGGTTTCCTACACAAAATAGAAGGAGAAAAATATAATGACAATTCAAGAAATTCAAGAAGAGATAGTCGATGAGTTTTCAATGTTTGACGATTGGATGCAGCGATACGAATACATTATCGAATTGGGGAAATCACTTCCTTTAATTGATGAGCAATATAAAACTGAAGAAAATATAATTAAAGGCTGTCAATCTAAAGTTTGGGTACATGCTGAACAAAAAGAGGATAAAGTTGTTTTCACTGCCGATAGTGATGCTATTTTAACTAAAGGGATAATTGCAATCCTGATAAGAACTTTTTCAAATCAAACACCCAAACAAATTTTAGACGCAAACACCAATTTTATTGATGAAATTGGGCTTAAAGAACATTTATCACCAACACGTGCAAACGGATTGGTATCGATGGTTAAACAAATTAAAATGTATGCACTGGCCTTTGAGGCTAAAAATTAAAAAATGGAAGAATTTAACGACACAATAAATTTAGGAGAAGAGGTTGTAAAGATTTTAAAAACTATTTATGATCCAGAAATCCCTGTAGATATATACGAGTTAGGGTTGATTTACGATGTGTATGTTAATGAAGATTTGGATGTAAAAATCCTTATGACATTAACTTCGCCTAATTGCCCAGTTGCCGAAACATTGCCAAATGAAGTAAAGGAAAAAATTGAAAAGATTGGTGAGGTGAAAACTTGTGAAGTTGAAATCACTTTTGATCCACCTTGGAGCAAAGATTTAATGAGTGAAGAAGCTAAGCTAGAGTTAGGAATGCTTTAAGATGCAAGACGAAATCATAAATAAAGTAGCCACAAGTTCTTTAGTAGTTTTCGATTTGGAAGACTACTATAAGGCAGGCGTGCGTACTCAGATTGATATTTCGCAATGGCTTATTGAAGGTTTTTTGTTGAAAGAAAAAGATTTTCGTGAAGCTTTAAAAAATCACGATTGGTCACAATATCAAAATCATTATGTAGCCATTAATTGTTCAACAGATGCTATTTTACCTGCTTGGGCTTCCATTTTAGTTGCTTCATATGTAGCACCTTTTAGCAAAAAAGTTGTTCTTGGTAATCTTTCTGATTTAGAAATTTCAATTTATGAATCAGAATTATCATCTATTGATTTTTCCCAATACAAAGACAAACCAGTTATTTTAAAAGGTTGTTCAAAAAAACCAGTACCTGAATCGGCTTATATTCTAGCAATACAAAAACTACAAGAAAATGCTAAAAGTATAATGTATGGCGAGGCTTGCTCTGCTGTACCTATTTATAAATCAAAAAAATAAGATTTTTTTTATAAATTTGAGTAAACGCTAAACTCAATACTATGAAGAAAATCATAATAACCAGTTTGATTTTATTTTCTTATGGATTAATTTCGGCTCAAGTCAATGAAAAAGCATTGATAAACAAAACTGCAGAAGCAGCAGAAAAAACGAAAGACACCACTAATATGGGTTGGAAAAAAGCAGGGAATTTTGTTTTTCTTTTCAACCAATCAGCTTTTAATAATGAATGGCTTGGTGGCGGAACTTCAAATATGGCAGGAAATATAAGCCTAAACTATGACTTCAATTATAAGACTCCAAATATAGTTTGGGATAATAAAATCTTTGCTGCTTATGGTTTAACGAAACTTAAAGATCAAGAAACTACCAAATCTGATGATCGTTTTGAATTCACATCTTTATTAGGTAAAAAAGCATCAGGGTATTGGTATTATTCAGCATTTTTAAATTTTAAAACCCAAATGGATACGGGTTTCAAAAAAGTGGCTTTTACGAATGATAATGGTACACCTCTAATTACTACCGATGATTTTGCTGATACACAAAATGTAACCATTTCGCATTTCTTTTCTCCTGCTTATCTTCAAGTCGGACCTGGTATGCTCTGGAAAAAATCAGACAATCTAAAAGTGAATATTGCACCAGCCACTTCACGTTTTATTTTTGTCCACAATCATTTCACCGAATTTGGCTCAGCTTTTGGAGTTGATCAAGGCGATTCTTTTAGATTTGAATTTGGTGCAGCTTTAAATGGCTATTACAAATTCAATGTGATGGAAAACGTTTCGATGGAAAATATATTGAATTTGTATTCTAATTATTTAGAAAATCCACAAAATGTCGATATCGATTATCAAATGAACTTAGTCATGAAAATCAATAAATACCTTTCCACAAATCTTTCGTTCCAAGCAATATATGATGATAATGCCATTGGAGCTTTTCAAATTCGTGAAGTGTTTGGATTAGGATTAAATTACGGATTTTAATTAGGAGCTATTCCTGCTTTCGCCAGTCGCTTTTTATTTTAAGGTTATTTCGAGAGCCTCAATCACCATAAAATAAAAGAGCTTCAACAAAGGCTCAATCAGGGCTATAAAAAAAGATGCCTGAGGTACTCGAAGGCATCTTTTTTAGTTTATTCTTTTTCAACAGCGTCTTTATAATCAGGATACAAAAAGTTGTTGTATGGAAATCTTGTAATATGAATTTTGCGAACAGCTTCGTACACTTTCTCGCGCAACTCTTCAAAATTATGCTTTTCAGTAGCTGATATAAATAAGGTGTTGTTCTCACCCAGTTTACTCATCCAGGTGTTTTGCCACTCAGCAAGTGTGTAATGCTTTGTTGTTTTTTCGGTAATTAAATCGTCAGCCTCAATAGTTAAGTGCTTGTAAGCATCAATTTTATTAAAAACCATTATAGTTGGCTTATCGGCACTTTTAATATCTTGTAAAATCTGATTTACCGATTCAATATGATCTTCAAATTCTGGATGTGAAATATCAACTACGTGAAGCAATAAATCGGCCTCACGAACTTCATCAAGCGTACTTTTAAAAGATTCAACTAACTGAGTAGGTAATTTTCTGATAAAACCAACAGTGTCAGAAAGTAAAAAAGGCAAATTCTTAATAACTACTTTTCTAACAGTAGTGTCAAGCGTAGCAAATAATTTATTTTCTACAAAAACTTCACTTTTTCCAACAGCATTCATTAAAGTAGATTTGCCAACATTAGTATAACCAACTAAAGCTACACGAACCATTGCTCCACGATTACTTCGTTGCACTGCCATTTGTTTGTCGATAACCTTAATCTTGTCTTTAAGTAAAGCAATACGGTCACGAACAATACGACGGTCAGTTTCAATTTCTGTTTCTCCGGGACCACGCATACCAATACCACCTCGCTGACGTTCTAAGTGAGTCCACATACCTGTTAATCGTGGAAGTAAATATTGACATTGTGCTAATTCGACTTGAGTTCTTGCATATGATGTTTCAGCTCTTTGTGCAAAAATGTCTAGAATTAAGTTAGTTCTATCTAAAACTTTGCAATCAAGTTCTCTTGTTATGTTTTTTTGTTGTGCAGGAGTTAACTCGTCATCAAAAATGACGGTTTTAACATCATTGTCTTTAATATAATACTTAATGTCTTCAAGTTTTCCAGATCCCACAAAAGTTTTTGGGTTGGGTTTATCCATTTTTTGAGAAAATCTTTTTACTACTTCACCGCCAGCTGTAAAAGTTAAAAACTCTAACTCATCAAGATATTCATTTAGTTTTTCTTCGGATTGAAGTTGGGTTATGATACCAACAACAACCGTTTTTTCGAAATTTATTTTTTCTTTCTCTAACATACTAAAAATAAAACACAAAACTAACAAAATGTAAGGAGGTTATTATTTTATATTCACTAAAAATATGCATTTCGTCGAAAAAAAATGACATTATGTTAAAATTCGTTATTAAATTGTTAATTTTTTTTACATTTGGAAATTATACAAACTCGTTAACCGAAACTTTATAAACTATGAAAAAAATTACTTTGTGCTTTTTCATGATGATTCTTCCTTTATTGGGATTCTCCCAAATAACAGAAGGATTTGAAGGAGCGACTTTCCCGCCAACCACTCCTGGGAACTGGGCTGTTATGAATAACGGCGTAGGAACAGGGATAGATTGGGCGGAAACAACAAACGCAGCATTTGTTCATACGGGGACAAAAGCAGCAATTATTGATCGAGAAAATATCGGTGCAGGGAACACTTCTCAGGACTGGTTGATTACTCCTCAAATAACTCTGCCTGCAAACGGCCAGTTAAGATTTTGGACCAGACAAACACTCACAGGGAACAATGGTTCTACCTATGAGATAAGAGTGTCTACAAATGCATCACAAACTAACCAAGCAGCTTTTACAACTGTGCAAAGCTGGACAGAAACTACTTTGAATGCTACATTTAATGTGTATGAAGAAAAGTTAGTAAGTCTATCAGCTTATCCAGCTGGAACACAAGTTTATATAGCTTTTGTTAAAATAAATACACAACCTTCTACGGTTACTACAGGTGATAGATGGATTATTGATGATATCAATTTAGTACAACAATGTTTGGATCCATCAATTTTGACGGCTACTGTAACAGGTCCAACTACAGCAACTTTAGGTTGGACAAATAACGGTTCTGCTACATTGTGGGACATTTATTATAATCTACAACTAGATCCAACGGTGCCAGACGTATCAACAACACCGTCTTTTAATGACGTTAATACTACTGCTTATCCTGCAACTGGTTTTTCTCCAGGGACAGCATATAAATTTTGGGTAAGAGCTCAATGTGCTGGAGGTGTAGTAAGTAATTGGGTTGGTCCTTTTAACTTCACGACAAGTCCAGCAGGTTCTATATGTTCTTCACCAATATTAATAGGTGGTTTACCATATAGTCATACTGCTAACACGAGCACTTATGGTGATGAGGTAGACACACCTCAAGGAGCGGGTTGTGCAGGTGGTACAACTAACTATATGCAAGGAGCAGAAGTATTTTACTCTTACACTCCTACTGTTTCAGGAAATATTACAATTTCAATGACTCCAACTGGAGTTAGTTCGAGTTTATATGTGTATAATGGATGTGCTAACGTAGGTGTTAGCTGTTTAGCAGGTGTTGCAGATGCAACTGCTAACCCAAGAAATATTGCTACTTTACCTGTTATAGCAGGTCAAACTTATATTTTTGTTATTTCATCAAGTACAACACCAGCAGGTGGAATTCCTTATACATTAATTATTCAAGAAAAATTTTGTGACCCTCCTACAAATGGAACAACAAATACTCCAGCGACAACATCAATTAATATGTCATGGTCAAACCCATCTGCTGCAACTTCTTGGCAGGTAACTGTTCAAGCACCTGGAGCTGGTGTTCCAACAGCACCTGGGCCATTATCGGCAACTGCAACTACTAATACAAATTTTAATTTTACTGGACTTACTGCAGCTACTGCTTATGAATACTGGGTAAGAGCTGATTGTGGAGGTGGTTTGTATAGCCCATGGGCAGGTCCGTATTTGTTTAGTACATCAATTTGTGACCCTTCAGACAAGTGTAATTTTGTTTTTAGAATGACTGATACGTGGGGAGATGGATGGAATCCTGCTGGAGCTGGAAGGATGGAAATACGTCAAAACGGTATTGTTGTAGCAACTATTGGTTCTACATTTACTACTGGGACGGCTTTAAATAGCCCTCCAGTTGCTTTATGTGATACATTGCCATTTGAAATATATTTTACAGTACCTGGATTGAATCCTGAAGAAATAGGAGTTCAGGTTATTAATAACTTTAATCAAACTGTTGCTACAATAACTCCGGTGCTTTCACCTAGTTCAACTACACCTATTTATACAGGCACTTTTGATTGTAATGTACCAGCATGTTTGCCTCCATTAGCATTAAATGATACAACGCCAACAACGTATGGTGCGACTTTGACTTGGGCTGCAAATGGTGGAACAAATTGGAATATTTATATTGTACCAATGGGATCGCCAGCACCTACAGCAGCATCAACACCAACAGTCACAGGTGTAACTGCAACTACATATGTGATACCATCGTCTTTAGGATTGTTACCTAACACTACATATCAGTATTATGTTCAGGCAGTTTGTTCAGCAACACAGCAAAGTGTTTGGGCAGGACCTGGTGATTTTACAACATTACCAACGTGTTCAAGACCAACAAATCCTTTAGCTACAAATATAACTGCATCTTCTGCAACTTTAAGTTGGACTCAACCATTGAATCCTGATGGAAGCTTAGCAAATGCTTGGCAAATTATTTTATTACCATGTGGTTCGCCAGCTCCTACTGCTACAACTCCAGGATGGATAAATGTTAATACAAATACATATAACGTTTTAGGTTTGACTCCTTTAACATGTTATGATTTTTATGTAAGAGCAATTTGTTCTACTACTGATGCTAGCCCTATATCTGTAGTGCGTACTTTTTACACTCCTGATACAAATGACGAATGTGTTAACTCTAAAGAAGTACCAGTAAATCAAAATACACATTGTATTCAAACTGTATATGGAACTGTAGCAGGGGCAACAGCATCTCCTCAGGCAAATACTTGTGGTGCAACAGCTGATGATGATGATGTTTGGTTCCATTTCGTGGCAACAGCGACAACACATTATATTTCATTATTAGAACCTAATACGTCAACAGCAAATCCGCCAGCTTTCCCTACTGCTGCACCTGGAGGTTTAAATTACTCCCTATATAGAGGTACTAATTGTGGTTCATTGGTACAAGTTAGTTGTAGAACAGCTAATGGAGGAATGGAAACAGGCTTAGTTATTGGTGAAACTTATAAGATACGTGTTTATTCGCCAGGAACAGCTGCTTCTACAAAACGATTTGAAGTTTGTGTTGGAACTAAAGTGATTTATTGTGAGAATTCAGTACCAGTTTGTGCTGTAAATGCTATCATTTTAAGAAACGATGTTGGTGTTCCAGCAACTCCTAATCCAATTAGTGGTAGTGGAACTGCAACTGTTGGTTGTTTAGGTTCTGCACCATCACCAACTTTCTATTTCTTAACGATTCAACAAGATGGAAATTACAACTACTTTATGGAGCAAAGTACTGATCCTACTTTTGCAACAGTTGATTTAGATGTGGATTATGTAACTTGGGGACCTTTTACTTCCGTAGCTCAAGCTTGTACATCGATTTCGGTTAGTAATACAAGACCAGCCCCTCAAGGATGTAGTTTCTCTGCTGCTCCAACTGAAAACTTCACTATAAATGGAGCTTTAACGGGTCAGGTATATATAATTATGGTTACTAATTATACAGCTTCTAGTAGTTATCCTGGAAAAAGAGGATATATTAGAATTACAAGAACAGTAGGGCCAGCACCTTTAGAATGTTGTCCATTTGCAAGTTTTACTTATTCTAGTTCTTTCTTCTGTAAAGATGGTGCTAATCCATCACCTATATTGGGAACAGCTTCCACAGCTGGTACTTATGCATGTACAAATCCAAACTTGATTATTAATCCAACTACTGGGGTTATTGATTTAGCTGCGAGTGCAGTTGGTACTTATATAGTAACTAGTACAATTCCTGGAGATGCTGATTGTCCAACTTCAACTGCGACATTTAGTGTTACTATTAGTAACCCTCCTACAGCAACTATTGCTTATGCTTCTCCTTCTTATTGTAAAAATAATACAGTAGTACAGCCAGTAATTAGAACAGGTACAGCTAGTGGATTTTACTCAACTTCACCAGCAACTGGATTGTCAATTAATCCAACTACAGGTGCAATTACACCAAATACAAGTACGCCGGGTATTTATACAGTTATTTATACAGTTCCTGCAGGAAGTGGGTGTCCAGCATTTACTACGCAAACACAAGTTACAATTGACGCTGTGCTTGTAGCTACATTTAATTACGGGACTGCACCATATTGTTCGAATGGTGGATTTGCAAACCCAGTATTTACTGGTGGTGGAGTAGCAGGAACATTTACCTCTTCTACAGGGTTAGTAATAAACCCAACAACTGGAGTGATTGATTTAGCTGCTAGTACAATGGGTACATACACAGTAACTAATGAAATAGCTGCAAATGGCGCTTGTCCAATTGTAACTGCAACTGCTTCAATCACAATTACTGCATTACCAATTGCAACATTTAATTATACGACAGCAGATCATTGTCAGAGTGAAGGTACTATATTACCTGTATTTACAGGTGGAGGTCTTGCTGGTACATTTACATCATCTGCTGGATTGGTCTTAAATGCTACAACAGGAGAAATTGATTTGGCATCAAGTACACCAGGTACCTATACTGTTTATAATACAATTGTTGCGGCTAATGGATGTCCTCAAGTTCAAGAACAATTTGTAATTAGAATTTATGCTAATCCAATAGCTAGTATTACTTCATCTGATGCGGATAATACAATTTGTGCTGGTGAATCTGCAACATTAACAGTTAATCCAACAAACTTTGCAGTTGGAGACGCTACATATGTTTGGAAGTTTAATACAGGTGTAATACCTGGAGCAACATCTTATCAATATAATCCAACACAAACTGGTTTGTATGAAGTTCAAATAACATTAAATGGTTGTACAAATGTAACTTCTATAACAACTAACTTTACTGTTAACTTTGTACCTCAAGCAACTATAAGTGGAACTAATCTAGTGAAGTGTATTAATGAAGTTTCTGTAATTACAGTTACACCAGTAAATTATACTGCAGCTGACCCAGTAACTTATTCATGGACACTTGGAGGAGGTTCATTACCTGATACTACCAGTTCAATAAGTTATGACGATTATGGTACATACGTTGTGACTATTACAAATCAAGGTTGTTCTAGTACATACTCAATTACAGTTTCACCTGATACAACTGAAATTCCAATTGATGCAGTAGGTGATTGTCAAGGATCTAGCTATATATTAACAGCTTCTCCTATTAATAGTTCATTTGATCCATCAAGTACCGTATATGAATGGACAAACTCTATTGGAGATATAGTTGCCTCAGGTCTTAATCAAAATACATTTAATGTAAGCCAGTATGTTCAAACGAATAACATTTCATCAGGAAGTTTCCCTCTTACATTTACTGTAAAAGTTACTACTTCACCTGATGGATGTACAGATACTCAAGATTTCGTTGTATTATCTTCTATTTGTACAATTCCAAAAGGTATCTCACCTAACGGAGATGGAAATAACGATACATTTGACTTAAGAGGTTTAGGTGTTAAACAGTTAAGTATTTTTAACAGATACGGAACTAAAGTTTATAGCTATAGTAACTATACTGATCAATGGCATGGACAAACTGATAAAGGTGATGAATTACCAGTAGGAACTTATTACTTTGTTTTTGAACAAAATGATGGTCAAAACAAATCAGGGTGGATTTATATTAATAAATAAAAATAGAATGTAGTCTGTGTGTTTTTACACAGACTACATTTCTAACCAAATAAAATAAAATTAAAATGAAAAAAATATTTTTCACAGCCCTAGTTGTTGTTTTGGCATTTACTGATGCTAATGCACAGCAGGATCCACATTATACTCAATACATGTATAATATGAACGTGATGAATCCAGCCTACGCAGGGTCGAAAGAAAATTTAAGTTTTGGATTGTTGTTCCGAAAGCAGTGGGTAGAAATAGAAGATTCTCCTACTACATTTACTGCAACTGGTCATTCACCAGTGGGTAAAAATGTCGGACTTGGATTATCGGTTATTTCAGACAGGATTGGTCCAGTTGAAGAAAACAATATTTATGGAGACTTTTCATACACACTGAATCTTGGAGGTGATCATAGATTAGCAGCTGGTATTAAGGCAGGTGTTACTTTTCAAAAAATTGGTCTAAATAGTCAGATAGCTTCAACTTTAGCAGTGCCTAATGATGGACCTTTTGCTCAAGATACTTCAAATTCTCATCTTAACATGGGGGCAGGTTTGTTCTATTATACAAATAAATATTATTTAGCTTTTTCGATTCCTAATATGCTTAAATCTGCTCACTTAGATTATAATGGAGTTAAGTACGGTTCAGAAGTACAACATTATTTCCTTACTGGAGGTTATGTTTTCAATTTGAGTGAAAAAACTAAGTTTAAACCTCACTTCATGTTGAAGTCAGCTTTTGGAGCGCCAACTTCATTGGATGTATCAACTAACTTTTTGTTTTTTGATAAATTCGAACTTGGAGCAACTTATAGACTAGATGATTCGTTTGGTGCTTTGGTAAATTATAGAATTACTGATGGACTTAGAATTGGATACGCTTATGATCACATTGTTTCAGATCTTGATGTAACAACTCCTTCATCACATGAAGTTATGTTGTTATTTGATTTGAACTTCCCTAAGAAAGTGTCAAGTTCGCCACGTTATTTCTAATATAAACAAACTTAAAATGAAAAAAATATATATAGCTATAGGTTTTGCGTTTGTAATATCTACTACAAGAGCGCAAAATAAAGAAACTAAAGTAGCAGATCAACTTTTTAATCGTTATGAGTTTGTTGATGCTGCAAAGGAATATTTAAAGCTTAATGATAAAGGCAAAGCAGATGCTTACG
Organism: Flavobacterium hankyongi; assembly: GCF_036840915.1. Taxonomy (NCBI): domain Bacteria; kingdom Pseudomonadati; phylum Bacteroidota; class Flavobacteriia; order Flavobacteriales; family Flavobacteriaceae; genus Flavobacterium; species Flavobacterium hankyongi. The sequence continues at coordinate 2,701,599 of NZ_CP085725.1, forward strand.
TTTTTAAACAGTTAGGTGATTGTTATTACAATGTTTTTAACTCTATTGAGGCTGAAAAATGGTATTCACAAGCAATAACATCTCAACAGGATGCGGAAACATATTTTCGTTATGCAGAAATGCTAAAAGCTAACGGAAAGTACGATGAGGCAAATGCTGCTATGAGTAAATTTGCATCATTAGCTCCCAATGATCAAAGAGCTAGTAATAAGAATCAGTTAAATGAAATTATTGCGCTATCTAAGAAATTTGATGTTAAAGCAGTTCCAACTAGTTCTAAGTATTCAGATTTTGGAGCTTTTTTGAAAGATCAAACCGTTTATTTTGCTAGTGCTAGAAACACAGCAAGAAAAACATATGATTGGAATGATCAACCTTATTTAGATATTTATAAAGCTGATTTTGTTGATGGTCAATTAAATGCTATCGCAACTCCAGTAGATGAAATTAACTCTTCTTATCATGAAGGTCCAGTCACTATAAGCGCTGATGGAAATACAATGTATTTTTCTAGAGAAAGTTTTTTTGATAAAAAGTTCGTGAAAAGTGCTGATAAGAAAACTAAACAAGGAAAAGTTAATATTTTTAAAGCTACTAATGTTGATGGGAAATGGTCAAACATAACTCCAGTTTCTTTCAATAGTAAAGAATTTAATACAAGTAGTCCTTCACTAAGTAAAGATGGAAGTACTCTTTATTTTATTTCTGATATGCCAGGAAGCATAGGAAAAACAGATATTTGGAAAGTGGCAGTAAATAGTGATGGTACTTTTGGTACTCCAGAAAATCTTGGACCAAATGTAAATACTGAAGGAAACGAATTGTCTGTTTTTATCGCAGATGACAATATCCTTTATTTTGCTTCAAACGGTCGTGGTGGATTAGGAGGTCTTGATGTCTATGCTTATGACACAACTAAAGGTTCTGAGCCAATTAATCTTGGTAAGCCTGTGAACAGTGAAAAAGATGATTTCGGGTTTACTTTCAATCAAGACAAAAACATTGCCTTCTTATCAAGTAATAGAGATGGTGGTGCGGGTGATGATGATATTTACCTTGCTATTCCAGTTTGTAATATCGATTTAATGGTTAATGTTAATGATGTTAAATCTGGAGCTGCTGTATCTGAAGCTAAAGTTAGCGTTATGGGAGGAAGTCAAAATGGTCTAGCTAACGGACTTTCAAATGAAATGGGGAAAGCTAATTTCCAGTTTGAATGTGAACAGGCAAAAACAATTACTGTCTCTAGAAACGGTTATTATGATGAAACTTTGACTGTGCCTCAACAAAAAGGAGAAATTGCTTTAAATGTAAGTTTAAGGCCAATTGAAGCTATTGTAACGGAGACTGAAGTTATTTTAAATAACATCTATTTCGATTACAATAAAAGTAATATTACTCAACAAGGTGCATCTGAGTTAGATAAATTAGTTGCAGTTATGAATCAATATCCAGAAATGGTAATTTTTGCTAAATCACATACTGATTCACGTGGTAATGATAAATATAATATGAGTTTATCTGACCGAAGAGCAAAAGCTACAGTTCAATATGTAATTTCTAAAGGAATTGCTAAAGAAAGAATAACAGGACAAGGATTTGGTGAATCTGAACCAAAAGTATTGTGTGGTGATAATTGTACTGAAGAAGAGTATGCTCAAAACCGTCGTTCAGAATTTATGATTGTTAAGAAATAATTCTCTGATAACAAATAAAAAAACCCATCCTTGTGATGGGTTTTTTTATTTACAATTTTTTATAGATCTACTTAAATATAAAAAACAGATCTTATTATTTTTAATTGAAGAAAGCTTAAAAGTTAGAAATTTTATAAAGACAAGGTAACCTAAGATTCAAAGCAATGTAAAATCATCAATTAATTCTATTTCTTCAAAGTACAATTTTAATTTACGAACGGATAAATGCAACGTTTAGCATTTTTTAATGTGTATTTTCTATATTTTTATTTTGTTGATATAAAATATAAAAGAAAAGCCACGCAATTGCGTGGCTTTATTAAATAACTTAATAATCTCTTATAGTTAGTTTACTTTAACATTATCAACACGCCATTGTGCAGCTGCTGTATTAGTAGAAGTATATCTAAAAGCAATTCTTACATTGTTTTTGCCAGCATATGAATTTAAAGATATATTGCCAGAATTTAACCAAGCAGTACCTGTTGCAACATTAGCAGTTATTTTAGTCCATGTAGCGGTTGAAGGTAAACCAGCTAAATAATTAGTAGAAACATAAACCTCTAATGCATTTCCTGAAAATGGTCTTGCTGAATCAAAGTTTAATGTTGCAGTAGTAAGACTACTGAAATCTAAAATTGGAGAAATTAACCAATCATCATTTTCTTTTGCACCACCTGAAAATCCATTCATGTCAGCACATCTTCCTGGGTTTCCGTTAGAGGCATTAAGAGTCCAGTTTTGAGCTCCTAGAACACTAACTTTTGACCAATTATTCCAATCTGTAGTGAATGTTTCATTAAAAGGGAGTGTTCCATGAGGTATAACTCTTTCTTGTGTTAACCTTATATCTGTTTCATAACGAACCATAAATTGGAAGTCTGAATTATATTTTGATAATACTCCTCTTATTTTTCCACTTCCAAACGGAACAGTGTTACCTGTAAATGGTGCAAAACTACTGAAACGGATTATTCTTGAAATTCCTGTGCCTCCATTTGTAGCTACTAATAAATGATTTGTTGCACCGCCTCCTGAATCAACATCATAATACGTTCTGTTTATAGAGCCATCATTAAATTGTACTGGTTCTAAATCTATTAATGTATTTTGATTAGCATCTGTATAAGCGGCGTCTAAAGTTAAGGTTCTTGTCATGCTATCTTCACTTACAACTGTAGCAGAAGGGAATAAATGATCTCTCCATTTATTAACTGGTATTCTACCAATAGAACCTTCAAATGGATATCCAATTTGCATAGAACCAAATACTTTGGCAATATATAATCCTTCTAATTTAATGTATACTTTTCTTCCAGGATTAAATCCTTCTATGAATAAACTTACATCGTCAATAGGTATGCTAAATCCAACTGGATTACCTGTTGTAGGTATTGTTTGAAAAGATACCGTCTTGTAAAAATTACCGTTTTTATCACTAGAAGTTACATATGCTTCAATGATGTCGTTTCCTGTATACTCTGTAGGTGTAGTTGTAGCTGCTGCGTTTATGTCTTCTACAGTTTTAGTAGGAGTCATTTCATAAGTTTTTAATGGGTTAGTTGGCTCATCAAAATCTTCTTTTACACAGCTTGTTATAATTCCAGCTGCAAAAACTACCAAAAGTATTGGTTTAATAAATATATTCTTCATAACAACTGTTTTATTAATTATAAACTTTAACATTATCGATTTGGTATGAACCATCCAGAGATGTATTAGTTCCAGAACCTTTTACTTTGAAAGCAATATATGCTTTGCCACTATAGCTAGACAAATCTATTATACCAGATTTTATAAATTGAAAATATGTACTAGATGTTGTAGGTAATGTAGCTTGTAAAGTCGTCCAAGTGGCTGTTGTTACATTTGTACCGTCGAAATCTGTAGAAATTAATGCTTCTAATGAGTTAGAAGCACTAGTAACATATGATTGGGAAGACTCGAAAGAAAGTTTTTCACCTTCTTGTTTGTCTAAATCTATAGCTGGAGAAATCAACCACGCAACATTTACTGGTTCATTGGATTGGAAAGATGAAAATTCAGCATAAAGGTTTCCACTGTATTCTTGAGCCTTCCATTTTGCAGTTCCAGTTTCTGCATAATTTGTCCATCCTGGAGTGATAAGGATTTCATTATCTACTCCTCCTCTAGAAAAATCTTCGTTAAGGATTAGTGGCTTAAGATTAGGGGTTGTAATATCGTCCTCAGGAGAACAACTGCTAAGTCCTAATGTTGAAGCTACTAATGCTACAAAAAGAGTTGTTTTATTTATTTTCATAACAATATGCTTTTTAGAAATTAATATAAACGTTAACGAAGTATGTTCTTCCGTAACCGTAAAAATATTTAGGAGCGAATGCAGGTGTGCCACTTGATACATCTTGATTTAACTCTCTAAAGTTTGCATTTCTTGCTTGTTCAAAACCTCCTGTTTTGTATTTAGTGTCAAATACGTTATTAACTGAAGCGAAGAATCCAAAAGTGTTTCCTGAAATTCTCCAAGATTTACCTCCTGTTAAATTTACTAAATAAAAGTCAGCAAATTTCTCTTGTTTTAATAATTCTGCCGCTCTTTCTTGAGTTGCTTCAGGAAAAGGATCTCCATTTGGATCCATTGGGTTTTTAAAGAAATTATCAGTTCTTAATAAAGAAGAAATATCTAAATAGTTATTTGCTAAATAGTTTCCGTTAGCTCCTATCCACCAGAATTTAGGATCTCTATATTCAATACCAAATGAAGCAGCAGTTTGCGGTCCACCAGCTAATCTGTATCCTTTTAAATGAGCTCTACCAAAATCAATAGTTGGATTAGTGTTTGTAGGAGAAGCTAAATTATCGTTATTAAGAGTTACATGAGGATCATTGTTATAAGTGTATTCTCCATAAGCAGCGTTTGCTGTTAGCTTAATAGTAGATGTAAGTTGGTATTCAATTCCTAACTCACCACCAATGTTTAATTTTTCAATATCAGTAACTGATTCTGCAACGAATGCATCACCACCATCACCACCATCATCGCCAAAAATACCTTCCCCAAAGAAGAATGAAGTTTCTGATGCGTTTTGGGTTTTTGAATAGTATCCTGTTAATCTTGACTTGAATTTAGGAGTTCTGATGATGTAACTAGCGTCAAAACTTGTTATTTTTTCGTTTTTAACACCTTCAAGAACATTATCATTTAATCTTGCATTAGGAAATACATCTCTTAAATTTGGAGCTTGAGTCATGTAAACTCCATTTAAGCTTAACATATGTTTTCCAGTAATTTTATAAACTAAACCTCCTTTGAAGCCAAAGTTTTCAAAAATTTGTTTATCACTTTGACCAAATGAATTTGTTGGGTACAATCCATTTCTGTATAAACCTTCTCTTCTGTATTCATTACGGCTATACGTTTGTGCTAAGTAAAAATCAATGATATTGTAGTTAAATTTGAATTGAGTAAACGCATTAAATGTGTTTGCCAATAAATTATAGTTATAACCAAAAGTATCTCCAACAACTACTTTTCTATTAGGGTTGTTTAAGTCAGATTGTTGTTCTGAACCACTTTGGAAATTATCATAATCTTTAAAATAATCACCACCTAATAAATCTAATAAGTTTTGGAAATTATGTGATTTTAATTTTCTAAAAGTTGCACCAGCATTTAAAGAAATATTATCTGCAACTTGTGAGTTTAAGATTGTATTTGCTACCCAAAGTTTATCATCTGTTCTGTCTTCATATAAAATATATGAACTATTTTTTTCAACACCATCAGGATTAGTGTTGGCTGCATACATTGCATCCCAGTTCAACTGTCTTTGAGTATAGAATCTTGCATTGTTTGCTAAAGCTATGTTTGCAGGATCATCACCTTGCCAATCAGAGTAATCAGATAAGCTATATCTTGAAGTGTAATAACTTGGTAAGTTTTGATAATAAGTAGGGTCAGGATTTCTAGCTCCTTGGTAGTCTATACGGCTATTTCCAATACTACCAGTTTGGTGCATCAAATTAGTGTTTAAGTTTGTTTTGTCAGTAATTTTCCAATAGTGACTTAACATTAAAATAGGTTCTTCTAATCTTTTAACACGAGAATTTCTTTTTTCTCCATTTTGTAAACCCCAATATGAGTTGTATTCAATTCCAGCAATTCTATTTACTTCATCTGAATTAGGAGAGTTTTTTCCTCTGCTATTTAACCCATAAATTGAAGTGAAGTTTAATGCATGTCTATCCCCAAGTTTCTTTTCAACACTTGCAAAAAATGAGTTCGCACTGTATGTTGTTCCTTCAAAATAACCTTCTTGAGCCCATCTTCTACTTGCTGAAACAACAAAAGCCCATCCATCTTTGTTAACACCTGAAGCATGTGTTCCCATCATTCTCCAGTTGTAGTTTGTGTTTGTTCCAGAAAATGAAATTCTTGAACCTGGTCTGTAAATTGAAGCACGTGTATTTATTTCTTGAGTTCCTAAAATACCACCAAAAGTGTAATCTGATGGAGCAGAACCCATAGTGAATTCTTGATTTCTAGTAGCATCATTTAAGCCACCCCAGTTACCCCATTGAGGTCTTCCATCATAAATTTTATTCATTGGAACACCATTAATCATAGTGCTAGCATACTGATTGTCAAGACCTCTAACTCTAAATCTAGCTTGACCCCAGTTAAAAGCTGCTGCTTGTTGAAAAGCATCACGTGAAGCTTGTAGTAAACCAGAAGTACTTTCTGATCCACTGTTGTCATCACCTAAATCATTTTCAGTAATAGTAACCAAACTAATTTGTTGTTCAGTTGTTTGAGAGTCATCTTCTAAAACAACAATTCCTAAATCAAGAATTTGATTTTTAACAACTTCAATTGGTAATAATTGCTCTTTATAACCATCACTTTTAATTTTTAGCAATTGGCTACCTACAGCAACATCTTTAAAAATAAATTTACCGTCAGCATCTGTTAACTGAGTTAAATTTGTGTTTTGAATTGATGCTACCACGTTACGTAATGGATTTTGTGTTTTAGCATCAATTACCTTTCCAGAAATTCCAGTAGGTTGCTGTGCAAAAACAAAAAAAGCATGCAATACAAAAATTGTACTTAAGACAAGTTTTTTCATAAATAAAATTAAATTAATTTACTTTTTCCTACCCATTTTTAAAAAGCAGGGCGACAAATGTACATTTTTTAATAATATTATTTACTTTTGGCGAGAAAATTGTAAATGATTTTACAAAAAAATAATGTAAATATATGAAAATTAGAACTTTTATTTGCCTGTTTATCATGGTGATAGGTTATTCCGCTTCAGCACAAAAAGCTAAACAATATGATGTGCGAACAGTGGCTTTTTACAACTTTGAGAATTTATTTGACACCATAAATGGACCAAATAATGATGAAGAATGGTTGCCTGATGGAGCGCAAAATTGGACAGGAAAAAAATATAAGAAAAAACTCGATAATTTAAGTCGTGTTTTGTCAGAAATTGGTACTAGTGATCAACAAAAAGCTTCTCCAGTATTAATAGGCGGATGTGAAATTGAGAATAGAGGAGTTTTAGAAGATTTGGTTAAGCACCCCAATTTAATTGATAAAGGTTATGGGATTGTACATTTTGACTCTCCAGATAAGCGTGGTATAGATGTTGCTTTATTATATCAAAAGAAACATTTTCAGCCTACAAGTTATGTAAATATACCTTTGTACATATACAATAAAAAGTCTTCATCTAAAGAGAAAAAAGATGAAGAAGAAAAAACAGATGATGCAGTTCAAGTTGATAATTCCACAAATAGAGTATTTACAAGAGATCAATTATTAGTAACTGGATTATTAGATGGAGAAGAGATAAATATTATTGTGAATCACTGGCCATCTCGTTCTGGAGGTGAGAAAAAAAGTAGTCCTTTCCGTGAGGCAGCTGGAAGATTAAATAGACAAATTATTGACTCTATCATTAAAATTAAACCTAATGCTAAATTTATTACAATGGGAGATTTAAATGATGGATCATATAATAAAAGTGTAAAAGTTGAACTAGGTGCAAAACTTAAAAAAACCGAGTTAGAAGTGCCTAGAGATATTTATAACCCATTTGAACAAATGTTTAAAGAAGGTAACGCAACACTTTTCCATAGAGATGCAGGTGATATTTTTGACCAAATCATGGTTTCTGAACAATTTGTCAAAGCTAACTATACTTCATGGACATATTGGAAAGCGGGAATTTATAATAAATCCTACTTGATTCAAAAGGAAGGTCAATATAAAGGTTATCCCCTTCGACACACAGCGAATGAAGTTGGATTTAGTGATCACTTCCCAGTTTACATTTACTTGATAAAAGAATTTAAATAATAACTAATCCCGATTCGTTCGGGATTTTTTATTTTATAACTTTACTTAAAAAAAAGTCATGTCAGTAAAAAAACCATTCAACCTTAATAAATGGATTGAAGAGAATAGGCACCTTCTTAAACCGCCAGTTGCAAACAAGAATTTATATGTAGAATCGGACGATTATATTGTGATGGTTGTTGGCGGACCGAATGCCCGCAAAGATTATCATTATAACGAGACCGAAGAATTGTTTTACCAACTTGAAGGTGAAATCATTGTCAACATTCAGGAAAATGGAGAAAAAAAATCAATGAAACTTTCGGCTGGCGATATGTATCTTCATCCTGCAAAAGTCCCACATTCACCAAATCGTACCGAAGGTTCCATAGGTTTGGTTATAGAGCGTAAAAGAACCGAAGGGAAAGATGGTCTGCTTTGGTTTTGTGATAATTGCAATCATAAATTACATGAAGTCTATTTTGGTTTAAACGATATCGAAAAAGATTTTCTACAACACTTCAAGGATTTTTATACATCCGAAGAAAAAAGAACTTGCACTAAATGTGGTACATTAATGGAAACCGATTCTAGATTTATTAAGTAGCAATTTCCTGCTTTACACTTTAGTTTTTTTATAAATAGCAACAATTGTTGATGATAACAAGAGCTCCAGTTATCGCTTTGTAATCACCACAATTGCAAACTATTTATTTCAAAAAGCTATCGTTGCAATTAGGGCTAAATATTCGAAAAAAAACATACATTTGCACAAATATAACAAAACAAGAAAAAAAAGTTACAATGTCAACAATAGCTCAACAATTCGGAATGACCGAAGCATTAAAAGCATTAGGAATTAAAGAAATTAACGACGGAACTTCAACAGGTTCAAATAGTTTTTCTTCGGGAGAAATTATTGAAAGTTATTCACCAGTTGATGGTCAATTAATTGGAAAAGTAAAAACAACTACGCGTGCAGACTACGAAAAAGTAATAAAAAGTGCTGAAGAAGCTTTCAAAGTTTTCAGAGCAATGCCAGCACCACAACGTGGAGAAATTGTACGTCAGTTTGGAAATAAATTAAGAGAATTAAAAGAACCTCTTGGGAAATTAGTTTCTTACGAAATGGGGAAATCTTTACAAGAAGGTTACGGTGAAGTTCAAGAAATGATAGACATCTGTGATTTCGCAGTTGGTTTATCGCGTCAATTAAACGGACAAGTTATTCCATCTGAGCGTCCAGGTCACGTTATGCGTGAGCAATGGCACCCAATCGGAATTGTTGGAATCATTTCTGCTTTCAACTTCCCAGTAGCGGTTTGGTCTTGGAATACAGCTTTAGCATGGATTTGTGGTGACGTTTGTGTATGGAAAGGTTCTGAAAAAGCACCAATTTGTACTATCGCTTGTCAAAACATTATTGCTGAAGTATTAAAAGCAAATAATTTACCAGAAGGAATTTCTTGTATTGTAAACGGAGATTATAAAGTAGGTGAAATGATTACTACAGATACTAGAATTCCATTAGTTTCTGCTACAGGTTCTACAAGAATGGGAAGAATCGTGGGTGCTAAAGTAGCAGAGCGTTTCGGAAAATCTTTATTAGAGTTAGGTGGAAACAATGCAATCATTATCACACCAACTGCCGATTTAAAAGTTGTGGTTCCGGGAGCAGTTTTCGGAGCGGTTGGTACAGCTGGACAAAGATGTACATCTACTCGTAGATTAATTATCCACGAATCAGTATATGATACTGTTCGTGACGCTATTGTTGGTGCGTATGGACAAATCAAAATTGGTAATCCATTAGATGAAAAAAACCATGTTGGTCCACTTATCGATACAGATGCAGTAAATACTTACTTAGCGGCAATTGAAAAAGCAAAAGCTGAAGGAGGAAAAGTATTAGTTGAAGGAGGTGTTTTAACTGGCGAAGGATACGAATCAGGATGTTATGTAAAACCAGCTATCATTGAAGCAGAAAATCATTTTGAAATTGTACAACACGAAACATTTGCGCCAATTTTATATTTAATGAAATATAGTGGTGAAGTTGAAAATGCTATTGAATTACAAAATGGTGTTGCTCAAGGTTTATCATCATCAATAATGACAAACAGCATGAAAGAGGCAGAAAAATTCTTGTCATTCGCAGGTTCTGACTGTGGTATCGCTAACGTAAACATCGGAACTTCTGGTGCAGAAATTGGTGGTGCTTTTGGTGGTGAAAAAGAAACTGGTGGAGGACGTGAGTCGGGATCAGATGCTTGGAAAGTATACATGAGAAGACAAACAAATACAGTGAACTATTCAGATCAATTGCCTTTAGCACAGGGAATTAAATTTGATTTGTAATATAGAAATCATACATTATATCTAAAAGCAACCTGAAAAGGTTGCTTTTTTTATTTTCTAAGTTTAAAGCTATCTTTTTTGAAATAAAAAAGTCATTCGTCGAGTTTAGAAACCTTTAATCGAAAACTCAACATAAAAACATTTTTTGTTTAACGAAATGATTAATTTAGTTCTGTAAAACAAATACCACAACCCAATTTTTGGAAATCTATTCTAAAAAAACAGAATAAAATTGCGGCATGGGAATGCATTAGTTTTCACAATTTACATCTGTTAGGCTACAAACACTTCTTTTTAGAATAGAGTAATTTTCAACCTTTTTATTTTACTAATCAAAGAAATAGACTATGAGAAAAATTACTTTCTTTCTAGTATTGCTATGTGGTATTTTTTTGGGTTATGGTCAAGATTGTAGTATCCAAAAAATATTGTCAAACGATATTTCAATATGCTCAGGGCAAGGAACAACAATATCATTATTTAGCAGTGAATCAGGTGTTTCATATCAACTTAGAGATGCCTCAAATAATCCAGTAGGTCTTCCAGTTGTTGGGAACGGTGGTACTATTAATTTTTCAGCATCACCTATAACAACAACTACATACAATGTGAAAGCGACTTTATGCCCTTCAGCTTATCTTGATACAGTAACCGTAGCAGTTTTTCAACCTTCTTTAGGAGGAACCGTAACAGTTTCTGCAGTTGGTGTAACTCCTCTTGTAACTGTAAATACAATATGCCATTTAGGAAGTGGTTGGTTGTATTTAAGTGGTCATACAGGAAGTGTTATTCGTTGGGAGAGTTCAATAGATGGCGGAAATACATGGGCAGCAATTTCAAACACAGCAGCGAGTTATAATTATATAGCTTTAAATGATACAACCATTTTTAGAGCAGTTGTTCAAAACGGGACGTGTGGAATTGCCTATTCAAGTACTTCTGTAGTAGTCGTAATACCTAATATAAAGCCTACTGTGGTAGCGATGCCAGGAACAATTTGTGCCGGCGAAAGTTCAACATTAACGGCATTAAGTGGTTATGCAACAAGTCAAGGAGTGGCAACTGGTGGTGCATTTAGTTATGCTAATCCTGAAGGTTGGGAAGTTGATGGAAATACTAATGGATTGAATGCAGGTGGTAGTAATGTAAAACCAACTGGTTTTAGATTAACAACTTCAAATTCAGGAACATATTCAGGAACAACATATACATCAACAGGAAAATTTGCTATAGCACACGGAGCAATTGATTCAGAGCTTGAAACACCAATATTCAACAGTTTTGGATTGGCTACATTTACAATTCAATTTAACCATGCTTTTAATTTAACAACTGGTGCTACCGCAAAGGTTTGGTTATCTCTTGATGGAGGCAATACATATAATATCCTTTTATCAAGTTATACAGGGGCTATGATTAGAACTCCATACAATAACTTTCCTCAAGAAATTATTAACCTGAATAATTATATAGGACAACCTAATTTGAGAGTGAAATTTAGTTTTCATGGATTGTTGAACAGTTCATGGGCAATTGATAATATAGGGATTCCTCAAACGCCAACAGGCCTAACAACGCAATGGCTCGATCAAAATGGTAATGTTTTGGTGTCTACAAGTTCTGTAAGTTCAGTAATGATAGTAACTCCTCCAGTTACAACTACCTATTATGTGGTTTCATATATTAATGGGTGTACAAGTTATGGACCAGAAGGGACAGCAGAAATAAAAGTTACAGTTAGACCAAGACCAACTGCATCTATAGGTTCTTCGCAGATTGTTTGCTTAGGTGACAGTGCTTCTTTAAGTATTGCACTTACTGGAACTGCTCCATGGAATATTACTTATACTAATGGTTCAACAAGTACAACAGTTACCACATCAAGTAATCCGTATAATTTTGTAGTACCTAATTTACTTGCAAATGTTACTTATTCTGTAACAGCACTAAGTGATAAAAATTGTACTGCTAAACCAGCAGATTTGGTAGGAAGTGCTGTCTTATCTGTATTGAATGGAACAAAAGGTCTTTGGACAGGAGTTCAAAGTACAGATTGGTTTGATTGTAAAAATTGGGCAGGTGGTGTGCCAACTACGGTTGATGACGCTGTGATTCCTAATGGTAGTGTGAGAATGCCTATAATTGATAGAAATAGTATTTATGCTCCAGAAGATAAAATTGCTATTTGTAGAGATTTAATAATAGGAAATACTGCTTCTCTTACTATGTTAGGCACTTCTTTATTACATGTTAAAAGAGATTGGAAAAATAGCGGTGCTTTCACTCCAGGTCAAGGTACGGTAACGTTTAACGGAGAAGGAATTAATCAAGTGCAATTGATAAATTCGGGGATAAAGTTAAATGAGACATTTTATAATCTTACCTTGAATAGCTTGGATAATGCTAAAGGAATTAATTTATCTAACAACTTTCAATTAACAGTAGCTAATCTACTAACATTAACTAGCGGAATTTTAAGATTAACAGACGAAGCTCAATTAGTACAGTTAGGTGATGTGGTAAACCCAATTGAAGGGACTGGTAAACTTTTAAGAGATCAACAAGGGAAGAAAAGTAGTTTTCATTATAATTATTGGTCTTCACCAGTTAGTTTGGATGGAATAAATTACACTGTGTCAGGTGTTTTAAGAGATGGAACAGATGCTACGACAAATCCATACAATCCGGGAATAATTTCTTTTGGAGATGCTGCTACTTATGCTGATGGAGTAATTTCTAATCCAATTAAAATTAGCAATAGATGGATTCATAAGTTTACTTTAGCTAGTACAAATTATTATTCTTGGCAAAGAGTAGGCAGCACTGGAAATATAAAAATTGGAGAAGGATATACTATGAAAGGTGTAACAGGAACTGCTACGGTTTCAGATATCCAAAACTATGTGTATTCGGGAAAACCTAATAATGGAATTATAAATTTATCCATAGGTTTAAACCAAAGTTATTTAATAGGGAATCCTTATGTTTCTGCACTAGATGCTAATGAGTTTATTTTAGATAATATGAGAGACAGTGGGGGGAGAGCTTCAGGAAATAGATTTAATGGAGCCTTGTATTTCTATGATAATTTTGCAGGTAATTCTCACTACTTAGCTAATTACGTGGCAGGTTATGCAACTTATACATTAATGGGTGGTGTTGTCGCTATTTCTAATGATCCAATGATTAATAATAATGGTTCAGGAGGCATAAAAGTACCTCAAAGATACATTCCAGTAGGACAGGCCTTTTTTATTAATTCTAATGTTGACCCTGGCTTGATAGCAAATAATCCAAATTTAGCTGGAGCGATTACCGGAGGAAGTATTATATTTAAAAATTCACAAAGAACCTTCAAAACAGAAGCATCAGGTCAATCAGTATTTTTCAAATCATCAAATAATAGTTCTAATCAAGTTATAGAAGATGTTAGGCCAAAAATTAGATTACAGTATGATTCACCGTCAAATATGTATAGACAATTATTAATTGGTGCAGATGCAAATGCAACTATGCAATATGATTTTGGATTTGATGCAGTGATGGTCGATGTTAATCCAGATGACATATATTGGAGTCTTAGTGGAGCAAAACTGGTAATTCAAGCCGTTCCTGATTTTAATAGTAGTCAAGTAATACCATTGGCTTTAAAAATTACAAATCAAGGGAATAATGTTATCAAAATAGCTTCCTTAGAAAACATTGCTGCAGATCAAGAAATTTATCTTTTTGATGAAGTAACCAGAGTGTACCACAATTTAAGAAGTGCAGATTTTTCTATAGCTCTTCCTGCAGGGGAATATAATAATAGATTTTCAATTCGTTTTAGTAATCAGGCTCTTACTGTTGACGATTATGAGTTGGGCGAAGGAGTTGCGGTTTTTTATAGTGATGATTATTTAAAAATAAAAAATCAGCGTTATGATGTTAGAGTAGAAAATGTACAATTGTTTTCAATACTTGGGCAAAAAGTTTTCGAACAAAAAATAACAAATCAGGATCAAACCAATATGCAGTTTTCTGTGAGTGGATTAAGTTCAGGTACTTATATTGTAAAAACTAAAACGGATAATGGAATATTGAGCAAAAAAATAATTATAGAATAAGTAACACGATTATAAATTTGGGTTTAAAAAAAAGCGACACCTTTTAAGGTGTCGCTTTTGCGCTAGGGATAGAGGCAAGTACCTTGTGCAGCTGATAGCCCGACCATGCCTTGGGCGTGGGAACGCCATTATTTTGTTTTTTTAACGTATTGTGTCAATATTACGATGTGTTGTCCTTCAACTCTGCCTTCAATTTGGTCAGGATTATCCCAAACAAGCTTAATGTTGTGAACAGCAGCACCACGTTTGGCAGTAAAATTTGCTCCTTTTACATCAAGGTCTTTAATTAAAACTACTGAATCGCCATCTAGCAGAATATTTCCGTTGGAGTCTTTGTGAATTATCTTTCCTTCATCATCATTGTCTTCACCAGTCGCTTTTGCCCATTCTAAAGCCTCTTCGTCTAGATACATCATATCTAATAAATCATTCTTTTTTAAACGGGTTAGCATACGCCATGAAACAATTTGAACAGGAAGATTTTCATTCCACATACTATCAGAAAGGCAATGCCAATGATTTGCATCTGTAGTTTCAGGGTTTTCAATTTGATTGATACATGTTGTACAGGCTAAAATTGATTGTTCCAAACTTTCGGTTGCGTTTGGAGCAACATTAAAGACTTTTAAATCGTGCTGATTACCACACAATTCACAAGAAGAATTACTTCTGTCTTTTAATTTTTTTTCAATAACACTCATCTCAGGTATTATAAGTTAAATGACATTCCAACGCTTGCGTTGAATTGATTGTTATAGTGGCCATAAAGACCAGGGGTTGAATCGTATTTGGCGATTGGAAGAGCAAATTCAGTATATACACCAAAACCATCTGTAAAGAAATATCTTGCACCTAAGTGTGCTCCAAAATTTCTTAGACCTAAGTCTAAACCAGGATAAACATCAAATTTTTCATCTACGTTTATTACATTTCCTAGATTGGCATTAAAACGAGCTCTAATATCTGCTCTGTCTCCAAATTTAGGCTTTTCATCTAAGATCTTGTTTGCTGACAACATATAAGTTGCCTGAAAACCAAAGGACATGTTTTCTCCAATCCCGAAATCAACAGTTGACGTTATTCCAGTACCACCATCTTGTATGTTAGCTCCAACTTGAAACTTAGTGTCTCCTTTTCCCTTATATGCTTGTGCGTTAACAAAAAAAGCTGAAACAAGTAGTGAAACTATAAAAAGTATCTTTTTCATTGTTAAATAAATTTTGCGCAAATATACTAACTAAACTTTAATTTCTCCCCATTTCGTTTGGGTAGAGTTTATATACAGGATCGCTTTGCCAATACTCTTTAGAGTCAATATCCATTATAGTCAACGGCCCTTTAAATGCAGCTCCAGTATCAACGTTCCAAACATTGGCTTTATTTATTGGAATCATCTCATTTATTTGTGTTACAGGTGTGTGACCTATGTATATTTCTTTGTAAACAGAAAATCTTTTAGGATAAAATGGAGAGTCTTTTTTTATGGAAGGATCTAATGAAAGAGCCATTTCCCATAAAGTCCTGTCCCAGTATAACATTCTTGGAAAATGTTCTGCAGTAACTCCCTTAAGATTTGTAAAACCAGCATGAACAAATAATCTATTTTGTTCATCAAGATGATAATTTTTTAACGACAAAAGAAATTCGATGTGACTTTCTTTTGTTTTTTGATTTACAGAAGCATAGGCTTTAACCGTTGATTCACCTCCGTGATTATACCACATAGGGTTGTCATGATTGTTTTGTAACCAGTGTAAAACTAATTCGTCATGATTGCCACGTAAAAAAATACAATTTTTTTGTATCTTTAGAGAAATCATAAAATCCACTAGGTCAGGAGATTCACTCCACCCATCCAGATAATCGCCTAAGAAAATTAAAGTGTCTGTTTGTGATACGTTAGCTTTTTCCAGAACTTGTTTTAAAGCCCTGAGAGCACCATGGATATCACCAATAACGAGTGTTCTCATCAAAAGAGTTTAGAAAATTAAATTTACGAAAAATGCATTAAAGAAAAATGCTTTTCTGGATCATTTTCTAAAAAAATATTTTAACAAAATATACGGAAAAACCGTAAAATTTAAATTTCCAAGGGTTATAATTTTGATAAAATTATAAATATAAACCCAAAGAAATTGTTAAATATTTTAAAACTGAAAAGTTATGAAAAAGATCGTGTCACTTATAGTTCTTGTTGTTTTTGTAGCATCATGTTCGAATGATGAAAATGAAGAAATTCTTAATAATGAGATTAAGAAAATAGAAGCTAAGGCTGCTGCTTCAAAGTCTGATTATTTAGCTAAAGATGGTGAAGTTGTTTCATCTAGTACAGGTACTGATACACTTGCTCCACCACCGCCAATTTATTCTGACCCTAAAGGATTTTGTGAAGAATGTGATATTGATCCACCAAAAGGGGGAACAAAACCATAATTCGTTAATTTTTATTTGAATATATATTGTAAGTTTGTGAGTATTTATGTCACAAATTGTGAAGTTGAAATTTTTATTTTATAAAATTTTAGTCATTGTATTGCTTTCATCCTGTAATTCAAAAAATGATAATCAGGAAGAAAGCAATTTGGCAGTTGTAGAAATAGATGGTTTATTGAGTAATGCAAATGATTATTCCAAAACTAAGGAGGAAAGATATAAGTTAACTCAAAAAGTTCACAAGATTTTAGATAATTATCCAAATTCCCAGAAAGGAAGAGAATATTTTTTTAAACTGGCTGGCAGATACTATAATATAGAAAAGTATGAGGATTATCATGAAGTTTCAAAAGATGTTTATAAAATGTCTCTTGCTGCACAAGATAGTACAAACATTGCGAGAGGATTAAATTATATTGGAGATTATTTTTACGAAAAATTTATTACCGATAGTGCTTACTACTATTATAGCAAGTCTGAGAAGGTTTACGATAAAATTAGAAACAGTGAAGGCTCTAATACTGTCAAGTTTGCAAAAGCAAGAATTTTGTTTTTTGAGAAAGATTTTGCAGGAAGTGAAACTGTTGTTGTAGAAATTTTAAAGTCTGCTATACAAGAAAAAAACTATAGATTAGTGTACGAGTGTTACTTAACTTTAGGTAACATTTTAGAAGGAGTAAGTAATTTTTCAGAGTCTGAGAAATATTACAATAAGGCTTTTAAAACAACTGACTTTTTGAAAGAAGAACTCCAATATCAACTTTTAAGAGCTCAAATTTATAACTACTTAGGAATTTTATATACTAAAAAAGGAGAGTATCAATTAGCAATAAAGTATTTACAACAAGCATTACAATTTACGGATTTTAAAATATCTGAACCAATATTATATTCTAATTTATTGAACAACTTAGGATATGCCATGGTGAAATCTTCAAGTGTTAAAGCTGAAAAATTCCTTTTAAAAGCTTATAAGATAAGAGATAGTTTAGATTATGGTCCAGGTATAGTAACAAGTAAAATGAGTATTTCAGAATATAATTTATTAAAAAAAGATACTTTACTTGCGATTGAAAACTCTAATTTTTCAAGAGAAAAAGCGCATAAATTAAAATTGTTTGATGATGAACTGAAAGCGATTGGTTTACTTTCCAAAATTGATAAAAAAAATAAAGTTCAACACATGGAACGCTATGTGGCTTTAACAGATAGTTTACATAATCAAGAAAGAATTACTAGAAATAAATTTGCGAGAATAGAATTTGAAACTGATGAAATAATAACAGAAAAAAATGTTATTGAAGAAGAAAAAGACGAGATTTCTAAGCAAAGATGGACCATATTAGGCCTAAGTTTGATTGCATTTTTATTTGGTTTCATGATTTATACAAATAGATTACAAAGCGCAAAAAATAGGGAGTTATTGCTTGAACAAGAGCAACAAAAGGCAAATGAAGAAATTTATCAATTAATGTTGGATCAAAACAACAGGATTGATGAAGGAAGGCAAGCAGAGAAAAAAAGAATTGCGCAAGAATTACATGATGGAATAATGAGTAAATTAACAAGTACAAGGTTAAATTTATTTATTTTGTCAAAAAAGAATGATGAAGAAACTATTAAAAAATGCATAACTCATATTGATGGAATTCAAGAAATTGAAAAAGAAATTAGAGCTATTTCACATGATTTAAATAGAGACATATTTGCAGCAAAAGATAGTTTTAAAGCAATTATTCAAGCTCTTTTCGAAAATCAAAAAAGTATATCAGATGCTAACTATTCCGTCGAAATCGATGATTCTATTTCATGGGAAAATATAGATAGTCCAACCAAAATGCATTTGTATAGAATTTTCCAAGAATCACTTCAAAACATTTACAAATATGCAAAAGCTAAAAATGTTTTGGCAGTAATTAATAAAGTCGATAATCAAATTAATATTGAAATAAAAGATGACGGACAAGGATTTGATGTAAAAAAATCTAAAGAAGGAATAGGATTAAAAAACATGAATGCTCGAATAGCATCAATCAACGGAACAATTAATTTTGAATCTGAGAAAGGAAAAGGAACTAAAATTAAAATAAATATACCCGCCTAAATAATTATAAAGTGTCAGAAAAAATAAAAATTTTAATGATTGATGATCACCCTTCAATGATTGAAGGGTATAAGATTATACTTTCATATAATGATCTCGGATATGAAATAGAAACCACATCCGCATTTAATTGTAAAGATGCATATGATATAATAACAAATCCAAGCAAAAAAGATTATTTTGATATTGTTTTTTTAGATTACAGTCTACCGTCATACGAAGAAAAAAATATCGTTAACGGAGAAGATTTAGCCTTGTTAGTTAAGAAATATAGTCCTTCAACAAAAATTGTGATATTAACATCACACATTGAAACACTTATATTATATAACATTATAAAAAAAGTCGATCCAAATGGATTATTGGTAAAAAGTGATTTTACGGCAGAAGAACTCTTAAAAGCTTTTGAGGCAATTATTAACAATGAGATTTATAATAGTGCAACGGTAAAAGCAAGTTTAAAAGAATTGCTTTCTAAAGATAATTATTTAGACGATTTTAATCGTCAAATGTTAACATTGTTATCGCAAGGTATTAAGACGAAAAATTTGCCACAACACATGAATTTATCCATGAGTTCTATAGAAAAAAGGAAGGTTCAAATAAAGCTTTATCTAGGAATTGAAAAAGGAACTGATGAAGATGTTATTCGAGAAGCTAAAAAGCGAGGTTTGATTTGAATTTTATAATTAACAAAAAGTACGGAGAATCCGTACTTTTTTTGCTTTACATCAAACTATTTTTGTTTGCTAAAGTCTCTTATCTGCCTATGAAAAATTTTTTACCTAATTCCTTTACCTATTTCAAATTAGACTTGCTGTTAACAACATTAGGATTATCAATTTTTTTTATGTTGATCATTAACCTAATAATCACCTTTTTTTCTATTCAAGATTTAATTAAGTATACTGATTTAGACGAGTTTTCATTAGCAGTAAAAGATGGTTACTATTATGTAAATAACTATAAAATAGAAGCTCCATTTATATTTAATATTTTTGGGATAGTTTTTCTCTGGATTATTATGATATGGCATACTTTAAAAACAGTTAATAAAACAATAGCTACTTTTTTAATATGATAGAATTTATAATTTTTATTGTACAGACTATTAGTTGTCATATTTCATTTTTCTTAAAACTCTTAGGGCTTCTTTAAAACTTTCGTAGACTTGAGGATAAGGTTTTAGATAATTTTTAGAGTCAATTAATCTTTGTTTGGCATTTTCAAATCCGTTTAAGTAGCATACCATAAACGACGAAGGTAATTGTTGTAAATCTTTGAGTTCTCTATCATTTAATTCCATGCCTTTCTCCATTTTGGCAATTAAAGCTTTATTTGAGTTATAAATATGATGCAACATTTTTTTATTGTATTGAGGAGGTACAAATAGCATCTCATTTTCGATTTTATAATAGCCATTATCAAAGAAAGTTATGATGACTTTTTCTAATGGATAATAACTGGTTTTGTCATTTAAACCCAATGGAATATATTCCGTAATAATAAAATCACTATCATTATATTCTATGGTTACTTCATCTTGAGCCGAATAAAAAAGCTTTATTTGTTCGTTGACTAATTCAATGTCAACCCTAGATAAATAAGTAATATCGCGAACCTTTTTTTTATTTCCAGCCCAACAAACCACAAAAAGTTCTTTAAATACTTTGTGCTTTGTATCCATATCCTTATGACGAACATTTATAAAATCTAAAACACCATCAAGGGTATGAGCAATACTGTTTCTGGAATTGTTTTCAATGCTTATAACCGCTTCAATATTTTGTTTTGAAAAAGGAATTTTATCCTCAGTTGGGATGGTATTGCTGCCAACCCTAATAAAAGTACTATTGGCTAAAATGGTGTGAATCCCTTTTTTAAAGTAAGCCGTTTTATGATTTGGTTTAATAGTTACCAATCCTACAACCTTATCTTTAGGTAGATTTGGAAATGGAATGTTTTCATATTGAATTTTAGGAGGATTTTCTAAAAAAGCATTTACTAGGTTTTGTATTCTGCTATCATCAAAAAAATCATCACCAACAATCTCGTTGGTTTCATCTTCAACCCCTACAACGATATAAGAATTATTGTTAGGATTAGAATTAGAAAGGGCACAAATATGTTTTAAAAATTTTCCTTTCCCTTCTCTGCTATGCAGGTTAAGTTGGCGTTTTTTATCATAAAAACTATTCTCGTCGTTATGGGCAAGTAGGTTTTTAATAAGCAGACGTTTGTTAATCATTTAGAGCAGGATTTGAACACTAAATTACATTTTTTGACGTTAATAAACCATTAATTTTTAATCCCAAAACTATAAAAATGGATTAAATAAAACAGATAAGTTTTTATCTATGGAACCTTTGTTCCCATGCTTTCAGTCCAAATTCTAAACCAATCTTCTAAATCCATTTTTAGATTAATGGCCTTCATGGCATTTTTTATTCTTTCAGGATTTGTGGTGCCTATAACCGGTAATATCCCTGATGGATGTTGTAAAATCCATGATAATAAAATTACATCTTCATCTGTATTATATTTTTTAGAAAGATCTTTTAGTAAAGTTTTTAATCTTTGAGTTTGGTCGTTCTCTTCTTTAAAAATACTTCCTAACGGATTCCAACACATAGGGGCTATATCATGAATTTGCATAAAATCTAAACTTCCGTCAGTCATTGCTTCATGGTGTGTAGCAGAAAACTGGATTTGATTATAATCAACCTTAATTTTTCGCTGAATTAATTGAGTTTGAGAATTGGTAAAATTTGATAACCCAAAGCTTTTTATTTTTCCTTGTGTTTTTAGTTTTTCAATAGCATTTGCAATTTCATCAACAATCATTAAAGGGCTGGGTCTGTGTAAAAGAAGTACGTCTAGATAATCAGTTTGAAGGTTTTTTAATGAATTTTCTACACTCCAAATGATATATTCTTCCGAATAATCATAGTGTTTAATATCATAATTCCTATTTTCAGAAATATATTTAATCCCACATTTCGAAATTAATTGAATCGCAGAACGATCTATTTTACTTTCTGAAAAAGCCTTTCCAAAATCTTCTTCAGTGGTATGTCCGCCATAAATATCTGCATGATCAAAAGTCGAAATTTGTTCTTGCAGACAAGTTTCCATTAATGAAATAATTCCTTTAATGTCAAGATTTTTGCCCCATTTTCCCCAAGTCATGGTGCCGGCAATAATAGGCGATAAATTTGGTTTCAAACTGATTTGAATTAGTAGTTCTTAAAATTTGTCAAATATAATCCTAAACAAAGCTTAAAAATAACCTATTTCTTTAACATTTAACTGATTATTAACAGCATCAATCTAATTTAATTTTCAATTTGCATCGTATTAATTGAAATGTTAATTTCACGCCTTAAAAAATACAACAATGGAAGAAAATACAACGACTTTAGATATTAGAGCCATTAATGAAAAGATTGAACGCGAAAGTGCTTTTATTGATCTTCTTACTATGGAGATGAATAAAGTAATTGTGGGTCAAAAACATATGATTGAACGTTTGCTTATTGGGCTTTTGGGTCAGGGTCATATTTTACTTGAAGGAGTTCCAGGATTAGCAAAAACTTTAGCTATCAATACATTGTCACATGCGGTTCATGGTAGTTTTAGTCGTATTCAGTTCACACCAGATTTATTACCTGCTGATGTCGTGGGTACGATGATTTATAATATTAAGCAAAACGAATTCACTATAAAAAAAGGACCAATCTTTGCAAATTTCGTTCTTGCAGATGAGATTAACCGTGCTCCCGCAAAGGTACAATCTGCACTTTTAGAGGCGATGCAAGAAAAACAAGTAACAATTGGTGATACTACCTTTAAGTTAGAAAAACCTTTCTTAGTATTAGCAACACAAAATCCTGTAGAACAAGAAGGAACATATCCATTGCCAGAAGCTCAGGTAGACCGTTTTATGCTTAAAACTGTTATCGATTATCCTAAAATGGAAGACGAACGTTTGGTAATTCGTCAAAATTTAAATGGAGGTTTCGAAAAAGTAAATCCAGTAGTTTCAATCGATCAAATTTTACGTGCTCAGCAAGCTGTCCGCGAAGTATACATGGATGAAAAAATTGAGAAATATATTTTAGACATAATTTTTGCTACTCGTTATCCAGAAAAATATAAGTTGGATTCATTAAAGCCTTTAATTAGTTTTGGGGCATCACCACGTGGAAGCATTAACTTGGCAAATGCTGCAAAATGTTATGCTTTTATAAAGCGTCGCGGGTATGTAATTCCTGAAGATGTACGTGCTGTTGTACATGATGTATTACGTCACCGTATTGGAATTACTTACGAAGCAGAAGCTGAAAATATTACTTCTGTTGAAATCATTAATAAGATTGTAAACGAAATTGAAGTGCCTTAATTCAGTTTTTAGCAATTAGCCTTTAGCAGTCAGCATAATTCTGATTACTAATGGTTAATGGCTAATGACTAATAGCAAAAAAAATGGATACCAAGGAATTACTTAAAAAAGTTCGAAAAATTGAGATAAAAACCCGAAGATTGAGTGATCATATCTTTTCGGGAGAGTATCATACGTCTTTTAAAGGACGAGGGATGACTTTTTCAGAAGTTCGTCAGTATCAGTTTGGGGACGATGTGCGTGCTATCGACTGGAATGTTACAGCACGTTATAACGAACCTTATGTAAAAGTTTTTGAGGAAGAAAGAGAGCTTACCATGATGCTTATGGTAGACATTTCTGGTTCGGAAAGCTTTGGTACCAAAAACCAATTAAAAAGTGAGATCGTTACTGAAATTGCAGCAACATTAGCATTCTCTGCAACTCAAAATAATGATAAAATAGGGCTGATTCTATTCTCAGATCAAATAGAACTATATATTCCTCCTAAAAAAGGAAAATCTCATGTGTTGCGAATTATTCGCGAATTAATCGAGTTTTCACCAAAAAGTAATAAAACCAATATTTCACAAGCATTACAGTTCTTATCGGCAACTCAGAAAAAGAAAGCTATCGTGTTTATGATTTCCGATTTTATTGCTGATGATGATTATGAGAAAACTTTGAAAATTGCTAGTAAAAAACACGACATCACAGGTGTTCGAGTGCATGATATTCGTGAAGAGAAGATGATCAATGTAGGACTGGTTGCTATGCAAGATGCTGAGTCAGGTGCAACACAATGGATAAATACAGGTTCAAAAAGTGTTCGTTTACAATATGAGAAGTATTACAATGACAAGGTTACCTATTTTAAAGAAATCTTTTCAAAATGTGGCTCTGGTACCGTAAATACTAGAGTGGATGAAAGCTATGTAATGAAACTTTTAGGATATTTTAAATCGAGATAGGGTTTTATGATGATGATTAAAAAATATTGTTTTTTATTATTCTTATTGGTTCAATCGGTTGTTTTTGCACAATCATTGGAGACTAAAATCGATACTACAAAAAATAAAATTGGAGCTCAATTTACGTTGACTTTAAAGGTAAAAACAAAACCAAGTACTTTGGTTACTTTCCCACGCGGAAATAACTTTGGAGCACTTGAAGTTATCGAATCTTATCCTATCGATACAGTAAAAAGTGATGCTAATTACGAGCTAATTAAAAAATACGGTCTAACACAATTTGACTCAGGTAAGTATGTTATACCAAGACTTCCCGTATTATTTGATAAAAAACCAATATTCTCAGACAGTATTAAGGTTGAGGTTTTCAACGTAAAAGTAGATACGCTTAAACAAAAAATGTATGACATCAAACCAATTATAGCTGTTGAAAAGCCTTTTGGTAATTGGTGGAAATACCTTTTGGTAGTTATACTTTTATGCGGATTAGGATATTTGGGATATTATCTTTGGAAGAAAAACAGAAAACCAAAACAAAAAGAAATTGTATACAATTCACCTATTGAAAAAGCAACAAGTTTATTACAACTTTTAGAGAAGAAGGAATTATTAGAAAAAGGAGAAGTAAAAGAATATTATTCGGAATTAACGGATATTGCTCGTGATTATATCGAAGAAGCTATTGAAATTCCAGCAAAAGAAAGTACTACTTCAGAACTTATAGTAGCGCTCCGCGCAGCATCTAACAAAAAGAAAATGAAACTTTCAAGAGAAACTCTCGAAGGTTTAGAAAAAGTATTAAAACAAGCCGATTTGGTAAAATTTGCCAAATCAAAACCACTAGATTTCGAAATTGCTGATGATAGAAAAAAGATAGAAACAACAATCTTAACACTTGATAAAGCTATTCCAGTAATTGTTGATGAAAATAGCTTAAAGTGGCAAAAGGAACAACAAGAATTTCTTAAGAAACAAAAAAGAAAGTCACAACTTGTTAATTTGGCTGGAATAACTGGATTTATGCTATTGTTTGCATTAACATTTGTTATTATTACTAAAGGTTTTGATTATGTAAAAGGAGGTTTTTCAGGATATTCTACTAAGCAATTAGTAAATCAAGATTGGATAAAATCTGAATATGGAAATCCTTCGGTTGTTATAGAAACACCTGAAGTTTTAAAACGTTTAGATACTAAAAAGGCTGTGCCAAAAGATGCAATGGCGCTAATAAAAGACATGCAAATGTTTGGCTTTGGTAGTATTTTAGACCACTTTACAATTGTGGTTTCAACAACTCAGTTTAAAAATAAGCCACAAGAAGGTGATGAAAGTAAACAAACAGGACTTGATTTAGGCCAAGCTTTAAATGGAACAATCGAAACCATGGAAGCACAGGGCTGTCAAAACATGATTGTAAAGCAAGAAGAATTTAGTACAGAACAAGGTATAAAAGGAATAAAAGGATACGGAACAATGACTGCCAACGGAGAAAAAATGTATTACCAAATACTTTTATTCAGTCAGGCAGGAGGGTTGCAACAAATTATGATTGCTCATAAAGAAGGTGATGAAAACGCACAGAAAATTAGTGAACGAATGTTAAACTCTGTTGAACTTAAATTAGCAAACTAATGACCAATGTAACTTTTCTAAATCCAGAGTTTTTTTGGTTGTTTTTGCTACTGCCATTAATAATTGTTTGGTATTTCTTTAAAAGAAAAGAAGAAAAACCAACTTTAAAAATAAGTTCATTACAAGGTTTTAAAGGAACTACATCAATACTTCCTAAATTAAAACCTATGTTGTTTGTTTTACGATTGATTGCATTAAGTTCTTTGATAATTGCCTTGGCAAGACCACGAAGTGTTGATGTGAGCAATAAAAACAACAGTACAAACGGTATTGATATTGTAATTGCTTCTGACGTTTCCGGAAGTATGTTGGCAAAAGATTTAAAGCCAAATAGAATGGAGGCTTTAAAACGTGTAGCTGCTGACTTTGTTGAAGAAAGAGTAAACGACCGAATTGGTATTGTGGTTTATGCGGCAGAAGCTTACACGAAAACACCAGTAACAAGTGACAAAGCGGTTGTGTTGCAAGCTATAAACGATATAAAATACGATAATGTTTTACAAGATGGTACTGGAATAGGTATGGGATTAGCAACAGCGGTTAATCGATTAAAAGAAAGTAAAGCAAAAAGTAAAGTGGTTATTTTAATGACCGATGGAGTGAATAATGCAGGATTTTTAGAACCCATAATGGCCTCTGAAATTGCTGCCGATTTAGGAATAAAAGTATACACTATCGGAATCGGAACAAACGGGAATGCACTTTTTCCTTATGCTTATGCTCCTAATGGTGGATTTTTATTTAAAATGATGCCAGTGCAAATTGATGAAAAGTTGATGAAACAAATTGCACAAAAAACAGGAGGGAAGTATTTTAGGGCTCAAGATAATACAGGTTTAGAAAATATTTATAAAGAGATAAATAAGTTAGAAACAACTAAAGTCGAAGAGTTAAAGTATGTTAATTATGACGAAAAATTCAGACCATTTGTGTGGTTGGCAGGCTTGTTGTTGTTAATTGAAATAGTATTAAGAAATACAATTTTTAGAAGTTTTATATAATTGAAAAATTAGAAATTATGAATTATAAGTTATGAGTTTTTTGATGGTCTTTCAAAAATAGCACCATAATTAACTCATAATTCATAACTCAAAACTCATAATTAAAAAATGTACGAGTTAGACGAATCAAAATATTTGTATTTATTCATTTTACTACCACTATTGGTGTTGATTTTTCTTTGGGTCCAAATCTGGAAAAGAAAAAAGCAACGCGAATTTGGGGATGAAGAATTACTGAAAGTTTTAAGTCCAGAAAAATCAAGATTTAAGCCGTCGCTAAAATTTGGAATTGTTCTATTAGGTTTCGCGATGCTTATTTTAGGTTTGGTTAATCCAAAAATTGGAACCAAAGTCGAAAAAGTAAAACGAGAAGGAATTGATATTGTTTTTGCTATTGACGTTTCAAAAAGTATGTTGGCAGAAGATGTTGCTCCTAACAGATTAGAAAAAAGTAAGCAGTTAGTATCACAAATCATTAATAATCTAGGAAGTGATCGCATTGGAATTATTGCGTATTCAGGAAGTGCTTTCCCTGTGTTGCCAATAACTACTGATTATAATATTGCTAAGATGTTTTTACAGTCTATGAATCCGGGCATGATTTCTTCTCAAGGAAGTAATTTGGATGAAGCAATTGAATTAACAGAAAAGTATTTTGAAGGAAGCGGAAACACAAGTAAGCTTTTAATAATGGTGACTGATGGTGAAGATCACTCAGAAGCAGCAGAGTCAGCTGCTGAACAAGCAAAAAAGAAAGGAATAAAAATTATTACAATTGGTGTTGGAACAACTTCGGGAGGACCAATTCCTATTAAAAATAATGGAGTTACTGAAAGTTATCATATAGATAAATCGACAGGAGAAAAGGTAATCACAAAATTACGACCAGAAGCTTTACAAGCCATTGCAAAAGCAGCAAAAGGAGGTTACATAAACGGGAACAACACAAAAGAAGTGTTGGATTTTATGCGTAAATCACTAAATAACATTCAAAAAACAGAGTTTGAAGCGACAGAAATGGCAAACTTTCAATCTCAATTTCAATGGTTTTTAGGATTTGGGTTTTTCTTATTGCTTTTAGATGTTTTTCTACTGGAAAGAAAAACAAAATGGGTACAAAAATTAGACTTGTTTAATGAGAAGAAGGAAAGATAGCATGGAAAGCATTTTTAAAATAGTATTTATATTGCTTTCTGTTAGTACATTTGCCCAACAGAAAAAAGATTTTGCATTGCCTGATGGGAACGAGGAATTTGCTAAAAAGCAATATGCAGATGCTGAGGTAAATTACAGACTTTCAAAAGGGATTAATGCAAAAAGAGCTACAGCATCATATAATTTAGGAAATGCAATTTATAAGCAAAATCAGCCAAGTGAGGCAAAATTTGCTTATGCGAAAGCAATAGAAACTGCCAAAGGGAAGCAACAAAAACATAATGCTTTTCATAATATTGGCAACGTTTTCATGAAAGAAAAAGCATATGACAAGGCTGTTGAAGCCTATAAAAATGCATTGCGAAACAATCCTAATGATGATCAAACTAGGTATAATTATGCTTTGGCAAAAAAAATGCTGAAGGATAATCCGCCGAAGGATGATAAAAAAGACGACAAAAAAGATAAAAATCAGGATCAGAAAAAAGATCAAAACAAGGATAAGAAAGAAGATAAAAAAGATCAGCCAAAAGATCAGGACAAAAAAGATAATAAAGACAAACCTGAGCAAAAAGATCAAAATCAAGATAATCCAGAGCCTAAGCAAGGTAATGTTCCAAAAGATCGTTTACAAAACTTGCTGGACGCTGTAAATAATGAAGAAAAGAAAATTCAAGATAAAGTAAACGCAAGAAAAGTAAAAGGTAAACCGGTTGAAAATCAGAAAGACTGGTAACTAATGAATGTATGAAAATGAAGAAGCTATTTTTTGTAATATCAATATTATTTAACATTGGTTTATTTGCACAAACCCAATTCGTGGCTAGTGTGAGTAAGAATTCTTTGGGAATAAACGAACGCTTACGCGTTGATTTTGCAATGAATGAAGATGGTGATAACTTTAGTCCACCAGCTTTTGAAGGTTTTCGAATTGTTGGAGGACCCAATCAATCGGTGAGTTATTCATGGGTTAATGGCCGAAAATCATTCGAAAAAACATATTCATATTTTCTTCAACCATTAAAAAAAGGAACGTTTGTTATTAAGCAAGCGACCATAGAAATTAATGGTCAAGTGTATAAAACATCTCCGCTTAAAGTAACTGTTGGAAATGCAGTAGCTGAAGAGAGAGATCCTTACGAGCAATATAATCCGTATAATCAACAACAACGTCAAGCACCAGCTGGGCCATCAGGAAAAGATGGCGTACATCTTGTTGCCGAAATTTCAAATTCAAACCCTTACCTAAACGAGCCTATCACGGTTGTTTATAAAATATATGTAAGCCATCGATCAGGAGTAGGAGGTTGGAGAGAATTATCAAGTCCAAAATACACTAATTTTTGGAGTCAAAATATAGACGTAAAACAACTACAAGTTCAAGAAGGCACCTTTAATGGAGAGCCTTATCGTTATGCTGTTTTGCGCAAAACGGTTTTATATCCACAAAAATCAGGAAAATTAGAAATAGAACCATTATCGTTAGATGTTGAGGTTGAAGTGCCATCTGGTCAAGTTGATTTTTTTGGTAGACCAATTATGAAAATGGGTAGCAAAAAAGTAGCTGCGGGTTCAAAAGTTATCAATGTAAAACCTCTTCCCGAAGCAGGAAAACCTGAAGATTTTAGCGGAGCAGTTGGTAATTTTAATTTTCAGGTTTTACCTTCTAAAACAGAGTTGAAGGCTGGAGAATCATTAGATTTAAAAGTAGTAGTGTCTGGTAAGGGTAATCTAAAATTATTTACATTGCCAAAACCTGTAGTACCAGCTTCTTTAGAAATGTACGATCCAGCGCATAAAGAAAATGTTCAAACGCCATTAACAGGAATGACGGGTAGTATTTCAGATACTTACACAATCATACCACAGTCAAAAGGACAATATCCAATTCAGCCATTAACATTTACTTATTTTGATTTGTCTACAAAGAGTTATAAAACCATTACATCTCAAGAAATTACGATTAATGTTTTAGATGGAGTGGCAACATCATCTGCAGTAGCCGAAAACACAAATAAAAAACAAGTAACATCAAATGCAACTTTTGCTTTTATAAAATCTAAAACGCAATTAGTTTCTCAAAGTAAATCAGACTTTTTAGGGTCAGGAATGTTTTACGGATTTTTAGTTGCACCGTTTTTAATTATTCCTGCAATTATTTTATTTAGAAGAAAGAAAGAAGAACTTGATGCTGATGTTGCTGGAAATCGAATCAAACTTTCAAATAAATTAGCTAAAAAATACCTTTCTGAAGCGCAAAAGCAACTGGCAAACAAAGAACCATTTTACATCGCATTAGAAAGAGCTTTGCATAACTTCTTGAAGGCAAAACTGCACATCGAAACATCAGAAATGAGTAAAGATAAAATTACTCAGTTGTTATTGGTTAAAAATGCTGAAACAGATACAGTAAACCAATTCATTTCTTTAGTTGAAAGTTGTGAGTTTGCACGTTATGCGCCTTCAACAAGCACAAGTATTCAAAACGATTACAATCTGGCAGTAAGTATTATTTCCGATTTAGAAAAGCAAATGGCATAATTGTATTAAGAAACGTAGTTATGAAAGAGATTAAAAATATAGTTTACCTATTCTTATTTATTACTCAAACGTTTTGGGCACAGTCGGCTTTTGAGAAAGGAAATGCCTTATATCAAAAAGGGAATTATCAAGAGGCAATTGCTTCTTATGAAGGGATCGTAAAATCAGGACAAGAATCTGCGGAGGTTTATTTTAACTTAGGAAATTGTTATTACAAACTCAATAAAGTTGCTCCCTCAATTTATAATTTTGAGAAGGCATCATTGTTAAGTCCCAACGACTCTGAAATACAGAATAATTTATCTTTTGCTAAAAAAATGGCAATTGATGAAATTACCGAAGCGCCAAAAGTTGGATTTTCTAAAATTATAGCAGATTTCACATCAAGCTTTCATTATGATACTTGGGCTTGGATTTCAATATTGTGTTCAGTTTTATTTCTGATAGGTTTTGTATCGTATTACTTTTCTAGTTCAACTGGTTTAAAACGTATTTTCTTTTCAGGAATGATTTTGTTTTTACTCTTTTTAGTAATAAGTATTTTTTCTGGATTTTATGAAAAGAACAGGATAAGTAATGATCGTCCAGCTATTGTTTTTGCGGATGTAATTTCAGTGAAAAGCGAACCTAATCCATTATCTCAAGATGCTTTCAAGCTACATGCGGGAACTAAAGTAATGGTTCTTGAAGAATTAGGGAGTTACAAAAAGATTCAGCTTGCTGATTTAAAAGAAGGCTGGATAGAGAAAAGCGCTATTAAAGAGATTAAGTAATTACTGAACTGTATCTTTATCAAATTCTCCGTCTTCCGCTTTATCAAACTCTTTTACTTCTTTTTTTACATCGTCAAACCATTCACTTAAAACGGGTAATAAAAACTCAGCAGTTTTCATACAAGGTCCAACAAGTAATGTTTTCTCCTGAAGGTTTTCATCAACGCTAACAAAGCCGATATCTACCTTTTGAAATAAATTTAAAAGTATTCCAAAAAAGAGAGCGGTTTTAATTGCGCCAAAAGTTCCACCAAGTAAAGAGTTTAAGATGCCTAAAAATGCGAAATCAGCTATTGAAGAGATTATTTTTGCCAATAAATGAATTCCAATAACAAAAGCAAAAAGAGTAATTAGAAATGAAGCAACTGTAATAGTTTTTGGGGACCATGAAACATGGTTTTCTAGCATACCTTGAGTTATATATGAAAATTTAACTGCAATAAATACTCCTATAAAAAAGGCAATTAAAGAAGCCAACTCTACAAAAAGCCCATTTTTATATCCTTTAAAAAAACCAATTGCAATGGCAACAATCAATATAATATCTAAAAAACTCATTTTTGTCTCTTTTTTCTCAAATTTAATAAAATTGTATAAACAACCAACAGAAAAGATTTTCAGCACTATCTTTGCACACTAATTTTGTGATTATGAATTTAAAACTCATAACTCATAACTCATAACTCAAAAAATGTCACGCGATATACAACTCAAAGAACGTTGGGACTCTATAGTTAAATTTCTTTCAGAAAAATTTGCTGAAGGGGATGAACTTGATCTTGATGCAATAATTTATTTAATTGGTGTTCAAGAGCTCGGAAAGTTCAATACAACTTACAAAAAAGACGAAAAAATTAACTTAATGCATATTGCCATTTGTCGTTTACTTGAACCTTATGGTTATTATGAATTTGATTATTTTGATAACGAAGGATGGCCACATTATAAAATTAAAGAAGAGTTGCCACCACTTAAAGCGGGTGAACAATCGGTTTTAATGAAAGAAGCTATTGTAAATTATTTTTTGGAAAAGAAAGTAATCAGCTAAATACTGTAAATAGTTCACTGTGTACTGTAAACTAAAAATTGTAAATTTGCACCTTATTACGAAGAACGATGACTGATAAGATTAAAGAATATATTGAAGAAGCGAAAGCTTTTACAACTCAGAATAAAGAAAAACTAGAAGAATTCCGAATTAAGTTCCTAGGAAGTAAAGGTTTGGTGAAGGATATTTTTGCCGAATTTAAAAACGTCCCTAATGATCAGAAAAAGGAATTTGGACAAGTAATCAATTTGCTTAAAACCATCGCTGAAGAGAAAGTAAAGGCAATTCAGGATGAATTAGAAAGCAAAGAAGAAGTAAAAGGAATTTACGGCGATTTATCGCGTCCAGCTGAACCGTTCAAAATTGGTTCTCGTCATCCTATTTCTTTGGTTAAAAATCAAGTGATTGATATTTTCTCAAACATTGGGTTCAATGTTTCTGAAGGACCAGAAATTGAAGACGATTGGCATAACTTCACAGCATTAAATTTGCCAGAATATCATCCAGCTAGAGATATGCAGGATACGTTCTTTATTCAGACAAATCCTGATATTTTATTACGTACACATACATCATCGGTACAGGTGCGTTATATGGAGAATAATAAACCGCCAATTCGTACGATTTCTCCAGGAAGAGTATTTCGTAATGAAGCGGTTTCATCACGTTCACACTGTATTTTCCACCAAGTAGAAGGATTGTACATAGATAAAGATGTTTCTTTTGCTGATTTGAAGCAAACACTTTTATATTTCACTAAAGAAATGTTCGGAAAATCTAAAATTAGATTACGTCCGTCATATTTCCCGTTCACAGAACCAAGTGCTGAAGTAGATATTTATTGGGGATTAAAAACAGAAACTGATTATCGTATTACTAAGGGTACAGGTTGGTTGGAAATTATGGGTTGCGGTATGGTGGATCCTAATGTTTTGAAAAACTGTGACATTAACCCAGACGAGTACAACGGTTTTGCGTTTGGAATGGGTATCGAGCGTATGGCAATGCTTTTATATCAAATAAGTGATATCCGTATGTTCTATGAAAATGATGTACGTTTCTTAGAGCAATTTAAATCAAGTATTTAACATAAAATATATTAACCCTTTCTAATAAATCTGAAAGGGTTTTTTCTTCTGTATATTATGAAAAAAGATATCGAAATACCTAAAGTTGAAAATGTATTCCTAGCTGCTATACAAGAGTGGAGTGATGACTTTATGGACAAAGTATGGTATGTTTATTTAGTAAATGATTCAGATTTTGATCTGGATAGTGTGATGGTTGTTTCTAAAGCCTTTGGAACCATTGATGGAGAAATGCGCAAAACGTCGCTTTTAAGACACGCATTTATGAAAGTTCCAACTGTATCTGCTGTAAAGGTAGAAATGATTGAAAATAGCGTTTTAGCACTTAATAACGAGTTTATGGTGACCTATTTCATAGGAAATACATTGTATGATAAAAAATTCACTTTCCGTAAAAATACAATTAACGAACATGCTACCGAGGAAGTGCCTCATATTTGGAAGAATGGAGTTGTAGTAAAATAATTTTAGAAATTACTATTGCAGTAAAAACCTTTGTTCTGTTTGGCTATTTTATCCGGCCAACTATTTTTGGCTATCTCTATATAATTATCCGATTCAATAAAACTTATTGATTCTTGAATTATTTTATGCAATATCTGTTTTTCATTGTCAATTATTTTTGTGCTAAATCTGGCAGATTTTAGTTTTGAAAGAATTTCATTTTCTAAATCAGATCTAATTTCAACTTCTTTGACATTTAGTATTAAACTTCCAGGTATCGGGAATCCTTTTCTATTTACCAATGAAACTTTTTTGGATAAACTCAATATCATAAAGACTTGATTCCATTTTCTTTCACTTTTAAAGTAATGGATCCACCATCCATCCAACAGTTGATGTCTTCAATTATTAAATGTTCATTCATAGTAAAGTAAGCATGAATTTTTTATAAATTACAACAACTCATTTAGATTACTTACTTGTCAATTAATTCAATTTATCCGTTAGTTTCTTGAACGATTGTTTTGCTTCTTTTCCTTCATACAATACTTCGTAAACAGCATCTAGGATAGGAGTTTTGGCTTTGTATTCTTTATTTAAATTCCAAGCACTTTTTGCAGCATAATATCCTTCGGCAACCATACTCATTTCCATTTGTGCTGATTTTACAGTATAGCCTTTACCAATCATGTTACCAAACATTCTGTTTCTGGAAAAGACTGAGTAACCCGTTACCAACAAGTCTCCTAAATATGCCGAATTGTTGATGTTGCGTTTCATTTTATGAACTTTCTTGATGAATCGTTTCATTTCACGAATCGCGTTACTCATTAATACAGCTTGAAAGTTATCTCCATAACCCAAACCATGAGCAATACCAGCAGCTATCGAATAAATGTTTTTTAAAACTGCTGCATATTCAGTGCCGATGATGTCATCAGTGGTTTTGGTTTTTATAAAATAACTAGCTAGATTTTTAGCCATTATTTTCGCCTTAGCAGCATCACCGCATGCAATTGTTAGATATGATAAGCGTTCTAAAGCAACTTCTTCGGCGTGACAAGGGCCTGTTATAACACCAATATTATCATAATCGATATTATAATTTTTGTGGAAGTGTTCACCAACAATCATACTGGTTTCTGGAACAATACCTTTAATTGCCGAAAAAATGACTTTCCCTTGCAGATCTTCGGTTAAGTTTTGAAGTTCGTTATTTAGGAAAGCCGAAGGGATTGCAAATATTATATAGTCAGCATCTTTTACTGCCTCGTTAATATCATTAGTTAGGTTTAGTTTTTTGATGTCAAATTCAACCGAACTTAAATAGTTTGGGTTGTGTTTGTGAAGTTTTAAATGTTCTATAGCATATACGCTTCTCATGTACCAATTTACTTGGTCAACATTCATAGTTAACATTTTCACAATGGCTGTGGCCCAACTACCACCACCTATAACGGCAAATTTTGGTTTTTCACTCATAATTTATTTTTTAGCCCCGATAGTAGCGATATCCTTTTATGGCGACTGAGATTCTTGAAGTTGCCAAAAAAGATATAGCGAATAGCGGGAAAAAGCTCCTAAATAAAAGTCGGAACGACGTTTTTATAAAAGAAAAATCAAAGGTATAAAATTTTTGGCACGCATATTGGTTTATGATATATGAAACTATAAAAAACACAGGTTATGAAAACTATAAAAATACTTTTGTTGGCCATTTTTACTCCACTGCTCTTTACGGCATGTGTGAAGGAAGTATATGTTGAAGATACATATGTAGATAATGGTATTTCATTACCACAACTTATGGAAGGATACGATTTGTGGTATGTAGACTATGATGCAACAACAGGAAGCGGTGATGTTCCTTTTTTAACAAGAGCCTTTACTGTTTCGTTTGTGAATGGGAGTATGTATGCTAATAACAATTTGGCAGGTATTGGTTCAACTGGAGGAGGTTTTGGAGTGCGTATAGGAAGCTATAATTATTTTACAAATGCTGTAAGGGTATATCATGATATTTATGGGATTTATGACCTTGAGGTATATCAGTTATCTTCTAACCGAATTAAATTGTATAACCGTAGTGAGAATGTAACTTATTATTTAAACGGTTACCAAAGAAGTTCTTTTGATTACAATAAATTGTTCTATGATAATTTACATTATTTTTTACAAGAATATAAAGCTTGGGAAAAGGTATATACAAGTAACTATGGAGCGTTAAATGATTTTGATAACGAACATTTTATTCAGTTCATTGCAGGAGGGAGTGATAACAATTTCCGTTCATCACAAGATGCACCTGGTACACCATACAATAATATCTATTGGGATTTTACAGGATTATATGGCATTTCTAACACATCTAGCTATTACAGTAAAATTTTAACATTAGATTATGATTTTTGGGGCAATGAATCGTTTACCATCACCGTTATTAATGATAGTAGGATTCGATTATACCACAATGCATCAGGGACAACCTATGAATTTGTTGGTCGAGGATTTATTCAGTACATGAAAAAAGGAGTAACAACTCCAAGAGAAAGAGCAAAAAGTACTGCAGGAAAATTAGAGAGTTAATAAATATAAATAAAGTTAAGTTACGTTTTGTTTTTGGTGTTAAGTAGAAAGGCGTTCAGGTATAAATCTGAACGCCTTTCGAAATTTTGCCTTCGAGAGCCTCAGGCAACAATTAGTAACTCATTTCTACAATAGCACGAACTTTTTCTGGGGTAATATTCTGTTTTTCGCCCAATGCTTTCCAACCTCTTTCTTCAAATCGTTTTACAATAAAGTCGGCTGTTTCTGTATAATTGTCTGAAGTGTTTTCAGATAATTTTGTCTGCATTCCCATTTCATGAAGGAATTCAACAGTTTTTTCGATGGCTTTTTCTGCTTTGTCTTCTATAGTATTACCAGTAATGCCAAAAACTCTTTCTCCATATTGAGCTAGTTTGTCTTTTTTAGTTTCAAACATCACACGGTATAAATTAGGGCCAATGATTGCCAATGTTCTGGCATGGTCAATTTCGTATAATGCTGTTAGCTCATGCCCAATCATATGAGTTGCCCAGTCTGAAGGGACTCCTTTTTGGATTAATCCGTTCAATGCCATGGTTGCACACCACATATAGTTAGAAGCTAATTTATAATCACTTGGGTTTTCAACTACTGATGGACCAATTTCGACCAAAGTCTGTAAAATGCTTTCTGCAATTCTATCCTGTAATAATGCATCGTGAGGATAGGTTAAATATTGTTCTAAAACGTGAGTGTAAGCATCTACGATTCCGTTTTGAATTTGTTTTTTGGGTAACGATTCAATTACAGTTGGATCACAAATAGAAAATTGAGGAAACAAAGCACTACCTCCAAAAGATAGTTTTTCCTGTGATTCATTAATGGTAATTACAGCTCCCGAATTCATCTCTGAACCGGTTGCTGGCAATGTTAAAACAGTTCCAAAAGGGATAACCTGAGAAAGATCTTTGATTAATAATCGTTTGTGTAGAATTTCTTTTGGTTCTCCTTCAAATTTCACGGCTGCCGAAATGAATTTCACACCATCAATCACACTTCCGCCACCTACAGCTAGTATAAAATCAATGTTTTGGTCTTTGATAATTTGAACTGCTTTCATCAGGGTTTCGTAACGTGGATTTGGCTCTATTCCACCAAATTCTACAATTTCATAACCTGTTAAAGCGGTTTTTACTTGATCGTAAATACCATTTTTAAAGATGCTTCCACCACCGTAGGCTAGTAATATTTTTTTCCCTTTTGCTATTAAATCAGGAAGCTTTGTAATTTGTCCCTTTCCAAACACATAGTTGGTGGGATTGTATAATTCGAAGTTTGTCATGACTACATTTTTTTTAATGAGTCATAAAATTACGGAACAATTTTGGGAACAAATGGTAAAAGAATGTTAAGGATTGGGTTTTGTGAAAAGGGAAAACCCTTTTAAAATTAGTTTTATAAAAAGCAAAACTAAACATGAACTTAAGATTAAAGATAAGACACCAACAATGATAAAACTTGTGCCGGCAACCTGCCATCGCCTCTGATTGTAAAAATCGAAAGCTTTAATGAAATTAAATTTTTGATTTTTTACCAAAGTTTTTAGTTCTTTCTCTGTCTCAACTTTAGTTACTTTGTTAGTTTGCAGATTGATGTGGAAAAATTTATTATTAAATGTGTTTCCTATGAAGTTGTTTCCAATTAATTGGACTTCATCAATATCAGTAATTATTTCAGTCTCTTCATCTTCAATGTAAGCTTGTTCAGGTAAATCAATAAATGATATTTTATATTTTTCATTTATTGGAGCATACCAATAATCACCAACTCCTTCATCTATATCTTTAATTTTAGATACGAATATTGAACCAGTAAAAGCAAAAAAATACATGCTGTAAAGCCAAATAAATGGAGAACAAAAAGCAAGAAAGGTTCTTCTTTTTTTCTCTTTTTTACTTAAAAAATAAGTTGTGATTGATGTAGGAATTGATAAAATGAGACTTACAAGACCAATTAAGATTAAATGTATTGCGATTGCAAATATTGGCCCCATATTCTACTTTCTATAAAACAAATTATGCTCCACATATTCCCAAAGCTTACGGGGTAACATAGGAGTTACATTTTTTTTTTTTTGATGCTTTCACGAATAAAAGTAGAAGAAATTTCAATGACTGGAGCCCCTACACGATGAATTTTTGGATGATTAGCAAATTCAGAATTCATTTCACCTGAATTTACTCTTGGGTAAACATACACATCATGATTAGATAAAATATGTTCGTAGTTTTTCCATTTGTGCAACGAATTCAGGTTGTCTTCACCCATAATTAATGAGAATTCATACACAGGAAATTTTTCTTGTAAATGTGCTAGTGTGTTTACAGTATAATTGGGTTGCGGTAATTTAAACTCAATATCAGAAGGTTTTATTTTTGGAAAATCTTCAGTAGCTAAATGTACCATGTGCAAACGATGGTAATCGTCTAATAAGGTGTTTTTTTGTTTGTGAGGATTGTGTGGGGTAACCACCATCCAAATTTGGTCTAAGTCAGAATACTCAGCCATATGGTTGGCAATAATCAAATGTCCAATATGGATTGGATTAAATGTTCCAAAATATAATCCTACTTTCATTGAGTAAGTTTATTTATTCACGAAATTTTTTACTAATTCATAAGCTTCTTGCTTAGCTATATCCAAATCATAGTTTTTGATAATGGTGTCAAATTGGGGCGCTGTAGCTAACTCGACATGAGCTTTTGCAATACGCATATTGATTTTTTCCTCACTTTCGGTTGAGCGTTCTTTTAAACGGCGTTTAAGTTCATCTACACTTGGCGGTTTAACAAAAACAGCAAGGGTTTGTTCAGGGAATTTGTGTTTAATGCGTAATCCACCAGCCACATCAATGTCAAAAATTACATTCTTACCCAAAGCCCAAATGCGTTCTACTTCACTTTTTAATGTGCCATAAAAATTATCACGGTATACTTCTTCCCATTCTACAAAATCTTCGGCTTTGATGTGCTGCTTGAAATCATGAATTGACATGAAGTAATAGTCTTTTCCTGAAACTTCTTGACCTCTTGGTTCGCGAGTTGCAGCAGAAATTGAAAACTCTAAATTCAATTCGTCAATTCCTAATAAATGTCTTACTATAGTTGTTTTTCCAGATCCTGATGGTGCTGAGAATACGATTAATTTTCCTCCGTTATTCATTTTTTAAGTTTTAAAGAACATTAAGCACTTGCTCTTTTATTTTTTCCAATTCATCTTTCATCATTACCACTAATTTTTGCATTTCTGAGTGATTTGATTTAGATCCCATGGTGTTTATTTCACGACCCATTTCCTGAGTAATGAATCCTAGTTTTCGACCGTTTGCTTCATTACTTTTTAAGGTTTCTAGGAAATAATCTAAATGATTGCCAAGTCGAACTTTTTCTTCAGTAATATCATATTTTTCCAAATAGAAAATCAATTCTTGCTCGAAACGATTTTCATCTACATTTGCTTGAAGTTCATCTAATGCAGTGCGAAGTCTTGTTTTTACAGTTTCTACTCGTTCTGCATCGTAGGCAACGGCATCATTCATCAATTGTCGAATATTCGAAATTCGTGTTTTGAATTCGTTTTCAAGAGATTGTCCTTCATCTTTTCTGAATTGGTTGATGCCAATTAAAGCTTCATTAATTACTTTTTGGATTTCGTTCCATTCATTTTCATCAATTTCTTCACGCTCAGTTTTTAAAGCGTCAGGCATACGAACTGCCATTTTCATTAACTCGGTTGCATCTGCTTCAGGAAGTATTTCCTTCATTTGCGCAATATAGGCTTTTACGATAGGTGCATTGATTTTTGAAGAAGTTTCTTCTCCAGTAACTTCTATATATAACGAAAAGTCAATTTTTCCTCTTTCTAATTGTTGAGAAATTTGATTACGCAAGCCTAATTCCATCTCACGATACGCTGATGGCATACGCACATTTAAATCCAGACCTTTGCTGTTTAATGATTTTAATTCAACAGTAATTTTTTTTGTGGTTAATTGCAAAGATGCTTTACCAAAACCTGTCATTGATTGTATCATAAGCGAAAAATAAGGTGTAAAGATAGTGTTTTTTAGTTTTCAGAAATTGTAACAACTGATTACTGTTTGCTTACAGCTGTTTGCTTTTTTTGTGTCACTAAATAAATTCCAATAAAGATTAATAAAGCAGAACCAATTTTAACCCAGCTCAATTCATCTTTTCCCAATCCAATGGCAAAAATAGAAGCAAAAAGCGGTTGTAAGTAGATAAATACTGCCACTGTTGTGGGTTTTAGTTCTTTCATCGAAAGCAAATTCAGTAGATAAGTCAGGAAGGTCGAAAAAATAACTACAAAGCCTATTTTTAAGTAAGCAGATGTAGGCACAATTGTCCAGTCTACCGCTTGAAATTCGCTCCAGCCAAAAGGTATAACCATTAGAAATCCAAAGAAATAAATCCATTTTACAAAAGAAATCGCTTTGTACTTATCCATTAGCTTTTTGACAATGATGAGATAAAAGCCATACGAAACAGCATTTACAAATACCAAGAAATTACCCAACATGGCATTGGGTGCATTGACCATCGATTTTCCGTAGAGTATTAAAGTTACAGTTCCAGCCAGACCTAGCAAAATACCTAGTATTTTTCGATTTTCCATCCTTTCTTTTATAAGTATGGCAGAAAGAACCAATACAATCATAGGGGTAGTAACCATTAAAACAGCTCCCATTATGGGAGAAGTATAGCTTAGTCCTTTAAAAAAAGTGAGCATATTAAAAGCAATTCCAAAAAAAGAAGCAGCAATGATTCTTGGAAAATCTGTTTTTTCAATTTTTTCTGTTTTAACAAATAAAGTAGAAAGCCAGAATAACAACATTGAACCTCCAACTCGAAGGAATATAAATCCGAAAGCATCAATATATTTTGGCATAACATCTTTGGCAATCGTAAAAGTCACACCATAAATAATGGATACCAATGTAGCGGCAATAAGCGCCCAATTTCTTTTACTCATTGCTCAAAAATTGAATAGCTGCGTCAACAGTTTTAGCACTGTTTCCAACAAATATTTTACCATCAACAATAATTACTGGACGAGATAAAAAGGTGTAGTGTTCTAAAATATATCTTTTAAAGTCGGCTTCAGTAAGTTTTTCATCTTTCAGTCCCATTTCTTTATATAGAGTAGCTCTTTTACTGAAAAGGACTTCATAACTACCAGCCATTTGTTGCATTTCTTCTACTTGTTTAACCGTCATAGGCTCAGTCTTTATGTCTTGTAGTTCGAAAGTGTCAAGATGAGGTAATGATTTAAGTATACGCTGACAAGTACTGCACGTTTTTAAGTAATATATTTTTCTCATTATTTTATTTTTAAATATTTCTCAGCTTCTTTGTAAGGGATTAATAATACAATTGGGCCTTCTGCATAAGAAGCAACTTCGTATTGATTGTAAACTAATTCTATTCCTTTTTTAGTCAGGAAGATGTTTTTAGGTAAATGAAATTTTTCATCAGTAAACCAATATCCAGTTTCATTGATGTTGACATTTTTAGGAACTTCTTGTTGTTTTCTAAATTTCTGTTCGGCTAATTTTGTAAATCCCTTAAGGTCGGAAAACAAGTTTTCTTTTTTGATTTGTTTGCCAGTTTTAGCATCAATTAAAAAGGAAAGTGAAGCGTCATTACCGTGTGCACCACCTGTAAAGGCATAGTAGCTGATCGTTACGTTTATTAATTTGGGCGATTGATAGTTAATTGATGCGTGGCCAATAGCTTCCCAAGCAGTACTATATTCAGAGTCTTCTTTTAGATAGTCATTATATTCTGTTATGAAAGTAGAACAGATGGCATCGAAATTTTTGGGTTCATGAAGCGTATCGTTTGTGAATATCGAATGGAATTTTTTTAATAGTAACTTATTGATACTGTCTGTAACCACAGATTTTGTTTTTGAAACTGGGATTTCAATTTCTATTTTGGTAGTATCAGATTTGTATACGCTATACTTTTCGAACTTTTTTATGTCAAAAGCTAAAGTGTCAATATTTGATTTTGAAGCTTCAAATTCAGTGTTTGTTTTTTTGATATTAATAGTTGGGTTTTCTTTTTTGCAACTAATAAAAAAACTGGCAAGAAGGATAAAGTACAATGATTTTATCACGTTAAAAATTATTTAAATTGTTCTACAAAATTAACTTTTTAACTTTACGGTTGGAGGTTTTGGTTTACTTTTGAAAAAAAATAATTTATGGGTATTTTTACAAAAGAGATTTCTATTCGCTGGTCAGATCTTGATCCTAATTTTCATATGCGCCACAGTGCTTTTTACGATTTTGGGGCACAGCACCGTATCGAAGTTTTAGAGCAACATGGTTTGACCATGAAAGTGATGCAACAACAGTTTTTTGGTCCAGTTTTGTTCCGAGAAGAAGCAATTTTTAGAAAAGAAATTCATTTAAGTGATACAATTACGATTACAACTAAGATGGGAAAAATGAAAGCAGATGCTTCGCGTTGGACTATCGTTCATGAACTGAGAAATCAAAGAGATGAACTTTGTGCAGTGATTAGTGTTGACGGAGCTTGGATGGATACAAAGTTGAGAAAATTAGCAAGTCCAACACCGCAAATTGTTGTAGATGTAATGAATGCTTTCCCTAAAACTGAAGATTTTATACAATTATAACTATGCAAACAACTTTTAAAATTAACCTTTTATCACGTAATGTTCTTTTGAAATTTCTTGAAGATCATACACTGGAACAACTAAATAAAGTTCCAGAAGGATTTAGTAATAATTTGATATGGAATATTGGTCATATAGTAGTCGTACAACAAATGCTGGTTTACAGATTGTCAGGATTGCCTATGGTGATTTCAGATGCAATGGTTGCTAAATACATGAGAGGGACAAAACCCGAAACCGATGTGAGTCAAGAAGAAGTTGAGGAAATCAAATTGTTGTTATTTACAACTTTAGAACAATCTAAAAAAGATTTTGAAAACGATATTTTCAAAACCTATACCGAATTTACTACATCAACTGGATATACGGTTACAAGTGCAAAGGATGCGATAGAATTTAATAATTACCACGAAGGAATGCATACTGGAATTATGATGCAAATCAAAAAATTTCTTTAATAATGTTAAAACTCCCCAAAAGAAAAAACAAAAAATCTCTCAGGGGAGTTTCTCTTGAATTAAGCAACTCTTTCTTCTTTTTTAAGAATGATATTTTCTTTTAGTTCTACAACTGGAAGCTTAAGCTTAAATAGTTTTCGTTTATGCAAGTAAATTTTCAAACGTAGCTTGTATAAATCGTATACAATAATTACTACTAGTACTGAACTTACAAGGTAAAACATTTTGAATTCTAGATACCTATAGGTGAATCCTGCCAGCACTGCACCTATAAGGTAAAACACGGTTATTGATAATAATAGTTTAGCTCTTTGTTTTAATGTTTTGTTATTTCTAAATTCTTTCTTAGTAAACATTGAGAACAAAATTCCTAAATCGGTTGTTGTTCCAGTTAAATGTGTTGTTTTGATTGAGAAGTTAGAAATACTTGCTGTTAAGCCGTTTTGCAACCCCATCGCAAATAACATAATTGCCAAAAGTATTTCAGTTTCTGCTAAAGTTTCTCTATAAAAATGGTCTCCATAAATACTAACAGTGATTAGGCACACTATTTCAAGTATTAATGGTATAGAGTGAGCAATATAACTGTTCTTATGGTTAAGATGTATTACAGCAAGGTTTGAGATGAAACTTCCCATGAAGAATAATAAAATCCAAGACAAAACGACAACGGTCTGGTAAATATTACCTTTTGCTATTTCTGAAGCTAAAACGGCATAATGCCCTGTTATATTTGACGAGAATGAAAAAAATAGCAGTAGCGAACCGATATTAATCATTCCGGCAGAGAAAGCGGATAAAGAACCGAGTTTAAGGTTGTCAGAATGCGATCTACTGTTACTGTATTTTCTAAGCATTTTTATTTAGTTTTTCAAATGTTAAGCGGACAATACCGCGTATATCTGTGTTTGTGTTGAAATTGAGTACAAGTCTGTCGTTTGAAATTTCTG
This sequence comes from Flavobacterium hankyongi, assembly GCF_036840915.1. Taxonomy (NCBI): domain Bacteria; kingdom Pseudomonadati; phylum Bacteroidota; class Flavobacteriia; order Flavobacteriales; family Flavobacteriaceae; genus Flavobacterium; species Flavobacterium hankyongi. Next base: position 2,746,319 of record NZ_CP085725.1, read on the forward strand.
TAAGAGTATAATGTTCTAAGGTGTTATCATTGTATTTTAACTCAAGAATATTTCCTCTTCCTTTGATGTTCCAGGTTAACTCTTTTGTAGTGTCTTTCCCTTTAAGAATTAATTTTTTGTTAGACTTAAAAATCCACTTTTCAGTTTTATGTATGACTAGGTTTTGACTAGCAATTTCTTTAACATAATTAGAAAGGTTTTTAAAGTCCTTACTTACAGTATCGTTTTTATCGACTTTTTCATATTCCCAAACTGATTCTTTCCAAACGCCCTCAATCTTTTTTTCTGGATTCTCGGCCATGCTTGTCATAACTGTAAGACACAAAATTATCAGCAATGGAAGACTTATGTATTTTAAAATAATTTTCATTGTTTTAATTAACTAATTGAAACCTGATTCAAGAAGACTTCGGTAATTTTTCCTTTTTCCTGTTGCAGAGTTTCAGTATTTGTATTTAATGTAATTACCTCGACATTCGATTTTCTAATGAATGGACTTAAGTCAAAGCTTTTTCTATTTGAGAGTTTTTGTTTTCTATTAGCAATAAAAATCGTTTCAACCTTATTTGCTTTTAAATAGCTATTAAAGGCAGTTTGATTATAGCCAGTAAATAGATCTATTTTAAACGAGTTAATTTGGGAGTCAAATTTGTTACAAAGTACTTCGTAGGCTTCTTCAAATTCATTGTTTGTTAAAGAATCTATTTGTTTCATTTTTGAAAAAAATAGAAGTTCTCGTATTGAATCATTCAATGTTAAACCGTGTAGTAAAATAATATCTAGACTTGTATCTGATGAATTATTAGTTAAAACCGTTTTTAAAGTGTTTAAAGAATTAACGGTAAAATCAGTTGGTATTAAAATTGTCTTTCTCATGCTTCTTTTTATTTATTGTTTACAGAGCAAAATTAGAAGCAGAGTATTAGAGCATTATTAAAGTTACATTAGAATGTTATTAGAATTTTGAGATAAGATTAAAATGAGATTAGAAAAGCTTATAGAAAAGTTAAAATAGTCCTGTCTAACTTAATGTTTTAATTGATGGAAGTGTAATTTGAACAGTTGTTCCTTGATTTTCTATTGAAGTTACCAGTATTTTTCCGTTGTGCATGCGTATAATGTTTCTAGTCAACGGAAGACCAATCCCATAACCTTCATAGTTTTTAGTGTTTGAAGCCCTAAAGAATGGATCATAAATATATTTTATTTCGTTTTCAGGTATACCAATACCTTTATCTTTAATGATGATGTAAACATAATCATCAGATGCCCCTATCGATACTGTTACATGGTTATCAGAATATTTACAAGCGTTGCTTATAATGTTGCTAAATGCCAGATGTAGCAATTGAATATTTCCGTTTACCTTTAGTTTTAAAGGATTTTCTGGCAGTAACTCCATATCGAGATGTATCTTGTTTTTGCTGTTTAAGGTGTCAAGATTTTCTTTTACATCCCAGATAAGTTGATCAATGCGTACTTTTTCGAATTTCTGTACCTTACCATTGAATCCAGTTTGTGCAAGGAATAAAAGGGCCTTTGTTTTATTGTCGAGCTTTTCAGCTTCCTGTAGAATTATTTTTAAGGCTTCTACATACTCTTCTGTTTGTCTTGGCTTAGCTAAAACTACGTCGGCCTCACCTATTATGGCGGTCAACGGAGTTCTTAATTCATGTGAGGCATTGCTGATGAAGTTGTTTTGCGTTTCAAATGAAGTTTCAATTCGATCGAGCATGTCATTGAATGTGCTTGTAAGTTCATAGAGTTCATCTTTAGCAGTATCTTCGCTCAAACGTAGGTGCAAGTTTTCAGAACTTATCTCTTTTACCTTTTCAGTTATAGCTGAAATAGGTTTAAAAATATTTTTAGAATAATAAACAGCAATATATAATAAAAGTAGAAATGCTGCGGTGATTGCAAAAAGCATTGTCTTGATTAAGTTTTCGGCCTGATTAATTTCAAAGTAATTTTCAGCAACCGTTATAACAATGAAGTCACTTTTTTTAGATTTGTATTTTATTCCCTTGTAAAGATATTCGTTAGTTACAAATCGTGCCTGACCTTTTTTTATCACATCTTTGAAAAACAATTCATCAACTCCTACTTTTTTTGATTCACTAATTATATCTAGCTTGTCATTTATAGGAATAAAAAAATCTTTTTCGTGAGGTAGTTTATCTGAAGGTTCTTCTTTTGAGAAATTAGTTTCTCCTGCAAATCTTTCTTTAGCCACTTTATTTGCTCTTGCTTCTAATAATCGGAATAAATAATCTTCTGAATAGTTAGAAACTGTAGCATAAATGAAAATGCCGAATAGAAAAATAACTATTAAGAAAGGAATTAGAAATAGTAAAATGATTCTTGAGTTTTTTTTCATAAATCAGCTGCCTTTCATTGCGTATTGTTAATTCTCACGTAATACATAACCCATGCCTATAACAGTATGAATTATCTTATCATCCGACTTTGTATCTACTTTTTTTCTAAGATAGTTGATGTATACGTCTACCACATTAGTGCCTAAATCATAGTCAACTCCCCAAACGGCCTCTAGGATGTCCATTCTTGAAAGAACTTTGTTTTTGTTTTTTAGTAAATGTAGCAATAGCTTGTATTCGGTTGAGGTCAAAGATACTTCTTCATTTTCAAGTGTGACTGTTTTGGTATAGTCATTTATTTTTAAAGTGTTGAAGGTGTATAAATGATCAGAAGTTATATTTTCGTCGTTTTGAGAAATAGTTTGTCCTGAAGAACGTCTCAGTAGTGTTTTGATACGGGCTACAAGTTCAATGAATTTAAATGGTTTTACCAAATAATCATCTGCCCCATTTTCTAGCCCTAAAACTATGTTTTCTGATGTGCCTAGTGCAGTTAAAAATAAAATAGGAATTGTTTGATTTTTACTGCGAATTGATTTGCAAACCTCCAGCCCATTCATTTCAGGTAGCATAATATCTAAAATAACCAAATCAAAATTATTTTCGAGTGCCAATTGCAAACCTGTTTTACCATCAAAGGCAACACTAACCTCAAATCCTTCTTCAGTGAGTCCCTTTTTAATAAAAGAAACAACATGGGCCTCATCTTCAACTAAAAGTATTTTTTTCATGGGTGATGTGCTTCAATCGGAGGGATTAGTCTTAAAATTATTTTAAAAGAGAAGGCAAGTTAAAAAAAATACTACGAAGTTAATACCTTTGTAAAAAATAATAAATTATGAAATTTAACACAAAAGCGATACATGGTGGTCAACACCATGAAAAAGTAACTGGAGCAGTTATGCCTCCAGTATTTCAAACATCTACTTTTGCTCAAGTTTCTCCTGGGCAACCAGTAGGAGAATACGAATATAGCCGTGCAGCCAATCCAACTCGTCAAGCTTTAGAAGATGCTTTGGCTTCAATCGAAAATGGAGCAAGAGGTTTGGCTTTTGCATCAGGATTAGCAGCTACAGATTGTTTACTTCGTTTGTTTAAAGCAGGTGATGAAATCATTGCTATGGACGATTTATATGGAGGAACATATCGTTTATTTACTCGTTTGTACAAGGATAGCGGAATCAAATTCCACTTTGTTGATATGAATGATTTGGAAGGTTTTCAAAAATTAATTAACGAAAACACGAAGTTGGTTTGGGTTGAAACACCTACAAATCCATTGATGAAATTAGCTGATATTGCTGCGATTGCACAGATTACTAAAAAGCATAATATTCTTTTTGCAGTTGACAATACGTTTGCTACACCATACCTTCAAAAACCGTTGGATTTAGGAGCTGATATTGTAATGCACTCGGCAACAAAATATTTAGGAGGTCATAGTGATGTAATTGCTGGTGCTTTAATAATAAAAGATAAGGTACTTGGTGATGAATTACACTTTAAACAATTTGCTACTGGTGGAACATTAGGTCCAATGGATAGCTTTTTGGTATTACGTGGAATTAAAACACTTCACTTACGAGTACAACGTCATTGCGAAAATGGAGTAAAAGTGGCAGAGTTTCTTCAAAATCATCCAAAAGTAGAAAAAGTGTATTATCCAGGATTAGAAAATCATCCGTTTCATGAGATTGCTAAAAAACAAATGATAGGTGGTTTTGGAGGTATGGTAACTTTTACTTTCAAAACAGGCGCTAAAGCAGATGCAATTAGCTTTCTTGAAAAATTAAAAGTGTTTACATTGGCTGAATCTTTAGGAGGTGTAGAATCATTAGCTAATCATCCTGCCTTGATGACTCACGCTTCAATCCCAGAAGACAAACGTAAAGAAATCGGTATTACTGATGATTTGGTTCGTTTGAGTGTAGGTGTAGAAGATGCAGAGGATTTAATTGAAGATTTAAAACAGGCATTAGCTTAAAAAAATAAAGCCCCACTTAAGCGGGGCTTTATTTTTATGTTGATTTTAGGTTTTATTTAATTTATGTAATAAATATATCCAAAATTTAACCAAACATTCCAATCGTTAGACTTGTTTTCTGGATATAATGTTGGGTTTGGATTTAGACCATCAACCCAATTTGAAAAATAGTATTGCCAACGCAAATCTACAATTAAATCTGATAAGGGGGTTAATTTGTATCTACTTCCTACACTTCCTACAACAGACCAAGTTGTTCCTTTGTCATTAGAAAAACCGTGTCTTTTCCCTTCGGATGCTTGCCAATACTTATAATAAATATTATCTTCTTCTAAAAGTTTTCCGTTCCCATATGATGTTTCAACTGTAGGGCTAAAAAAACTGTACTGAGCCCCTAAACTAACAAAAGGTGCTAAACTTCCTGTTGAAGCAGTAAAATCTCGAATACTTAATGGGTAAAACTCTAACTGCATACCAATATTAGTCACGGCTGTACTACCAGTCATTTGTTTTAGTTTTCTCGCGTCTTCTGATTTCACTAATTTTTCAGGAGTAACCCATTCACCAAAATGGTTTAATTTTGTTTTGTTATATGATAATTCTGATCTTACTTTAAAGTGATCATTAAAATAATTTTCGGGAGTATAACAATTACAATCTGCTCTATATGAAAAATTTAGGTAATGAATTAAACCCACACCTATACCAGTATTACCTGAATTTGTTTCAAAATCATTGCGAACACCATAATCTGATTGAAAGGCAACAGGGCCTGCAATTAGACCAAGCTCATGCGAGAAACCAAACTGGGCTTGAATGGTTTGAATAGATCCAATTAATAATAAGGCGGTTAAGCTAATAAATTTAGTCATATAGTGAATATTTAATTCATCAACGACAAATATATAAAAACATCAACGACCTCAAAACAAAATCTTAAAAAAAACAAAAATTTAATATTTCTTTTATTTTGATTGTGTACTTGTTAGTAAAAAAAGTATGTCGGTATTTTTATAAAATGTATATTTGCTCCTCCAAACGAAAACGTTTTCACAACGTATATAAAATTTAAAATTATGTCACCAAGTATTAATGCTTTTGTCGAAGCAGTTGCAAAAAACAATCCAAATGAGCCTGAGTTTTTGCAAGCAGTTATGGAAGTTGCAGAAACTGTAATTCCGTTCATTGAAAAAACCCCAAAATATCAAGGGAAAATGTTACTTGAGCGTATGGTTGAACCAGAAAGAGTAATGATGTTCCGTGTGGCTTGGATTGACGATAAAGGTCAAACACAAGTAAATAAAGGATACCGTATCCAAATGAACTCTGCAATTGGTCCTTACAAAGGAGGTTTGCGTTTTCACCCTTCTGTTAATTTAAGTATTTTAAAATTCTTAGCTTTCGAACAGGTTTTCAAGAATTCATTAACTACATTGCCTATGGGTGGTGGTAAAGGAGGTTCTAACTTTGATCCTAAAGGAAAATCAGATACTGAAATTATGCGTTTTTGTCAAGCATTTATGACTGAGTTAGCTCGTCATATTGGTGCTGATACTGACGTTCCAGCTGGAGATATTGGAGTTGGAGGACGTGAAGTAGGCTATATGTATGGTCAATATAAAAAATTACGTAACGAATTTACAGGAGTTTTAACAGGTAAGGGGATCACTTTTGGAGGTTCATTAATTCGTCCTGAAGCAACTGGTTACGGAGATGTGTATTTTGCACAAAACATGTTGGCTACTAAAGGAGAAAGCTTTGCAGGTAAAACTGTTGTAGTTTCAGGTTCTGGGAACGTAGCACAATATGCTATCGAAAAAGCAACTCAATTAGGAGCAAAAGTTGTTACCGCTTCAGATTCTTCTGGATATATCTATGATGCTGATGGTATTGATGCTGCTAAATTAGGGTATATCATGGAAATCAAAAATGTTAACTACGGACGTATTTCTGATTACTTGAAAAAATATCCAAATGCTAAATTTGTTGAAGGAAAACGTCCTTGGGAAGTAAAATGTGATATCGCATTGCCATGTGCTACTCAAAATGAATTAAATGGAGAAGAAGCTCAAGTTTTAGTGAGTAACGGATGTATTTGTGTAGCTGAAGGAGCTAATATGCCTTCAACTCCAGAGGCAGTTGAGGTTTTCTTGAAAAACAAAATTTTATTTGCACCTGGTAAAGCATCAAATGCTGGTGGTGTAGCTACTTCAGGTCTTGAAATGTCTCAAAACTCATTGCGTTTAAGTTGGACAAGAGAAGAGGTTGACCAAAGATTACAAAGAATTATGAGTGATATTCATGAGGCTTGTGTTACTTATGGTAAAGATGAAAATGGATTCGTAGACTATGTTAAAGGAGCAAATATTGCTGGTTTCGTAAAAGTTGCTGACGCTATGTTAGCTCAAGGTGTTGTTTAATTTATTAAAGATTACAATATTTATAAAAGGTTCTGCTATAAGCAGGACTTTTTTTATGTGTAAAATATTAAAATTTAAAACCTGTCGTTTTTATCTATATTTGTAACATAATCAATCCTTTTTGAATGAAAAATTTCTTTATAATAATTTTTAGTTTTTTCTTTTCTAATTTGATGATTTCTCAGCAGAATAGTGTTTGGAAAGGATATTTTTCATATAATTCAATTAAAGATATATCACAAAGTACAACTACTTTTTATGGGGCAGCCGAAAATGCTTATTTTAAGAGAAATGTAGCTACAAATGAAATTTCAACCACGTCCACTATAGAAGGGCTTTCGGGGCAAACAATAACTCAAATATACTATAGTGAAGCCTACAAGAAAACCATTATTGGGCATGTTGATGGTCTTTTAGTTGTGGTTAATGAAAAAGACGGTTCAATGCTTAATGTTGTTGATATTGTTAACAAGCCATCGGTACCACCTAATATGAAAAAAGTTAACCATATTAACGAGTATAATGGTAAGCTTTATATTGCAACAGATTTTGGAATTTGTGTTTTTGATTTAGCAACTTCAGAATTTGGAGATACTTATTTTATTGGCTCAAATGGCTCAAATATTCAAATTCTTCAAACGGCAGTTTCTAACAACACCATATATGCAGTAGCCAATGGTTATGGACTTTTAAGTGCATCAGTAAATAATCCCAATCTTGTCGATTACAATCAATGGACAATGACAGCTTCAGGAAATTGGGCAAGTGTAACGACAACAGCTACTGATGTTGCTTTGATAAATTTAAGTGGCCAGCTTTATAAATTAGTTGGAAATTCGCCAGTGTATTTAACTGCACTTAATCAAATGTCACTTGATGCTAGATTTTCAGAAAGTAATTATGTGGTTACTACACAAAATTATGTTTATGTTTTTGATAGTCAGTTGAATGAGATTTTTAGAATAAATAACTCTGCCGATTCTACAACGCATTTTACCTGTGCTACTGTTTTAAGTGACAAAGTTTATATTGGGACTCAAGAAAGAGGAGTGATAACGACTACCCAAACGAATACAACAGCGTTTCAAAATATTTCACCTAACGGTCCTGATAGAAATAGGATTTTTGCTGTCAAATCATTTTCTAATGGTGTTTGGGCAGTTTATGGAGATCATACAATTTATTATAACCCTCATCCATTGGACGCATTGAGTGTAAGTCGTTTTGAAGAAAAAGTGGGGTGGGTTTCTACTCCTTATTCGAGTCTTTTTGGTGCAAAATCTATTGTAAGAATAGAAACTCATCCTAATGATGAAAAAAAGGTCTTTTTTAGCTCATATCATTCTGGACTTTTAAAGTTTGATAATAATTTACCAAGTACACTTTATGATGCTACAAATAGTAGCCTACAAGCTTATTTGCCATTACAGCCAACAGAGAATATTAGAGTAAACGGATTAGGTTTTGATAAGAGTAATAACTTATGGGTTACAAATTCACTAGCTACAAATCCGATTAATGTTTTAAGATCTAATGGTCAATGGCAAGGTTATAGTTTATCGGTGCTTCAAAATCCAGCTGTTGTTAGTTATGGAAGAATAGCAGTCGATAAAAATAATACGAAATGGATTTGTTCAAACAGTGCTGGGATTATTGGTTTTAATGAAAACTATAATAATAGATGTTTAAGAATGACTGAAGGAAGTGATTCGGGAAATCTACCAACAAGTGATGTAAGAGCAGTGGCGGTTGATAATAAAAATAAACTTTGGATAGGAACTGCCTATGGACTTCGAGTATTGTCTAGTGTCGATTCTTTTTTAACTCAAGATAAATTAACCGCAAACTCAATAATAATTTTGGAAGATGGTTTGGCGCAAGAGCTACTATATAATCAATTTATTACTGATATAGTGGTAGATGGTGCAAATAATAAATGGATTGGTACTGCTGGTGCTGGGGTTTTTTATATTTCAGATGATGGTCAAAAAACATTTAATATTTTCACTAAAGAGAACTCTCCTTTGCCTAATAATACGATCAATGATATTGAGATTAATAAAGTTACCGGCGAAGTTTTTATAGCTACAGAAAGTGGTATGGTTTCGTTTAGAGGGTCAGCAACTTCAGGAACAGATGATTTAGAAAATGTTGTTGTTTTTCCAAATCCGGTAAGACCAGAGTTTGGAGGTAATGTTGCTGTTTCTGGTTTGATGGATAAAGCAAATGTAAAAATCACAGATATTGAAGGTAATTTGGTCTTCGAGGCTATTTCTGAAGGAGGTACCGTGCTTTGGGATACTAGAAACTTTCGTGGAAGCAAAGTAGCTTCTGGTGTTTATATGGTTTTGATTTCTGCAGAAAGTGGTGAAAAAACCAAAGTTAAAAAAGTTATGATTGTGCGATAATGTTGGTAAAAACCAAAGCTATTGTTTTGAGTGCATTAAAATATCAGGAAAAATCACTGATAGTAAAGTGTTTTACACAATCAGAAGGGTTGAAGAGTTATTTCGTACCCAGTGCTTTTTCAACTAAAAAATCGAGTCAGCGAATTGCTTATTTTCAGCCGTTGAATATTCTTGAAATTGAAGCCAATCATAAAAATAAAGGATCATTAGAGCATTTTAAAGAAGTTAAGATTTCAGTTCCTTATCAAACATTAAATCTGGAAATAGTTAAAAGTACCATCGTTATTTTTCTTTCAGAAGTGTTGCATCATGCCATCAAAGAAGAAGAAAAAAACGAGTCGCTTTTTGCTTTTCTCGAAACCGCTTTGATTTGGTTAGATACTCATGATGAAATTGCTAATTTCCACCTTATTTTACTGCTTGAAATTACAAAATTTCTGGGGTTTTATCCTGATGACTCACAAATTAATTTTCCTTTTTTTGATATAAGCGAAGGGCATTTTGCTCTTCATCAATCCATGAACTGTATCAACATGCAGGAAACACTTTTGCTTAAAAAATTATTGGAATTAAAATTCGATAGTTCACAAAAATTTTTCACTGCTTCAGAACGTCAAATATTGCTTAAAATCCTTTTGGATTACTATGTAATTCACTTGGTTGGATTTAAAAAACCAAAGTCGCTGGAAGTATTAAAAGAAGTTTTTTCGTAACATTTATTTTTCTTTCGTTAAACTCTTAGATTTTTAACCATTTTTTACCTTTCTTTCTTTGGCTATTGCCTTATAAATCACTACTTTCGCGGATTGATTTTATAAAACGACCATAATAATATGAATTTCAACGAATACAAAGGACTTGACTTGCCTACAGTGGCATCAGAAGTGCTTGATTTTTGGAAAAAAAACAATGTTTTTGAACAATCTGTAACTTCTCGTGAAGGAGCTACTCCGTATGTGTTTTTTGAAGGACCGCCTTCAGCAAACGGATTACCGGGTATTCACCACGTGATGGCGCGTGCGATTAAAGATATTTTTTGTCGTTACAAAACTCAAAAAGGTTTCCAAGTAAAGCGCAAAGCGGGCTGGGATACGCACGGTTTGCCTGTTGAATTAGGAACCGAAAAAGAATTAGGCATCACTAAAGAAGATATCGGAAAAACGATTTCGGTAACTGAATACAACGAAGCGTGTAAGCGCACCGTTATGCGTTATACTGACGTATGGAATGACCTTACGGAAAAAATGGGGTATTGGGTAGATATGGAAGATCCGTATGTAACTTACAAATCGAAATATATGGAATCGGTTTGGTGGTTACTAAAACAGATTTATAACAAAGATTTGTTGTACAAAGGATATACCATCCAACCGTATTCGCCAAAAGCGGGAACAGGTTTGTCTTCTCACGAAGTAAATCAACCAGGTTCCTATCGTGATGTAACGGATACTACAATTGTAGCGCAGTTTAAAGCCAAAGACGAAACTTTACCAAGTTTCTTACAAGGTTTTGGAACCATTCATTTCTTGGCTTGGACAACAACTCCTTGGACATTGCCATCAAATACTGCATTAACCGTTGGTCCTAAAATCGATTATGTTTTAGTAAAAACGTTCAATCAATATACATTCGAACCTATCAATGTAATTCTTGCTAAAACATTAGTAGGAAAACAGTTTGGTAATAAAACAATAGATATTTCAAGTGATACTTTGTTTAATAAATATTTGTCTGAAAGTGATTCATTACAAGCTTATGAAGAGTTTTTAAATGGAGAAATAAATGAATTAACACTTCGAGTAAAAGATGCAACTCATCCTGAATTAGTCAAGGAAAGAATTGATCTTTTAGGAAAAATAAGAAATAAAATACCTTTTAAGATTATTGCAGAAGCAAAAGGTGCTGATTTGGTAGGAATTCGTTACGAACAATTATTGCCTTGGGCGTTACCATACCAAAATCCTGAAAATGCATTCAGAGTAATTTCGGGAGATTTCGTTACTACCGAAGATGGTACGGGTATCGTTCACACGGCACCGACTTTTGGAGCGGATGATGCTAAAGTAGCAAAAGAAGCGACTCCAGAAGTACCACCAATGTTGGTATTGGATGAAAATGGAAATCCGGTTCCTCTAGTTGACTTACAAGGAAAATTTGTTGCGCAATTAGGTGATTTTGGAGGGAAGTACGTAAAGAATGAATACTACAATGATGGTGAAGCACCTGAAAAATCAGTAGACGTTGAAATCGCGATTCGTTTAAAAGAAGAAAACAAAGCCTTTAAGGTTGAAAAATACGTCCACAGTTACCCACATTGTTGGAGAACCGACAAACCAATTTTATACTATCCATTAGATTCTTGGTTCATCAAAGTAACCGAAATCAAAGATAGAATGTTCGACTTAAACGAAACCATCAACTGGAAACCAAAAGCTACAGGAGAAGGTCGTTTCGGAAATTGGTTGAAAAATGCCAACGATTGGAATTTGTCACGTTCTAGATATTGGGGAATTCCTTTACCAATTTGGAGAACAGAAGATAAAACCGAAGAAACCTGTATTGGTTCTGTAGAAGAATTATTCAACGAAATTGAAAAAGCGGTTGCTGCTGGTTTCATGACTGAAAATCCATACAAAGGATTCCAAATCGGAAATATGGAAGAAACAAATTACTATTTAGTTGATTTACACAAAAATATTGTAGATAACATCGTTTTAGTTTCGCCATCAGGTAAACCAATGAATCGCGAAACGGATTTAATTGATGTTTGGTTCGATTCAGGCGCAATGCCTTATGCACAATGGCATTATCCTTTTGAAAACAAGGAATTAATTGATGGTCATCAATCATTCCCTGCTGATTTCATTGCAGAAGGAGTAGATCAAACGCGTGGTTGGTTCTATACCTTGCACGCCATCGGAACGTTGGTCTTTGATCAAGTAGCTTATAAAAATGTAGTATCAAACGGTTTAGTGCTAGACAAAAACGGACAAAAAATGTCAAAACGTCTAGGAAATGCGGTTGATCCATTCACCACTTTGGCTGAATACGGTCCAGATGCTACGCGTTGGTACATGATTTCTAATGCAAATCCATGGGATAACTTAAAGTTTGATATAGAAGGAGTGGCAGAAGTACGTCGTAAATTCTTTGGAACATTGTATAATACGTATTCGTTCTTTGCGTTATATGCGAACATTGACGGATTTAAATATGCTGAAGCAGAAGTGCCATTGGCTGAAAGACCTGAAATTGACCGTTGGATTTTGTCTGAATTACACACGTTAATCCAATTGGTTGATGAAGCCTATGCCGATTATGAACCAACCAAAGCGGCTCGTGCTATTTCTGATTTCGTTCAGGAAAACTTGAGTAACTGGTACGTGCGTTTATGTCGTCGTAGATTCTGGAAAGGGGAGTACGGAACAGATAAAATTGCGGCCTATCAAACGCTTTACACGTGCTTAATGACCGTTGCAAAATTATCGGCGCCAATCGCTCCGTTCTTTATGGATAGATTGTATAAGGACTTAAATGCGGCTACAAATGCCGAAAAATATAGTAGTGTACACTTAGCGGAGTTTCCAAATTTTGTTGAAAATTTTGTTGATAAATCGCTGGAAAGCAAAATGTTGAAAGCACAAACGGTTTCATCATTGGTGTTGTCACTTCGTAAAAAGGAGATGATAAAAGTACGTCAACCATTGCAAAAGGTAATGATTCCGGTACTTGACGAAGTACAACGTGCAGAAATTGAGGCAGTTTCTGATCTTATAAAAGCAGAAGTAAACGTTAAAGAAGTACAGCTTTTAGACGATGCTTCGGGCATATTAGTGAAGCAAATTAAACCAAATTTTAAAGCTTTAGGGCCAAAATTTGGAAAGGATATGAATCTGATTTCCAAAGGAATACAGGATTTTACACAAGAACAAATCGCAGAAATAGAGCGAAACGGTGAGATTTCTATTGTTATTTCAGGAAATAATGTTAATTTAACAACTCAAGATGTGGAAATTTCTTCACAAGATATTGAGGGTTGGTTGGTTGCTAATTCAAACGGTATAACAGTAGCATTGGATATAACAATTTCCGATGAATTAAGAAAAGAAGGTATCGCTAGGGAATTAGTAAATAGAATCCAAAATATCCGCAAAGATTCTGGTTTTGAAGTAACTGATAAAATTAAAGTTACCATGCTTAAAGATGGTATAATTCAGCAAGCGATAGAAGCTAATTCAGATTACATCAAATCAGAAACTTTAACAGAGGAACTTGTTTTCACAGAAAGTATCGATAATGGTACGGAAATTGAGTTTGATGAACTAAGAACTAAAATATTAATTTCAAAGTAGAAGGAAATTATGGTAGAAGAACAAATTAGATATTCTGATGCTGATTTAGCAGAATTCAAAGAATTGATCCAAAAGAAGTTAGAAAAAGCTAAAAATGATTTGGACTTAATCAAGAGTGCTTACCTTAATGATTTGAATAACGGTACCGATGATACATCACCAACATTCAAAGCGTTTGAAGAAGGAAGCGAGACAATGTCTAAGGAAGCCAACTCACAGTTAGCAATTCGTCAGGAGAAATTTATTCGTGATTTGAAAAATGCTTTAATCCGTATTGAGAATAAAACCTACGGGATTTGTAAAGTAACAGGAAAACTTATAAATAAAGAAAGATTAAAACTGGTTCCTCATGCCACTATGAGTATCGAAGCAAAGAACTTGCAACGTTAATCTTTTTCTAAAAATGACTGAACGCTCCTTTTTGGAGCGTTTTTTATGTAATAATGTTTATTTTTGTCCTACAAAGAAAAATAATGGAATCGCAACGATGAATAATATGTCAAATAAAGCGATTGCATTTGACTGCTGAAAAGCAATAAATATTAACAAATGAATTTAAAGAAAGCCTATCTAATCGTTTTTTTGGTTTTATTAATTGACCAAATATCCAAAATATATGTAAAAACACATTTTGTACTTCATGAAGAGGTTGGAGTATTTAGTTGGTTTAAAATTTTATTCATCGAAAACGAAGGTATGGCTTGGGGAGCTGAAATTCCAGGAGCTTATGGTAAAATTGCGTTAACACTATTTCGTATTCTTGCCGTTTTTGGTATTGGATACTGGTTGTGGGATTCGGTTAGAAAAAGCGGATCTAATCTTTTAATAATTGCGATTTCTTTAATTCTTGCTGGTGCTTTTGGTAATATTATAGATTCTGTTTTTTATGGTCGTATCTTTAATGACAGTTCATACGAAGTAGCAACTTTATTTTCAAAAGAACCATATGGAAAATGGTTTTATGGGAAAGTAGTGGATATGTTCTATTTCCCAATTATAAAGGATTATCCAATGCCAACATGGGTTCCGTTTTTAGGAGGTAAAAATTTCACTTTTTTCAATGCCATTTTTAATATTGCTGATGTAGCTATTTCTACCGGAGTAGGGATCTTGATTGTATTTAATAAAAAAGCATTTGGTTCAAAAAACTAATAAATAAAGACGTAAAAAAAGCCCTCACTGAGGGCTTTTTTTATTATCTGTTATGTCCAGGAGCATGGTTTCTTGCACTTTTGTCTCCGTGCATTTTTTTAGCATGACCTGGTGGAATTCTTTTTTCTTTTACCACTACTGTTCTTCTTGGTCCGGGATGATGGACATGAACACAACTAGCTAAACTAATTGCAACTAAAAAGAACGTAACAATTGTACGAATTCTTTTAAAATATTGATTACTCATAGGTTAAGTTTTAGGTTTTGCGAATATAAACTAAAACTTGATTACTCCAAAGGGTGTTATACAATAATCTAATTTTATATCATTATCTTGTATATCATCAATAACATCTTCAGGATCAAAATAGGAAAGCCCAATTTTGATACTTTCTGTTTTACATTTGCTTAAAAATTTATCGTAAAAGCCTTTGCCATATCCTACACGGTTTCCTTTTTTATCATAAGCTAATAAAGGAACAAAAATCACTTCTATTTTGTTTATAGGTACTTCAATGCCATCCACAGGTTCGGGAATTCCGTAAGAGTTGACTTTTATTGTTGTATTATCTGTCAATAAATAATGAGTCATTGACAAATCTTCAAAATTTGATTTTGAAATCACTATTTCTTTATCTCTTCCAGCTAAAATTTGAAGAATAAATTCAGTGTTAATTTCTTTTTGCTTTTCTATAGGTAAAAACAAATGAAAGTAAGTCTTGTCCCAAATGGGTAAATCAATACAATGATTAGCAATGATTAAACTATCATTCATTATTTCATCAAACGTTAGTTGCTTTCTTAATGCTTTGTATTTTGTTCGCAAATCAGCTTTTAACATGTAAATTTTCTTTTAAATCGGATATAAAAGTACTTAAATGATCGACTTCTACGTGATCCATTATTACAATTTTATACCATTTATTGTTTTCATCATGTTTTTGAGGAACCAAATCATACTTTTCTTCTAAATTTTTAGAGATATATTTAGATGGAATTGTCACAATATTCATATTTGGTTCTCTAAAGTAAGGAACACTTAACGATTTCAATTGTTCACACAACCAGTTGGTACGCATTTGTAGAACGCTTACTTTTTCAAACCAGCCAAAAGGACCATAAGTAAACAAGATCATCCAAACTGAAACAGCATTAGAACCACTTCGACTTCCACAAAGAGTTAAATCCATTCCTTCTACATACTCGGCTTCTTTAGTTAAAACGTTTTCAATTAGTCCTTTTCTACAAATAAAAACACCTGTTCCATAAGGAGCTTGTAACATTTTGTGAGCATCAATTGTTATGGAGCTAATTTTAGGATTACTAAAGTTAATCGAATTATTTTTATTGCTGAACGGATAAACAAAACCACCATAAGCAGCGTCAATATGAAGTTTATAAATTAATTGATGTTTTTCTAACACCGAAATATAATCTTCTGGGTCATCAACAGCACCAAACATTGTGGTTCCCATGTTAGAAACAATTATAAAATATTTCTTGCCGTTTTGTTTTGCTTCAATAAGTAAACTTTCTAATTCCGATTTTTTAATTTTTCTTGTTTCAAAATCAACAGGAACTTGAATTCTATCTAACATTAATAAGTTAGCTGCCTTTGGAATGGAATAATGAGTGTCTTCTGAAGCGACAATGGTAATTTCGTTCAAAGATGCACCATAAATGTTCATGAATAAATTGCGATACATCCAAATGGCTTGAATATTAGCCTCTGTACCTCCTGGAGCTATATAACCATCATAACTTTCTGGCTTTGCTTTAAAAATGTCTACTGCTAAAACTTTCAGCACCTCTCTCTCAATTTCTTGTGTACCACTAAAAGCTTTTTCGGAAGAACCTATGGTATGGCAACCAATATGATTTGGATTAGCAACATAGGTTTTTAAAGTTGGTGCATCTTTAAGAAAAGAAGCGTCGCTGTAAAATACTTTGTTATCTAATTTTGACGCTGGATAACCCAAAGAAGCATCATTTGAAAAATTCACATTTTCCAATAGTGCTTTTTCAATACGTTCTTGACGTTCTTCCTGACTTAATTTTTTCCAAGTAATCATAACTAATCAATTTAAATCAAAACTATTGGTTTTAGAAACTAAAAAATATGATAAATGTTAGTTGAGCTTTATACCAATGGAATTCGTAAATTTGAACGTATATTAAAAATAAAAAATGCCTACACCTTTAGAGCTCCAAATACAAACCTTACCAGATAATCCAGGAGTTTATCAGTATTATGATAAAGATGGTAAAATACTTTATGTAGGTAAGGCTAAAAATCTAAAAAAAAGAGTCTCTTCTTATTTCAATAAAATACATGATAACGCTAAGACTAATGTTTTGGTCAAAAAAATTGTAAGCATTAAACATATTGTAGTTCCTACAGAGACTGATGCGCTCTTGTTAGAGAATAATTTGATAAAAACGCTTCAGCCACGTTATAATGTCCTTTTACGAGATGACAAAACCTATCCGTGGATTTGCATCAAAAACGAACGTTTTCCGCGAATTTTTTCTACCCGAAAAATGATAAAGGACGGTTCTGAATATTTTGGACCTTATACGAGTTTTAAAACAGTGCATACAATTTTGGATTTGGTTAAAGAACTTTATCCTTTACGAACTTGTAATTTTGATTTGACCAAAGCTAATATTGATAGTGGAAAGTTTAAAGTGTGTTTAGAATATCATATTGGGAATTGTAAAGGGCCATGTGAAGGTTTAGAAACAATAGCTAATTATGAAAAACAAGTTCAAGCGATTCGTGAAATTTTAAAAGGGAATTTCAAAGAAAGCTTAAAGGAGTTTAAAAAACTGATGACCGATTTAGCAATGGACATGAAGTTTGAAGAAGCTCAAAAAATAAAAGAGAAAATTGAAGTGCTTGAAAATTATCAGGCGAAATCAACCATATTAAATCCTAAAATCTCAAATGTTGATGTGTTTTCTATTATTTCTGATGAAAGTATGGCTTACGTTAATTTTCTCCAAATATCGTATGGGGCAATTGTACGTTCACATACTCTTGAGCTTAAAAAGAAGCTAGAAGAAACAGATGAAGAATTACTAGAATTGGCTGTAGTAGAACTTCGAGAGCGTTTTCATTTGAATTCTAGAGAAATTATTGTACCTTTTGAATTGGATTTTGGTGACAAAATAAAAGTAACGGTACCGCAGTTGGGCGATAAAAAACAAATTTTAGAATTATCCCTGCGCAATGCCAAATATTATCGAATGGATCAGTTAAAACAAATTCAAATTGTAGATCCTGACAGACATACCAATCGCATTATGGCTCAAATGCAAAAAGATTTACGATTGTCTGTCGAACCACGTCACATAGAATGTTTCGATAATTCGAATATTCAGGGAACAAATCCCGTTTCAGCTTGTGTAGTCTTTAAGGATGGTAAGCCAAGTAAGAAAGATTATCGTCATTTCAATATAAAAACGGTCGAGGGGCCAAATGATTTTGCTTCTATGGAAGAAGTCGTTTACAGACGCTATAAAAGATTATTGGACGAAAACGAGTCATTACCGCAGTTAATCATCATCGATGGTGGAAAAGGGCAGTTGTCTTCGGCTTTAAAAAGTCTAGACGATTTAGGACTTCGAGGTAAAATAGCTATCATTGGTATTGCAAAACGACTTGAAGAGATTTTTTATCCCGGAGATTCAGTTCCGTTGTATTTAGATAAAAAATCAGAAACACTAAAAACCATTCAGCATTTGCGTAATGAAGCGCATCGTTTTGGAATTACTTTTCATCGAGATAAAAGAAGCAAAGCAGCCATTCAAACATCGATAGAAACTATTCCAGGTATAGGCGAAAAAACAATGATTACATTAATAAAACATTTTAAATCTGTTAAAAGATTGTCAAAAGCGACTGAAAATGAGATTTCTGATGTTGTAGGGCTTTCAAAAGCCAAAAAAATTATCGAATTTTACAAGGAATTCAATTCGTCAAAATAGAATGAAAAAATCTCTCACGCTGATTTTATTTTTTTTCCTGACTTTTTCTGCTTTTTCTCAAGAACAAAAAAAACCTAAAATTGGTTTGGTTTTGAGTGGAGGAGGTGCAAAAGGGTTGGCACACATTGGTGTGCTTAAAGAAATTGAAAAAGCAGGTATTAAAATTGACTATATAGGCGGAACTAGTATGGGTGCAATTATAGGTGGTTTATATGCTGCTGGTTATACCGCCCATGAGCTAGACTCTATTTTTAGAGATGTAAATACAGATGCTTTAATTCAGGATGATATTCCTAGAAAAAACAAAACATTTTACGAGAAATACAACGATGAGGTCTATGTTGTGACTCTCCCTTTTCAAAAAATGAGGGTTTCGGTACCAAAGGGTTTATCAAAGGGTCTTTATAACTACAATTTATTAAGCAGACTTACACACAAATACAGACATGAAAACGATTTTAATAAGCTTAAAATCCCTTTTGTTTGCATTGCTACAAATGTAGAAACTGGTAAAGAGGTTGTTTTTAGAGAAGGTTCATTGCCTTTAGCTATTACAGCAAGTGGTGCTTTTCCATCTTTGTTTTCTCCTGTGGAGATTTATGGTAGTTATTATATCGATGGTGGGGTGACCAATAATTATCCAGTTGAAGAAGTGAAAAAGATGGGTGCCGATATTGTCATTGGTGTAGATGTTCAGGATGGTCTAAAAAATATTAATCAAATTAATGGGGCAGCTGGGGTTCTTGTTCAAATTTCAAATTTCCAAATGGTGGAAAGAATGAAACAAAAAATTGCACAGACAGATGTTTACATAAAGCCTAATATTGAAGGCTATTCGGTGATATCTTTTGAAGATGGAGAAGCTATTATTCAGAAAGGAGTTGATGCGGCTCAGAAGGTTAAAGACAAATTAACTGCTTTAGGAACAAATTACAAGACAGAACGAGAAAATAAAGCTAAAATAGATAGTTTATACATAAAAGGTATAGGTGTAAATGGGTTGAAAAATTATACTAGATCTTATGTATTAGGAAAGTTAAGATTTAGACCTAATGAAAAAATTACCTATGAAGAGCTCAGTAGCGGAATGAACAATCTCAATGCAACTCAAAATTTTAGTTCTATAAATTATAAATTAGAGAAAAGAAATGAGGAAGAAACATTAATTCTTAATGTTCGTGAAAACCCAGTTAGAACCTATCTAAAATTGGCTCTTCATTATGATGATTTGTTTAAGTCAGCTGCCTTATTAAATATTACTAAGAAAAATCTATTATTCAAAAATGATGTTGCTTCAGCAGATGTAATTCTAGGTGATAATATTCGCTATAATTTAGACTATTATATAGATAATGGATTTCATTGGAGTTTTGGAGTAAAATCTAGTTTTGATCAATTTAAGAGAATAAGTAGAAACGATTTTAAAGGAGGAAAGTTAAAATCTAAACTAGGATTAGAAGAAATAGATATCGATTATCATCAGCTTACCAATCAAGCTTATGTGCAAACTATCTTTTTTCAAAAGTTTCTTATTGGAGCTGGATTGAAACATGAGTTTATGGAAATAAACTCGAAAACTACTGAAAATATTATTCCAAGAATCGACAGAAGTAATTATATTTCGGCAGCAGGTTTTATGAAGTTTGACTCCTTTACCAATAAATTTTTCCCAACAAAAGGATGGTATTTTATGGGTGATGCTCAAATGTATTTGTATTCTTCAAATTATGCTGCTGACTTTCAAAAATTTACGCTTTTGAAGGCTGATATGGGTGTAGTGCAAACTTTCTTTAAAAAAGTTTCTGTAAAACTACAAACTGAAGGAGGATTTGTAGTAGGGGAAAATGTAAATAATATTTTTGATTTTAATCTTGGAGGTTATGGTTTTCATCGATTTGGAAATTTTAAACCATTTTATGGTTATGATTATTTAGCATTATCAGGTAACAGTTATGTGAAAGGAAGCGCTTCGGCGGATTATGAGTTTTATAGAAAAAACCATTTAAATTTTACTGCAAACTTCTCAAATATAGGAAATAAAATCTTCGATAAGCAAGAATGGCTTGTTAAGCCTAATTATACAGGTTACGCCTTTGGATATGGATTGGAAACTTTTATTGGTCCAGTCGAAATAAAACATAGTTGGTCTCCTGAAACTAATAAACATTTTACTTGGTTTAGTGTTGGGTTTTGGTTTTAAAGTGTTTAATTGTTAAATAAAAAGTAGAAAATCTTTTTTTTTGTGCAATTGTTTTTAAAAAAGCCTATTTTTGGAAGCACTAAACCAAAATTAAAATTTATGTCAATTTGGAAAAGAAAATCTATCGACTTGTTGCTTGCTGAAGCAGCTGACTCGGAGAAAGGATTAAAAAGAACATTAACCGCTTGGACTCTTGTAGCCCTCGGAATTGGAGCAATCATTGGTGCAGGTTTGTTCGTGAGAACTGCAGCTGCAGCTGCAAATAGCGCAGGACCTTCAGTAACTATTGGTTTTATAGTTGCCGCTATTGGATGTGCTCTTGCAGGATTATGTTATGCTGAATTATCGTCTTCAATTCCTATTGCAGGAAGTGCTTACACATACACTTATGCTACAATGGGAGAATTTCTAGCTTGGATTATAGGTTGGGATTTAATATTAGAATACGCTGTGGGAGCAGCAACTGTAGGTATTGCTTGGAGTGAATATCTTAATAATCTACTGGTCAATGTTTTTCATGTCAGTCCAATTCCTTATGAATGGTGTCATTCACCTTTTCAAACATCAGCTGATGGAGTTAGTGGAATCATCAATTTACCAGCTTTATTTATCGTAGGAGCTTTAAGTTTATTATTGATTAGAGGAACTCAAGAATCGGCATTTGTTAATGGAATAATAGTGGTTTTAAAAGTGGCTATTGTTATATTAATTATTATTATAGGATGGCAGTTTATTAATCCTGTTAATCATGCAGAATATATACCAAAATCCACTATTTATACTGATAAGTCAGGATTAGATCATCATTTTGGTGGTATACCTGGGATTTTAGGTGCAGCTGGTACTGTGTTCTTTGCTTTTATTGGTTTCGATGCAGTTTCGACAGCAGCTCAGGAAACTAAAAATCCAAAAAGAGACATGCCTATTGGTATTTTAGGTTCTTTGGCTGTATGTACAGTTTTATATATTTTATTTGCTCACGTTTTAACAGGTGTTGCAACAGTAGAAGATTTTAGAGGTGAAGGTGGAGAAGCATCAGTAGCTTATGCAATCCAAAAATATATGGTTGGTTATGAGTGGTTAGGTCAATTTGTGACTGTAGCTATTTTAGCTGGTTTCTCATCAGTAATTTTAGTAATGTTATTAGGGCAGTCTCGCGTGTTTTATTCAATGGGTAATGATGGTTTGTTACCAAAAGTGTTCAGCGAAGTTCATCCTAAATATAAAACACCTTATAAAGCAAACATGATTATTTTTGTTATTGTAGGTTTGTTTGCAGCTTTTGTTCCTGGAGATATTGTTGGAGATATGACAAGTATTGGAACTTTATTTGCTTTCATTTTAGTTTGTATTTCGGTTATTGTACTTAGAAAAACAAACCCTGATATGAAACGTGAATTTAAAACTCCTTTAGTTCCATTTGTTCCAATTTTAGGAGTAGGAGTTTGTTTAGCCATGGTGTATGGTTTAGGATGGCCAAACTGGTTGCGTCTTTTTGCTTGGATGGCTATTGGAGTTGTTATCTATTTCGGATATAGTAAAAAGAATAGTAAATTAAATAACGGACAACAATAAGGTTCAATCATATAATATAAATCCCAAATTCAATTTGGGATTTTTTTGTTTTAAAAACTAATAGATTTTTCCGATATTTGTAAGAGTATGGAAACCATTTTTAAAGGTTTATTAGCGCACTTAAAGTTCCTCATCAAGAGAAATCCTGAATGAGCGTTACTCTTTTTGATTTAAAAACGACAGTTTATAGTTGTAATAACTGTAAACTTTACTTTAAACTTTTAAACTAAAAAGAAATGCCATTTTATCATAAATTAGGAAAAATACCTTATAAGAGACATATACAATTCCGTAAAGAAAACGGTGATTTGTACTATGAGCAATTGTTTGGTACAATAGGGTTTGACGGAATGTCAACCAATATGTACCATGAAAATAGACCAACACAGGTTAAAGAAATTAGAAAACAATATTCTGTAGCGCCCAAAATCGCTAAATCCAATAATATTCAATCTTATAGATTGCGTGGTTTTCAGGTGGAACCAACAGATGATTTTCTAGAAAGTCGAAAAATTGTTTTGACGAATTCTGATTGTCACATTGCATTGGCTGCGCCTAAGAAATCAACAACTGATTATTTTTATAAAAATACAGATTCTGACGAGGTGATTTTTATTCACCGTGGAACAGGAAAACTAAGAACTATGCTTGGGAATCTTGATTTCAAATATGGTGATTATTTAGTTATTCCGCGCGGAATGATTTACAAAATTGATTTTGATACAGAAGATAACAGATTATTTATTGTCGAATCTCACAGGCCAATTTATACACCAAAACGTTATCGTAACTGGTTTGGGCAATTATTGGAGCATGCGCCTTTCTGCGAAAGGGATATTCGTCAACCTCAAGAATTAGAAACGTATAACGAAAAAGGAGATTTTGTTATCAAAGTAAAAAAGAAAGACGAAATCTTTGAAATGGTATACGCAACACATCCTTTTGATGTAATTGGATATGATGGGTTTAATTATCCGTATGCATTATCTATCCATGATTTTGAACCAATAACAGGTAGAATTCACCAACCGCCTCCAGTGCATCAAACATTTGAATCAGATGCTTTTGTAATCTGTTCGTTTGTGCCACGTTTGTACGATTATCATCCTGAATCTATTCCGGCCCCATACAATCATAGTAATATCGATAGTGATGAAGTATTGTATTATGTGGATGGAGATTTTATGAGTCGTAACGATATTGAAGCAGGTCATATTTCGTTGCATCCTGCAGGGATTCCGCATGGTCCTCATCCAGGGGCGACTGAAAGAAGTATTGGTAAAACTGAAACTCAAGAGTTGGCAGTTATGGTCGATACTTTCAAGCCTTTAATGGTTACTGAAGATGCTATGAAAATAGCTGATGAAAAGTATTATCAATCTTGGTTAGATTAATGAATTACGGTAAATTACCAGCAGATCCATCAGCTTTAATATTTGGGACTATTGCTTCGGTTATTATAGTTTTAGGTTTCTGTTGCGGGCTATTAGTGTTTCTTTCTTTGATTATAGGTATAATAGGGTTAATACTTTCGATTAAAAGCCTTAAAGAATATGAATTGAATCCAACTAATTATTCGCGCCAAACGTATCAAAATGTATATGTTGCAAAAATTGTTTGTTTAGTTGCTACGATTTTATCTTCATTATATTTCATAGTAGTTTTGGTTATGGTTGCAATTTATCAAGTAAGTTTACTTGATGCTTTCAAAAATAAAATTGAAGAAAAAAAGAATCAGGAAATCAACGATTCCATTTTAAGGTACAAACAAAATTATCAAAATAACTCGCTTTATATAGATTCTACAGATGTAGATTCACTTTATAATTAAAAAATAAAATATCATGTCACAAGAAATAAAATCAGTAGAATACGGATTAGAAAAAATATTTGAAGGGGCACAAGATTTCCTTCCTTTGTTAGGAACAGATTATGTAGAGTTTTATGTAGGGAATGCTAAGCAAGCTGCTCATTTTTACAAAACAGCTTTCGGATTTCAATCATTAGCGTATGCAGGTTTAGAAACTGGTGTTAAAGACAGAGCTTCATATGTTTTAAAGCAAGATAAAATTCGTTTGGTGTTAACTACAGCTTTAAATAGCAATTCACCTATTGGAGAACATGTAAAAAAACATGGTGATGGTGTAAAAGTTATTGCGCTTTGGGTAGAAGATGCGCGTTCGGCATTTGAAGAAACTACAAAACGTGGAGCAAAATCTTATTTTGAGCCAGTTGTTGAAAAAGATGAAAATGGTGAAGTTGTTCGCGCAGGTATTTATGGCGCTTACGGTGAGACAGTTTTTGTTTTTGTTGAACGTAAAAACTATAACGGGATCTTTTTGCCAGGATATAGTGAATGGAAATCTAATTATAATCCAGAACCAGTTGGACTAAAATATATTGACCACATGGTTGGAAACACTGGTTGGAACAGAATGAATGAAGCGGTAAAATGGTTTGAAGATGTGATGGGGTTTGTGAATTTCCTTTCTTTCGACGACAAGCAAATTACTACTGAATATTCAGCTTTGATGTCTAAAGTAATGTCGAATGGTAATGGTCGTATCAAGTTTCCAATTAACGAACCAGCAAACGGTAAAAAGCGTTCTCAAATTGAAGAGTACTTAGATTTCTATGAAGATGAGGGAGTTCAACACATCGCTGTTGCTACAGATGATATTATTAAAACTGTTGCAGATATGCGTGCTCGTGGTATTGAATTTTTAAGTACACCGCCACAAGCGTATTATGATGCAATTCCAGAAAGATTAAAAGATCACATGTCTAAATTCAAAGAAGACATCAATGAATTACAAAAATTAGGAATTATGATTGATGCGGATGAGGAAGGATATTTATTGCAGATTTTTACAAAGCCAGTAGAAGATCGTCCAACACTTTTCTTTGAAATTATCCAAAGAATGGGAGCTAGAGGATTTGGTGCAGGTAATTTTAAAGCACTTTTTGAGTCAATCGAAAGAGAACAAGAATTGAGAGGTACTTTGTAAAAAAATGAAACAATCTTACTGTTTAGAAATAAATATTATATTTGTTTCTAAACAGTTTTTTTATGAAAATTCTTAATATACTTTTTTTAATTGTTTTTTCATTAAAATGTTTTGGGCAAGAAAGAATAGAATTACTTGACACTATAAATTCCAATTCATTCAAACATGAATTATCAGAATTTTATAAATTAAAATATACTACTTTTAATGAAAGTTTAGATGTAAATTCTGTAAATAAATCTAAACTATCTAAAAATATTTATCTAGAATACCAAAAGGAGTTTTTAGAAAAGATAGGCAACAATAATTTTATTTCAGATAAAAATTTAAATGATTACGCTCAAAAGCTTTTGTTCGAAATTTTAGATATCAACAAATTAGCCAAAAAAGATTATAGAGTTTTAGTTTCCAATGACTCAGAAAAAAATGCCTATAACACTGGAGACGGAACAATCGTTGTAAACTATGGTTTGTTTACTGTTTTAGATAATGAAGATGAATTGGTTTTTGTTTTATGTCATGAAATAGGCCATCAAGTGCTACAACATGTTAAAAAAGAAGTTGATAATTTTGTCAGTTTAAATACTTCTGAAGAAATCATTAATAAAACAAAAGAAATAAAGAATTTAAAATATAATCGTTCTAAAGCAGCTAATACATTTCTACTGAAATTAAATTATAAAAATTATTTTCATAGAAGAAAAAAAGAAATTGAAGCTGATTCTTTAGGCTTTCATTTCTACTCGAAAACAAAAAGAGATTTAAATAATTCCATTAGTCTTTTAAATAAATTAGATGATTCTAACAAAGAAATGGATTCGTTAACGGTTCGTGATTACAAAACTTTATTTGAAACCGAAACGTATAAAATCAAAAACAAATATTTTGAAGTTGAAGAATCAATCTTTAAAAAATACGATTACAAGCCCGCTTATCAAATAGACTCTTTGAAAACACATCCAGATTGTTTATACAGAATAAAAAATCTTCAAAAATTTATTAATAACCAGAACATCAAAGCAATCGATTCTAGCAAATTTATCGAGTTAAAGAAAAAGGCGAATTATCAAAACTTATATAATTTGTATGTAAGAGGTGAGTTTGGAATTTGCTTGTATGAGTCTTTAAAAGAATACAAAAAAACGAGTAGTAAATTTTACAAAGACTTGATTTTTTTAAACCTGATTGAAATTCAAAAGGCAAAAAGAAACCAAACTATATCAAAATATATTCCTCAAATGGACTTGGTATATAATTCTCCAAGTTTGAATCGATTCATTAACATAATCAATAATTTAAAAAACACCGATTTAGAAATAATAATTCAAAAATTTAAATGAAAAAGATAAGAATATTATTAATCGTCTTGATGATGTGTATGCAATCTGTAGGGGCTCAGATTATTGAGTTAAATAAGTTGTCTACAGGTAGATTTTACCATTCTGAAGAAATAAAAGACAATAAAAATAATATAAAAGGATATTTCCTATTGTTTGAATCAGACAAAATTCAAAAAGAAAAATTTTTATTGGAATACATCGTTTTAGATGAAAATTTAACTAAAGTAACAAACGGTTTTATTGAAGAAATGAAATATAGTTCGTTTCTTTTAAAATCAGACAGAATTACATTTGATATCACTCTGTTCAATAATAAATTATTAATAGAATTGAACGATGATACTGAGAACGGAAAGTTTTTTAGACGCTATAGAACTTTAGATTTATCAAATAATAAAATGAGTGATATTTTTATCTTTAGAAATGGTAAAGTTGAAGTGAAACCAGAATTTGATAGAAAACTAAAAAATTTTGATGCCAATCAGACCGATGAAATTATTGGGATAAATGAGGTCGGTCTGATAGCTATAAAAGAAGATAAAGATCAAACTGGAAAAGAAAAATCTTTATTTTGCTTAGACGATAATTTTAATAATAAATGGAAAACAACCTACGAAACTTCTAAAAACGATCATGGTTTTAAAGAATTAAAATTTTTAAACGCATCGAAAGAGTATGTATTGTTTTCAAATCATTATACAAAATCCGGATATTATAAACCTGTCAATTCTGTTTTGTGTTTTAACAATGCTACAGGCAAACAAAATTTTGAATATTTATTCTCAAACCAAGATAAATATACTTACAAAGTAGTTGATTCTTATATGCAGAATGATGAATTGACATTGTTAGGAAATTACTCAAAAAGATCTGATTACGGATTTATTCGAGATGAAGAGAATCTAGGTATCTTCAAAATTAAGTTAAGTCTTGAAAATGGAAAGAAATTAGAAGAAAAGTTTTTAAACTGGACCGAACTATCTCCAAAAGTTGACATCGATAAATATGGAGAAATTAAAAAAGAAGGGAATATTTTCGTTCATGATCTTATCCAATTAAGTAATGGCAAAATTATTGCAGTTTGTGAAGCTTTTAAAAGAAAACCAGTAACTACAAATAATATATATTTTTTAGAGATTTCCGCTAAATTCACGTTTGATAAAATTTTAATTGCTGAAAAATTTAGAAATAAGTTTCCTGGAACTGAAGCACCTTCAAGAGTAATTAAAGAAGCTGGTGGATTTGATTATATGGATTTTCAAGATTTAGACGATGATGAATTTCTTTTTTACTTTAGTGATAATGAGAAAAATTCAAAAAATAGAAATCAAAATACAAAATTTGGAATAGTCTCATATAGTAATAATGAGTTTATCAAAAAGCAGTTGGATTTAAAAACTAACACCAGCAAAATATTTGCTTTTCCTGGGAAAAAAGGATATATGATGTTAATTGAATTTTTTGATTCTAATAAAAAATCTTCTGAGATTAGACTGGAAAAAGTTAACATGTAAATTTCAAAATCATCCAAAGAGTGGAGACTCGTGGTTTTGGTGCAGGTAATTTTAAAGCACTTTTTGAGTCAATCGAAAGAGAACAAGAATTGAGAGGTACTTTGTAAAATATTGAATAAAATTGATTAAAATCCGAAGAAAGTAATTTTTTCGGATTTTTTATTTTTATAAACGTCTGATTTTTAGTGTTTTTGTAATTTTTAACTTTTTGTTTTGTTAATGTTATATTAACAAAAAATCATTTTCATTAAAGAATTGTCAAAAGAAAACGTTGTAGTAAGTCATATTTTGATAAAAATATGTTAAAGTTGATTTTTTGTTGGGAATAATTGAACTTCTGCTATACCTTTGCTAAGCAATTGGGAGGGGTGGTTCCCTCTTAATTAAATAAATTTTCATAATTTATAGTTTTTTGGTTGGTTAATAGCATAAAAACTCAGTCAGTAATGACTGGGTTTTTTTGTTTTTTATTAACTTTGGAATGGATATTGTATTCTTACTCAAAAAGAATATAAATTCGAAAAACATGAGACTAAAATTTGCACTCCTATCTTTATTATTTTCAACGGCGGTTTTTGCACAAAAGCCAGAAGCATTTGATGTTGGCGAATGGTTTAAGTTTCGTATCCATTATGGTTTAGTCAATGCTGGTTATGCAGAACTTGAACTAAAAGAAGCAAATCGAAGCGGTAAAAAAGTATTCTATGCGGTTGGTCATGGCTATACTGTTGGCATGTCTAGATTCTTTTTTAAAGTAGATGATTATTATCAAAGTCAGTTTGATAAAGAAACTACAAAACCATATCAGTATTTACGTAAAATTGATGAAGGTGGATATACCAAAGATCAAGAAGGATTTTTCAATCAAGAAAAAAACACAGTTTTAGTTAAAGATTATAAGCATAAGACCGAGAAAACATTTAATGTTACTGAAAATGTTCAGGACATAGTTTCTTCATTTTATTATCTTAGAAATCATCCCAATATTGACAAACTTAAAGTTGGCGAATCTATTATGATTGATATGTTTTTTGATGATGAAATTTATAAATTCAAATTAAAATACGTAGGAAAAGAAAAACTTAGAACTAAATTTGGTAAAGTAAATACTATGATATTTAAACCAATTGTTCAGTCGGGTCGTGTTTTTAAAGAAGAGGAAAGTTTAACGGTTTGGGTTTCAGACGATGAAAACAAAGTTCCTTTACGTATCAAAGCTGATTTGGCGGTAGGTTCTCTTAAAGCCGATTTAGAAGCGTTTAAAGGTTTAAAAAATCCATTTATGGTAATTTCAAAATAAATTATGAGTGATTATTCTGCATTAGTAAACGAAATTGACGAAAAGTATAAAGCAATCAACCAAAAAACCGAAGCTCATCTTGAAGGGCTGCTTTGGTCAAAACCAATAACTTATTGGGATTATATACAAACTGATGCGCTTTTAAGTTTGCAAATTCAAAGAACAACATTACCAGATGAAAATGTTTTTATCATGTATCATCAAATTAATGAGTTGTTGTTTAAAATGATTTTGTGGGAAATCAAACAAGTTTCTTATGCCGAAAAATTAACCACTACTTTTTTTGCAGAACGATTAATGCGTATCAGCAGATATTTTGATATGCTTACCACATCTTTTACCATTATGGGTGATGGAATGGAAGTTGAGCAGTATATGAAATTCCGACATACTTTAACACCTGCAAGTGGGTTTCAAAGTGCTCAATATAGAATGATTGAATTTTGCTCGACAGATTTGATAAACCTAATCGATTACAGATTTAGAGCAACCATTGATAGAAATACGCCTTATGAGCACGCCTTAGAACATTTGTACTGGCAAGCTGCAGGGAAAGATTATCATACAGGTGAAAAATCATACTTCCTAAAACAGTTTGAGGAAAAATACAAGGGTACATTTCTACGTATGATGGAAGAATACAACACCATTAACCTTTGGCGAAAATTTAATGAATTGCCAGAAGCCGATCAAAAAGATCCTGAATTAGTGAAAGCCATGCGCCATTACGACTATACTGTAAATATTACATGGGTAATGGGTCATTACAATGCCGCTAAAAAATATATAGACAACGGAAAAGGGGACGGTGAAGCAACTGGAGGTAGTGATTGGAAGAAATACATGCATCCTCGTTATCAAAGAAGAATATTTTTTCCTGAATTGTTGTCAGAACATGAATTAGCTACTTGGGGTGAAAATGTATAAAAAATTATTATATTAGCATTTTTGTCAAATTTTCCGATAGATTTTGGAATAAAAATGCTCCATTTGAAAAAATACATTACTCTTTTATTAGTTTTATTTTTAGTTGTTTCTTGTAAAGATGATAAGGTCGGGACTAAAGTGCCTGTTAAAAAACCAGAACCAATTAGATATGATTTTGGTTTTAAATTAAACGATTTCAAAGTTGTTTCTGATACCATTAGAAAGGATGATACCTTTGGTAGTATACTAGAAAAACAAAATCTGAATGGGAAACAGGTTTATGACGTAATTGCAAAAGTAAAAGATACTTTCAATGTAAGAATAGTACGTCTGGGTAAGCCTTATACTATGCTTCTTTCAAAAGATAAATCAAAAAGACTTCAATATTTTATATATCAGCCTGATCAATTAACGTATTATGTAATTGATTTTAATGATTCAATAGTTAAAGCGTCAAAAAAATTAAAACCAGTAACTTTTAAAAGAAGAACTGTTGCTGGAGAGTTAAACGGATCGCTTTCGGAGACTCTTAAAAACGAAGGTGTTGCTGCTTCTTTATCAGCTCAATTAACTAGTGTTTTTAAATGGTCTATCGACTTCTTTAAGTCTCAAAAAGGAGATAAGTTTGCAGTTACTTTTACTGAAAGATATATTAATGATACCATTTATGATGGTGTAGATTCTTTAGAGTGTGCTTTTTTCGAATACAAAGGAAAAAAAATCTATGCCTTTCCGTTCAAGCAAAATGCTTCTGATAAAAAAGTTGATTATTATGATGAAGAAGGGAAGGCTTTGAAAAACTTTTTCTTAAAAGCACCTTTAAAAACAGTTAATATTACGTCTCGATTTTCTAAAAGAAGATATCATCCAGTTCAAAAATTTTTCAAGCCTCATAACGGTACTGATTATGCTGCGCCTCATGGTACACCAATTATGTCAACTGCGAATGGAGTAGTTGAATTGGCTGGATATTCAGCAGGAAATGGAAATCATGTTAAGATAAAGCATGATAAGACTTATTCTACACAGTACTTACACATGTCTAAAATTTTGGTCAGAAAAGGGCAACATGTTCGTCAAGGTCAAATTATAGGAAAGGTTGGAAGCACTGGTTTGGCTACCGGACCTCATGTTTGCTATAGATTCTGGAAAAACGGTAAGCAAGTAGATGCTTTAAAGTTGAAATTGCCTAATTCGGCGCCAATGGATAAGAAAAACAAACCTAGGTTTATTGCTTTTATGACTCCATTAAAAAGAGAGTTGGATAGCATTGCTGCCTTGAAATAACTTTGTTTTTAGTTGTAATTAATTCAGATAAAACTATAACGTTTTCGTAAAAAAACTCGCTAGCATATTGATTTTATTGATGATTTTTCAAAACCAAAATTGTAACTTCGTTGTTCATTTAATTGAAAAATCATTAAAAGTATGTCATTACCATCTGTAAATCCTACTCAAACTTTAGCTTGGAAAAAGTTAAAAGAGCATCATTCTGAAATTGCTAGTATTACTATGCAGGAAATGTTTGCTTCAGATTCTGAAAGAGCAGATAAATTTCATATACAATGGGAAGATTTTTTAATTGATTATTCTAAAAACAAGATTAACTCTAAGACTGTTGATCTATTGTTAGAATTGGCTAACGAAGTGGGTTTGGAAAAAGCAATTAAAAGTTATTTTTCGGGAGAAGCTATTAATCAAACGGAAAATCGCGCAGTGCTTCATACAGCTCTTAGGGCAAAAGAATCAGATGTTTTTTTAATTGATGGTAAAAATGTTGTTCCTGAAGTTTTTGAGGTTAAAAGCAAGATAAAATCTTTTACAAATCAAATAATTTCTGGAGAAAAGAAAGGCTTTACTAACAAGTCTTTTACAGATATTGTAAACATAGGAATTGGAGGTTCAGATCTTGGGCCAGCAATGGTAGTTGAAGCACTACAATTTTATAAAAACCATTTAAACGTACATTTTGTATCAAATATTGATGGTGATCATGTAAATGAAGTTTTAAAGAAAATAAACCCTGAAACTACTTTGTTTGTTGTGGCTTCTAAAACATTTACCACTCAAGAAACTTTGACCAATGCCGAAACCATTAGATCTTGGTTTTTGCAATCGGCTAAACAAGAAGATGTAGCTAAACATTTCGTAGCAGTTTCTACTAATATAAATAAAGTAACAGAATTTGGTATCGATGCCAATAATGTGTTTCCAATGTGGGATTGGGTTGGAGGCAGATTCTCTTTATGGAGTGCTGTTGGTCTTACAATTAGTTTGGCTGTTGGTTTTGATAATTTTGACCAACTTTTATCAGGAGCCCATAAAATGGATGTACACTTTAAAGAAGAATCTTTCGATAAAAACATTCCAGTTGTATTAGCGTTACTAACTATTTGGTACAATAATTTTTTTGGTGCCGAAAGTGAAGCTTTAATTCCGTATTCACAATATTTGCAAAAATTAGCACCATACCTTCAACAGGGAATTATGGAAAGTAATGGTAAAAGCGTAGATAGAAACGGTAAATTAGTTGACTATGAAACAGGAACCATTATTTGGGGTGAACCAGGAACAAATTCACAGCATGCTTTTTTCCAATTAATACATCAAGGAACAAAACTAATTCCAACTGATTTTATTGGATTTGTTAAACCACTATATGGAGATGAAAATCACCATAACAAATTGATGTCTAATTTTTTCGCTCAAACTGAGGCATTATTAAATGGTAAAACTCAAACTCAAGTTAAAGAGGAATTTGTTAAGCAAGGAATAACTAGTGAACAAGCAAGTTTCTTACTGCCTTATAAAGTTTTTTCTGGAGATAAGCCTACAAACACAATATTAGCAAAATCATTGACACCAGAAACTTTAGGTTCTCTAATTTCTATGTACGAACATAAAATTTTCGTACAAGGAATTATCTGGAATATATTTAGTTATGATCAATGGGGTGTTGAATTAGGAAAGCAATTGGCGAATTCAATTTTAAATGAAATTAATAATTCTGCAATAAAAAGTCATGATTCTTCAACAAACTTTTTATTAAATTATTATCAAAAAAATCGTTAAAACGGAAGTATTTAATATTTTATATAAAAAACAATCTTAATCGTTGATAATTAGTTAATAAAGCTCATTTTAACTTCTTCATATGCGTGCATAATGTTAACATTAAATTAACATTGAGCTGAAAAATTTGTGTGAATTTTGCTCCAAACAAAAATAAATAACACAATGATGAACATGAAAAAATGGCTTTTAACAGCTTTGTTTTTCTTGAGTATTACAACGGTATTTGCTCAAGGAAAAATTTCAGGAATTATTCAAGATAACAATGGAGCTCTTCCAGGAGCAAATGTTGTTATCGAAGGAACTTCTACAGGAACTTCTACAAGTTTTGATGGGACTTTCTCTCTAAATGCAGCAACATCAAAAGGAAATGTTGTTGTTTCTTTTTTAGGTTTTACTTCAAAAACCATTCCTTTCACAATCGTAAATGGTCAAGCAGATCTTGGAACAATTGTTTTATCTGACGAAGGCAATGTATTAGGAGAAGTAGTTATTACTTCTACAGTAATTGATGTGGCTAAAGACAGAAAAACACCAGTTGCTGTTTCAACTATTAAAGCATCAGAGATCAAAGAAAAATTAGGAAACCAAGAATTCCCGGAAATGCTAGCTAATACTCCATCGGTTTATGCTACTAAATCAGGAGGAGGTTTTGGTGATTCAAGAATCAATATTCGTGGATTTGCTCAGGAAAATATTGCAGTAATGGTTAATGGTATGCCAGTAAATGATATGGAGAACAGTGCTGTTTTCTGGAGTAACTGGGCAGGTTTGTCTGATGTTACATCTGCAATGCAAGTGCAAAGAGGTTTAGGATCTTCTAAGTTAGCAATATCTTCTGTTGGAGGGACTATTAATATTATTACTAGAACTTCTGATATGAAAGAAGGAGGTTCTTTCACAGCAACATTGGGTAATAATGACTATATTAAAACTGTTGGTTCTTATTCTACAGGTAAAATGAAAAATGGTTTGTCTGCATCAATTTTGTTAGGAAATGCTCAAGGTAATATGTATGCTGACGGTACTCAATTTTCTGCACAAAACTATTTTATTGGTTTAGGATATGAAATCAACGATAAGCATGATTTGCAATTTACTTTTACAGGAGCTCCACAATGGCATAACCAAAGAAGTGCTGCTCCAACTATAGCTCAATATTTAAAATATGGAGGAGGAAGTGAGCCTAATAGAAAATACAACTCAGATTGGGGTGTTTTAAATGGTGAACAATATAGTTTTAGAACTAATTTCTACCATAAGCCTATCGCTTCATTAAATTATAACTGGAAAATTAATGATAAAACCAAACTCTCAACAGTATTTTATGGTTCTTGGGGACGTGGAGGAGGATCTAATGGAGCAGGAGCTATCAGAGGTAATAGATTTTTTGCAGATAATTTGAGATTGACTGACGGAACTATTAATATGAATTTAATCCAAGCTTGGAACTCAGGTTATCCAACATCACTTGGAACTAGATCACAAGTAGGAGGAGCTTATCAAAATAGTGCTTCAACTTCTAACAACCTAACAAACGGTATTTCAAAAATTTCTTCTGTAAACTCACATGATTGGTATGGTGGAATTATTAATTTGAATAGAAAATTAAGCGAAAGCTTTACATTAGATTTTGGTTTAGATGCGAGAACATATAGAGGATACCATTTTCAAGTATTAAATGATCTTATTGGGGCTACAAATTATTCAGATAATTTTGATGTTAACAATGTTAATGACGCAGGTGTACAACAGCCAAGAATTTTGTCGGAAACTTATTCTACAAGACCAAGTTTTAACCCTCTTACTGATGTGAAAGGTCAAGAAAAAATAAACTATAATAATGATGGTTTAGTTAGATGGTATGGTGCCTTTACTCAATTAGAATATACTCAAGGAAACTTGTCTGCATTTGTGCAAGGAGCAATTTCTCAACAAGGATTTAAACGAGTTGATTATTTTAAATACAAATCTAGTGATCCATTAAGCTCAACTGATTTTGAAAATATTCTTGGAGGAAATGTAAAAGGAGGAGCAAATTATAATATTAATGAAAAACACAACGTGTTTTTAAATGCAGGTTATTATTCTAAACAACCTTTCTTTAATGCTGTATATCCTAATAATGCATCTTTAGTTAATGGTAATTTAGTAAATGAGAAAATTTTAGGATTTGAAGCAGGTTATGGATTCCGTTCTTCAATATTTAATGCAAACTTAAATTTATATCACACTACTTGGAAAGATAGATACCAACGTTCTACAGACAATGCTGCAGATAATCCAGGGGGATATTATGACTTTGCTGGGATTACAGAAATTCACTCTGGTGTTGAGTTAGATGTAAATGCTAGAATTATGGATAAGTTAAGATTGAATGGTATGTTCTCTTATGGTAACTGGGTATATGATGGAAATAGTACTAGTAATAGATATGACGCAAATAATGCACCTATTGCAGGAGGTACTTCTCAGACTCTATATTTAGATAAAGTTAAGGTAGGGAATGTTGCTCAAATGACAGCGTCTGTTGGTGCTGATTATGAAGTAGTTAAAAATTTAAGATTTGATGCTAATTATCGTTTTTCTGATAAATTGTATGCTTTTATTTCACCTGGTAGCTTTTCTGTAGAAGGACATAAAGGATCTTTGGAATTACCATCTTATGGATTGCTTGATACAGGTGTGTCATTTAAAATTCATAGAACTAAGGATAGTAAAGATTCATTTAATTTAAGACTTAATATAAACAATTTATTAGACGAAGTTTATATTGCTGAGTCTAGATCAAATATTTTTGCTGATGATAAAGTTAGTACAGCAGCTAATGCTCCTACTTATCAACAAGCAGGAAGAACATATGATGGAGTTGCAGATGCAAATACTGTTTACTTCGGTTATGGTAGAACTTGGAACTTAACTTTCCGTTACGAATTCTAATAATTAGTAATCAATAATTTAGAAAAACCATTCGCATTGCGAATGGTTTTTTACTTATATTTGTTTAAACTAAAACAAACAAAATGTACGAATTTATTCAAAAATTTCACTCGGGTTGGGCTTATTTAGCGTTGTTATTATTAGTTGTAGCAGTGGTTAATAGTGTAATCGGTTTCTCTTCAAAAAAAGAATTTACTGCAAAGGATAGAAAGATTGCTTTATTTGGTTTGATTGCTACTCATATACAATTAGTAGTAGGACTTATCCTTTACTTTGTTTCTCCGTTAGGATTGGCTGGTTTTAATATGAAAGATGCTGCATTAAGGCTGACTTCGATGGAGCATCCATTAATAAACATTATTGCCATAGTTTTAATTACTATTGGTTGGTCAAAACATAAAAGACAGTCAGACAGTACGGCAAAATTCAAATCAATCTTAGTAGGATTCGGATTAGGCCTATTGCTTATACTATCAAGAATACCATGGACTTCATGGTTAGTATAAAAAATTAAAAGCCCTGAAAAGGGCTTTCTTTTTCAATAAGGGTACGGTATTTGTGTAGGAGTGTGTAATGTTAAAAAATAATAATTATGATAAATAGATTTTTATTGGTAATTACCACGATAATAACAGTAATACTTGTTTCAAGCTTTTCATGTAAAAATTTCAAGAAGGATCAGCCTTTGTTTTACATGCCAGTTGATACTGTAAAGCAAGATACAGTTAAAGTTGATACTACCTTAATTGATAGTCTTGTAATTGAAAAAGAAGGAGATTACAATTATAAATTATATAAAAGTAATTCTCACGCATCTTATTACTCCAATAGATTTAATGGAAGGCGCACTGCAAGTGGTCAACGTTTCGATAATAATAAATTTACAGCAGCACATCGTAAATTTGCTTTTGGGACCAAATTAAGAATTACTAATTTAAGAAATAAGAAATCGGTAATTGTTACTGTAAACGATCGTGGTCCTCACGTTAGAAGTCGCGAAATTGATTTAACAAAGAGGGCATTCAAATATCTGGCAGTTAATAAGGCTGCAGGCGAGATGAGAGTAAAAATTGAAATAGCTGTAAAAAAATAATCACCAATTTTTATAAGGATTATTACTCAGATAAGCGTTGTAATAACGTTTGTCTGACGTAATTTCTTGGCCCAACCAAGATGGTTTTTCGAAGGCTTCATCTTCACTTTGAAGTTCTATTTCGGCCATAACTAAACCTTCGTTTTCACCAAAAAAAATATCTACTTCATAGGTGTGTTTGCCTATGGGTATCTCGTGTCGTATTTTGTCTATGATTCCTTTTTCGCAAAGGGATAATAATTGTTCAGCATCTTGGATATCAATTTCTTTCTCCCATTCCATTCTGGTTGTGCCAGCTTCATTGCTTATTCCTTTTATGGTCAAGAATCCTTTGTTGCCTTTTATACGCACACGGACAGTTCTTTCAGGAGTCGAATTTAGATAACCTTGTACAATTCTGTTTTTTGTAGTAGCCAATGTGATAAAATCAAGATTGTTGACTAAAAATTTGCGTTCAATTTCTAACATGAATTAAAGATATTAAATTTACAGTATGGAAGAAAACCAAACGCGTAAAATAATTCATGTTGACATGGATGCTTTCTATGCCTCTGTAGAACAAATGGACAACCCTGAACTAAAAGGGAAACCATTGGCTGTAGGTGGAAATGAATTACGTGGAGTAGTTTCGGCGGCAAGTTATGAGGCTAGGAAGTTTGGCGTGCGAAGTGCTATGAGTGGTGTGCAAGCCAAGCGTTTATGTCCCGGTCTAATATTTGTTAGACCTCGTTTTGCTCGATATAAAGAAATTTCTAAGAAGATTAGAGCTATTTTTAAGGATTATACTGATTTAGTTGAACCTCTTTCCTTAGATGAGGCTTATCTTGATGTTACGGTTAATAAAAAGGGCAATCCTAGCGCTACTTTAATCGCTCAGGAAATTAGGAAACGAATTTATGAAGAAGTTGGGCTTACAGCATCGGCTGGAATCTCAGTAAATAAATTTGTCGCAAAAATAGCTTCCGATTATAATAAACCTAACGGCCAAAAAACAATAAATCCCGAAGAAGTAGAATCTTTTTTAGAAGGTTTGGATGTTAAAAAATTCTTTGGAATTGGAAAGGTAACAGCAGAAAAAATGTACCAACTTGGAATTTATACTGGTTCCGATTTAAAAGCAAAATCGATAGAATATTTGGACGAGCATTTTGGTAAAAGTGGAAGACATTACTATTATTTGGTTAGAGGGATATCTAATAGTGCCGTAAAACCAAATAGAACTGCAAAATCTGTCGCAGCAGAGCATACTTTTTACACTAATTTGACTTCGGAGATTTTTATGGAAGAAAAATTAGAACGAATTGCTGAAGAACTTTCCCGAAGATTACAAAAACACAAAATATCTGGTAAAACAGTTACACTGAAAATTAAATACTCCGATTTTACACAGCAAACAAGAAGTAAAACGCTTCCCTATTTTATTTCAGACAAAGGATTGTTGTTTGAAAATGCTAAAGAATTACTGTATCAGGAGAAAATGAAAGACTCGGTTCGTTTACTTGGAATTTCCCTTTCTAATTTAAATACAGAAATAAAAAAAACCGTAGTGGTACAACTACGGTTTGAATTTTAAGAATATATATTGTTTTTATTCTATTTCAGATATTCTTAACGTATTTACCATTCCTTTGTTAGCAACTGGCATAGCTGCAAGGTTTACTAGTAAATCTCCTTTAGAAACAAACTTACTTTCTTGTGCTATTTTATTGATGTCATCAATCGTATCGTCTGTACTTACAAATTTATCGTAATAAAAGGCATCTACTCCCCAAAGTAAATTTAACTGCGTTAAAATACGGCGGTTTGAAGTAAAAACTAAAATATGGGCATTAGGTCTCCAAGCTGAAACTTGAAATGCAGTATAACCGCTATTTGTTAAAGTCGTAATGGCTTTTGCGTCTATATCGTTAGCTAAAATAGAGGCGTGATAACAAATGTGTTTAGTGATAAAACGATTTGTTTTTATTTGGGGTTGTTTTTGAGGAATTTGCACCAATGGAGAATCTTCAACAGCCTCAATAATTTGAGTCATTTTTTCGATTACCTGTACAGGATAATTTCCAACAGATGTTTCTCCTGAAAGCATCACCGCATCTGCTCCATCCATAACTGAGTTAGCAACGTCATTCACTTCCGCACGTGTAGGTGTTAAGCTGGTAATCATGGTTTCCATCATTTGTGTTGCCACAATAACAGGGATACGAGCTAACTTTGCTCTGTGGATTAATTTCTTTTGAATTAATGGTACTTCATGTGCAGGAAGTTCTACACCTAGATCTCCACGGGCAACCATTAAACCATCACAATGAGCAACAATTTTATCGATATTTTCTACCGCTTCTGGTTTTTCGATTTTAGCAACAATTGGAATTTTATGTCGTGAATGTTTGTCAATTAAATCTCTTAAATCTTTTAAATCTTCTGGAGTTCTCACGAAAGATAAAGCAATCCAATCTACTTGATTTTCGATAGCAAAAATAGCATCCTTAATGTCTTTTTTAGTCAAAGCTGGAAGCGATACTTTAGTATTAGGTAAGTTTACCCCTTTTTTAGATTTTAAAGGTCCTCCTTGAATTACTCTACAAACGACTTTGTTCGCTTTTTTATCGCTAGAAACCGCTTCGAAAATTAACTTTCCATCGTCTAACAAAATTTTTTCACCTGGCTTAACATCTTGTGGAAAAGATTTATAGGTCATGTATACATTGTCAGGAGTTCCTGGTACATCATCAGTGGTTTGGAAAGTTACTAGATCTCCTTCTTTTACCACGACATCTTCTTTCATTACACCAACACGTAATTTTGGACCTTGTAAGTCAGCTAAAATTGCGGTATTGTAATTGTTCTCCTGATTTATTTCACGTATAATTCTAATTCTTTCGGCAACATCATCATAATCGGCATGTGAGAAATTAATGCGAAACACATTAACACCTTCTTCGATCATTTTTTTTATAACTTCTTTTGTGCTGCATGCAGGCCCAAGAGTAGCTACAATTTTAGTTTTTTTACTTGTAGGCATTTTCTAAAAGATTAAATTGTTTTTTGATTTGATATCATTTGGGTCAACTTCATATACTGTGCTTACCAAATCGATTCCTTTTATTTTTGTTATTATTTCTTTGGTTTTAATTTGATTATCGTGCTCGATTTTTAAAAAAAAATCTACTTTTTTTAAATCAGATACCAAATTTACTTGTGTTGTTACGTTGCTATCTTCAAATAAAGAAGCGTTTTTATTTTGCACAGGTAATTCGATTTCTTGTTTGTTTTGAATTAAATCCCAGACCATCATTTCCATTTCATCTTCAAAAGTATATCTTGAGAATGAAGTTTTTTGTTTGTTGATTTCAATTGGGATTTCGTTTTCGTTTTTTGAGAGCATTATAGATAGTGACTGATTTATTTTGAATGCTAATCTATAGTCTTCTAATGTTGTATGAATGGCAATTAATTGATAATCTACCTGATCAAAATCTTCCAGTTGTAATTTGTGGATTGCCATAAACACCTTAAAACAAAATGTAAATATACTACTAATTAAGTATTTAAATAGCTTTAGGGTGTTAGGTTTTTGCTAATTTATTAACGAAAACGATTGAGTTTTTCGTTGTGTAGAATTATTTTGTGTCAATTTGAGATTGAAAAACAAAATAGGCTCTTTTTGAGGCAATTTCTTCGGCTTTCTTTTTGGAAGTTGCTCGAGCTTTTGCAACTATTTTATTGTCAATGTGTAGCTTAACTCCAAAATGCTTTAAATTCCCAGTGCCATTGTCATCATATATTTCGTACTGAAATTGTTTTTTTTCTTTTTGGCACCACTCAATAAGTAAGCTTTTATAACTGATTACCTTTCCTTCTAGGCGATCAATATCTACATAAGGTTTAATGATTTTTTTATGAATAAATTTTTCGCAGAAGGAATAGCCTTTGTCTAAATAAATCGCACCAATAAAAGCTTCAAAAATATTGCCATGAATATTTTCCCCAAAATGCTGAACAGACACCTTGCTTTCTACAAATTCTATAAGTTTAAAGTCTTTACCAAGTTCATTTAAATGTTCTCGTGAAACAATTTTAGAACGCATTTTAGTTAAGTAACCTTCATCTCCTGTTGGTACTTTACTAAATAAATGCGCAGCTATTACAGAACCTAACATCGCATCACCCAAAAACTCTAATCGTTCATAGTTTATTGCATGACCACCTTCGTCGGTTTTATTCATAGAACGATGTGTGAATGCCTTGCGATAATGTTCTAAGTTGTTGGGTTTGAATCCCAAAATTGTAGTGAGTTTGTCAAAAAAAATCCCGTCCTCAGCAGAATGAGAACGGGAAGTTTGAAATATTTTTTTGATAATTCTCATATATAGAATTACTCAGCTTTTTTAAATAAAACGCAAGCGTTATGTCCGCCAAAACCAAAAGTGTTGCTCATTGCTACTTTAACTTCTCTGTTTTGCGCTTTGTTTAATGTTAGGTTTAATGATGGGTCAATATTTTCATCAACTACACTGTGATTTATAGTTGGAGGAATAATTCCATTTTTGATAGCTAAAATTGAAGCAATAGCTTCAATAGCACCCGCAGCACCTAATAAGTGACCTGTCATCGATTTAGTCGAATTGATATTAATGTTTTTAGCATGATCACCAAAAACTGCACTAATTGCTTTCAATTCAGCAATATCGCCAAGTGGGGTTGACGTACCATGGGTGTTGATATGATCAACATCTTCAGGATTTAAACCAGCATCTTGCAAACAGTTTTTTATAACTGCAATCACACCAATTCCTTCTGGATGTGGAGCTGTTAAGTGATAAGCATCTGATGACATACCACAACCACCTACTTCACAATATATTTTTGCGCCACGTGCTTTTGCATGTTCATATTCTTCTAAAACTAATGCTCCAGCACCTTCTCCAAGAACAAATCCGTCACGAGTAGCGTCAAAAGGTCTTGAGGCGGTTTCAGGACTTTCATTTCTTGTAGATAATGCTTGCATTGAGTTGAACCCTCCCATACCAGCAATAGTTACAGCTGCTTCTGAGCCCCCAGAAACAATTACATCACACATACCTAAACGAATGTAATTAAAAGCATCAACTAAAGCATTGGCCGATGAAGCACATGCAGAGACTGTTGTGTAGTTAGGTCCCATGAATCCATTCCTCATTGAAATGTGTCCTGGAGCAATATCAGCAATCATTTTTGGGATAAAGAAAGGATTGAAACGTGGAGTTCCGTCACCTTTAGCATAAGCTAAAACTTCCTCTTGGAAAGTTTCTAAACCTCCAATACCTGCCCCCCAAATTACACCAACTCTATATTTGTTGATTTTTTCTAAATCTAAACCAGAATCTTTAATGGCTTCATCACTTGCAACAATAGCATACTGTGCAAATTTATCCATTCTTCTAGCTTCTTTTTTATCTATATAATCCTCTACGTTGAAGTTTTTTACCTCACAAGCGAATTTAGTTTTGTGTTTTTCAGTGTCATAATATGTGATAGGAGCGGCACCACTTTTTCCGCTTATTAATGCGTTCCAATATTCCTGAAGATTATTTCCTATTGGTGTTAAGGCTCCTAATCCTGTTACTACTACTCGCTTTAATTGCATGTTTAGCTGTTTTTGTTTGATATAAAAAAACCCAAAGTACTTTTAATTAACTAAAAGAAACAATGGGTATTACATAAATATTTTATGATTGTAATACAATCAATGTTTTTTACAAATCTATGAAAAGATTTTGATAAAGACGTAAAAAATAACAACATCTGTAAGGGATTAAGGCTTACAGATGTTTGAGAGTATTATTTTTTAGCTTCTTCGATGTAAGAAATAGCTTGACCTACAGTAGCAATGTTTTCAGCTTGATCATCTGGAATTTGAATATCGAATTCTTTTTCGAACTCCATAATTAGCTCAACAGTGTCTAATGAATCAGCCCCTAAATCGTTAGTGAAGCTTGCTTCTGTAACAACTTCGTTTTCGTCAACACCTAATTTGTCTACGATAATCGCTTTTACTCTTGATGCAATGTCTGACATAATCTTTAATTTTAAATTTTAATTAGTTGGCAAAAATAAAAAATTTATTTAAAACCAAGTTTTTTAGTTAATAAATGTTACTACGAATTTAGAAAATTAATTTAACAAAGGATATCATTTTTAAT
This sequence comes from Flavobacterium hankyongi, assembly GCF_036840915.1. Lineage (NCBI taxonomy): Bacteria > Pseudomonadati > Bacteroidota > Flavobacteriia > Flavobacteriales > Flavobacteriaceae > Flavobacterium > Flavobacterium hankyongi. The sequence continues at coordinate 2,790,154 of NZ_CP085725.1, forward strand.
TATTTGTCATTTATTATTCTTTTTTTTGCGTAATAAAAATTACAGTTGTTGTTTGACAATTACTAGTTTGACACACTTTATAATACTTAATAAATGAAAAGGATTGTAATATTTGCTTCAGGTTCAGGTACTAATGCTGAACAAATCATATTACATTTTAAAAACAATAATCAAGGAAACGTAGTTGGTGTTCTATCTAACAATCTGCATGCCAAAGTTTTAGAAAAAGCAAAAAATCATGATGTTGAGGCTTTCTCTTTTGATAAAAATGAGCTTTCAGATGGTACTGTTCTTAAAATTGTAGAAAGTTTACAACCCGATTTAATTGTGTTAGCAGGATTTCTTTTGAAATTTCCTTCGGATATAATAAGTAAGTATCCTGAATGTATAATTAATATTCATCCAGCACTTTTGCCTAAATATGGTGGTAAGGGGATGTATGGTATGAATGTACACAAAGCAGTTTTAGAAAATAAAGAGAAAGAAACAGGCATTACTATTCATTATGTAAATGAGCATTATGATGAAGGAGGAATTATTTTTCAGAAAACTGTAAGTATTGAAAATTGTTTAACTCCAGAAGAAGTTGCAATTAAAGTGCAAGAATTGGAACATGAATATTTTCCTGTTGTAGTTGAAAAACTTCTATTTTCTAACTTCTAATTTTATATTTTGTCACATCAAGTTCATATTTATACAGATGGTGCTGCCAAAGGTAATCCCGGAAACGGTGGTTATGGTGTTATTATGGAGTTAGTGGGGACTAACTATAAAAAAGAGTTTTACGAAGGGTTTCGATTAACTACTAATAATCGAATGGAATTGTTGGCTGTTATTGTAGGTTTGGAAAAACTTAAAAACCCTGGAATGAAAGTCTTAGTGGTTTCTGATTCTAAATATGTGGTAGATGCTGTAGAAAAAAAATGGGTTTTTGGTTGGGAGAAAATAGGATTTAAAGCTAAAAAGAATCCAGACCTATGGATACGTTTTTTAAAAATTTACCGTAAGCACCAAGTTGACTTCAAATGGATAAAAGGTCATAACAATCATCCTCAAAATGAGCGTTGTGATGAATTGGCAGTAATGGCTTCTCAGCAATCTGAACTTTCTATTGATGCTTTTTATGAACAAGAAAGCAGTTCAATTTTATAGATGTTTTTTAATCAATAGATTGATTGTTTTAAATGGGTAAAATCTAATTGGTTTTTACCAAAACAATGTTGTACATTTGCCGCTTAATTTTTTTCAATTCAATTTATGAATAAATTATTAATTGTTGGAACAGTAGCTTTTGATGCTATTGAAACGCCGTTTGGTAAAACTGATAAAATTTTAGGTGGTGCAGGTACTTTTATCGGACTTTCTGCATCACATTTTAACTTACAATCTGCTATTGTTTCTGTAGTAGGTGAAGATTTTCCGCAAGAATATATCGATTTATTAAAATCAAGAAATATTGATGTAACAGGTCTTGAGGTTGTAAAAGGAGGAAAAACTTTCTTCTGGAGTGGTCGTTACCACAATGATATGAATTCAAGAGATACTTTGGCTACCGAATTAAATGTATTAGCTGATTTTAACCCTGTAGTTCCTCAAAACTATCAAAATTCTGATATTGTTTTATTAGGAAATTTACATCCACTAGTACAATCAAGTGTTTTAAACCAGTTGACTGAAAAACCTAAGTTAGTAGTGCTTGATACTATGAATTTCTGGATGGACTGTGCATTACCAGAATTATTAGACGTTATTAAGCGTGTTGATGTTATTACAATAAATGATGAAGAGGCTCGTCAATTATCAGGTGAATACTCATTAGTAAAAGCTGCAGCTAAAATCCATACTATGGGACCTAAATATGTGGTAATTAAAAAAGGAGAACATGGAGCTTTAATTTTCCATGGTAAAGAAATCTTCTTTGCTCCTGCTTTACCATTAGCAGATGTGTTTGATCCAACTGGTGCGGGAGATACTTTTGCTGGAGGATTTGCTGGATTCATAACGCAACAAGGAGATATTTCTTTTGAAACCATGAAAACAGCTATAATTCATGGTTCTAATTTAGCATCTTTCTGTGTAGAGAAATTTGGTACAGAAAGAATGGTGAGTTTAACTAAAGAAGAAGTACAAAATCGTTTGAAGCAATTTAAAGCTTTAACACAATTTGACATAGAATTATCATAAATTTACGCCTCGATTTTCGGGGCTTTTTTTATTTTTAGAATTATCGAATTTTAGATAAATGAACTGGAATTCAAACAACTATAACTACACAACAACAATACAATGAGTGACGCAATTAAACATGAGTGCGGAATTGCACTTTTGCGATTAAAAAAACCTTTAGAATACTACAAGCAAAAATATGGCACAGCTTTTTATGGCGTTGAAAAAATGTACCTTCTTCTAGAAAAACAGCATAATAGAGGGCAAGATGGAGCTGGTTTGGCTAGTATTAAACTAGATGTTGATCCAGGAGAAAGATACATTAGCCGAATTCGTTCAAATCAAGCACAGCCTATTCAGGATATTTTTGGGCAAATCAATGCTAGAATCAATCAAGAATTAGAATTACATCCTGAATATAAAGATGATGTTGCACTTCAAAAAGAAAACATTCCTTATGTTGGTGAAGTATTTTTAGGGCACGTACGTTATGGTACCTTTGGAAAAAACAGTATCGAAAACGTTCATCCGTTTTTACGTCAAAATAACTGGATGCACCGTAATTTAATTGTAGCTGGAAACTTTAACATGACTAATGTAAAAGAGTTATTTGAGGATTTGGTGCAATTAGGACAACATCCAAAACAAATGGCAGATACGGTAACTGTAATGGAAAAGATTGGTCATTTTCTTGATGATGAAGTCACAGATTTGTACCAAGAATGTAAAGAAAAAGGTTTGTCAAAACAAGAGGCCTCACCTGTTATAGCAGAAAATTTAAATATTGCTCGAATTTTAAAAAGAGCATCTAAAAATTGGGATGGAGGTTATGCAATGGCGGGTATGATTGGTCATGGTGATGCATTTGTAACACGTGACCCCGCAGGTATTCGACCAGCATATTATTACCAAGATGATGAAGTGGTGGTAGTGGCTTCAGAAAGACCAGTAATTCAAACAGTATTTAATGTTCCTTTTGAATCAATTCAAGAAATAACACCAGGACATGCATTAATTATTAAAAAAGATGGAAGAGTGCTTGATGAAAAAGTAAGAGAAGCTTCTGTGAAAAAAGCATGTTCTTTTGAGCGAATTTATTTCTCTCGTGGAAGTGATGCCGAGATTTATCAGGAACGAAAAGATTTAGGCAAACTTATCATGCCATCTGTTCTAAAAGCTGTTGATAATGATACTGACAATACAGTTTTCTCTTATATACCTAATACAGCAGAGACTTCTTTTTATGGTATGGTCGAAGCGGCAAATGATTTTTTAAATCAACGTAAGATATCAGCAATCCTAGAAAATAAAGAGAACTTGTCAGAAGAAAAATTAAAAGAAATTTTATCTGTAAAACTCCGTTCTGAAAAAATTGCGATTAAAGACGTTAAGCTTCGTACATTTATTACTGAGGATAGTTCTCGTGATGACATGGTTGCTCATGTATATGATGTTACGTATGGTGTCATAAAACCAACAGATAATTTAGTGATTATTGATGATAGTATTGTTCGAGGAACTACTTTGAAAAAAAGTATCATCAAAATGATGGATCGATTGAATCCTAAAAAGATTGTAATTGTTTCTTCTGCGCCACAAATTCGTTATCCAGATTGTTATGGTATTGATATGGCTAAATTGGAAACATTGGTGGCCTTTCAAGCGACGTTAGAGCTTCTAAAACAGAATAATAAATATCATTTGGTAGAAGATGTATATGCTAAATGTAAAGCGCAAGAACATAAGCAAGATTCTGAAGTTGTGAATTATGTAAATGAGCTTTATAATCAGTTCACAGATGAGCAAATTTCAGATAAAATAGCTGAAATGTTAACAGAATCATCTGTTAAAGCAGAAGTAAAAATTATTTTCCAATCAGTTGAAAATTTACACAAAGCTTGTCCAAAGAATTTAGGAGATTGGTATTTCACTGGAGATTATCCAACAGATGGCGGTAATCGTGTGGTTAACCGCGCTTTTATGAATTTTTATGAAGGTAAGGATGCAAGGGCGTACTAAAAGGATTACGAAACTGCACTTAATCGACTTTTTATGTAATTAATCGACTTTCTTTGGCAACTGAAACATCAAAATATACTTTTGGCATACCATTACATAAGTAGGTTAAGTTTATGGTAGATTTGGGGCAAAAAAGGTAGAACTAAGCGTCTACCTTTTTTATTTTATTGTTTTCCAATTCTATTTTCTCCTTCAAAAAAAATAGAAAAAAACGCCTAACTAAATTTAGTTAGAAAACAATATTTTTAATCAGATAAACGATTATTTTCTCATTTTGACGATTATTTTTGGTTTACCAAAATCAGCAATATACTTTTACCTCACCATTACATAAGTAGGTTAAGTTTATGGTAGATTTGGGGCAAAAAAGGTAGAACTAAGCGTCTACCTTTTTTATTGAATTTAATGAATTAATAATAATAAAAAAGCGCACTGAAAAACAGTGCGCTTTTTTTATGTAAAGAAGTCTTTTTATTTTGCTTCCGCGTAACGTCTTGCTACTTCCGTCCAATTAATTACATTAAAGAAAGCTTCAATGTAGTCAGGACGACGGTTTTGATAGTTGAGGTAATAAGCATGTTCCCAAACATCCATTCCTAAAATTGGAGTTCCGCCACAACCAACGCCAGGCATTAATGTGTTGTCTTGATTTGGAGTTCCGCAAACTTCTAATTTTCCATCTTTAACACATAACCAAGCCCATCCAGAACCAAATTGAGTTGCTCCAGCTTTAGAAAAAGTTTCTTTGAAAGCAGCAAAACTTCCAAAAGCAGAATTGATAGCATTAGCTAATTCTCCTGTAGGCTCACCACCGCCATTTGGAGACATTACGGTCCAAAATAAATTGTGATTGTAAAAGCCACCACCATTATTGCGAATAGCAGCTTTGGTCATGTCAAGATTTTTAAGAATCTCTTCAATAGATTTTCCTTCTAAATCTGTTCCTGCAATGGCAGCATTTAGATTTGTTGTGTAAGCATTATGGTGTTTAGAATGATGGATTTCCATTGTTCTAGCATCTATATGTGGTTCTAATGCATCATATGCATAAGGTAATTGTGGTAACTCAAAAGCCATATTATTTATGTTTAAAAGATTAATAATTAAATTCATTCAAAATTAAACATTTAACTTTGTAATTAAAATTTTTTTGGCTGGTTTTCCTCCTTTTCCGAACAATCTTTTTATTTTTATAGTCAAGATATCAAGGCAGATTTAAATCTATTTTGATTAACACATTCATAATGCGACACGTATATTCTCTTATTGCAACATTATTATTCTCTTTAGTTGGGTTTTCACAAAACTTTTTTAATTATAAAATCAGTAAACCATATTGTGTGCTTAACTTCATGCAGACTGCAATTGGGTCACATGGTACATCACCTTCGTTTAAAGATTATATTATTACTGGCGGGCAAAGTGATGATGATTTTAAAACTTTGATTGAAGAATATTCTAAGTTAAATTTGAATGATGTAATTAATAGAGGAGGATTTCCAGAAGGAAGAAAACAAAGTAATTCGACTTTTGATTTGTTGATTATGAATGCAGTTTCCTCTAAAGACTTGGAAGAATTTAAATTAAAATGCTTAGGGATTATTCCTTTGGAAACAAATCAAAAGCTATACAAATTGCTTAAAAAAGCAGAAGAAAAGTATGATAATTTAATTTGGTTACAAAACAAAAGTAAAATTGAAAAACAGCTTTTTGAACTATCCAAATTTGAAAAAACAAACGTTGATATATTTAATAAAATAAGAACTTTTTATGATTCTTCTTGGACATCAGATATTCCTTTTCAAGTAGCTATTTATCCAATTCCTGGCGTTAATGGTTTTTCAACAGCAACACCTCATGTAAATAGTTTGTGTGTTGGAGTTTTTACTGATGAAGTTGATCATGCGTCAAGAAATGGAGTTGTGTTACATGAAATGTGTCACATTCTTTACAGAGAACAAAAATTAAGTAAGCAATTTGATATTGAAGGATATTTTAACGATAATAACACGTTGTATTCAAAATTTGCCTATTCTTATTTAGACGAAGCTTTGGCAACGGCAATTGGTAACGGTTGGGCTTATAAATTAATTAATAATAAACTAGATGAAGGAGAATGGTATGCTGATGCAACAATAAATGCATTTGCAAAGGTAATTTATCCGATGGTAGAACAATATATGCAAAAAGGTAAGTCTATTGATAGAGATTTTATTAATGAGGCTAGTAGACTTTTTGCGTATAATTTTCCTAAGGCAATTCAGGACTATTCCATTCTTTTAAACAAAACTACTGTCTATGCAGATGACATGACAGAAATTGAAATAGTTAATAAACTAGGAGATTATTTTCAGGTGTATAGTTTGAATTTATCTTCACCCATACTTCATAAGTATAGTTTTGAATTTATGGAAAATTCAAAAGATACACAATTGTTTATTATTCATAAAAATCAGCAACAAACATTGCTAGAGCTTAAGAAGAAATTTACTCAAATTGATAATTACAAATTTGCTAATCAACCAATGAATTTAAGTTTTTTTGATTCTAAAGGTAGAGCGGTAATTGTGTTGGTTGTAAACAATAAAGAAGAAATCAAACCTGAGTTGTTAAAAATGAAAAAACAAAGTTTTTTTGATATAAAGCAACCTTTACAATATTAGAGCGCCAAGTGAACAAACTTGCATTTTCCATATACAACGCATCGGCGGGTTCAGGTAAAACCTATACTTTGGTTAAGGAATACCTTAAAATTGTGTTGACTTCTCCTAAAGATGACGCCTATAAAAGTATCTTGGCCATAACTTTTACAAATAAGGCTGTTCAAGAAATGAAAAGTCGAATTGTTGATAGTTTGTATGATTTTACAAAAGATCAGCCTTCCTTGAAAGCCTTGTCTTTAATGCAAGACTTGTCTAGAGATACAGGTCTTAATTTAGTTGAAATCACTACTAAGGCTAAATCAATCATCAAGAATATCATTCACAATTATGCAGCTTTCGATATTTCGACCATAGATAAATTTACGCACAAAGTTATTCGCTCGTTTGCTTTAGATTTAGATTTGCCAATCACTTTTGATGTTTCACTGGATACTGAAAATCTATTACAAGAAGCTGTTGATGCAATTATTGCTGAAGCTGGGAATGATGAGGTTTTAACAAAGCTTCTTGTGGATTTTACCATGGAAAAAACAGATGATAATAAATCTTGGGATGTTTCTGGAGAAATATTTAATGCAGGGAAATTAGTGCTTAATGAAAATTATAGAGAAGAAGTCCTTTCATTACAAGAAAAAACTATTCCTGATTTCATAAGGCTAAAATTTAAACTAAATGAATTTTGTAAGCAACTTGATGATGAGACCAAAGGTTTGGCAACTGATCTTTTAGAGTTAATTAATAAAAGAGGGATTGATTTAAAATCTTTTTCTAGAGCTACATTTCCAAATCACTTGCAAAGTATTAGTGAAAGTAGATTTAATCCAAACAATAAAACTTTTCATGAGTTTGATGATATTCAAATAAACAAAGGGGCAAAAGACAAAGAAATTATTGAGTCTTTAATTCCTGAAATGCTGTCTCAACTTAAAATAATTTATCAAAAGTTTGAAAAGAAGTCTTTTTATGAAGCTTTCTTAAAAAATATTACACCGCTTTCCTTGTTGAATACCATTAACAATAAGTTGAAGGACATTCAAGAAGAGCAAAACATTTTGTCAATAGCCGAATTTAATAAGCTTATTTATGACCAAATTAAAAAGCAACCTGCTCCATTCATTTATGAACGTTTGGGTGAACGATACAAGCACTTCTTTATAGATGAATTTCAGGATACTTCACAAATGCAATGGGAGAATTTAATTCCGTTGATAGATAATGCGTTGTCGAGTGAAGACTTGCAAGGCGTAAAAGGTTCTTTGCTCATTGTTGGAGATCCTAAACAATCTATTTACAGATGGCGTGGAGGAAAAGCTGAACAGTTTATTAACTTAACAAAGGACGAAAATCCATTTAGTAATAAGGATAAAAAGATTTTTGACCTTGAGCGTAACTATAGAAGTTATGATGAGGTTATTAATTTTAATAACGATTTTTTTAAATTTCTATCTCATAAATTCGAAAATGAAGATTATAAGAAGCTTTATTTAGAAAAAAGTTTTCAACTCAGTAATGACAAGAAAGGAGGTTTTGTAAATATTTCTTTTTTACCTTCTGTTGAAAATAGTGATGAGGTTGATGAATCAGAAGAACTGACTACTGATGATTTATATCTTCAAAAAACACTTGAAACCATTCATGGTGTAAAGCGACAAGGTTTTTCTTTGAATGAAATTGTTTTGTTGGTGCGGAATAATAAACACGGAGTGTTATTGGCAAATTATTTGACTGAAAATAATGTTCAAGTAATATCATCAGAAAGTTTATTGATACAATCTTCAAGCGAAGTGCAGTATTTACTTCATATGCTAGGTTATCTTAATGATGTAAAAGATAAAGAGTCGCTAGCTCAAGTCTTGTATTATTTTTCTAAAAATAGAATCAAAACAGCTCAACCTCATGATTTTATAGTTAAAGGAATTTCATTCGAAAAACAAGACGAACTTCAGTCGTGGTTAAATTCTTTTGGAATTGAGTTAAATTTTCAAGCTATTAAAAAGAAATCGCTTTTTGAAGTTGTTGAAACCTTAATTTATAAAGGGATTTTGCCTGAAAATAACAATGCTTACGTTCAGTTTTTTCTAGATATTGTTTTGGAAAGAGATGTAAAGTATCAAATGAGTATTGGTGATTTTCTTGATTTTTGGAATAAAAGCGGTTCTAAATTTAGTGTTCCTGCTAATGAAAATTCAGACGCAATAAGAATCATGACTATTCATAAATCGAAAGGGCTAGAATTCCCTGTGGTTATTTTTCCTTTTGCCGAAGAAAGTTACAGTGCAAATAAAGGAGAAAAGCTTTGGATAGATGCAAATGAGGAAATAGAGTTTGATAAATTTTTAGTCGACAAATCGAGTAATGTTTTACGTTATGGAGAAGTAGCTGTTGAAACCTATAATCAAAAAGAACAGGAAAAATTATTAGACAATATTAATGTCTTATATGTGGCTTTAACAAGAGCCGAAGAACAATTACATATAATTTCGTCTGTAAAAGAAAGGAATAAAAAAGGAGAATTACCCAATAACCTTGCTTCATATTTTATTGAGTTCTTAGAATTAAATAGCAATTTCAATTCAGAAAAAATAGGATATGATTTTGGTAATTCTGAAAGAATTTCTCTGCCCAAACCAAGAGAAGAAACGCAGGAGTTTATTAAAAATAATGAATCGATTATAAAACCAGAGTCGATAAAAATCGCACAGCGTGAAGCGCTTATGTGGGGGACACATCAACAGGAAGCAATCGAATTTGGTAACGTTATGCATAAAGTGTTGTCTTTCGTTGAAACAAATAACGATGTTGATCTGGCTATTTTAAAAGCTGTAGAAAATGGTTTGATTTCAGAAGATCAAAAAGAGTTGGTTTTTAATAGTCTTTCGAAAATTGTAAATCATGCAAGCCTTTCAGACTTTTTTACAGAAGGAGGAAGAGTGTTGAACGAAGTCAGTATTTTAAGAAGTGATGCGTCAACAATAATTCCAGACAGAATTGTAATTAGAGAAAATACAGCTTATTTGTTGGACTATAAGACGGGAGTACATAATCAAAAATATGTGACTCAAATAACAGAGTACGAAAACGTACTCAAAGAAATGGGATACCAAGTCAGTAAAAAAGCTCTTGTATATATAGGAGAAAAAATAGAAGTGGTACATTTGTAAAAATTCAAAACAAACTCATAATAGTATGTACGGAAAAATTAAACAACACTTACAAAATGAACTGAATGCTATTCAGGAAAATGGATTATATAAAAAAGAACGTATTATCACTTCACCTCAAGGCGCAGAGATTGTCGTTAATGGAGAAACGGTTTTAAATTTTTGTGCCAATAATTATTTAGGATTGTCATCTCACCCCGAAGTTGTTCAAGCTGCAAAGGACGCTTTGGATACTCATGGATTTGGAATGTCTTCTGTTCGTTTTATTTGCGGAACACAAGATATTCATAAAAAATTAGAAGAAACCATTGCAAAGTTCTATGGAACAGAAGATACTATTTTGTACGCCGCAGCATTTGATGCAAATGGTGGAGTATTCGAACCTTTATTAGGTGAAGAAGATTGTATTATTTCGGACAGTTTAAATCATGCTTCTATAATTGATGGAGTTCGTTTGTGTAAAGCGGCACGTTATCGTTATGAAAATAATAATATGGCTGACTTAGAGGAACAACTTAAAAAAGCTACTGAAGCAGGTCATCGTTTCAAGTTAATTGTGACAGATGGTGTTTTTTCTATGGATGGTTTAGTCGCGCCATTGGATAAAATTTGTGATTTAGCTGATAAGTACGACGCAATGGTGATGGTCGATGAATGTCACGCTGCTGGATTCATTGGAGCAACAGGAAAAGGTACGCTTGAAGCTAAAAATGTTATGGGTCGAGTAGATATTATTACAGGGACTTTAGGAAAAGCTTTGGGAGGTGCAATGGGTGGTTATACAACTGCTAAAAAAGAAATTATTGAGATTTTACGTCAAAGATCACGTCCGTATTTGTTTTCTAACTCTTTGGCACCTTCAATTGTTGGAGCGTCTTTAAAAGTTTTCGAATTGTTGGAAAAAGACACAACATTGCGAGATAAATTAGAATGGAATACTAATTATTTTAAAGATGGTATGAAAAAGGCTGGATTTGATATAATTGATGGAGATTCAGCTATAGTTCCTGTAATGTTATATGATGCAAAGCTTTCTCAAATTATGGCTGATGAGCTTCTAAAGAAAGGGATTTATGTAATTGGATTTTTCTTTCCAGTAGTTCCAAAAGACAAAGCAAGAATTAGAGTTCAGCTTTCAGCGGGACATTCAAAAGAGCATTTAGATAAAGCTATAGAGGCTTTTATAGAGGTTGGAAAGAGCCTAAATATTATAAAAAATTGATTTTTTTATCAATTTTAGCCTTTTTTTTAACAATTCATTTTGTAATTAATTATTTACCTCTTACTTTTGTCACAATAACGTATTGTAATCAAATAAAATTAAGTATGAAACATCTTAACAAACTTTTTGTTTCCATGTTGATGGTAGCTGGTTTGAGTGCTAACGCACAAAGCAGTGATAATCCGTGGGCAATATCTTTCGGAGCTAATGCAGTAGACACTAGAACTAGTGCGGGTGTGAAAGATGCAAATATTAAAGACCACTTTTCACAATTTTTTAATGTTAAAGAAAACTGGAACATTATTCCTTCAGTTTCTTATTTAACTGTTTCAAGAAATGTTGGTGGAAATTTCTCAGTAGGTGTTACTGGGTCAGTTAACAAAATTTCTAAATGGGTTAACTGGGTTGGTCCTTCTGCAAACTCTGTAGAGACATTTAATCCTGGTGATTTAATGTACTACGGTGCTGATGCTAAAGTGGCGTACAGCTTAAAAAACTTAATCGGAATCAAATGGTTTGATCCTTCAGTTCATATTGGTGGAGGTTATACTTGGTTAGATAAGCAATCAGCAGGGAATGCTAATGCTGGAGCTGGTTTAACATTTTGGTTTACTGAGCAAGTAGGTTTATCATTAAGCTCAACTTATAAAAAAGCATTTACTGATAGAAATAATACGGATGGTTCGTTAGATGTTCCTTCAGTATTCCAACACATGGCTGGTCTTACTTTTCAATTCGGAGGTAAAGATACAGATAATGACGGTATCTACGATAAAGATGATGCTTGTCCAGATGTTAAAGGTTTGAAAGAATTCCAAGGTTGTCCTGATACAGACGGTGACGGTATTCAAGATAAAGAAGACGGTTGTCCTGAGGTAGCTGGTCCAAAAGAATTAAACGGTTGTCCTGACACTGATGGTGATGGTATTGCTGATAAAGATGATGCTTGTCCTGAAGTTGCTGGTTTAGCTAACTTACAAGGTTGTCCTGATGCTGACGGTGACGGTGTTGCAGACAAAAATGATAAATGTCCTACTGTAGCAGGTCCTAGAGATAACGGTGGTTGTCCATGGCCAGATACTGATGGTGACTCAGTTCTTGACAAAGATGACAAATGTCCAGATGTTAAAGGTACTGTAGCTAATAATGGTTGTCCTGAAGTGAGCGAAGACGTAATGAAAAAATTAAACGACTACGCTAAAACTATCTTATTTGATACTAATAAAGCTACTTTCCAACAAAGAACTTTCCCTGTGTTACAAGCTATGGTTGCTATCTTAAAAGAGTACCCATCTTCTAACTTCTCTATCGAAGGTCACACAGATTCAGATGGTAAAGATACTGCTAACCAAAAATTATCAGAAATTAGAGCTGCTGCTGTTGTTACTTACTTAGTAGAAAACGGTATTGAAGCTTCAAGATTATCTTCTGCTGGTTTTGGTGAGTCTAAACCAATCGCTTCTAACAAAACTAAAGCTGGTAAAGCTCAAAATAGAAGAGTTGAAGTGAAATTAGTAAAATAATTTCTTAAGAAATAAATTCTTTAAAACGCTCCGATTAGTCGGAGCGTTTTTTTATTTTTATAAAATGACTCAAGCTTCCTTTTTAGATAAACTAGCCAATTATATTGTCAATGAAAGGCAATATTCTTTTTCAGATATCATTATTGTTTTACCTAATAAAAGAGCCAAAATATTTTTATTGGAATCTTTTAAAAAGCATTTGAAAGATTACTTTTTTGCTCCAAAAATAGTAAGTGTTGAAGATTTTGTTCAAGAAATTTCTGGAGTAAGAAACATCGATAACGTTGAGTTATTGTTTGAGTTTTTTGAAGTTTATTCATCTCTTACAGTATCAGATAAAAGACAAGATTTTGAACAATTTGCAAATTGGGCAAAAACGCTATTGCAAGATTTTAATGAAATTGATCGTTATCTTATAAATCCTGATTATGTTTTCTCTTATCTAAAGGATATTGAAGTTCTTAAAAGATGGGATTTATCTCCAAATAATACTACCGAAATTATAGACAAGCAACTTGAGTTTTGGGATTGCTTGCCAAATTATTACAGCAAATTTTACAATCATCTTCTAGAAAAAAAATAGGATATCAAGGGCTTATTTATAGGGAAGCTGTGAAAAATATTGAGGTATTTTCGTCTATGATGAAAGAAAATAAAGTTGTTTTTGCTGGATTCAACGCATTAAATCAAGCTGAGGAAAAAATAATTCAACATTTGATTTCCCAAAATAAAGCAGAAATTCTTTGGGATATTGATGAGGTCTTTCTGAGGGATACACATCATGATGCTGGCCTATTCGCAAGAAGATTTAAAGACCAATGGAACTATTATAATACAAATCAGTTTCAGTGGATAGTTAATGAATTTTCTAAAGAGAAAAACATTGAGATAATTGGTACTTCAAAATCAATTGGTCAGGCAAAAATTGTATCACAAATTATAGAAGAAAAATCCGCCGATCTTTCTATAGATAATTTAAGTAAAGTAGCTTTAGTCCTTGGTGATGAAAATTTATTGATTCCAGTTCTGCATTCTTTGCCTTCAACTGTTGGGAGTTTAAATATTACTATGGGTTATTCAAGTAAAAATAATCCAGTACAAATTCTAGTTGCTAAATTGTTTAAAATGCATAGTCATGCATTAAAAAGAAATTCTGAAAGTTATCTTTTTTATTATAAAGATGTTTTGGAACTTCTCTCAAATCCAATCATTGAGACTTATGTTAATGCATCAGATTTAATTAACCTGATTAAAAAGAATAACTACACATTCATAACACATAATAGGGTAACAAGCCTTAAGGAAGATAGAAACATTTTTTTTAATATAATCTTTAAGAAATGGGATGAAAAACCTCTCGAAATTCTTCAAAACATAAAAGAATTATTATTGTTGATTAAAGATGAGCTTAATCATGAAAAAGAAGAAGATAAACTGGTTAAAACTTTTCTTTATTCTATTTTCAAAACAATAAATCAATTGATGTCATACTGCTCGAAGAATAGTTATGTGAACTCAGTTGAAATACTTCAAAGTCTCTATAAACAAGTTGTTGATTTAAGTGAAGTGTCTTTTGAAGGAGAACCACTGTTAGGTTTACAAGTTATGGGGGTTTTAGAAAGTCGTGTTTTAGATTTTGAAACCGTTATAATTACGTCAATGAATGAAGGCAAATTCCCTTCGGGGAAGTCTAATAATTCGTTTATCCCGTATGATATAAAACGAGAAATTGGATTGCCTACATTTAAAGAAAAAGATGCTATTTATTCATATCATTTTTACCATTTATTACTTAGAGCAAAAAATATTTATTTACTATACAATACAGAAAATGAAGGTTTAGATGGAGGAGAAAAAAGTAGATTTATTACACAATTGGAAGTTGAGAAAAGAAACAGTCATACTATTTCACATCGAATAATTCAGCCATTTATTCCTAATATTGCCTATCAAAGTATGGAGATTGGTAAAACGGAATTGGTTTTACAGCGTCTCAAACAAATTGCAACTGAAAAAGGTTTTTCTCCATCAGCTTTAACAACTTATATTCGTAATCCTATTCAATTTTATTTTCAAAGAGTATTATCGATAAGAGAAGTTGAGGAAGTTGAGGAGAATATTGCTCTAAACACTTTAGGAACAATCATTCATGGTGCTTTAGAAGAATTATATAAGCCTTATTTAAACCAATTTTTATCAGTTAATATAATTGACCAAATGATTGCTTCGGCAAATAATGAAATTGAAAAACAATTTAAAGAAGTTTATAAGGAAGGAGAGATAAAAAAAGGTAAAAATCTACTAGCTTTTGAAGTTGCTAAACGTAATATTTATAATTTTTTAAACGATGAAAAAAAGACAATTGAAAACGGTGACGCTGTAAAAATTCTTGGTTTAGAAGTTTCACTTGAAAGATATTTGGATGACGCTCGATTACCATATCCTGTAAAAATTGCTGGTAATGTTGATCGAATTGAAATTCGAAATGCTAAATTAAGAATCATAGATTATAAAACTGGGAAAGTAGAAGCGAGAAGTCTTCAATTAAAAGACTGGACTGGACTTACCACAGATATAAAAAACGATAAAATTATTCAGCTTTTATGTTATGCTTTTATGTTTGAAGAGAAAGCTAAAGATCTTGAAGTTGAAGTAGGAATTGTGTCTTTTAAAAATATGAAATCAGGTTTTATGCCTTTTGGGATTAAAGAAGGAAGAGAACTTGATTCGAAAATAACTTCTGACACATTAGAAGACTTTAAAAAGGAACTTATAGAACTAATTTTGGAGATTTTGAATCCTGAAATTGATTTCAAAGAGAACGTTTAAATTTTTTTAAAGAAATCCAATAAAATAGCTTCTAAAATATCTTGATTTTCAATATGACTCATATGGCCATCAGGTAAGTTAACTAGCTCGACAGAAGTACCTTCAATTTGAGAAATGTTATCTTCATAGTTTAATACAGGATCTTTTTTGCCCAAAATTAAAAGAATAGGAAAAGTAGCTTGGTGTAAAATAAACTCCCTGTCCTTTCTTGCCTTCATTCCTTCTAATGCAGAAATGATGCCCTGTAAAGGAGTTTTTAGAGCTTCTTGCTTTACAGCTTCAATCTCATCAGCTAACTTTTCGCGGTTCTCTTCACAAAATAAATTAGCAATCGACATGCCTATAAAAACAGAGGGATTTTGCTTTACGGCTTTAATGGCACGCATTCGGTTTAATTTACGTTCGTTACTGTCTTCTTTTGATGTAGAATTGAGTAAAACAATTCCTTTTACCATGTCAGAATATAATTCGGCAAAAGCTAGAGAAACATAACCACCCATCGAATGGCCTACAAATATTGCTTCAGAAATATTTAATTCATAAAGGACAGCATGAACTGCATCAGCCATATCCTCCATGGTGTGCATATAACTCATGTTTTCGGTCTGGCCATGTCCAAGTAAATCGATAGTAATTACTTGGTGGTTTTTAGCAAAATCATTAATGTAGAAATTCCACATTGTCGAATTTTCTAAAAAACCATGAAGTAAAACAAGAGCTGTGCCTTTCCCTTTTGTAGAATAAGCTACATTGATATTTTTATAATTAATTGTATTCACAAATTATTTTATTGAAAGTGCAAAAATAGCAAATGATGCTAACCAATGTTCACCTCCATATCCACTATTAAATAAAACATTTAAGGATTTATTGATGAACTCTTGAGCAGTTGTCTCAAATCTTTTCTTAACAGGATTGTTTTTAGGAAGGTTTTTGGCAATGTTTTTCTGTTCCAAGCTCTACTAAATGAAAGTCCGTCTAAATGAACAATCTGGTAGTCATTTCGGTCACTAACAGTGGGTGCTTGACAGATTCTTTCAAACCCTTTTTTAGTGTAAAATTTTTTGAACCATTTTTCAAATTCTTCTGGCGACAATATGCGAGTCATTAAATCGGCTGACTGTAAACTAGGTGAAAAAAAATCGCTCCCGTCCGGTTCTAGATGAGCGGGAATCTCTTTGTTTGTTAAATAAAAATCTTTACTTTTTTTGATAATTAAATTTAAAAACTCAACTTCTTTTCTTGTTTTTGCCCAATCATAAGCAAAGCATAATCCAAAAGCAGTGTTTGGATGAACTCCTGTTCTGTTTGGATAAGTCTGTTTGGGTAAAAACTCTTTCCAGATGGTTGTAATTTTTTGTGTTAAAGGCTGAAGTGACTCATGCCATTTTCTTCCCAAATCAGAATCCCATGTATAAAGTTCTTCATCTAATTTTAATAGCCATGCCCAACCATAAGTTCTTTCAAATCCTTTTGAAGCAGTATATTTCCCAAAATATTCCGCTTCCAGTACCATCTTATCTTTTTGAAATGAATTTTCTAAGATTTTAATTATTTCTTCTTTATTTCCAATTTTAGGAAAATCTTTTAGTAGCTTAACTAACATCCAATGACCGTGGACGCTGCTATGCCAATCTAAACAGCCATAAAAAACAGGATGTAATTCGTGAGGCAACATTTTAGCATCTTTTTCCCCATCTGCTAAATGAGAGGTTTTGTTAGGGAATTCTGAAGCGATACAATGCAAGGGCATTTTGCTTAACTTTAATGCTGTTTCTAAATTCAATTTTTGAGAATATGCAGTTAAAGAATATAATAATAAGAGTAGGAAGTATTTCATGGCTGATTTTTAGGAAAATAAATTTATAAAAAAACACCTCATTATGAAGTGTTTTTTAATCTTTATTCTTTTGTTTAAAATTATGAATTCATCAAACTCTCAATTTCATCAGCTTCAATAGGAATATTACGCATTAAGTTGAACGGCTCTCCTTTTTCCTGAATTATCACATCATCCTCTAAACGAATTCCGAATCCTTCTGCTGGAATGTAAATTCCTGGTTCAACCGTGAATACCATATTAGATTGCATTGGTTCGTGTAATAATCCGTAATCATGTGTGTCTAAACCTAAGTGGTGAGAAGTGCCATGCATGAAATATTTTTTGTAAGCTGGCCAATCTGGATTTTCGTTTTGCACATCGGCTTTGTCAATTAATCCTAGTCCTAACAATTCAGAGGTCATAACTTTACCTACTTCAATATGATATTGTTTCCAAAGTGTTCCAGGAACTAACATTTTAGTTGCTTCATTTTTAACATTTAAAACGGCGTTGTAAACAGCACGTTGTCTATCTGTAAATTTTCCTGAAACTGGAATGGTTCTGGTTAAGTCACTTGAATAATTTGCATATTCGGCACCAACATCAAGTAACAATAAATCACCTGCTTTACATTGTTGGTTGTTTTCTATGTAATGTAATACGTTAGCATTCTTTCCTGAAGCGATGATAGGAGTGTAAGCAAATCCTTTTGAACGGTTGCGTAAAAATTCGTGAGCAAGTTCTGCCTCAATTTCGTACTCCATTACATTGGGTTTAACGAAAGATAAAAGTCGGCGGATTCCTTTTTCGGTGATATTGCAAGCATTTTGAATCAAGTCAAGTTCTTCGCTTTCTTTAATTGAACGTAAGCGTTGTAAAATTGGATTCGATTTTTCTACTTTGTGAGCAGGATAATTTTCTTTCCACCACTTTACAAATCTTGCTTCACGCGTTTCAGTTTCAATTGTGGCACGATAATGTTCATTAGTATTAATGTACATTGTATCAGCGTAAGCCATAATTTCCTTTAATGTTTTGTGGAAATCTTGTAGCCAGATTACAGTTTTAATTCCTGAAACTTCAAATGCACGTTCTTTTGTTAGCTTTTCGCCTTCCCAAACAGCAATATGTTCATTAGTTTCTCTTAAAAATAAAATTTCTTTTAAGTGTTCATAAGGAGCATCAGGGAATAATAATAAAATACTTTCTTCTTGGTCAACGCCACTTAAATAAAATATGTCGCGGTGCTGTGCAAAGGGTAAAGTACTATCAGCAGAAACGGGGTAAATATCGTTTGAGTTAAATACAGCTACACTGTTGGATTTCATTTGTGCTGTAAATTTTGCTCTGTTTTTAATAAATAAATTGCGGTCTATTTGATGGTATTTCATAATGAAATGAATTTATTAATAATGAATTTCAAATTTAGGGTTTTGAAGCTAAAAGTTATTAACTATTCTGTAAAATTAGCATTTAATTGGGATAATACTTTTTTTCACCTATTTTCGTTTTTAAATCTATCAACTCTAAACAAAAGCGTTATGAAATTAAAGTCGATTTTAGGATTAGCTCTTTTGAGTGTAATGTTTATTTCTTGTGATGATAAAGATGATAAAGAATTAGTTCAAGATGAGCCTCAATTGATTGTGAAATTCAAGTTCGATCCTAATCAAGCTAGATTGGATAATGTTGGTCAGCCATCGACAATTCCAGTAGGACACGCAGCTCAAACGCCTGTGTTCAATAAAATCAGTTCACATTATTTAGAATTTGCACCTAATGCAACAACACAAATAGGGCAAGGAACAATTTTGTATCATGGTCAAGAAACTGCAATTGGAGGCGCAACTGCTTTCGATTTTAGTAAGGCAAAAATTGTTGGAGAGGGAGAAGTATTTTTATCAATCCCTCTTAAGAATATTACTCCTGGAAGTTATGAGTGGGCTAGATGTTCACTTTCATATCAAGATTATAATATTAAAGTTCTAAGCTCTGGAATAGAGCATAATGGAACCTTGGCAAGTTTTGTTGGTAAGATAACATATATTTCTTCATTTACTTCTGGAGGGTACACTTATAATGTTAACGCCAATAATGATCAAGGTTTTTGGGCTTTTGGATTACAAGGATTTAACTATTCAACTTCTGGGCAAACACCAGTTGGAGCAACTACAGTACCAAATCCAATTAATTCAACATCACCAATACCGGCAAATTCTTGTGTAGTAACTGGGAAGTTTGGAAATAATTTGGTGATTACCGGTAATGAGACAAAAGATATTGTTGTTACACTTTCGCTTTCCATAAATAAAAGTTTTGAATGGACAGAAGTTACAGCAGACGGTAAGTATGAACCTTCTATAGGCGAAAATGTTGTAGATATGGGGTTAAGAGGATTGATTCCTAGTTATGATTAGAATAATTTGAAAAAATAATTATGAAGCATTCAAGAGAAATTTTGGATGCTTTTTTGTTTTTAATACGTATTTTAAATTCATTATAAATTAGGAGAAAAAGGTTGTGTTTACATTCAAATTCCTTTACTTTTGTTACAACTTTTTTAAATTAAAAAATCAAATCAATACTATGGCAAAATCTGCGCTTTTAAAGTCATCTTTAGCAAAAAAATACTGGATGGCTCTTACAGGTTTATTTTTATGCTTGTTTTTGACGGGACATTTATTGGGAAATCTTCAGTTATTAGCTGGGAATTCACCAGAAGCAGCTTTAAAATTTAATAAGTATGCTTTGTTCATGACTACAAATCCAGCAGTAAAAATTCTTTCTTACTTAACTTACATCTCTATTATCTTTCATGCAATCGACGGGATTATGCTTGCTTTTCAAAACAAAGCAGCTCGTCCAGTGGCTTACGCAATGAATAAGCCTCAAGTGAACAGTAGTTTTGCTTCAAGGAATATGGCGGTGTTGGGAACTGTAATTTTAGTATTCATTGTAACTCATATGGTAAGTTTTTGGGCTAGAATGCATTTTGATGAAAAAATGCCATTGCAAAAAATGACAATTGCAGTCCAGCCAGGAATGAATCAGGATTTTTACCTTACTACAGATGGTGGATATGTTCCTGTTAACGATCCTACTTATGTGGTTAAAAATAGAACTGAAATCTATGAGGCTAATGCAAACGTAAAAGTAAAAGAAGCGTATAAAGACCTACATAAAATCACTTTCGATTTCTTTAGAGAGCCACAATATGGTTTGGTATTTACAATTTTATATGTGCTTTCTATGGTTGTTTTGGCATTCCATTTACTTCATGGTTTCCAAAGTGCATTTCAGTCATTGGGAGTTAATAATAAATTCACACCAGCAATTAAAATGTTAGGAACAGGATTTGCGATTATAGTACCTTTATTATTTGCAATTATTCCTCTTTTCATCCACTTTACAAAATAATCAACATCAGATATATTATGAAGTTAGATTCTAAAATACCAGAAGGTTCTATTTCAGAGAAATGGACTAATCATAAAAATCATTTAAAACTTGTTGCACCAAATAACCGTCCAAAAATTGACGTAATTGTTGTTGGTACTGGATTAGCTGGAGCTTCGGCTGCTGCTTCTTTAGGAGAAATGGGCTATAATGTAAAAGCATTTTGTTTTCAAGATTCTCCACGTCGTGCGCACTCAATTGCGGCACAAGGTGGTGTAAATGCTGCAAAAAATTACCAAAATGATGGCGACTCAGTTTACCGTTTATTCTATGATACTATCAAAGGTGGTGACTACCGTGCTCGTGAAGCAAACGTTCATCGTTTAGCGGAAGTTTCAGGAAATATCATTGACCAATGTGTGGCGCAAGGGGTTCCTTTTGCACGTGAATATGGTGGAATGTTAGATAACCGTTCTTTTGGTGGAACACAAGTACAACGTACATTTTATGCTGCTGGTCAAACAGGACAACAATTATTATTAGGAGCTTATTCAGCTTTGTCTCGCCAAATTGGTTTAGGACGTGTAAAAATGTACAACCGTCACGAGATGTTAGATATCGTTAAAGTTGATGGTAAAGCTCGCGGAATTATTGCTCGTGATTTAGTTACAGGTGAAATTCAACGTCATTCAGCTCATGCTGTAATCATTGCTTCAGGTGGATACGGAAATGTTTATTTCTTATCAACAAATGCAATGGGTTCTAATGTAACAGCAGGATGGAAAATCCACAAGCAAGGAGCTCTATTCGCTAATCCTTGTTATGTACAAATTCACCCAACATGTATTCCAGTTCACGGAACAAATCAGTCAAAATTAACATTGATGTCTGAATCGTTACGTAACTCAGGACGTATTTGGGTACCAAAGAAAAAAGAAGACGCAGAAGCAATCCGTGCTGGTAAATTGAAACCAACACAAATTGCTGAAGAAGATAGAGATTATTATTTAGAGAGAAGATATCCTGCTTTTGGTAACTTAGTACCACGTGATGTTGCTTCTCGTGCAGCAAAAGAGCGTTGTGATGCAGGTTATGGTATCGAAGCAAATGATACTAATGAAGGGGTTTACCTTGATTTCTCTTCTGAAATTATTGCAAAAGGAAAGCAAGCTGCTTATGCTAAAGGAAATCATAATCCTTCAGATGCTGAAGTTACTGCTTTAGGGAAACAGTGGTTAGAAGAAAAATATGGTAACTTATTTACCATGTACCAAAAAATTACTGACGAAAATCCATACGAAACACCAATGAAAATTTACCCAGCAGTTCACTATACAATGGGTGGTGTATGGGTTGATTATAACTTGCAGTCAACAATTCCTGGATGTTTCGTTGCTGGAGAGGCTAACTTCTCTGATCACGGAGCTAACCGTTTAGGAGCTTCTGCATTAATGCAAGGTTTAGCAGATGGTTATTTCGTATTACCTTACACAGTTTCTAACTATTTAGCTGATGAAATTCGTACTGGTAAAATTTCTACAGATTCTCCAGAATTTGCTGAAGCAGAAAAAAGAGTACAAGATCAAATCAATTTCTTCCTTAATAACAATGGTAACAAGTCAGTAGATCATTTCCACAAGGCTTTAGGAAACATCATGTGGAATAAAGTAGGTATGGGAAGAAATGCTCAAGGTTTAACTGAAGCTATTGCTGAAATTGATGCTTTACGTAAAGAATTCTATAAAGATGTTTTTGTTCCTGGTTCTGCTGATGAAATGAATCCTGAACTAGAGAAAGCTATTCGTGTAGCTGACTTTATGGAGTTAGGTCAATTGATGGCAATGGATGCTTTACAACGCGAAGAATCTTGTGGAGGTCACTTCCGTGAAGAGCACCAAGATGCTGAAGGAGAAACATTACGTGATGACGAAAACTTCTCATTTGTTGGAGCTTGGGAATATCAAGGTGAAGACATCAACAAAGAAGTATTACACAAAGAAGAGTTGAAATACGAGTTTATCAAAATCGCAGCTCGTAACTACAAATAATAGTTGTTGACTTAAAACAATAAGATTATGGCATCTAAAAAGAATATCAATATAAAATTAAAAGTTTGGCGTCAGAAAAAAGCTTCTGACAAAGGACAAATGGTAGATTACTCATTAAATGATGTATCTACAGATAGTTCATTCTTAGAAATGATGGACCAATTAAATGAACAATTGGTTGCAGAAAAGAAAGAACCTATCGCTTTTGACCACGATTGTCGTGAAGGGATTTGTGGTATGTGTTCTATGTATATTAATGGTCGTGCACACGGTCCAGATACAGGAATTACAACTTGTCAGTTACACATGCGTATGTTCAATGATGGTGATACAATCTTTGTTGAGCCATGGAGAAGTAAAGCTTTCCCTGTAATTAAAGATTTAGTTGTTGATAGAAGTGCTTTTGACAGAATTCAACAGGCAGGTGGTTTCGTATCTGTAAATACTTCGGGCAACACTATCGATGCTAACACTATTCCTGTTCCTAAAGCAGATGCTGATAAAGCATTTGAAGCTGCAGCTTGTATTGGTTGTGGTGCTTGTGTGGCAACATGTAAAAACGGTTCGGCAATGTTATTTGTTGGAGCAAAAGTTTCACAATATGCTTTGTTACCTCAAGGTAAAGTAGAAGCTACCGACCGTGTTTTAAATATGGTTCGCCAGATGGATGAAGAAGGATTTGGTAACTGTACAAATACTGGTGCATGTGAAATTGAATGTCCTAAGGGAATTTCTTTAGAAAACATTGCTCGTATGAATAGAGAATACTTAAAAGCAAGTTTAGTAAAATAATTAAAAGCGTCTTCGGACGCTTTTTTTATGGCTTGATTTTTGTTAACTTAACATAAAGACATAACAGATGAAAAAGATATATTTAGCTTGCTTATTATTGGTAACGGCAATTGGTTTTTCTCAAACAGATGAAGAAAAGGCAGAAAAGAAGAAACAAATTGAAGCAGAGAAGGCCACATTACCTAAACCTTATCAAGAAATGGAAGATGCTGATGCTAAAGTGAAAGAACTTTTAATTCAAGCAAAAGCAGAAAATAAAAACATAATGATTCAAGTTGGTGGTAACTGGTGTGTTTGGTGTTTGCGTTTAAACGATTTTATTCAAAAAACCGATGAATTAAAAAGTGTAGTCGATAACAATTATATCTATTATCATCTGAATTGGTCACCTAAAAACAAAAACGAAAAATTCTTTACAAAGTATGGTAATCCAGGCGATAAACAAGGGTATCCAATTTTTATGGTTTTAAATAAAAAAGGGAAATTAATCCATGTACAAGAAACAGGCTCTTTAGAAGAAGGGAAAGGCTATGGTAAAGATAAAGTAAAAGCATTCTTTGAGGAATGGAAAGTTAAAAGCTAAAAAAATCAATAATATATTTATTTTAAAAAAACGCATTCAGTGATTTGAATGCGTTTTTTATGTGAGTAAAAAATTATATTTGTGAGAAAATTATTAAAATTAAAATATGTCATTAAAAAAATACGTTGTAGCGTTTTTACTTTTTACGCTTACTCAGGCATTTTATGCCCAATCTTCAAAAGAAATTTTAGTATTAAGTGCAGTTGTTAAAGATAAAGTAATTCCTGGTGCTCAGGTTATCTTTCAGAAAAACGGGGAAAAATCTATTCCTTTATATTCAGATCAAAGGGGAAAAGTACAAATTCCAGCAGAATATCAAGATGAAACAGATTTGACCATTATCATCAAAAAAGAAGGGTATTCAACATTGGTTTCTAAATGTCCTTGTGGAGGATTAACATATGCAATAAGCCCTGTAATGGAGGAGTTGGATGGTATGCGTATTGTGTTGAGCTGGGGTAGCGAGCCATCAGATTTAGATTCACATCTTTCTTATCAAGGAGGTTATGTGTGTTATTACCAAAAAGATGCTTCTCAAGCAAATTTAGATGTGGATGATACGGATAGTTATGGGCCGGAAACAATTACAATAACAAAAAAAATTGAAGGGAAAAAATATGTGTATGCGGTACATAATTTTTCAAATAAAGACAATAACAACAATGCAAACTTATCTAAAATAAGCAATGCGAAAGTCTATGTTTATATTGGTAATACATTAATAAGAACTTACATTCCACAATTTGGGAAAACAGGAACAGTTTGGATTCCTTTTGTAATTGATGAGAACGGTAATTTAGTTGATGTCGGTGATTTTAAAAATGCTACTTCATGGGAAGGAGTTAGATCAATTTTAAGAGATTATAGATATGATGCTAGCAATCATGTAGTAGATGCAGCAAGTATCCAAGAATCTATTAGTTTAAATAAAGCAGGGGAGAGAAGTTACCATTCAGGAAATTTAGAAGAGTCGGTTTCTTTTTATCAAGATGCAATCGAAGAAAATCCTAGAAATGGTCAAGCATATAGTAACCTTGGTTTATCTTTTCAAAAATTAGGAAGAGAAGCAGAAGCTTTATGGGCAAACAGAAAAGCAATCGATTTAGCAGAAGGAGCCAAAGCCAATGTAGTTAAAGCAAGTTCATATTATAATATTGCTAGAATATATGAGCAAAAAGGACAATGGAATGATGCGTTAAACAACTTTAAGTTAGCGAAACAGCATAACCAAAACCCTGCTTACGATAAAGGTATTGCAAGAATGTCAGCAAAAGCGAGATCATAATAATGGAAAGACTAAAAGCTTTATTCTTACTGTTTGTTGTAACTCATTCTTTCGGGCAAATAAATGTGGCAAAAATTGACCGTTCCGTTTGGCCTTATTCAATTAATTCAAAAGTAGATTTTGATGTAGCCTCAAAAATGGAAATGCTGGTTTTTACTGAAACTTTCAATGACTACATGAGTTTAAGTACTTCAGAATTATCTCTTAAAATTGGAGTTAAGAATGTTAGTGAAAAATCGGTGAAAGAATGGGAAGCAAGGACCAAAAAACTCTTGCTTGATAATTTTCATGCTTTGTTGGATGAATCATTGCCCAAATATATTTCGATTAAAAAAAATATAGATTGGAATTCAATGATAGCATTGCAGTTGGATAAAAAGATTCCTTCAGAATTAAAAAACTGGTACAATTCTTCAAAAGTTTTTTATCAAGATTATTTGTTTGAATTGTATCGTTTAGCTTCCTTAAATCCTAGAATTACTAGTGAAATTACAATCTTAGATGAAACTGAAGTTACTGGTGATAATTTTGAGCAAAAGCATTTTTTATTGACTTTTGATGACGGTCCAACTCCTCAAAACGGAAATACAGATAAACTTGTTAAGGTACTTAATGAAAATAATCTTAAAGGAATCTTTTTTGTTTTAGGAGATAATTTTAATCAACGATTAGAAGCGACATCATCTAAATCTTTAGAGATGTTATATGGGCAAAATTTAGTGGCATCACATGGTAAGATTCATAAATCACATCAAAAATTTTTAGATTGGCAAAATTCAATTGATTATACTCAAAATATAATCAAATCGAATATGAAATCGAAAGCGATGGTTTACTTCCGTCCACCATACGGACAACGAAATAAAATTTTGATTGATTATTTAAACAATCATCAATCTAAAGTAGTGTTGTGGAATATGGATTCTCAGGACTGGAATAAAGACATTACAGCAAGACAAGTAGCAGATAGACAAATTACTTTGATGCTTTTGTGGCGAAAGGGAATTTTGCTATTTCATGATGTACATTCCAAAGTACAAACAGCAGTGCCTATTATAAAAGAATATTTTAAAAAGGCAGATGTCAATTGGATTGATCCTTCGACGGTAAAAATTTAACTATCTATTTTAATAAAAAACGCATTCATTGATTTGAATGCGTTTTTTTATCTTTGAAAAAACAACCACTAATGAACTCAACTAAGTTTTATTTTTTAATTCTTTTCTTTTCACAATTTGTTTTTTCGCAGGATTTCACAAAACATGTTAATCCATTTATAGGGACCGATGGACACGGGCATACTTTTCCAGGAGCCACTTTGCCTTATGGTATGATTCAATTATCACCTGATACTCGGGTGGATGGTAGTTGGGACGGTTGTTCGGGTTATCATTATTCTGATAAAATTATCTATGGATTTTCACATACCCATTTGAATGGAACTGGTTGTTCAGACTATGGTGATGTTATGTTAATGCCTTCAATGGGGAAAATTCTTTTGGAAAAAGAACAATATGCTTCATCATTTTCTCATGACAACGAAAAAGCATCTGCTGGATTTTATAGTGTAAAGTTAGATAGAAATAATATTGATGTTCGATTAACTTCCTCAACTCGTGTTGGTTTTCATGAGTATACTTTTAATAATGCTGGGGAAGCAGATATTGTAATAGATTTAAATCACCGAGATAAATTGCTTTATGGGGAAGTAAAAGTGATCGATGATAAAACGATTGAGATTTTCCGCAGAAGTGAAGCTTGGGCTAAAGACCAGTATATATATGCACGAATCGAATTTAATGTGTCAGTGAAAGTATTGGGTTACGGAAATGAGAGGAATGAAGCGAAATACTTTTCAGGAACCAAAGTGGCTATAAAAGCTTCAAAAAATGTAAAAAAAGGAGAAAAAATATTAGTAAAAGTAGCGCTTTCGCCAACAGGTTATGATGGAGCAAAATTGAACATGTCTGAAATCAAGCATTGGGATTTTGAGAAAGTAAAGAAAGATGCTGAAGCAACATGGAATAAAGAGTTGTCTAAAATTCAAGTAGCTTCTTCAGATAAAGATAAGTTGGCCGTTTTTTACACAGCATTGTATCACACCATGATGCAACCCAATATTGCAGAAGATATAGATGGTAAATACCGTGGACGTGATAATAAAATTCATGTAGCAGATACTTTCGATTATTACTCGGTCTTTTCATTATGGGATACGTTTCGTGCAGCACATCCACTATATACATTAATTGATAAAAAAAGAACATCAGATTATGTAAATACTTTTATTAAACAATACGAGCAAGGAGGAAGATTACCCGTTTGGGAATTAGCTTCAAACGAAACAGATTGTATGATTGGCTATCATTCCGTTTCCGTGATTGCTGATGCTATGGTAAAAGGAATCAAAGGTTTCGATTATGAAAAAGCTTTTGAGGCGTCAAAACATTCGGCCATGCTAGACCATTTAGGTTTAGAGGCGTACAAGAAAAATGGATTTATTTCGATGGATGATGAACACGAAAGTGTTTCTAAAACGGTTGAATATGCTTATGACGATTGGTGCATTGCCCAAATGGCAAAAATCTTAAACAAAAAAGAAGATTATGAATATTTCATGAAACGTTCTCAAAGCTGGAAAAATATTTTTGACTGGGAAACAGGATTTATGCGACCAAAGAAAAACGGAGGTTGGGATAAGCCTTTCGATCCTCGTGAAGTCAATAATAATTTTACAGAAGGGAATTCATGGCAGTACTCTTTTTTTGTGCTACAAGACATTCCAGGAATGATAGAAGCATATGGAGGGCCACAAAAGTTTGAGGCCAAGTTGGATGAAATGTTTAATGGTGAAAGCAAAACCACAGGTCGCGAACAAGTGGATGTTACTGGTTTAATTGGACAATATGCACACGGGAACGAACCAAGTCATCATATGGCGTATTTGTATAATTATGTAGGTAAGCCAGAAAAGACGAAAGAAAAGGTACATTACATCTTAAATGAGTTTTATAAAAACACTCCTGATGGATTAATTGGTAACGAAGATTGTGGGCAAATGAGTGCTTGGTATGTACTAAGCAGCATAGGGATTTACTCTGTTACACCAGGTGAAACAACAATAAATCTTGTTAAACCAATATTTAAAAATGTTATGATAAAAAATCAATTTGATAAATTTTTCGAGCTAAATGATATATCTGAAAAGGGTCTTTTTGCAGATTTTATAATGTTGGGATCAAAATATATTGAAGCTTCATCTTACAAACAAAATATGTATTATACTTTACATACTTTGCCAGTAATTGATAGCGATGGAAAATCATTCAAAGATAAATTAAATATTAAAATAACGACAGCTTGTAATTATGATAAAATTTATTATTCATTTAGGAAGAAAGGAACTTATAAAGAATATAAAGAGCCAATTGTAATAACAAAATCCACAAAAATTTACACCTACACAGATTATAAATATTCTAATATGTGTGGTCCAAATTTTTGGTATGTACCAAGCGATACTATTTCTGCTGAGTTCTTCAAAAAACCAAACAACTACACCATCAACATCAAATCAAAATACAATCCACAATACCATGCTGGTGGTGCAGAAGGTTTGTTGGACGGAATTTTTGGTTCTGAAAATTGGCGCAAAGGGGACTGGCAAGGGTATCAAAGTCAGGATTTTGAATGTGTCATCGATAGACAAACTAGTTCACCTGTTAATATTATCAGTGCCAATTTCTTGCAAGATCAGCGCTCATGGATTTTAATGCCAACCCAAGTAGAGTTTTATGTTTCTAATGATAATGTAAACTTTGAATTGGTTGATAAAATAAATAATGATGTAGATCCTAAAATTGACAAGAACATTTTAAAATCATTCGACAGTAATAAAAAAGTAACTTCTGCCAGATACGTAAAAGTGATTGCAAAAAACTTTGGTAAACTGCCCGAGTGGCACCAAGGAGCAGGAGGAGATGCGTTTATTTTTATTGATGAGATAACAATTAAATAATTTATGAAAACAGCAATCATTCAATCGGATTTAGTTTGGGAAAGTCCAAGAATTAACAGAATTAACTTTGAAGAAAAAATAAATTCTATTCAGGAAGAGGTTGATTTAATTGTTTTGCCTGAAATGTTTTCAACAGGTTTCACGATGAATCCTTCGGTCGTTGCTGAAACTATGGATGGAGAAACTGTTTCATGGATGGTTTCATTAGCCAAAAACACACACACAGCAATAACTGGAAGTGTAGTAATTACAGAAAATGGAAATTACTACAATCGTATGCTTTTTGTTTTTCCTGATGGAAAAATTCAAACGTATGATAAAAGACATTTGTTTTCTTTAGCGAAAGAAGAAACTGTTTTTAGGCGCGGAAACGAAAAAGTCATCGTAGATTATAAAGACTGGAAAATCTGTCTCCAAATCTGCTACGATTTGCGTTTTCCAGTTTTTGCTCGTAATGTTGAGAATTATGATATGTTGATTTATGTTGCAAGTTGGCCTAAACCACGCATTAACGCTTGGGATATTTTATTGCGTGCCCGTGCTGTCGAAAACCTTTCTTATGTAATAGGTGTCAATCGTATTGGAACAGATGGAAGTCAACTTGAATATGTTGGTCATTCACAAGTTGTAGATTATTTAGGAAATTATGTTATTGAGCCTTTCGAAAATGAAATGGTTAAAATATTTTCTTTTGATAAAAATGAGATGCTTGAAACGCGCAAAAAGTTGAACTTTTTGAATGATAAGGATAAGTTTCAATTACTTTCCTAAATCCACATCTTGATTTACATCCCAATTGGCACGAACATCAATTTCAGTTGGATAGTGAACTACTTCTTCAGGTTGGCGTTTTTCTAAATAGCTACCAGTGTCGCGCTCTTTGTTTTTGTTTTCGTCATAGATAATTCTTAACGAATATCTTTGTGGTTCAAGAAGTAAAAATTCGACTACTGGATTATTTTCACTGTATTGTGATGCTAAAATTTTTCCTTTACTATCTGTTAGCTCAATAACTATTGGAAACGATTTTACATTTTTGAAATTTAGTTTTAAATTCCCATAATCAGAATAATTTTTTGTTGTAAAGGTAAAATTTAAACTATCATTTTTTTGACCTAAATAATCTTCAATAGCATTTGGTAACATTTTGAAAGTGTATCTTTCATTTTCGTCTTTTGTGAAAAGGATTTCAAGATTATGATTGAATTCGTCGTAATTTGTTTTGAAATCTACTTTTGAAGAGTCTTTTTTAGTTAAACTCATTTTAGAAAAATCAAATTTTTCTAAAGGAGTGCTTGTTTTTAAAGTAAAAGTTTCATTAAAGTTTAAACCTCCTCTTTGTTTGGCAGTAATGCTTAAGGTGTCTTGTTTTTGATTTTTCAATTTTAAAACGAAATCTTTTTTTACTTCTTTATTTTGTAACTGTAGACTAATAGAATCGTTTTTTATAACTGGAAACCAAATTTGAAGCGAATCTCTTTCAGGGAATTTGGTTACTTTTATTGGTAATGGATTTCCTTTATGGATAGCAGTAAGTTTGATGTTTTTGTTTTTTCCTTCATAGCCTAAAACACCTCTGTTACCAGATGCTTGATATGGTTTTTTTGCTTTAAAAGCAGCATCTTCTTTAAAGAGTTCCAGTTCAAAAATAGATTTGTCTGGAACTGTTATTGTTTGATTATAGAAACCAATTTTGTCACTATTAGGATCGAACTTGTAATTTGTAGTTTTTTCTTTTAATGCAATTAGTTTGTAATTTCCAGCTTTTACATTCTCAATTTTGAAAGTTTTTAAACTATCTAATGTGTTTGTGATATAACGGGGGTTTTGTTTATAAATAATGGAGTCCTTAAAGTTTTCATCGACTTCAAATAACATGACATTTACATAGTTGTCGGTCTCTTTTTCGTAAGAATCTTTAATAGTTCCTTCAACAAACAGTGAGTCTAAATCCGGACCTGTGGAAAAAACATATTTTAATTGAGGGTAAGCGTTTCCTTCGTTATTGTCAACAATGCTTTGTCCAAAATTAAAGCTATAAGTAGTATTTGCTTTTAAGGTGTCATTTATTTTTATAACCAATTGTTTGCTAGCCGTTCCTTGAGGTAAAACCGTGATTTGGTTTTTCATGGGAGGAGAAACAATTAAGTTTTTCTGAAGATCTTTTACTTTAATAAATTCATCAAAGTTTATTTTGATGGTTTTTGTATTAAATTGAGTGGATAAGTTCTTTGGATTGCTAGAAATAATTTTAGGAGGAGTGATGTCTTTTTCACCACCTGTAATTGTGCCTCTTTTTGCACAACTAACAATTAACACGAAAGTTAAAAACAAAAAGAACTGTATGTTGATTTTTTTCATGAACTGCAATTTAATCAGTACAAAATAACCACTTTATTTAGTGGAAACGAAATTTTTTTAAGTATTACACTACGATTCAGAGAAAGCCATAGTAACAATGCTTATTTTGGCTCCAGGAATTTTTAAAATTGCTTTTCCGCAAGCTTCTAATGTTGCCCCTGTTGTGAGTACATCATCTATTAGTAAAAAATGTTTGTTGTGATGAGAATCATTAAAAGAAACCGAAAATGTATTTTCAGAAATTGTATTCCTGTTGATTAAGTTTTTCTTTGATTGAGTTTCAGAGAATTCTTCGCGAGTCAAAATATCATAGTGTATTTCTTTCTCTAGCTTTTTTGAAATTGATTGACAAAATGTATCGACTTGGTTATAACCTCTTTTTTTAAGTCTTTTTTTGTGTAAAGGAACAGGAATTATGTAGTCTACTGTTTCAAATTTTTTACTTTCTTTTAAATCAATGGCATACCAGTCTCCTAGAATAGTACCTATTTTTTGTTGATTTTTGTATTTTAAATTATGTATTATTTCCTGCGAAATCCCTTTTTTATGATAGTAAAACATAGAAGAAACATATTCGATAGGGATTTTACCATAGAATTTTTTCATTCCTTCATTGTTTTTTGTAAGAAGATGGTTTGTAAGAGGTAAATCATGTCGACAATTGATACATATTTGATTTTCAGATTCTAATAATTGACTGAAACATCCCGAACAGATCTCAGGAAAGAATAAGTTTATCAAATTTTTAAGCATTTCGTCGATTTTATTTTTTATATGGAAAGGAAAAAGATACATTTAGAAAAAATTACCCAGAGAATGTCCTTACGTATTTCATCAACTTTTTTAAAGTTAGCATCTATCGTGTTGTTATCTACAACAACGACTTTTGCTGTGAAATATTTTAAAGCTAAAAAAGAAAATCTTCAATTAAAAGAATCTATTAAGCTTGATAAAGAAACATACATTAATGATTTGAAAGAAATCTTTAAAAGATATGATAATCAGGTTTTAAAAAACACTGAACTTTCTGGATCAAAAAAAGAAGAAGTTTCCCTAGATGTAGTAAAAGTTGAGAAAAAAAAAGCGTCACTCCCTAAACGATCTTCTAAGATAATTTATTCGGAAAAAAATGCTTCAAAAAAAGAGATAGATTCATTTCAAAATCTTATAAAAGAGAAAGAAGAGGAGAATGCAAGTATTCATAATGAAATGGATAGGCTTTCTCAAAAAAACACAGAACTTGAAAATAAAAATAGAGAAAACGAAAAAAATGTTTCTAAGACAAGAAACCTTACTGCGACTAATGTAATTGCTAACGGCGTTAAAATAGTCTCTAATAATATTATAGAAACAAAACGCTTTAGTGCTACAGAGCAAATAAAAGTTTGTTTTACATTACTCGAAAATAAATCTGCTATACAGGGTTATAAGGACATTTATTTACAAATCATAAATCCTAAAAAGAGAGTTGTTACTAACAACGGTGAGTTTGTTGAATTTGATAATCAATTATTACGTTATAGTGCTAAAACTAATGTTTTTTACGAAAACGAAGAATTGGATGTTTGTGTCTTTATTGATCCTAATAAAAAAGATTTACTTCCAGGAGATTACGAAATCAACATCTACTCTGGTATAAACTTAATTGGAAATACTGTTTTTTCGCTGAAATAAGTAATAAAAGATTGAATTATACAAATTAAAACGGATTTTTTAAGTCCGTTTTTTTATTTTTGCACCACTATGGCAAAACAAGACGATTTATTTAAAAATGTGATTTCGCACGCAAAAGAATACGGATTTATTTTTCCGTCAAGCGAAATTTATGATGGTTTGAGCGCAGTATATGATTATGCTCAAAACGGAGTAGAATTAAAAAAGAATATTAGAGATTATTGGTGGAAATCAATGGTACAAATGCATGAAAATATTGTGGGCATCGATGCTGCAATTTTTATGCATCCAACAACGTGGAAAGCTTCAGGTCACGTAGATGCTTTTAACGATCCATTGATTGATAACAAAGACTCTAAAAAAAGATATCGTGCCGATGTTTTAATTGAGGATTATGCTGAAAAATTAAATCAAAAAGCACAAAAAGAAATTGAAAAAGCAAAAGGCCGTTTTGGCGATGCTTTCGATGAAGCGCAATTTGTTGCAACAAACGAAAGAGTTAAAGGATATTTAGATCAAAAAACAGCAATTCTACAAAGAATGGCTAAAGGTTTAGATTCTGGTGATTTGGCAGATGTAAAAGCATTAATTGAAGAATTAGAAATTGCTTGTCCTGATTCAGGTTCTAAAAACTGGACCGAAGTACGCCAATTTAATCTGATGTTTGGTACTAAGTTAGGAGCTTCTGCTGATACAGCAATGGATTTGTATTTACGTCCAGAAACTGCTCAAGGTATTTTTGTAAACTTTTTGAACGTTCAAAAAACGGGACGTATGAAAATTCCGTTTGGTATTGCACAAACTGGTAAGGCTTTCCGTAACGAAATTGTTGCACGCCAATTCATTTTCCGTATGCGTGAATTTGAGCAAATGGAAATGCAGTTTTTTGTAAAACCAGGCGAAGAAATGAAATACTACGAGTATTGGAAAAATACACGTTTAAATTGGCATTTGTCTTTAGGATTAGGAAAAGAGAATTACCGTTTCCACGATCATGAAAAATTAGCACATTATGCTAATGCGGCGGCAGATATCGAATTCAACTTCCCATTCGGATTTAAAGAATTAGAAGGAATTCACTCTCGTACTGATTTTGATTTAAAAGCACACGAAGAATTTTCAGGCAAAAAAATGCAATATTTCGATACTGAAGAGAATAAAAACTACACGCCATATGTAGTAGAAACTTCAGTTGGTTTAGATAGAATGTTCTTGGCAGTTTTCTCCAATTCATTAAAAGAAGAAACACTTGAAGATGGTTCTACAAGAACTGTATTGCGTTTACCTTCTGTATTAGCACCAACAAAAGCTGCGGTTTTACCATTGGTAAAAAAAGATGGTCTGCCAGAATTAGCAAAAGAAATCATCGAAGATTTAAAATGGGATTTCAATGTAGCTTATGACGAGAAAGACGCCGTGGGTCGTCGTTACCGTCGTCAAGATGCATTAGGAACTCCTTTCTGCATTACAGTAGATCACCAAACATTAGAAGATAAAACTGTTACTATCCGTCACCGTGATTCAATGCAGCAAGACCGCGTTGCGATTTCAGAATTGAGAGCAATTATCTCAAATGAAGTTTCAATGCGTAACTGGTTGATGAAGATGTAAGTTATAGAATAAATTTAGTAATATTGGGGCATGAAAATAGCCCCTTTATTTTTTTATTTAAGTTTTTTATTGGTTTCTAATTTTGGATATACTCAATATAAAGAACCAATAGATACTTCTAACATACCTTTTAGGGATGAACTTGAAAAAGAATTTGAAAGGCGACTTTTAAAGCCTGAAGCTATTAAGGATCTTTTTGTAAACGAAAACGCATCTTTAGAATTTGAGAAAAGCTACAAGTTAAAGAATGAAGAATTTAAGAAGCTAATAAAAAAGGGGATTTTTATTGAAGACAAAAAGTACAAACCTTTTGTAGACCAACTTTTCTTAAAAATTAAAAAAGCAAATCCCGATTTTGATTTAAATCGAACAAAAGTTCTATTAGCAATTTCTGAAGAATTCAATGCATACAATATAGGTGAAGAAATCATTGTGCTTAATCTTTCTCTTATTGGTAAATTTGAAAATCAATACCAACTTGCCTTTGTGATATCCCACGAACTAGCACATCAAAAACTAGATCATGTTTTAACTTCAATGAAAAATTATGCAGTTAAAACTAATTCAAAAGATTTTATAGATAAGGTTTCAGGTGTTGAAAAACAAAAATATAACAAGAATAATTCGGCGTCTTTATTATTGAAGAAATTTGTTTATAATAGCAAAAGTGATTCAAGACAAAAAGAACAACAGGCTGATTCTCTTGGTTTTGTTTTGTTTAGCAAAGCGTTTCCAAACTATAAAGATGAATCTGTAAAATCGTTACAGATTTTAGGGAACCTTGATAAAGAAAAGGATTCGTTAACAAGTCAAGATTTTGCTCGTTTTTTTGAAACACCTAATCAAGTATTTAAAAAAGAATGGTTGAAAATAAATGCCCTAGAAAACTATAAATATCAAAAAGGGAATTTGTTTTGGGAAGTAGATTCTTTAAGAACACATCCTGATTGTGAAACAAGAATTTTATTACTAAAGAAGGAATTTTCTCTTCAAGATTTGGATAAAAAAAACACGGATAAAGAATATCAGAATATCATTTCAGAAACTGAAGAAGAGTATGTGTATGGATTATATTTTTTAAAGGAGTACGGAAAATCATTATATAATACTTTATTGTCTTATAAAAAAAATACTGGTATAGATTTGTTTTACAAGAAGATGATTCTAGAAAATTTAATTCAAATAAGAGAAGCTAGAAATAAATACACACTTAGTAAATATTTAGAAACTGAAAATCCTAAATTCTCAAAAAGTTACAATCAGTTTTTGAGTTTAATCCGAAATCTACGAAAACAAGAACTTAACGAAATAATTTCTTATTATGAAACCCAGTAAAATTCTTTCTTTGCTAATATGTCTTATTGGTATAACCGCATTTGGTCAAGTGACTAAATTAAGTAATCTTTCCTCTAATAAATATCTTGATTCAAGAATCATTTTCGAAGAAAATAAAGAAGATGTGTATGGTTATTTTGTGCTTTATGAAAAAGATCGAACCGATAAAAAAGAGTTTTTATTAGAATATTATGTCTTAGATAAAAATTTAAACAAAATTGCTTCTGGTAACTTTTCACATCATAAAAACACGTCGATGTTTTATAATACAGAAGTAATTTTAAGATCTGTGATCAGGAATAATAACAAAATTCTAATCTCTACAGGAGAATTTGTTGGGAAGGCATTAGGTATGACATACAATATGAAATTTGGGACTTTGTATAGGGAATTAGATTTAAATGATTTTTCAATGTCTCCATCGTTTCTGTATTTGGATTTTGTAAAGTATGAGCTTACAGAGTATTCTAGAAAATCTACAGGTAACACAAAAGTATTGACGCAAAATTTGATCTCGGCAAACGGAAATGGTTTTGTTATGTTTCAGTCAGACACAAGAAAAGATATGGCTCTAGGAATAAGAACTAAGCCGCTAGAATTTAGATTTTACGATACAGATAAAAATCAAAAATGGGTACATAGTTTTAATACAGAGAAAAGTAAACAATTTGTTGATTATGGTTATTTAACGGCTGATCAGAACAACCTTGTTTTGTTAAAAGCTTCAACTGAAAATAATTTTTTAAGGATAGAGGTGTTTGATTCTAATAATGGAAAACTTAAAGCTCAGTTACCCGAAAATGATAATCAAAAGCTTATTAGAATACATAATGTACAAATTCAGGATAATCTTTTAATCTGTTTAGGAGAACTAAATAGTGATGGTAAAAATGTTGATCCTGAAGGGCAAAAAACATTAGGTTTAATGAAGTTGGTTTATGATTTAGAATCTGGAAAAACAATCTCTCAACGTTATTTTAATAGAGATGATCCTGACAATAAAATAAAGCTAAGTTCTGAAGGAGGAGTTAATTCAAACGGTATTTTTGAATATATTGATTTCAAAATAAAATCTGATGGAGGGATTGTTGTTTTGGCGGAAGAAAATTTATTTGACAATTCTGGAGAAGTAAACTTATGTGTAATAGAATTCGATTCTAATATGAAAGTGAAATACTTTGAAAAGGTGGAAAAAAATAAAGCATCTGAACCTAACAATAAAAAATATCGCGATTTTGAATACCAATATTCTCAAAAATTAGAAAAGGATAGTTATGTTTTTTGTTATGTAGATACTTATGCGAGTAAGCCAAAAGAAAAAAGAGATTGGTTTTTGGGAGTTATAACTTATGTTGATGGTAAGTATGGTTTTGACAAAGTTTCATTAAAAACTAGTGATGGCAAAATACATCCTGTTCTTGCAAAAAAAGGATATGTTATGTTGGTTGAAGAAAAGACTGATAGTAAAGAATCAGAAATTAGATTGGAAAAAATAAATTATTAAAAAAAAGAGCCAAATCAAAGTATGATTTGGCTCTTTTTTTATGCTTGTAGTTCATGCAAACGCTTTACATATTTTCCAATTACGTCAAATTCTAAATTTACTTTCGTTCCTACTTTAAAAGTGTGAAAATTTGTGTGTTCATGTGTGTAGGGGATAATTGCTACACTAAATTCATTTATTTTTGAATTAACAACTGTTAAACTTGTTCCGTTTACTGTAATTGAGCCTTTTTCGATGGTAATGTTGCTTAAACTTCTGTCGTATTCAAATGTAAAATACCAGCTGCCATTAACTTCTTCAATGCTTTTACAAATAGCAGTTTGATCAATATGTCCTTGAACAATATGCCCATCAAGTCTATCTCCCAGTTTCATGGCGCGTTCAAGATTTATAATGTCACCAACTTGCCATTCTCCAAGATTTGTTTTTTCGATAGTTTCTTTAATAGCCGTAACGGTATAAATATCATTATTAATTGCCACGACTGTCAAACAAATTCCATTGTGCGCAACACTTTGGTCAATTTTTAATTCGTTTGTTATGGTTGATTGTACCGAAACATGTATGTTTTCTCCCTCTTTTTCAAGCGATTTGATTGTTCCAAGAGTTTCTATGATGCCTGTAAACATTAACTGATTAATTTTAGTAAATTTGCATTCAAAATTAGCAATAAATACATTGAACTGATGACAAAAAGACCAGAAAATATAATTGTAGGAATATCAATTGGTGATTTGAATGGTATTGGAGGGGAGATAATTTTAAAATCTTTTGAGGATTCTCGTATGCTCGAGTTATGTACGCCAGTTATTTTTGCTAATGTTAAGATCCTGTCTTATTTAAAAAAGAATTTAGAGCTTACTACAAACTTGCACGGGATAGATAAGATTGATCAAGCA
Organism: Flavobacterium hankyongi; assembly: GCF_036840915.1. Taxonomy (NCBI): domain Bacteria; kingdom Pseudomonadati; phylum Bacteroidota; class Flavobacteriia; order Flavobacteriales; family Flavobacteriaceae; genus Flavobacterium; species Flavobacterium hankyongi. The sequence goes on from NZ_CP085725.1 coordinate 2,829,065, forward strand.
CTAACAGGAAAAATTAATGTGTTAAATGTTTGGAGAGAAGGAGTCAATATAGAATTCGGAAAAACAGATGAAAATGTGGGGAAGTATGCCGTGAAATCATTTGTGGAAGCAACAAAAGCGTTGAAAGAAGGAAATATAGATGTTTTGGTTACAGCTCCTATAAGTAAATCAAATATTCAGTCAGAAGAATTTTCTTTTCCTGGACATACAGATTATTTAGATCAAGAATTAGAAGGAGATGCGTTGATGTTTATGATTCAGGACTCACTTCGTGTTGGTTTGTTAACAGATCATGTGCCTATTAATGATGTGGCTAAGCATTTAACAGAAGAACTTATTCGTAAAAAGATAAAAACAATAAATCAATCATTAATTCAAGATTTTGGAATCACACGACCAAGAATTGCTGTTTTAGGATTAAATCCACATTCTGGAGATAACGGGGTGATTGGCGATGAAGAAGAAAAAGTATTGAAACCGGCTTTAAAAAAGATTTTTGATGAGGGAATTTTGGTTTTTGGGCCGTTTTCTGCTGATGGATTCTTTGGAAGCGGACAGTATGAAAAGTACGATGCGGTCATTGCAACGTATCATGATCAAGGATTAATTCCGTTCAAAACACTTTCTTTTGGAAAAGGAGTAAATTATACGGCAGGGTTAAATAAGGTGAGAACGTCACCAGATCATGGTACTGGTTTTGATATTGCCGGGAAAGGAATTGCGGATCATAGCTCATTTGTTGAAGCAGTTTATGCTGCAATCGATATTTTTAAATCAAGAAATGAGTATGCTGTTATTTCAGAAAAGCCTTTAAAATTGAAGGAAAAGCAGTTATAAACAAAAAAATGTTCATAACACTTTTGATTTTATAAATATTTTATATCTTTGCACACCCTAATTAAGGGACAAATTGTTGTTAGTATGAAAGGTACAAAAGAATATTTAATTCCTTATGTGGGGTTAAAGCTTGGAAAACATCAGTTTGAGTATCAAATAAATAAAGCGTTCTTTGATCACTTTGAATATGACGAATTTGATTCGGCAGATGTAAAAGTGAATTTGGTTTTAGAAAAGCAAACAAATATGCTTGAATTAAATTTTAAGCATTCTGGAACTGTAAATGTTTTGTGTGATGTAACTGGTGAGCCGTTTGATATGCCAATTAAAGGTAAATTAAAATTGGTGGTTCGTTTTGGTGAAGCATACAATGATGATAATGAGGAATTACTCATTTTGCCTTTTGGTGAGCATCAAATAGACGTTTCACAATACATTTATGAAATGATTGTTTTGTCAATACCATTAAAAAGAATAAGTCCTAATGCAAAAAGCATTAAAACTGAAACGCTTAATGAAATTGAAGTCAAAGACGAAGAAGAAGTAAAAGAAGAAGAAATTGACCCGCGTTGGGCAGCATTAAAGAAACTATTAACGGATAAATAATTTTGTAAAATGGCACATCCTAAGAGAAAAACCTCGAAAACAAGAAGAGATAAAAGAAGAACTCATTATAAAGCAACTGTTGCTCAAATCGCAACATGTCCAGTAACTGGAGAAGCACATTTATACCACAGAGCTTACTGGCATGAAGGTAAAATGTACTACAGAGGTCAAGTAGTTATCGATAAATCTGTAGCTGTTGCTTAATACGTTTTAGTAAAAGAAATCTAACTCTCACAATGTGAGAGTTTTTTTGTTGGGTATAACTGAAAATAAATAGAGGTTATTTTAAAGTTTATTTTAAAGATTTTTGTAACTTCATCGTCTTTTTAAAAAAGGTTTTTTTAGGAAGTATTATTACAATTTTATGAGTACAATAACTGCCGCAATAACCGCCGTTGGTGCGTATGTTCCTGATTTTGTTCTTTCTAACCAAGTGTTAGAAACAATGATTGATACAAATGATGAGTGGATCACCACAAGAACAGGAATCAAAGAAAGAAGAATTTTAAAAGAAAAGGGCAAGGGAACTTCATTTCTTGCTATAAAAGCAGCTCAAAATCTTATCGAAAAATCAGGAATTAATCCTGAAGATATCGATTTAGTATTGTTGGCGACTGCAACTCCAGATATGCCAGTAGCCTCTACAGGTGTGTATGTGGCAACACAAATTGGGGCGGTAAATGCTTTTGCTTATGATTTACAAGCAGCGTGTTCTAGTTTTTTATATGGTATGTCAACAGCTGCAGCATACATTCAATCAGGAAGATACAAAAAAGTACTTTTAATTGGGGCAGACAAAATGTCTTCAATTATCGATTATACAGACAGAGCAACCTGCATTATCTTTGGAGATGGTGCAGGTGCTGTTCTTTTTGAACCTAACGAAGAAGGTTTAGGACTTCAAGATGAGTACTTGCGCTCTGATGGTATTGGTCGTGAATATTTAAAAATTGATGCAGGAGGTTCAATCCTTCCAGCATCTTTAGAAACTGTTCAAAATGGTCAGCATACTGTTTTTCAAGATGGAAAGACTGTATTTAAATATGCTGTTTCTGGAATGGCTGATGTGAGCGAAAAAATCATGCAAAGAAATAATTTGACACACAACGATGTCAATTGGTTGTTAGCACATCAGGCTAATAAAAGAATTATCGATGCAACAGCTGAGCGTATGGGGTTGGATGAATCAAAAGTCCTAATCAATATCCACCGTTACGGGAATACTACATCAGGGACATTGCCATTGTTAATGCATGATTTCGAAAAGCAATTTAAAAAAGGAGATAATCTTATATTTGCCGCTTTTGGTGGAGGATTCACTTGGGGATCTATCTACTTAAAATGGGCTTATGATACTAAATAATAAACCAAAATCAAAATATCATGGATATTAGAGAAATTCAAAACCTAATCAAATTTGTAGCAAAATCAGGAGCTACGGAAGTAAAATTAGAGATGGATGATTTCAAAATCACTATCAAAACAACAACAGAAGGAGCTGAAACAACGTATGTACAACATGTACCTATGCAACCTGCAATTCCGCAAATCCCTGTGGCTGCGAATCCAGTAGCTACTACTCCGGTTGCTGCTACTCCAGTTGCTGAAGCTGTTGGTGATGATACATCAAAATATATTACAGTGAAGTCACCAATGATTGGTACTTTCTACCGTAAGCCAGCTCCAGACAAACCAATGTTTGTTGAAGTAGGTTCTACAATTTCTAAAGGAGACACTTTGTGTGTTATCGAAGCTATGAAATTATTCAACGAAATTGAAAGTGAAGTTTCTGGAAAAATCGTTAAAGTATTAGTTGATGATTCATCTCCAGTTGAATTTGATCAACCATTATTCTTAGTAGATCCATCTTAAATTAGAAATTAGGAATCAGAAATTAGAAGTATTTGGAAAACCAAAGATTGGCATTTTCTAAATTCTAAATTCTAAATTCTAAATTCAAATCATTGTCTAATTGTCTAATTAAAGAATTATGTTTAAAAAGATATTAATTGCAAACAGGGGAGAAATTGCACTTCGTGTAATTAGAACTTGTAAAGAAATGGGAATAAAGACCGTTGCGGTTTATTCTACAGCTGATGCAGATAGTTTACATGTTAAATTTGCAGATGAAGCAGTGTGTATAGGTCCTGCGCCAAGTAACCAATCGTATTTGAAAATGTCAAATATCATTGCCGCTGCTGAAATTACAAATGCAGATGCAATTCATCCAGGATACGGATTCCTTTCAGAGAATGCCAAATTCTCTAAAATTTGTCAAGAACACGGTATCAAATTTATTGGAGCTTCTCCAGAAATGATTGATAAAATGGGAGACAAGGCTACTGCTAAAGCAACCATGAAAGAAGCTGGAGTTCCTTGTGTTCCTGGTTCAGAAGGTATTTTAGAATCATTTGAAGAAGCAAAAAAAGTAGCTAAAGAAATTGGTTACCCAGTAATGATGAAGGCTACTGCCGGTGGTGGTGGTAAAGGTATGCGTGCTATCTGGAAAGAAGAAGAGCTTGAGAAAGCTTGGGAAAGTGCTCGTATGGAAGCTGCTGCTGCATTCGGTAATGACGGAATGTACATGGAAAAGCTTATCGAAGAACCTCGTCATATCGAAATACAAGTAGTTGGTGATTCATATGGTAAAGCTTGTCACTTATCTGAAAGAGACTGTTCAGTACAACGTCGTCACCAAAAATTAACAGAAGAAACACCTTCTCCATTCATGACAGACGAATTACGTCACAAAATGGGAGAAGCTGCTGTAAAAGCTGCTGAGTTTATTAACTATGAAGGAGCTGGTACAGTTGAATTTTTAGTAGATAAACACCGTAATTTCTACTTCATGGAGATGAATACTCGTATCCAAGTAGAGCATCCAATTACTGAACAAGTAATTGATTACGATTTAATTCGTGAGCAAATTTTAGTTGCGGCTGGTGTGCCAATTTCTGGTAAAAACTATTTGCCACAATTACACTCGATTGAATGTCGTATTAATGCTGAAGATCCTTATAATGACTTCCGTCCGTCTCCAGGTAAAATTACAGTTTTACATTCGCCAGGAGGACACGGAGTTCGTTTAGATACTCACGTTTATGCAGGTTATACAATTCCGCCAAATTATGACTCAATGATTGCGAAATTGATTACGACTGCTCAAACAAGAGAAGAGGCTATTTCAAAAATGAAACGTGCTTTAGATGAGTTCTATATTGAAGGTATAAAAACTACCATTCCTTTCCACAGACAGTTAATGGATGAGCCAGATTATGTTGCTGGTAATTACACGACTAAGTTTATGGAATCCTTCAAAATGAAAGAACCTAAAAATTAATAAAAAAAGCCCTGAATTTTCAGGGCTTTTTTGTTGGATTAAATTTTAAACTAAAATTGTTTGTTTTGCATTAGTTAAATAATATATTTGTAAGAAAATTTTTTATTTTGAAATTAAAAAACTTCCTTTTAATTACCTTTTTAGCTTTTGTTTCATTTTCATGTAAGACAAAAGTTGTTGATGCTAATTCTTTAAAAAAAGAAATTAATTATATTCCTTATTACCTCAAGGTATATGAGGCTGATAGTTTGTTTATAACTAATAACTTTGAAAAAAGTTATCAAATTCTAGATAGTTTATTTCAAAAATATGAGCCACTCGAGATGGAAAATTATTATGAATATAGTAATTACATTGCCTCGTCTGTAATGTCTGGTCATGTAGATGGTTTAGATGAAAAAATCAAAAAAGGATATCTCAATTTTGGAGGTTTCGGTTTTTTGCACCCTCAAGGATATGAAATTCGTCAAAAGATAGCAAAAATTAGTAAGCTTTCTATGGATGAAAAAAATCTTTATAAAAAAGAGTACTCTAAAAAAATTAATTTGGCTTTGAGAAAGGAAATTGACATAATGGATGATGAAGATCAATCGGTTAGGATGAAGAATTTAAATGAAGAGGGCATGACATTCTTTAGAGAAAAGCACAGAGAGCAGTTGGAAAAAATTATGACTACTTATGGTTATCCTAATTATCAATTAATAGGTTCAATGAATTATCAAGATGAAAATTGGAGTTCTCTAAAACCTATCAAAGTTGTGATTTTATTTTTACATCAAGACCCTGATTTTCAAGATAAATATTTGCCTGTATTGTTAAAGAAATTGAAAGAAGGTAAATGTTCACCAGATGATTATGCTTCTATTTATGACAAATCATTATGGAAAAAAAGTTTAAAATTAAATAATGAAAAACAATTATATGGAACATTTCCAAATTTGGCTTTAGACAACCCTCAAAAAATAGATTCAATAAGGAAGTCTATAGGGTTGCCTAAATTGGGTTATGAAATGAGAAGAGTAAAAAAACTGAGTACTAAAATTTAATTAATTATCTAAAACTAAAAAAAATGAAATCATTAAAACAGCTTAAAGAAGAAGGTTTTTGTCTGTCAAGAGAAGAGCTAAAGGAAATTAAAGGTGAATTGTATAATAATCAAGAATTGTCTTATTACAAAGACACAATAAATCCTTCAGATTGTATGAGATGTGCAGCAACAACATATCCAGATGGGACTCACGAGCCTTTTAATTGTGTTGTAGTTAATCAATAACAGATAGAGGAATTTAATTCCTCTTTTTTATTTTATGATTTTAATTTTATCACAAGAGAGTGATTTTTCAACTACTCAAATAATTGAGTGGCTTGAAGTTTTGGGAAAAAAATGGATACGAATTAATGGAGAAGATGAAATTATTATAGATTATGAAGGGGAAGATATTGTTTTTACTTTAAACGAGTCTAGTTTTAAATTTTCTGAGATAACCAGTTTTTGGTATAGAAGAGGTTTTTTAAATGTAAAAAAGAAAACTTCTGGTATACAAGAATTCAAAGACTTTATGAATGCAGAATATAATTCACTAATAGAGTTTATATATTATAGGTTATCTCAAAAGCACCGACTGGATTCTTTAAAGAACAGGCATGTAAATAAATTGATTGTAAATTCTATAGCAAGAGAATTAGGTATTAAGACCCCTTATGAATTTGTTTTCAATAAAAAAAGTGATTTGAAATTAATTCTTGATGATGATAAGGAGTATGTGACAAAAAGTATTTATGGAGATCCTAGACGTGATTTTGAGAATTTTTATATTTATAATTATACTTCAAGTGTAGATACCAATAATATTAAATCAGAAACTTTTTTCCCTTCATTGATACAAAATAAGATTTCTAAAAAGTATGAATTGAGAATATTTTACTTAAAGGGTAAATTTTATTCAATGGCAATTTTTACACAAAAAGATGTGCAAACCAGCTTAGACTCTAGAAGATACAATTATAAAAAGCCAAATAGAAGGGTTCCATTTGTTTTGCCTAAACTTATCGAAGATAAAATAGATAGTTTGATGAAGAAACTAGATTTTGATAGTGGCTCAATCGACATGATTGTGACGCCAGAAAATGAATACATTTTTCTCGAAGTGAATCCTATTGGTCAATTTAGCATGACTTCATTCCCATGTAATTATAATATTGAAAAAAAAATAGCTGAATATTTATAAAAATGAAAATAGATAGTATTGAAGAAATGAAGGACTATATTGATAATCATATTGAGGAGTTTCCTATTTTGTTTTATGATGCTGTATTTACAGACAATGATGATGATAAAAGATTTGGAAAAAAAGTTTATTCAACTAAGTATAAGGATTCAGATTATGAAATTTTCAGTTTTTATAAGCCAATTACTCGTTTTTAATTATGAACTCTGGAAAGTATTTTAAGGTATTTGCAAATTGTATTTTTGTATATGGATACAACAGAAGTTTGATAATTGATAGTCAAAGAAATCATTTCACGATAATTCCTAATGAAATGTATGATATGATTAATCAATTTCAAAGTAAAAAGTCAATTGAAGATGTTGTTTCATCATATGGTCATGAAAATTTGGATGTGGTTAATGAGTATATTGATTTTCTTATTGAAAACGAATTTGGATTTGTAACGAATGAAGATGAATTTGATTTGTTTCCTAAAATGAATACAGATTTTGAAATAGCATCACATATAACAAATTGTATCGTTGAAATTTCAGAAGTTAACTTGTTTAATATAGATAAAATCATATCTGATTTAGATTTTCTTCAATGTAAAAATGTTCAGTTTATTAGTTATGAAACTATAGATTTGAAAACTTTAAAGGATTTGTTAGTTAAAGCAAATAATTCTAATTTTAGGTCTATTGAATTAGTTTTGAAATATTCTGATGAGATTTTGAGTTTTATTAATAAAATAGATGATATTAATTTTAGAGTTACTCAATTGACTTTGCATTCATCATCTCCCAAAAGAGAGTTTGAGGATTTAAAAGCATCATTTAATATAAATCTGTTAGAATATGAATTAAAAAATTTTAAACACTGTGGAATAGTTGATGCAAAGTATTTTAGTGATGTTAATAAATATAAGATTCTAGAATCTTTAAATCATAATTCGTGTCTTAACAAAAAAGTGTCAATTAATAAAAAAGGAGAAATAAAGAATTGCCCTTCTATGACTGGGAGTTTTGGTAATATAAATGATATAACTCTAAAAGAAGCTTTTAATCATTCTAATTTTAAAGAATACTGGGGTGTAACAAAGGATAAAATTTCCGTTTGCAAGGATTGTGAGTTCAGACATGTTTGCACCGATTGTAGAGCTTATGTGGAAAATCCAAATGATATGTATTCAAAGCCATTAAAATGTGGTTATAATCCATATACTAATGTCTGGGAAGAATGGAGTACCAACCCTTTAAAAGAAAAAGCTATTGCTTTTTATGAAATGTCAGATTTGATAAAAAGATAATTTAGATAAAGCCCTGAATTTTCAGGGCTTTATTGTTTAATGTGTTTAGATGTGAATTCCTCCAGAAGCTTCAATACGTTGACCATTCACCCACTTTGATTCATCTGAACACAAGAAGGCAACTACACTACCAATATCGTCTGGTTTTCCAACTCTACCAAGTGGAGTCATATTGCTTATCATGTCGTTCAGTTCTTTGTTGTCTCTTACAAAACCACCTCCGAAATCAGTTTCTATAGCACCAGGTGCAACGGAGTTAACTCTTATTTTTCTGTTTCCAAATTCTACTGCTTGATAACGTGTTAATCCATCTATTCCGGCTTTCATAATCGCGTATGCGGCATAGCCTGAATAGCTAAAACGAGACAAGCCAGATGAAGTGTTTACAATGCTTCCGCCATCATTTAATAATGGTAATAGTTTTTGAGTTAAGAAAAAAGGCGCTTTTAAATGAATGTCTGACATAGCATCAAAACCAGCTTCCGTTGTTTCACTAATTGTTGCATGATAACCAGAACCTGCGTTGTTAACTAAAGCATCAAATTTATCAGTGCCGAAATCATTTTTAAGAATGTTTTCAAGCTCTTTTGCAAAATTATCGAAAGATGAAGTGTTTGATAAGTTTAATTGAAGAAAAGAAGCCTTTCTTCCTGTCGCGATTATTTCATTAGCAGTTTTTTCTGCTTCTTCTTTTTGAGATTGGAAAGTGATGATGACATCAAACCCTTTTTTAGCTAATTGTAAAGCTGAATTCTTGCCTAAACCACGGTTACCTCCAGTAACTAATGCAATTTTGTTTATACTGTTTGTCATTTTGATATGATTTAAAATTATATGACAAAGTTGCGATGATTCTGAAAGTTAGCGGTTGCTTGAAACAATCTATCTTTTGTAAAAATCAAATAATTAGTTTCTGAATGATAATGGAGATAGTCCAGATTGCTTTTTGAAAAAATTAGAAAAATGAGCTACTTCTTCAAAACCTAGACTATTTGAAATTTCGGAGATATTCCACGTGGTGTTCTTTAAAAGGATTTTAGATTCTTGTAAAATCCTAGAGGTAATTATTTCGGTTGTCGTTTTTCCAGTTCTTTCTTTTAATGTTTTGTTTAAATGATTTACATGCACGTTTAATGTGTCGGCATAATCTTTTGGATTGCGAAGCAGTAGGGATTGAGTGCTCGATTCTACTGGGAATTGCCTTTCAAGTAGTTCAAGGAATAATGAAGTAATTCGGGAAGAAGCATTCATGTTGTCAATCAACGAATCCATTGGTTTTAGTTTTTGACCATAGTGGATAAGTTCAATGAGATAATTACGCAGCAAATCATATTTAAATTTGTAGTCTGATTCTATTTCGCTATGCATTTTATTGAAAATAGAAGATACCTCTTCGTATTGTTTCTCAGTCAATTGGAAAATAAAATCAGTATTTGGTTGATAAATTGGAAGTTCATCAATCATTAATCCGGTTTTAGATTTGGTCATAAAATCGCTTGTAAAAACACAAAAATGTCCTTTTTGATTGTTGTCTAGTGGTGTGTAGCGATAAGGAATTTTGGGAGTAGCAAAAAGAATGGCATAATCTTTAATTTCTATGGTTCTATCTGCGTATTCGACTGTATTTTTTCCATTAATTAGGCTGATTTTATAATAGGCTCTTCTATTATATGGCATCGCTGGTTTTGCTTTGCACACATTGTACATGTCTGCAATATTAAAAACGTTAAAATGACCAACGTCCTTTTTGTCCATTTCTTCAATGTATTTAACAACTTCAGGGCAGTAATTGCCAAACATTTCGTTGTAAAACTCTTTTATGGTTGTAGTAGTCATTGTAAATAGTATTTGTAAAAATCAAATTTACAAAAAACAAACCCCAAAGGACAACTTTGGGGTTTATGATTTTTGATTGATGATGTAAGTATGTTATAACTTCAATTTAGAAGCAATAGCTGCAGGGACTGCTTTTTTGTGTAACATGATAGCTGTTGCTTTGTATTTTGCAAACTCTTTAGACATATATAAATATCCTTTATAGTCGTTTGTAGCTCCCCAAGAGTTTTTAACGATGTAATATTCTTTACCGTTTTGATCTTTAGAAATACCTACAATGTGCATTCCGTGGTCATCAGTAGTTGTGTAATTGTCAAATGCTTTTTGACGCATCTCTTCAGTTACAACAGCTTCTTTTTTAGGACCATTGAACATATCTGCTTTTTCTTCTGCAGTCATGTCTTCTACTTTCTTTTCTGGAACAAAAGCTACTCCGTTTTTCCATGAAAAACTTTTTTCACTAACATCACCTGCCCAAGCTACTGAGTATCCATTTTTAAGAGCACTATCAATGATTTCTGTTAATTCATTCATTTTTACATTGTACACCTGGTCATAGTTCCAGTTGTCGGGTACCATTAATACAAATTTTGAATAGTATGGATATTCTTGTAAAGATGAGATTTCTACATAATCATCAGCATTGATACCTACTACTTCTTTGGCAAAAGTTTCAGGAGTATATTTTTTTCCGTTATAGTCAAAAGTTTTTGGTACTTGTCCTAGATACGTATCAATCATTGCTGAATATGCTTTTTCCCAGTTAGGAGTTAATTCTCCATTAGGATTTGAAACGACAGCTTTTAAAAATCCTTCGATTAAAGCAGCCATTTCAGCAAATTTATTTTTATCGGTACCATAATTTAAACCAGTATAAACTGATTGCGGAACAGCACCGTATTTTTTATACATATTGATTACATCGTGAAATGCACCACCATCTCCTAAAGCAACTGAACCATGCATGCGAACATAGTTTCTTCCTTTTTCTACGTAAGCGTTACGTGCAGAGAAAATTTGAGATAATTCGACAGGTTTTTTACCCATGCGTATCATTTCTGATTCTAAAAATGAATTAGCTGAATAACTCCAACAAGTTCCAGATGAACCTTGGTTTTTTACCGAAGTGTTTTCAATATTAATTACATCAGCAAATTTGAAAGATTCTTTACTTTTTTCACTTGCATTGATTTTTAGTGAATTAACCAAGTTATCTTGTGCGTTACCAGCTAAGGCAGAAGCGATTAACGTTGCGGCAATAACTATTGGTTTTAGAGGAATGTTATGCATAATAATGTTTTTTGATATTACTAATAGTAGTGTAAAATTAAAAATTGTTACAGATGAAAATTTATTTTAACATCGATTTATGCTTTTGTTAAGAAATAAAAATCCCGTCTCGTTCTTAAAAACGAGACGGGATTGATAATTATAGGGTTTCTTTTAACCATTTAAAAAACTCGCGTTGCCAAATTAAGGCGTTTTGAGGTTTTAGCACCCAGTGATTTTCTTCTGGAAATAATAAGAACCTACTTTTTATTCCTTTTAATTGTGCCGCTTGAAAAGCTTCTTGTCCTTGTCCAATTGGAACACGGTAATCTTTACCGCCTTGAATAATCATAATTGGAGTGTTCCAGTTATTTACTAAGTTGATTGGGTTAAACTCATTGTATGTTTTTTGAGCAATCTTATTTTCTTTTTCCCAGTATGCTCCTCCAGAATCCCAGTTAGTAAAGAAAACTTCTTCGGTAGTTCCATACATGCTTTGCGTGTTGAAAATTCCACAGTGAGAAATAAAAGTTTTAAATCTGTTTTTGTGAATTCCAGCTAATTGAAATACTGAATATCCTCCATAGCTAGCACCAACAGCACCTAAACGTTTTTTGTCTACATACGATTCTTTAGCAACATCATCAATAGCAGCTAAGTAATCATCCATAACTTGACCGCCCCAATCACCAGAAATTTGCTCGTTCCATTTAATACCATGACCTGGCATTCCGCGACGGTTTGGTGCAACAACAATATAACCTTGTGAAGCAATTGTCTGAAAATTCCATCGGTAAGAATAATATTGAGATAAAGCACTTTGTGGGCCTCCTTGACAGTATAATAAAGCAGGATATTTTTTATTAGCATCGAAGTTTGGTGGAAGAATTACCCAAACCAACATTTTTTTTCCATCAGTAGTAGTAACGTATCTTTTTTCAGTCTTACACAAAGCTAATTTGTTGTATGTTTCTGTATTTACATTTGTAAGTTGACTCCAAGTTTTCTTTTTTAAATCATAAGAAAAAATTTCCGAAGCATGATTCATATCGTTTCTTGCTACAATTACTTTGTCAATGTTGAAACCTATAATTTCAGTAACATCAAAAACACCCTTTGTGATTTGGTTTACTGTAACTGCAATTTTGGTTAATCCAGGGAAGTTAACTTCAAACAATTGTTTTGTACCATCTACCGGTGCAATGAAATATACTTTTTTGCCATCAGCACTCCATTTAAAACTTTCAACAGTTCCATCCCAAGTAGCGGTTAAATTCATATCCATTCCTTTGAAACGAACAATAATGTCGTTTTTATCTGCTTCGTAACCATCGCGTTTCATTTGTAACCAAGTCAAATCACCTTTTGGGGAGAATAGCGGATGTGTGTCATAGCCTAGGTTTCCTTCGGTTAAGTTTTTAGTTTCTTTAGTATCTATATTGTATTGATATAAATCAGTATTTGTGCTTGTTGCATAGGCAGTTCCTGATTTCTTTTTGCATGCATAAATGATGTTTTTACTATCTGGAGACCAAATATAATCTTCATCACCACCAAAAGGTTTTTGAGGAGAATCGAAAAGTTCTCCTTGCATAATGTCTATTGGCGCTGCTAAACGAACATTTGGCGCTGGAATTCCTCCAAAGAAAACATGGTTGTAAGTCCCGTCTCTCCAAGTATCCCAATGACGATAATCCAAACCATCATAAACTTTTACATCAGATTTACTAAGTTCAGGATAAACATCTTTTCCTAATATATTACTTACTTTCACTTCTTGATGAGATAACTGGTATATGCCATCAGGTGAAATGTTTTTATCTGCAATTAATCCTTTATGGTCAGTTATTTCGGTTGCATTTCCTCCATTAACTGGAATAGTATAATATTTTGAGTTTGATTTATTCTCTTCAATAGATGGTGTTGCTACTTTGTAAACAATGTTTTTCCCATCTTTAGAAATTCCAAGAGGAGTCACACGACCCAGTTTCCAAAGTAATTCTGGAGTCATCACTTCTTGAGCAATTGCCGAATTTAGTCCCATAAGCGTTAAACTTAATAATGCTAATTTTTTCATTTTAAATTTTTTTGAAAGTGATGCTAAATTATGAAATTTTATGACTGATAAGTTCGAATCATAAAAAAACGCCTTCCATAAGGAAGACGTTTTTTGAATTTAGTTTGCTTATTATAATTAGTTTTTGATAAAACGTTTTGTTGTTGAAGTACCATTGTTAGAAACTTCAATTACATAATTACCATTACTTAAACGAGATACATCAATAGTTCCGTTAACGATTTTTCCATTTAAAATAGTTTGACCCATTAAATTGAAAACTCTAAACGTTGTATCATCAGAAGTTGAAGAGATGTTTAAGAAATCTTTTGTTGGATTAGGGTATACTCTAATTTCACTAATTTCATTTTTAAAAGAAGCTTCTTCTTCTCTTGCAGCTGCAGTAATGTTGATTGTATAATCCTCTACTTGTCCGTATGAGAAAGACTCACATGAAGTAGGAACTCCATTGTATTTCATAGAAACTCTCATTCTTGTTGCTCCTAAAGTTGCAGTTGCAGGAATTGTGAAAGATCCAGAAACCGGAGTTGTTGTAGAAGCAGCAGCAGACCAAACTGTTTCTCCTGCATCTGTAAATACACCATTTTGATTGTAGTCAATAAATACAGCATAACCTTCGCTATAAACTGTGCTTGTCCAAGTTGGAGTTACAGTGATTGTTTGAGAAGAGCTTCTTCCTGCATTTGTTGAAATTGCTGTGAAGTTTTCATAACCAGTAGTACCAGTTGAAGCATTATTGATTGAGCCAATAGCTACTCTTCCAATTCTTTCATCATTAGTATTGTTTCCTTGAGATGTACAGTAAGTAATTGTTACTGAAGAAGTAGTTACGTTCACTGTGTTACTTGAAGCAGAAACGTTACCTGCTGCATCTTTAGCTTTTACTGAGAAAGTATAAGCTGTTGAAGCAGTTAAACCTGTAACATTATATGTAGTTGAAGCAGTTGTTCCAATTACAGTAGCACCTTGGTAAACATCATATCCAGTTACACCTACATTATCTGTAGAGGCTGTCCAAGATAAGTTAGTTGAGCTAGAAGTTGTTCCAGAAGCAGTTAAACTAGTTGGAGCAGATGGAGCTGTTGTATCTGCTGTTCCAGCAGTGATGTTAATTGTGTAATCTTCTACTTGACCATAAGAGAATGCTTCACAAGATGTTGGCACAGCATTGTATTTCATAGAAACTCTCATTCTAGTAGCTCCTAAAGAAGCTGTAGCTGGAATTGTGAAAGATCCAGAAACCGGAGTTGTAGTAGAAGCAGCTTTTGTCCAAACGGTTTCACCAGCATCAGCAAAATCACCATCTTTATTATAATCGATGAATACAGCATATCCTTCAGCATAAGTTGATGAAGTCCAAGTAGGAGTGATTGTGATAGTTTGTGAACCATTTTGAGCTGCAGAAGTTGATAAAGATGTAAAATCCTCATATCCAGTAGTTCCTGTAGATGCATTGTTAATTGATCCAATAGCTACACGTCCAATTTTTTCGTCAGCAGTACTGTTACCTTGAGATGCACAGTAAGTGATTGTTACAGCAGATGTTGTTACATTAACTGTATTACTTGCTGCAGAAATATTTCCAGCAGCATCTTTAGCTTTTACAGAGAAAGTATAAGCAGTTGAAGCAGTTAATCCAGTTACATTGTAAGTTGTTGATGCAGTTGTTCCAATTACAGTTGCTCCTTGGTACACATCATATCCTGTTACTCCTACATTGTCTGTTGAAGCTGTCCATGATAAGTTAGTTGAAGATGAAGTAGTTCCAGAAGCTGTTAAGTTTGTTGGTGCACTTGGCGCTGTAGTGTCTACCACTGTAGCCGAAGTTGTCACATTAACAGTATTACTTGCTGCAGAAACATTTCCAGCAGCATCTTTAGCTTTTACAGAGAAAGTATAAGCAGTTGAAGCAGTTAATCCAGCAACATTGTAAGTAGTTGAAGCAGTAGTTCCAATTACAGTTGCACCTTGATATACATCATATCCTGTTACACCTACATTATCTGTTGAAGCTGTCCAAGATAAGTTTGTTGTTGTTTGTGTAGTTCCTGATGCAGCTAAATTAGTTGGTGCCGATGGAGCTACTGTATCTGTTGATCCTGCAGTAATAGTAAAATTAGTATTAGAAACATCAAAGAAGATGTGATTTGTTCCTTTTACCATTAATCTTGCAGTAGTTGTTGCAGTATTAGGAATTGTAACTGCTTGAGTTCCGTCATTTGGAGTAGCAGCTAAAACAGTTGACCAAGTATTTCCACCATCTGTAGAAATTAAAATATCAACATTAGCACAATTTACACCATTTGCAGTAGTTCCAGCCACATTCCAAGTTACGGTTTGCGAGCTTCCACCTACATAAGAAACAGCAGTGTTTGGTGCTGTTACAGCAAATGGACCAGCCGTAGCATTTACAGTAACAATCATGTCATCTGAATTGTTAGCAGAACCACCAGCTCTGTTATCACGAACTGTTAATCTGAAATTCATGGTTCTAGCCACAGATGGTACTGCTTCAACAGTGATTTCAGTTCCAGCTGTTGTAGTAGCTCCAGTTAATACAGAAGCCATTCTAGGAAAATATCTTACTGGAGAAGTACTTGAAGAGTATGATCTAAAAGTAGGTCCTGAAGTTTTAGTTGCGCTTGCAGCAGAACTTGCTCCTGTTTGTGAACTTGATGCATTGTCAAATTGTTCCCAGTTGTACGTTAAAGCATCGCCGTTAGCATCTGTTCCAGCTCCAGTTAACATAAAAGGAGTGCTTTTAGGAATTGTATAATCAGCTCCTGCATTTGCAGTTGGAACCGCATTTCCTGTAGCAGTATTTGTTTGACAAGTTTTTGCCTTAATGTTATTTGTTACTTGTTGAATACTAAATGCATGGAAATAAGCATCAGAGTGAGGTTGAACGTCTTGAGAAGTAATACCTGCGTATCCCATGATTGATGATCCAGATCCTGGCTCCATGTTTGCACCAGTTCCTTCATTGTTCATAGAGAAAGTATGATTAGCTCCAAATTGATGTCCTAATTCGTGCGCTACATAATCAATATCAAAATTGTCTCCTGAAGGAATACCATCACCAGGTGAAGTAAATCCAGATCCTTTTTGTCCATTAACGCAAACACATCCAATACATCCGGCATTACCCCCTCCGCCAGAAGCACCAAAAAGATGTCCTACATCATAATTTGCTTCACCAATTACTGATGTTAATGTGTTTTGTAGTTCAGAATTCCATGCTCCTCCAGAACCTGTAGCAGCTGCAGAATATGGGTCTGTCGATGCATTAGTATATATTACAAGATCATTGTTGGCAATTAAAACCATTCTTACAGCGAAATCTTTTTCAAATACACCGTTTACACGTGTCATTGAATTGTTAATTGCTGCTAATGCTTGTGCTTTTGTTCCACCAAAGTAAGTAGTATATTCACCAGTTACTGACATCGCCAAACGGAATGTTCTTAATGTAGAATCATCTGCATTTGGTCTTGCTGTTGAACCAGCTTTGTTCGCGTTTGGTTCGATTTTGTCTATAACTGTACATTCAAAAGGAGATAGATTCTCTTTTTTATCAGCTTTTCTGTAAATAGAATATGTTTTTAAATCTTTTGAAAAGGGCTCTATAAATACAGCTGATTTATCAGGACTTAGTACCATCGATTTAAATCCTAACGGAGACATACTAAAATAAGCAGTTGCAGTAGGGTTCTCGATGCCAATTCCTATGTATGATTTAATGTCTGGATATTTTGTTGCAAGTTCTGGCGCAAAAACAGGATTTTCATAAACATTGAAATGCTCAATTTGACCATTTGCATCAGGTAAAGCAATTATTGCTCCTGATTTTTTTGTGTTAGCACTTCTTAAAGGTGATTTAGATAAGTTGTTTTTTAAAGAAGTTACATCTAAATCGTAAAGATTGTTTTCTGGTAGTTGCATTCTTGATTCAAGAACAGTTTTGTTGCTTTTTGTGGAACGACTCCAGAAAGAGCCTTTTTCCTGAGCGAACAAACTGGTCGTGACTGCCAGTAATGCAACTGGAAGTAGTTTGATTTTCATAATTTATTGGTTTTTAGTTGTTTATAAGTAACGAATATAATTTATTTTTAACATATTGCAAATATTATGTAAGAAAAATAAAACAATATTTAAAAAATATCCATAAAATTCACAATTGTTTCTTGTAAGATTGTTAATTTATTAAGGAAAGCAAAAATAAAAAAGCACCTTATTTAAGGTGCTTTTTAAAATGATCATAAGTTTATCTTATTTTACTCTTAAGACAAAATAATTTTTTTTGCCTCTTTGTAAAAGAATAAATTGATTGTTGATTAAATCTTTATTGGTAACAGAGTACTCTTCGGTTACTTTTTCTTTGTTAACAGATATTGAATTTTCGGTTAATGCACGTCTTGCTTCTCCATTTGATTTTAAAAATCCTGTTTTTGCATTCAAAACATCAACAATGTTAATTCCGTTTTCAATTTCATCACGAGAAACTTCTGCTTGCGGTACTCCTTCAAAAATTTCAAGGAATGTTTCGCCATCTAAACCTTTTAAATCATCAGATGTTGAATTTCCAAATAAAATGTTTGATGCAGATATTGCTTTTTCTAAAGCTTCTGCACTATGTACAAAAGTTGTTACTTCTTCAGCCAATTTTCTTTGTAAAACTCTTAAATGAGGTGCTTGTTTGTGCTCTTCGATAAGTTTTTCTGTTGTCTCTTTGTCTAAGAAAGTAAATATCTTGATGTATTTTTCAGCATCTTCATCAGTTGAGTTTAACCAAAATTGGTAAAATTTGTAAACCGAAGTTTTATCAGCAGTCAACCAAACATTTCCTCCTTCTGATTTTCCAAACTTAGAACCATCAGCTTTTGTAATAAGTGGAGTTGTTAATGCAAAAGCTTTTGCGCTATCAGAAGAGCCATCGGCATTTAAACGTCTAACTAGTTCAGTTCCTGTTGTTATATTTCCCCATTGATCACTTCCTCCCATTTGAAGTAAACAGTTGTAGGTTTTATGTAAATGATAAAAATCGTAACCTTGTATTAATTGGTATGTAAATTCAGTAAACGACATTCCTTCGCCAGCTTCACCAGATAAACGTTTTTTTACCGAATCTTTAGCCATCATGTAATTTACGGTGATTCTTTTTCCAACTTCACGAGCAAAATCAATAAAAGAAAACTCTTTCATCCAATCGTAGTTATTTACTAAAATTGGAGCATTCGCATCAGTTGAATTAAAATCTAAAAATTTAGATAATACTCTTTTTATACCGTCAACATTTTTAGCTAAAGTTGCTTCGTCTAGTAAATTTCTTTCATCACTTTTTCCAGATGGATCTCCAATCATACCCGTTGCACCACCAACAAGAGCGATAGGTTTGTGTCCAAAATTCTTAAGATGAACTAAAAGGATAATTTGGACCATACTACCAATATGCAATGAATCGGCAGTTGGGTCAAACCCAATATAGGCTGTAGTTGCTTCTTTTAGCAATTGTTCCTCTGTTCCTGGCATACTGTCGTGGTATAATCCTCTCCACTTTAATTCTTCAACTAAATTTTTCATCTTTAATACAAATTTACTTTTGTCAACTCTGACATTCTTGTTTTTGTGAGTGCAAAGATAAAATTTATAACGATTTGTTCATTCGGTTACTGGTTTATTTGAATTTAAACTTTGGTGATATAGAACTTTATTTATCTTTGAAACATGATTTTAGTAACAGGAGCAACTGGATTAGTAGGTTCACATTTGATTTTGCAGCTTTTAGAGCAAGGTCAAGTTGTTAAGGCTTTATATAGAACAGAAGAGAATAAAGAAAAAGTAAAACGAGTTTTTGACTATTATCAAAAAGCAAGTTTGTTTTCTGAAATTAATTGGATTCAGGGAGATATTACAGATGTTCCTTCTTTAGAAGAAGTTTTTGTAGGGGTCGAATATGTATATCATTGTGCAGCTTTAGTTTCTTTTGATCCTAATGATGAAGAAAAGCTCAGAAAAGTAAATATTGAAGGGACTGCTAATGTTGTAAATTTTTGCTTAGACTTTAATATTAAGAAGCTTTGCCATGTAAGTTCTATTGCTGCTTTGGGTGATTTGCTCGAAGGACAAACAATTGTTACAGAAGATACCGAATGGAATCCAGAATTTCAGCATAGTGATTATGCGATTTCCAAGTATGGGGCTGAAATGGAAGTTTGGCGTGGGCAACAAGAAGGTCTTGATGTAATAGTTGTCAATCCAGGGGTTATATTAGGGCCAGCTTTTTGGGCGGAAGGTAGTGGTGAGATTTATCAAAAAATAAAAAATGGGTTGCCTTTTTATACTAAAGGTGTGACAGGTTTTGTTGCTATTGCCGATGTTGTAACTGCAATGATTAAGTTGATGGATGGTGAAATAAAAAATGAAAAATTCACGTTAGTTTCAGGAAATATAAGCTATCAAGATTTGGTTTTTAAAATAGCCGATTGTTTTAAAGTTTTGAGGCCAAAAATATATGCAACTAAATTGCTTACCAGTATTGGTTGGAGAATAGATTGGTTTTTGTCACTATTCGGAAAAAAAAGAGTCTTGAGTAAAAGTATGGCAAACTCTCTCCATTCAATAGGTATTTATTCTAATGAAAAAATAATCAGAGAAATCAATTTCAAGTTTGTTGAAATTAATGATTATATAGATGAAATTATCCTCTAGCCAAAACAGTTGGTTTTTTCTTTTTAGAAACTTTTTTTAAAGAGTCAGCTATTTGTTGCTGTTTTTTCTTGAAATCTTTGTTGATTTTAGCATCAACATCCTTCTTTTCTTTTTCTATTCTTGCAATAATACGGTCATACATTAATTTGTATTCTTCGATATTAGAAGAATAATATTTGTTGTTTTCTACAAATTGAATGCTGTCTATTTTGTATTTCTGATAAATATATGATTTAGGATTTACGCTGTTTTTTTGAAGTTCCATAGGACTGTAGCCTTTTAACGCCTGAAGTAGTGCTAGGTCATACAAAATATTTTCCATTACATCTTGTTCAATTAGTTTTTCAGGTTTTTTAATCTCATTCTTTACTGTACATGAAGCAAAAAGAAAAATTAAGGAAACAATTACAGCAACTTTTTTCATTTTTTATCTATTAAATTCTAAACGTCTTCCGTTTTGGATATCTTTTACTTGGTTGTTTTCATAAACCAAAGTACCATTGACAAAAGTATGGGTAATTTTCGAATTGAAAGTATAATTTTCAAATGGTGACCAACCGCATTTATACAAAATATTTTCTTTAGAAACCGTCCAAGCCGAGTTTGGATTAACGATGGCTAAATCAGCATAAAAACCTTCTTTGATAAAGCCTCTTCGGTGAATTTGAAAAAGTTTAGCAGGGTTATGAGCCATTTTTTCTATAATTTTTTCCACAGAAATTTTTCCTTGATGGTATGCTTCAAACATCGCTACTACCGAATGTTGTACTAGTGGTCCTCCCGAAGGAGCTGATGTATAAAGGTTTTGTTTTTCTTCTAAAGTGTGAGGAGCATGATCTGTTGCGATAACATCAATTCGGTCATCTAGCAAAGCTTCCCAAAGAGCATCTTTGTCTTTTTGAGTCTTTACAGCAGGATTCCATTTTATCAACGAGCCTTTTTCATCATAATCTTTATCGGTAAACCATAAGTGATGAACACAAACTTCTGCAGTGATTTTCTTTTCTTCTAATGGAATGTCATTTTGGAATAACTCCATTTCTTTAGCTGTTGAAAGATGAAAGATGTGTAATCTAGCGCCTGTTTTTTTAGCTAATTTGATAGCTTTTGATGAAGAAATATAGCAAGCTTCGTCACTACGAATTAAATGATGACAATTCATAGGGATATCATCACCATATTTTTCTTTATAAGCAGCTAAATTGTTTTTAATGGTAGTTTCATCTTCACAATGTACACAGATAATCATTTTTGTGTTTGAGAAAATTTTCTCTAAAACTTCTTCTTTGTCAACCAGCATGTTTCCTGTTGATGAACCCAGAAATATTTTTATTGCTGCAACGTTTTTAGGATTTGTTTTTAAAACTTCGTCTAAATTGTCATTTGTTGCTCCCATCATAAACGAATAATTCGCGTAAGATGTTTGGGAAGCAATCTCATATTTTTGTTCTAAAAGTTCTTGCGTAACTGCATTGGGAACAGTGTTGGGTTGTTCCATGAAAGTGGTAACGCCACCAGCAACAGCAGCTCTTGATTCGGAAGCAATATTTCCTTTATGAGTTAATCCAGGTTCGCGAAAATGAACTTGGTCATCAATAGCGCCAGGAATTACAAAATTTCCTTCGGCATCAATAATTTGACAATTTTCAGGAACGTTGAGACCATTCCCAATGTGTTTTATGAATTCATTTTCAATTAAAATTTCGCCTTCGGTTATTTTTCCTTCGTTAACAATTTTTGCGTTTTTAATTAAAATCGAGCTCATAGTTGTGTGTGTTGAGTTTTATAGTCGGTTGAATATTTTTCGTATACGTAGCATTATTACTCCTAAAATTGCTTCACGAATGATGGCGCCACTCATTTTTGACTCACCTTTAGTTCTGTCTGTAAAAATGATTGGAACTTCTACTATTTTAAAATGATTAACAAAAGTTCTGTATTTCATTTCAATTTGGAAGGCGTACCCGGTGAATTTTAATCGGTCAAGATTTATTTTTTCTAAAACTTGTCTTTGGTAACAAACAAATCCAGCTGTAGCATCTTGAATTTCCATACCGGTTATCATTCTAACATATACAGATGCAAAATAGGACATCAATACTCTGTTTAGTGGCCAGTTCACTACGTTGACTCCTGTAATATAACGAGAACCTATTGACATTCCTGCGTTTTCGTCTTTACAGGCATCGTATAGCTTTTCTAAATCATTAGGATTGTGTGAGAAATCGGCATCCATTTCAAAAATGTACTCATAATGATGTTGTATTGCCCATTTGAATCCATGAACATAAGCCGTGCCAAGACCAGCTTTGCCTTGTCTTTTTTCTAGATGCAGAGCATCGGGGAATTCTTTTTGTAGTTCAATAACTTTATCAGCAGTCCCATCGGGTGAGTTGTCATCTACGATTAGTACATCGAATTTTTTTGGCAAAGACATTGTTGCTCGAATAATGCTTTCGATGTTTTCTATTTCGTTATAAGTAGGAATTATGACTATTGAGTCCTGCATAATGTTAAAATTCTGATGCAAAAATAAACTTTTTAGTGGTTGAGTTTCTTAAATTATTTATAATTAAACGAGTCCTGTAAAAAATTTGTAATTTCGCGCTATGAATAAAATCGAGTTTATTCCTAGAATAGTAGAAAATAAAGATTGGATAACAATAGTTTTTATTGTTGCGGTAGCCCTTGTTGCTGTTACTAAGGCTGCTTTCGAAAATAGATTTGTTGATTTTGTGAATTTAATAGCAAACAACAAGTATATAAAAATGTACAAAGACCCTAGTAACTTGATGAGTTGGTTCACCATTCTGTTGTTTTTTGTTCAGTTAATTTCGTTTTCTTTCTTTGTTCAGTTGGTGTTGAGTTACTTTGGTTATACCACAAAAACAAACTGGATAACATTTATTCAAATTTTTACCTTTTTAACTTTCTTTGTTTTATCTAAATTCTTAGTAGAAAAAATTATTGCCGCTTCATTTAATATAGAACCCTTTATTGAGCAGTTTAATTTGTTCAAAGTGAGCTATCGAACCTATGTTGGGTTAATGTTGCTTCCAGTTAATATTGTATTGTATTATACTGATTTAATGAATTCTTACGTAATAATCATTGTTTTAGTTGTATTATTGATAATTAACTCAATAACTTACCTTGTTTCATTGAAGAATTATCAAAATTTATTACTTGGTAAGTTGTTTTATTTTATTTTATATATTTGCGCTCTGGAAATAGCACCGTATTACTTTATGTATTATGTTATTACAAACAGGTAATATTTTTTGAAAATGCCCAATATGAAAGTGAAAACAATTTTAGTTTCGCAACCCGAGCCAAAGGTTGAAAATTCACCTTATTTTGACTTGCAAAATAAGCACAAAATAAAAGTTGATTTCAGACCCTTTATTCATGTTGAAGGAGTTCCTGCAAAAGAAGTTAGAGCTCAAAAAATTGACTTAAACAATTTTACTGCAATTATTTTAACGAGTAAAAATTCAGTAGATCATTTCTTTAGAGTAGCTGAAGAGATGCGTTACAAAGTTCCTGAAGATTTACGTTATTTTTGTCAATCGGAAGCTGTGGCTTACTATTTACAAAAGTATGTTGTGTATAGAAAACGTAAAATATATGTTGGTCAAAAAGACTTTGCAGATATGTCAGCGTTATTCAAAAAATACAAAGACGAGAAGTTTTTACTTCCTGCATCAGATAAATTAAATGCCGATGTTCCTCAAACGCTAAACAATCTAAAATTAGATTGGACACCAGGAACTTTTTACAAAACAGTAATGAGTGATTTGTCTGATTTGAAAGATGTGTATTATGATGTTTTAGCATTTTTTAGTCCAACGGGAATTCAATCATTGTTTAAAAATTTTCCTGATTTTCAACAAAACAATACTCGTATAGCTGTTTTTGGAAGCACTACACAAAAAGAAGCTTTGGAACATGGATTACGTGTTGATATTATGGCTCCAACACCAGAAGCTCCGTCAATGACAATGGCTTTGGAAAAATATGTTGCTGAAGTAAACAAAGGAAAATAATTATTATTACATATATAAGAATCCCGATTTATCGGGATTTTTTATTTTTACTGCAAATTAATCATCATGAGCACAACTGGAACCATTCAAACTACTATACAAAACAAAATAGCTAGAGTTACTTTTAGTCACCCAGCAAGTAATTCGTTTCCTAGCAATCAATTAAAAGCATTGACAGAAGAGTTAAACTCATTAAGTAATAATGATGAGGTTACTGTGATAGTTCTACAAAGTAAAGGGAATGGTGCATTTTGTGCGGGAGCTTCTTTTGATGAACTATTAGCGGTTAATGACCTTGAGACTGGGAAACAGTTTTTTAGTGGTTTTGCTAATGTGATTAACGCAATGAGGTCTTGTAAAAAGGTTATTGTAGGTCGAATTCATGGAAAAGCTGTTGGAGGAGGTGTTGGACTTGCTTCAGCTTGTGATTATGCTTTTGCCACAGATGGAGCATCAATTAAATTATCTGAAATTGCTATTGGAATTGGTCCTTTTGTGATTGAGCCAGCAGTTTCAAGAAAAATTGGGAAATCGGCTATGGCAGAAATGACTTTATCTCCAGCCGAATGGAAATCAGCAAAATGGGCATTTGAACATAAATTATATGCTCAATTATTTGCTTCTGTAGGTGAAATGGATGAAGCATTAGAAAAATTTGTAACTCAATTGGCAACTTATAATCCTGATGCTTTGTATGAATTTAAAAAAGTATTGTGGGAAGGAACTGAAAACTGGGATGAATTACTATATGAACGTGCAGCTATTTCAGGAAAATTAGTGCTTTCCGACTTTACTAAAAACGCTTTAAATGCTTTTAAAAAGTAATTTAAAAATCTAATTTCCTTCTATTGTTTTTTATTTCTGAAGTAGATTTTTTCTCTTTTAGACGTTTCTCGATAACACTTTTGGGTACTTTAGTGGCTTTTCTTGGCTTTGGTTTTACGAGTGATTTTTCTAAAATATGAAATAATCGTTTCGTTACAATTTCTTTATTTTTTAGCTGACTTCGGTCTTCGTCACAGTTTAAAATTAAAACAAACCCAGAGGTTAGTTTGCTACTTAGTTTTTGCTTAATAAGCTTTTTTTCATCATCATTTAAACCTAATGAATTTTCTATAGAAAATGATAAAATAACTTTGCTGGAAACTTTATTTACATTTTGACCTCCAGCTCCACTGCTCCGTACTGCTTTGTATTGTAGTTCAGTTTGAATAATTTCTTTTTTCACTAGACTAAATATTTGGTTGATGCGACGATTTCAGTAAATCATTCACCGTTTTTACGGGGTTAAATGTTTCTAATGGGACTTCAACAAACAAAGTAATCCAGTTGGCCATACTACCATTCCATAAGCCTGGCAATTCATATGCTTTGTATGAAATGCCGTTCTTGCTTTTTTCAACAACAAAACCGGTTTCAGGATCTGTAAATTCTAGTAAATTAAATTTTCCTCCTTTATAATTTTTTAATCCACAAACTAAATCAACAGGATTAAAATGTGTAGATGAATTTAAAATAGCTTTTTGTTGTTTGTTTTTTAAATCGATTTGAGCTGACTCTACAATTTGTAGCGTTGTGTTACCTTTTCGATCTTTTACCCAAAAAGGGCCTCCACCTGGCTCATTTTCGTTTTTTACCATTCCGCAAACACGGATGGGACGATCTAAAAATTGTTGTAAAATTTTAATTTGACTCTGTTCTTTAAATTCGTCAAAATCTGAATTGATTTTTATATGAAGTTCTTTTATAACAAAGTTTTTGATTTCTTCAATTTTATAAGATTCTACTTTTGTATTTTCTAATGTTTTTAGATAATCAAAAACTTTAGATTGAATTTCTAATAAAATACCTGCTAAGCCTTTTTTGTAAAAAGAAATAATTTCGATGTTGTTATGGCTAACATTATCTATATTTTTAATAAAAACAATATCAGCATTTCGGTGGTTTAAATTATGAAGAAGAGCACCATGACCACCAGGTCTATATACTATTTTTCCTTCTTTATTTTTTAAAATTTTACTATTTTCATCTATTGCCAAAGAATCTGTCGAATGCTCTTGAAATGAATAAGACCAATTAAATTTTTTGACAAAATATTTTTCGGTTTTTTCTATTTCAGTTTCAAAATCGATTGTGTGTTCTTCTGAAATTGTAAAATGAATTTGACCAGAATTTAGACCTGAAGCATAAGATAATGATTCTTTAAAATGTTCAACAATAGGGGTTGCAACATAATCATTGTATTTATGAAAAGGTAAAATGGCCTTAGGTTTGTTAAGGAAATTAAAGGCTTTATCCTCTAAAATGATTTTTATAAACCAATAGTTCTTCTTGTCTTTTGTTAAAGAATTAAAATTGTCAATATTCTTCTTTAGAAATTCATGAACTTCTTTAAAAAAAGCAAATTTTTCCATTGCTACAATAAAGGTTTCCAAGGCTTGGTTTCCTGAACGATTTATGTAAGCATTTATGGTTTCATTTTCTACATCAAAATCAGCTAAAAAATCAGAAAGAAATTTGAACATTCTACTTGCAGCTCCAGAGGCAGGCACAAATTTTTCTTTAATAATTTGAGTTGATTTTTTGTCAAATTTAGTTGTAAAGTTTTCAAAATCAGATGTAGAAAATTGTAAAATTCCATTGCCAATTGAAGCGGATTCTTCCAATTGGATTTTATTTACTCCTTTTTTTATGGAATCAATTTGACGAAAGATTAAATCGAAGCTTTTTTTTTGATTATAAAGTGCTATAAACTCATGACTTGTTAATCCCGCTTTTAAAGCCTTTTGCAAATCAAGAATAATTTTTGAGGCTTTTTCTAAACGTTCAATTTTGTTGCCGTTGATTTGGATAAATGGTTTGTTGTAGTCTATCAAATTTTGTTTGAAAACTTCAAATGAGTTGTCTCTGTATTCTTGACTATCACGTAATCCATCAGCTTCCCAAGGAACATCTTTATCGGTAAGAAAGTATAAATCATAATGATGTGATCTTGCAGCTTCCTCAAGCTCCTTTGAACAATGATTATAATATATATCCGAATAAACTTTGGTTACCAAAGCATTAGTATCACAAAATAAAAATTCTTTTGAGTTTTCAAGTGCTTTGTTTTCAAGTGCCGTTTGACCAATTGCGATTGGTAATAAATCTTTTTCTTCACAATCACGACCTTCTTTAATCTTGATTTCTTCTAGAAAATCTCTTGCAAATTCAGGAATCCAAACAGTGTTAAAATGTTCTGCCAACTGACGAGCAAGAGTAGTTTTACCCGTGCTTTCAGGTCCGTAGGTAGTTATTCTAAGGATGTTTGTGTTTTTTTGTCTAAGATTTTCTTCCATTCTAGATAAGCTAGTACTGCTAATATTGTGAAAATTACATATTGGAGTGCAAAGATATAAAGTTCTCGGTACCAAAAGATAGGAACTACTAATAAATCACCTAATATCCATAACGTCCAGTTTTCAATTTTCTTTAAAGCCATGTACCACATTGCAGTAAAAAAAACAGATGTCGTGAAAATGTCAATCCAGTTATTTGGTTTTATTTCTACCCCAAAAACTGTGTAAATTAAAAAGCAAATGAGTCCAGTAAGTATAAACATACCAGCTCCAATAAATTTTTCTTTGTTGTTTGTGCGTGTGATTTGTAAGTTGTCTTCGTTTGAATTTCCAAATTTTGTCCACTTATACCAACCAAAAATGCTCATTATGGTGTAATAAATATTTATACTCATATCTGCCAAATATTGAGCCTTAAACATTACATAGACAGTTAATATAGTTGCAATAATTCCTGTAGGAAAAACTAAAAAACTTTCTTTTTTAGCATACCAAACACTTAAAATGCCAAATATGAAGGCAATTGACTCTAGCCAGATTTGCCAAGAAGGTACATTTTGGTACTGAGATAAAATTTGATCTATCATTGATTAAAGAAGTTAGTATCGTTTTCAAAAGCTGTTCCTATAACAACCAAATTGGCTCCTGCTGTAAAAGCTTCATCAATTGCTTTTTTAGAACGAATTCCTCCACCAACAATTAACGGTATGTTAAGACTTTTAGATACTTTTTCGATTATTTCAAAAGGGACAGGTTTTTCGGCGCCACTGCCAGCTTCTAGATAGATTAGTTTTTTACCTAAATATTCCCCAGCTTTTGCAGTTTTGTAAGCCAAATTAATGTCGTTTCGCTCAATAGGAATGGTTTGACTAACGCGTTGTACGGCTGTTTCTTTTCCTCCGTTAATTAAAATATATCCAGTTGGAATGATTTCTAAATTAGAGTTGTGTAAAATTTCTACTGAATTAATGTGATGTTCTATCAAAAACTCAGGATTTCTCCCAGATAATAAACTTAAAAAAAGTAATCCATCAGCATGGTGTGAGATTTGAGAAGGATGTCCAGGAAAAATTATGATAGGCAGTTGGGTGTACTTTTTTAAATCAATAACAAAAAGATCCATCACATTTTCAGCCACAATACTTCCTCCAACAAGAATATGAGTCGCTGGTGATTGTTTTATTTTTTCGGATAATGAAGGAATCTCGGATAAAGTAATTTTATCAGGATCAATTAATATTGCAAGTAGTTTTCGCTTTTCTTTTTTAGCTAATATGATTTGCTGGTAAATCATTTTTTATCTTAATCTGTTGTAAAAATAGCTTTTTTAAATTTAATTTTTTCAATTGAAAGGGTTGCAAGCAAAATACTTTTTCAAATATGATTTTAATCATAAAAACACATTGAAAATCAGTAGTAATTTTGATATATAAAAAAAATAGAAATCATGACATTATATCAAAAAACATTTCAAGACTTCGAAAGAGGATATTTAGGATTTACAACTTTAGCAATTATTGGACAAAGTTGTTTGGGCGGAGCCGCAGCGATGTATATTTTACAAAATGGGGTTTCACTTTTTCAAATGATACAGCTTACAATGGTGGTTTTAGCATGTAGCTTTGTTAATGGTGCAATTTTATCTCAGCAAAAGCACAAACTAGTTTTCGATTTAATTATTATTAGTGTTGTAGTTAGTGTACTTACTATATTGTTAAATACAACCATATTATAATGAAACACGACGTTTGTAATAGAAATGATTTGTCACTATTATTGGATGCTTTTTACACAAAGATTAGAGCTAATGAGGAAATAGGTCATTTTTTTAATGAATCAATACAAGATTGGGATAGCCATTTAGAAAAACTAACTGATTTTTGGGAGAATAACCTTTTTGCTGTTAGAAAATATTATGGCAATCCAATAAAAGTTCACGTTGAAGTTGATGAAAACTTTAATCATACAATTAATCCAAATGTTTTTGGGCTGTGGTTAAATTTATGGTTTGAAACACTCGAAGAGCTTTTTGAAGGTGAAAATGTCGAAATATTAAAAAGACGTGCTCGTAAAATGGGAACTGTACTTATGGTTAATATTTTTGAGAATAGAGGAATAGTAAATCAAGAATGAGAGGCGCAAACCAGAATGTAGTTTTCGGCTTCTTCAAAAGAAACATCAAAATTTTCAATGCAGGAATTAAAATGTAATTCTGCTTTGCATTTTTTGTCAGATAATGAAAAGGGCTTTTCAAAAATGTGATCGGGAAAGCTTATTCCAACTTCATTTTTTATTTTAAAAATAGCCTCTTTGGTTCCCCAAATCACAGTGGCTTTTTTCATTTGATCAACTTCAGAAAGATTTTCTAAATGCCACATTTCCATGAAACGAGGAGCAATGCGCAATACTTTTTCCTTGACCTGTTCAATGTCAATACCAATATTTTGATTGCTTAAGGCAATAGCAGAAAAATCGAACGAATGAGAAATTGAAATGTGTTTGCCGTCTTTTAAGTGTGGTTTGCCAAGTTTGTCATAAATCAAATCAAAATCGTTATAGCCACAATGTTGAAGAAGCATTCTAATGCTTAAAAATCCTTTTTGATGACTTTCTGATTTCATTTTTTCCATCCTAGCTAAAGAGGTGTCTTTTAAAGAAACTTGGCAAAATAATTCGTTATAGTCTTCGGTTATTTTCCAAAGAAAGATTGTAGTATCGTTGTTGATTCGAATTGTTTTGAATAAAGGCATTGCTTCTTAAATTAGCCCCGATTGTAGCGGCATCCTTTTAAAATGTTTGTTGAGCACTTCGACAAGCTCAGTGTGACATCAATGAACATTTTAAAAGATACAGCAGAAAGCGGGAAATAGCTTCTAAAAATTAAATGCACTGAAAATTAATAGGTTATATTTATTAAACAATTATTAATTATTGCTTAATAATTGGGAAATCGAAAACTAATCTGTAATTTTGCAGTCCAAATTTTGTTAAACAAATATACTAAAATAGATGAGTACAACAACAATTCCATTTGTAGCGTATAAGGTAAAAGATATTAACCTTGCAGCTTGGGGAAGAAAAGAAATTGAATTGGCTGAGGCTGAAATGCCAGGTTTAATGGCGCTTCGTGCTGAATATGGTGCAAGCCAACCGTTAAAAGGAGCGCGTATTGCGGGATGTTTACACATGACCATTCAAACGGCAGTTTTAATTGAAACGTTAATTGCTTTAGGAGCTGAGGTAACTTGGTCTTCTTGTAATATTTTCTCAACTCAGGATCAAGCTGCTGCAGCTATTGCTGCTGCAGGAATTCAAGTATATGCTTGGAAAGGATTGAATGAAGAAGAATTTGACTGGTGTATTGAGCAAACATTATTCTTTGGTGAAGATAGAAAACCATTGAACATGATTTTAGATGATGGTGGAGATTTAACGAACATGGTTTTTGACCGTTACCCTGAATTAATTCCTGGAATCAAAGGATTATCTGAAGAGACTACAACAGGTGTTCACCGTTTATACGAAAGAATGAAAAACGGAACATTATTCATGCCGGCGATCAACGTAAATGACTCAGTAACTAAATCTAAATTTGATAACAAATACGGATGTAAAGAATCAGCAGTTGATGCGATTCGTCGTGCAACTGATGTTATGTTAGCTGGTAAAAGAGTAGTGGTTTGTGGATACGGTGACGTAGGTAAAGGTACAGCGGCTTCTTTTCGTGGTGCTGGTTCAATCGTAACTGTAACTGAAATTGATCCAATTTGTGCTTTACAAGCTGCAATGGACGGTTTCGAAGTTAAAAAATTAGATACTGTTGTTGGTAATGCTGATATCGTTATCACTACAACAGGGAATAAAGATATCGTTGTTGGAAGACATTTCGAAGCAATGAAAGATAAAACTATCGTTTGTAACATTGGTCACTTCGATAACGAAATCGACATGGCTTGGTTAAACAAAAACCATGGTTCAACAAAAACAGAAGTAAAACCACAAGTTGATATTTACAACGTAAACGGAAAAGATATCATCATCTTAGCTGAAGGTCGTTTAGTAAACTTAGGTTGTGCTACAGGTCATCCATCATTTGTAATGTCTAACTCTTTCACGAACCAAACATTGGCTCAAATCGAGTTATGGACTAACTCTGCAGCTTATAAAAATGAAGTGTACATGTTGCCTAAACATTTAGATGAAAAAGTAGCAGCTTTACACTTGGCTAAATTAGGAGTTGAATTAGAAACATTAAACAATGAGCAAGCTGCTTATATTGGTGTTGAAGTTCAAGGTCCATTCAAACCTGAGTACTACAGATATTAATTCTATATCAGATATAAAAAAGCCTCTCAATTTGAGAGGCTTTTTTGTTTTAATTTTTATGATTGAAATGATTTCGTAAGAATGTTATTTGTGCAAAAAGCATTAATGTTCCTGGCACAGCGATGTAGGTTGTAATCTTTGAAAAACTAAACATCTCAGATATATTGCTTTTGGATAGAAAGCTAAAATCAAGAGGAATAGACCATTTACTATTGCCTGTTGTTCCTTGTTGCAATACATATGAAATTAAAATTACTAATATACTTAAAACAATAAGAGAAGTTTGTTTTGAAATCAACGGTTTGTATTCGAAAGCTTTGTTTTTTTGGCTAACGCTTACTCTATCCATCACTTTTGAGGTGAAATCAAACGAAGGTGTTTCCAAAGTCTGATTTTTCATCATTTGGTCAATTAAGTCTTCGATATGTTTATCTTCTTTCATATTCATAATAATCTAACATTTCGGGTTCTAATCTTCTTTTTAAAATAGTGGCCAGTTTTTTTCTCGTTCGGAACAATTTTACTTTGACATTGTCAGTACTTATGTTCATTACTTTGGCAATTTCTTCGACCGATTGATCATCAAAATAATATAACGTTACTAAAAAAGCTTCATCACTAGGGAGTTCTTCTAGACATTGCTGTATGGCTTGATTCCGTTCCTTTTCATCTATACTGTCTAAAATTCCTTCTAATGCTTTCGTTTGATGTTCGCTGAAATCTTCTATATAAGAGACATTGTTTATCTTCTTTTTTTTCTTTAAAGCATCTAAACAAGTATTGTAAGTTACTTTATACACCCACGTTGAAAATTTAGATTCTCCTTTGAACTTAGATAAAGAATTAAAGACTTTTATAAATGTATCTTGAGCAATTTCTTCGGCTTCTTCTTTATTGTTGAGCATTTTGACCGCAAGCGTGTACACCATATCCTTATAACGGTCTACTAAAGTAGCAAAACTATTGGTGTTGCCATTTAGGACTAAATTGATATAATGCTGATCTTCTATTTGCGTCATATACAAGTAAGACGATAAAAGACACATTTTGGTTACAATATTATTTAAAAAAAATATTTTTCTTTTTCTTGTAACCAAAATGGAACTCTTGTCGTCATAGCTTATGAACAATCATTAAATTATTAATTTTAAATCAATCAATTATGTTAGCAGACATTTTAATTCCAATGAGTTTTTTCTCAGCAGTTTTTGGCGTTTTTTATCTTTACCTTTCAACTCGAAACAGAGAACGTTTGGCACTTATCGAAAAAGGAGTAGACGCCAGTATTTTTATGCCCGGAGCAAAAAGTAAATCACCTTTTTATAAAATAATACTTTTAAATTTGGCGTTATTGTTAATGGGTATAGGAATAGGTGCTTTTACAGCTTTATTATTAACAGCTTACACGTCATTAGATGAGAACGGTGTGTATCCGGCTACAATTTTTACAATGGCAGGTGTAGCTTTGTTTATTGGATTCAATATGACAAAAAAACTAGACGAATAAAATTTAATAATCAATTAAAAAAACATCAATCAAATCATGAACAAAAAACGTATTATAATGGCTTCCCTTTTGACTTTGTCAATGGGAACCACTAATTTGCAGGCTCAATCACAGCCTGCAAATTCTGTATCAAAATACAGTTATCACGATGCCTTTGCGCCAGGTTTTTATACTAAAAACGGAACCGAAACCCGTTCTGTAAGCGGTCAACCAGGAGCTAAATACTGGCAAAATAGAGCTGATTATAAATTAACGGCCGTTATAAATGAAAAAAATAATGAAATTGTTGGAACTGAGGTTTTGACTTATACCAACAATAGTCCAGATAAAATTTCATTTTTGTGGATGAATGTTGATCAGAATTTATTTAAAAATGATTCTAGAGGCGAAAGTGTGGTGCCAGTTTCGGGAAGTCGTAACGGAGATAAAGGGCAGGTTTTTGATGGAGGGCACAAAATAAAATCGGTTAAAATAGTTTCAAATAACAATGGTAAATCGGTAGAAAAAGATGTAAAGTTTGAAATTACAGACACTAGAATGCAGGTTTTTTTGCCAGAAGAATTGCAAGGTAATGGCGGAAAAATAGCTCTTAAAATAGACTTTTCTTTTATTTCACCTGATTACGGTTCAGACCGAATGGGGGTCTTAGAAACTAAAAATGGAAAAATATTCAGCATGGCACAGTGGTATCCAAGAATGTGCGTGTATGACGATATAAAAGGTTGGAATTCTTTACCTTATTTAGGTGCTGGTGAGTTTTATTTAGAATATGGGGATTTTGATGTAAGCATCACCGCACCTTCAAAACATATTGTAGTGTGTTCAGGAGAGTTGGTTAATGCCAATGAAGTCTATACTGTAGAGCAGCAAAAAAGATGGAAATTAGCAGCTCAAAGTGATAAAACTATAACGATTCGTTCTGCAGATGAAGTACTAAAAGCAGATTCAAGGCCCTCAAGTACAGGTACTTTAACATGGCGTTTTAAAATAAAAAACTCTCGTGATGTTTCATGGGCTTCTTCCGCGGCATTTATAGTTGATGCGGCTAAAATTAATCTGCCTAGTGGTAAAAAATCATTGGCCATTTCGGCTTATTCAGAAGAAAGTGCTGGACAAGAAGCTTGGGGAAGATCAACCGAATACACAAAAGCATCTATTGAAAATTATTCAAAACGTTGGTTTGAATATCCTTATCCAGCCGCTGTAAATGTGGCGAGTAACGCTGGTGGAATGGAATATCCTGGAATAGTATTTTGCGATTGGAAAGCAACTGGTGAAGATTTATGGGGAGTGACCGATCATGAATTTGGTCACACTTGGTTTCCTATGATTGTGGGGTCTAATGAACGTTTGTTTGCTTGGATGGATGAAGGCTTGAATACATTTATTAACTCGTTGAGTTCCTATGATTTTAATAATGGGGAATATAAAATGAGAAAAATGGACATGCAGAAAGGAGCTAATTTCCTAACAGGTTCCGACTTAGAGCCTATTATGACCTCACCTGACGGTATGAAAGAGCAAAACTTAGGGATTCTGGCCTACAGAAAGCCTTCTTCTGGATTAACCATATTAAGGGAACAGGTATTAGGCACTGAACGTTTTGATAGAGCATTGAAAATGTATGTAGAACGTTGGGCTTTCAAACATCCAGCACCAGATGATTTCTTTAGAACAATCGAAAATGTTTCAGGAGAAGATTTAAATTGGTTTTGGCGAGGATGGTTTGTGAATAATTGGAAATTAGATCAAGGAATAACTAAAATAAAATATTTGAAAAATAATCCGGCTAATGGGGTTCTAGTTTCAATCGTTAATTTAGAAAAAATGGCTATGCCGGTTGTTTTGGAAGTGAAAACTAAATCGGGTACGACAAGTAGAGTAAAATT
The DNA here is from genome assembly GCF_036840915.1 of Flavobacterium hankyongi. NCBI lineage: Bacteria > Pseudomonadati > Bacteroidota > Flavobacteriia > Flavobacteriales > Flavobacteriaceae > Flavobacterium > Flavobacterium hankyongi. The sequence continues at coordinate 2,864,363 of NZ_CP085725.1, forward strand.
GCCTGTTGAAATTTGGCAGCGAAATGTCGATTGGAAATTTAAGTTAGATTCAAAAGAAGAAATTGCAACAATTACCTTAGATCCTGATCACGCTTTCCCCGATGTAAATCCATCCAATAATGTTTGGGAAGCGGGTAAGGGTGAATTGGAAGTGGTTCCTTCACTTGCTGCTTATGTAGGTAAATTTTCAAGTAAACAAATTCCTGTAAAGATTAGTTTTACTGATGAAGATGGAATGCTTGTAGGAACTCCAGATAATAATCAAGGTTCTTTACAATTTGAATCGGCAGGAGAAAATAAATTTGTTTCAGAACAGGCTGGCGTTGAAGTGAAGTTTAACGAAGCAAAAAATGAATTTACTTTAAATATGGGTGGACAAAGCTTTTTGTTTACTAAAAGTTAAAATAGGCTTTTTAGAAAGTTCTATCATTATAAGAGTTTCTGGAAACAGAGACTCTTTTTATTTTTATATATTTTTTCTAAATTGTCTAATGTTCTAAGAAGTCTAACAATCTAGAGTACCATCAAATTACAACCACGAATATCAGAATTGTCAAATCTTCCCAATACTTCAAACGAATTATTTCCAGTTATTTTTCCTAAATCTTGTGTAGCAATAAACGAACAAGAGTTGATATTGGCTAAATCGATTACGTTAATTCCGCCTGTTTTTCCTTCTTTTACATACGTTAAAGCATCTTCGGGATCGCGCACTAATATTTGCATCCAAGAAGGGCATTCAAACACGCCATTTCCAAGCGAATAAGCTTGTGAAAGTAATTCAGTCATGCCATATTCCGAATGGATTTCAGAAACGCCAAATCCGTTACAAAGTATTTCGTGTAGTTCTTCTCGAATGATTTCTTTGCGGCGTCCTTTCATACCTCCAGTTTCCATGATAATAGTGTTTTTTAGATTGAATTTTTGCTTTTCAACCAAATCCAATAAAGCATAAGTCACACCAATTAAAATTATGTTCTGACCTTCATTATCAAGTCGGACTAGTTTTTTGATTAAATCATCGTAATTGTTGAGGTAAAATCCGCTTTCAGGATTATTGGAAAGTTGAATTAAATCATCCACCATATAGATTAATGAAGAGCCTTCACGTTCCAAATAAGACGGAAGAAGGGCTAAAACCACATAATCTTCTATATTGCCATAAAATTGCCTAAAACCTAAGCGATAGCTTTCTTCGTAGAACTCTAAATCAGTAACATGGTGTTTGCTAGTGCTCATGCCAGTTGTGCCGCTACTGGTAAAGGTAGTTTGAATAGCATCGGATGAACTTAAAACATCATGACTCTTGAAAAATTGTATGGGTAAAAAGGGGATGTCTTCAATGCGTTTGACATTGGTCTTGTCTTTTCTTAGCAATTGACAAAATTGTTGGTAGACGAGATTATTGTCATATTGAAATCGGAAAACCTTTAAGGTGATTTTCTCAAATTCTTTTTTCGAACCAATTTGAAATATGTCGGAAGTTGAAAACATATTTCAAAAGTAGTTAAAAAAAAAGTCCTGCAAAAGCAGGACTTTTCGGTTAGTCAATATTATAGCTTAGTGTTTGTTCTTTTTCACCTTCAACTACTTTTATTTTGTAAATTCCTTTCTCAAAATTTCTTAAGAAAATTGGATCTCCTACTGTAGTTGTAGAGAATACTTCTTGATTGTGATTGTTATAAATAATTACCTTTTTTTCTACATAGTTATCTGAAACAATGTATGCAAGTTTGCCAAATTTTTTTGAATCTTGATTAACAATATTTAATCCGGCAATTCCTTTTTTGATATCATCTTTTTTTGAAGGAATTGTATCAACAATAGTTTGGTTAACTGGATTGATTGATGTTGGCTCTGTGCTGTTTGCAGCAAAAGAGATTAATGATTGTAATGTTATTAATAAAGCTAAAAGATTTTTCATGACTTAGTTTGTTATTTATTTCTGAGTCAAAACTATTGCGAATTACTTTCTTGTCTTAATTTTTTCGATATTCTATTCTTTTTTCCGATAAACTGTATATTGATTGTGATTTAGTGTAGTTTTGTCCAAATGCTGTCTAACTAATTTTGGTGATATTTTTAGTTTGTAATTAGACAATAAAAAAAGCCTTACAAGTGTAAGGCTTAATATAAAGTGAAGTTAATTTCTTATTCTATAGTTATTTCTTTGATATCAGTTTTATCGCCTTCAACAATTTCCATAGTATATATTCCTCTTTTTAACTTTGATAAATTTATAGGTGTTCCTACTGTTTTTTTAGAATATACTTTTTTCCCCTCGTCGTCATAAAAAGAAACATTTTTCTCAGAGTATGAGTCTGAAATAACATAAACTTGATTGCCAAATTTTTGAGAATGTCTAGTCATAACTTTTAACCCATGAATATTAGTAGCTTTCGTGTTTTCTTCTACTAACTCAGATTCATTTTTAGAATTTTCATTTGCATCATTAACAGTAAGGTTGTTTTTCATTATTTCATTTGCACAACCAGTTAAACTTAGAAGCAATAAAAAATAAATAGTTTTCATAGTTTTATTTTCATTTTTTTGACTTTAAACAAATATATTAAAATCAGTTAAGGATAATATTTTATTTTTAATTAATTTACTGAATAACAACAATAAAATTGTTTTTTGTAGGAATCATGCTATAACAATCTAAAGAATGCTAAATTTTGATTTTTGAATAACCAATTTTAAGTTGGTTCATTTTCAGTTGTGGCAAAATAAATATAAAATTTGACTATTCTTCCATCTCATAGATAAACTGTAAAAAAAATAGTTGAAAAACTTAAAATTAAAAGCCCTAACCAATTTTGGTTAGGGCTTTTATAATATAATTCTCTTAGAAAGAATTTATTCAACAACAATCTTTCTTGTTGCAGTTTTTCCTTCTTCAGTAATTTTTACTACATAAACACCTTTGCTTAAAGATGAAATGTTTACTGTATTGTTTACAGTTTTAGTGTTTAAAACAGATTTTCCTAAAACATCATATAATTGTACTTCTTTAGCAGTGAAACTGTCTGAAGTTACATACAATGTGTTTTTAGCTGGATTAGGATATACTTTTAAACCAGTAATGTTATTTTGAGCAACACTTAAATTTGAAGGAGTTACAGAAGCCCATGTTTGTCCAACACGTATTTCATCTATTTCGACATTACCAGTTCCTGCGGTTGCATTGCCTCCTTGACGTATTACAAAGCCTGCAATTTGAGTTGGTGCTGCTGTTGTTCCAGTTGCATTAGTTGAAGATGGAGCTGGTTCAGCAGATCCTGGAGTTGGATTTATGAATAAGCTAGCTGTGTTTGTAGCTAAATCATATTTCATAACTAACAAATGAGTTGTATTTGCAGCTAATTCAGTTGTAGCGTATGTAGGGTTTGCAGTTCCTCCACTGTTGTTTAAAGCGCCTACAAGGAAACCTCCAGCAGTTCCTTGTTTCATGTAAATCCTTGCTTGGAAAGTTGTAGTAGATGCAGTTGCATTATTAGTTACTGCAATTGAATAGTCTCCTGTAGAACTGTTTAAATTTAATGCCGTAGGGTCAACTTTTACTAATACTGAATAATATACAGAACCTGATGTTATTGGGGCTGTTATTGCTTTATTAACATCTTCTGAGTTCCCTGCCACAATGGCTGTTCTGTTTCCTGTTGAAACTGCTAGACCAGCTTTATATAGACTATTTCCTGAATCACTTGCGCTTGTTAGTATTGTTTGTTGTCCAGCTGTTCCGCTGTGAGTTGTCCATCCATTTGCTGATAACGCTCCTGTTTCTGTAAAAGAAAATGTTTGCCCAAATGACATTACTGTAGCTAATAAAGCTCCTATAAAGTAAATTTTTTTCATTGTTTTTTATTTAAATTGGATAACAAATATAACAAGTAATTTCTTTGTTGAGAAAGAAATAATGTAAATAAATTATTAAAATTTATGTTTAATTACTTGATAATTAATTTTCGGGTAGCACGCAAATCACCTTCTTTTATCTTGATAATGTAAACGCCTGAGGATAATGAAGAAACATTTAACTCTTTTGAGTTTATGGTAACTTGCATTACTTTTTTGCCCAGTACATCAAAAATTTCAATTTCTTTTGGTGCTAAAGATTTTGATGAAATATAAACACGATCACCTCCCGTGGGATTAGGGTAGATGTTTAAATTTTCGAAAGGTTGTTCTTGGAATTTAGAAGTCAATGCAGAATCCTTACCCTCTTGAGCATTAACGCTCAAAGAAAATAGGAATAACAAGGATGTAATATAAAAGTATTTTTTCTTCATTGATTTCTTTATTCTAGTAAAGATAATAAATTATTTTCAAATTTAATACCAAAAAAAATGTCTCAAGAGAACTTGAGACATTTTTTGTATTTATTTAACAATATTGTTATTGTATTAAGTTAACACCATTTACTGTTGACCAATTACCACTAACTAAAGATGCTCCAGTGGCAGTAGTTGTTTTGTTCCAGTTTGAAGTTGGGTTAAAACTTGATGATGATAATGTGAATGTTGCAGCTCCCGAGATAAAATCATTATCAGTATTTGTAACTTTAACATTTGTAAGTTTGATTTTTCCTCCAGCCACTTGGTGGTCATATGTGGTTTTGTCTAATACTTGAATTGCACCACCATTCCATGGAGTTGATCCAGTTTGATTTTTGTATCCATCGATAACAATATTGCTGTAATCTCCATTACCTTCTTTTTTAAATTGGATTGCGTCCAATTGGATTTCACTTTGGGCCTCTGTTACTGTACCAGCAGCTCTTTTTAAAGTGATGCCTACAATTTTGGGCCAAAAGTTATTATCAACACTTTTTGATTCAATTTCCATACCATAATTCCCTGTTCCTACTTGGTAAGCATACCAGTTTGTGTTGTCTTGACCTCTCCAGCCATCTTGCCAGTCAAAAGAATCATCTTTATTTCCGTAAGAAATTAAGTTTTTAGCGCTTACAGTTCCTCCGTAAAATTCGAAACCATCATCATTACCCATGTATGATACTAAATTTTCTAAAACTGTTCCAGAACCTACTGAGTAAAAAGAAAATCCGTTATGTTCTTTACTGTTTGTAGTAATTACTTGTCCTGCATACTCAACACGAACATATTTTAATGAACCACCATTGTGAGTAGCATTAGAACCACCATAAATTGATCCAGTTCCATCTTCAGACGTCGCTGTTTGTGGAGCAGGATTAGATGCAGAATTCACAATAGGAGCATCTCCATACATAATGATTCCTGCCCATGATCCTGGTACTTTAGATTTTTCTGTAAATACAATTGGTTCAGCTGCTGTACCATTAGCAATTAACTTTCCTCCGTTTAATACAATTAAACCGTTTTCACCTGTAGACTTATCTGCAGTAATTGTACATCCAGGTTCAAAAGTTACTGTTACGCCGCTTTGGATTTTTACCATTCCTTTCAGAGTGTAGTTTCCATAAGCATAAGTTACATTTGAAGATATATTACCTGTTATTTCTCCAACAGCAGGAGTTTTTGCTCCTGATCCATCTTCGTCGTCATCGTTAGAACATCCTGTGAAGATTGTTGCCATTATAGCTAGGCAAAATGCTAATTTTTTCATGATTATAAGTTTTCGTGTTATTTGTGAGACAAAGCTAAATTTTAAAAACCTTACTATTCTAACCAAATGGTTATCAAATAGTAAGGTTTTTGATAAGTTTGTGTTTATAAATCGTTAAGTGATTTTCTTAGAAAGTATAAGATAAATTGGCAGAAAAACCAACTCCTTTTTTGTATGATTTCACCGTTAAATCGCTTTCAGAAATTTGGATTCTGCTTTTATCACCCATTTGGATTTTATAGGTTGGATTTAAAATGTTTTCTGCAGAAAGTTTGATATCCCATTTGTCAGATATTTTATTTCCCCATATAAAATCTAGTTTATTAAAAGGCATTTCATAGTAGTTGTCAAGTTTATTTGTACCAACAGCATAGATGCGTTTGCTGTATGCGTTGAAAACTAAAGTCATTGTGTTTTTCCAGTCTTTACTGAATTCAGATTCGTATTTTAAATCAGCGTTAATAATCCATGGTGAAGCACCTTGTAATTTTCTTGAAGGATTAGAATCTACAGCAATAGTTTCTGGACTTTGTAAACCATCCTTAACTTTTTCGATTTCTACTTTAGAATACATTAATGAAGTGTTCATTCCAAAAGAGAAATTAGATAATACACTCGATATTCTTTCTAATTGTACCAAGAATTCTAATTCAGCTCCATAAAGAGTAGCTTTTTTAGAGTTATTATAAGTAATGATTTGACCACCACTTCCAGCAGATGGAGAGAATAACCTTTCAATTGGATTCTGAATAAATTTTGAGAATCCTGTAATAGTAACCATCTCTTTTGATGATGGGAACCACTCATATTTTAAATCAAAATTATAATTGTCACTATTTTTTGCTTTTCGATTACCATTTTCTATTGTGCCGTCTGGGTTAACAAATTCTAATGGGTAAGATTCCATAATTACAGGTTTTGTAATTGTTTTTGACCCTGCGAAACGTACATTTGAGTTGTCATTTAGTTTGTACTTTGCGTTAAGAGAAGGTAAAAAATTGATTTTGTCTAATTTGTCTTTCTTGTATGGTTCATCAAAACTACCAGCATCTTTATATTTTGTTTCACGATTTGTTTGCTCTACTCTTGCACCTAGATTTAAGTCGATTCTTTCTCCAAATTTAAAAGCACCATCAATATATCCAGCGTTTACGAATTCTAATAATTTAGGTTTGTATGTTGCGTTTGTTCCTTCTTTATAAGTAAAGTTCCCATTTTCTAATTCCGAAGTTAATGTTGCGTCAGGTTCGTTAGTGTTCAAAATGACAGAATTTGAAGCCATGTTTTGAGAAATTAAGAATCTGAATTTAGATTGCATTTGATTAACATAGCCGTTGTAACCAATAGTTAATTTATTTGCTTTCTCTAAATCTTCGTTTCCAAATTTCCAACTGTATTCTGCCATTCCAGATAAGTAATGTTTACCATCAAAGTCTAAATATTGTCTAAATAAACTGTTTCCAGTATATGTGATTGAGGTGTGATCTTCATCAATTTTAGCCCCTTTGAATGATTTACGATCAGGCAATTCGTAGTTTGAAGTTGAATAAGAAACACCAGCTTTAACTGTATGCTTTTCATCTTTAGTTAACTTGTAATTTCCAAAAAGTTGAGTGTTTAAGTAACTTGTTTCTTGTAATTCATTTAGTCTTATGAATGAATTTGTAATATTAGCCTGGCCATTTGTAGATCCCAATTGATCTTGAATCATATTTTGTGTGGTTTTCAAATAAAAAGTATTTGAAGTAACATTTAAACGATTGTTTTTAAAGTTTAAAACAGCTAAAGCAGATGAGTTAGTTAAATATTTATAAGAGGTTGTTCTTAAATTATTATCGTAATTATCTTGTCCTGGATTAAAAAAGCGATCAACTCCCTCTCTAACTTGGTATTTATTGTCAAAATTTACCGAAAGTAAATAACTTAAAGTATTATGGTCTCCAATTGAAAATTTATCAGAATTTAAAATGCTAAAGCTTGTGTTTAGTGGAGATTTATCTTTTTTAACATCAAAACCAGAGCCAAATCCAGTTAATGCTTCACTTGGTCTTAATTCATAATTTGCAGGCTTGCTTCCTACTACAGTTGGAATATTTCTTTCATTTCCAGAAAAACCGAAGAAGTCTCCTGTTGAAGTTGCGTCTTTAGAAATCAAAAAGTCATTTAAGTTGTTTCCTGTAGTATATCCAGCACCAAAACTAATTTTAGTTTGTCCTTTTGTTGGATTTGCAGTTAAAATGTTAAAAGTTCCTCCAGCAAAATCACCATAAATATTAGTGTTGAAAGTTTTATATGTTTCAATAATGCTTACAATGTCAGTACTGAAAATATCAAGTGGGATAATTTTTTTAAATGGATTGTTTGATGGAACTGCAAGACCATTAATCAAAAGGTTGTTATATCTGTCTTCTAGTCCGCGAACAAATAATCCACGTCCGTCAACTTTAGAAATACCTGTAATTTTTGTTAATCCTTCTTCAACATCACTTACTCCTTTACGTGACATTTCTTGTGCACCTATACTTTGTTTAATTTCAACAGCTTTTTTTTGTTCTAGTAATAAAGCTGTTTCTTTTTCACGACTTACAGTTGCTTTAACCAAAACGTCTTCCATAGTTACACTTCCTGAGCCTAATATTTGGTTGACTACTTTGTTTTCACCTTCGTTTACTGTGAAGGTAATTTCTTTAGATTCGTATCCTAAAAAGCTGAATACTATAGTATGTGTTCCTGGAGTTACTTCGATTGCATATTTACCGTCAATATCAGTTGATGCTCCTAGTGTAGTTCCTTTTATACTTATGTTGGCAAAAGGAAGAGGTTCTCCTTTTAAATCTTTATCTGAAACAATTCCCGAAACAGAAGTTTTTTGGGCAAATGTTATTAAAGAGAATAATAAGAATAAAATGGTTAATCTGGTTCTCATTTGTTGTGTGTTTTAATTTTGTGCAAAGGAATAAGGGAAATGTAAAGTCTGTGTTAGTTACAAGTTACCTTTTGGTTTTTATTATGTTAGGTAATTGTTATCATATTAAATTTGTGTAACTTTAAAAAAATCACTTATTTTATATATACTTTTACGACGCAAAAACCAGACAATACCTCGTATGAAGAAGAAAGATATTAAGATCTTGTTAGTTGATGACGAAGCCGATATTCTAGAAATTGTTGGCTACAATTTATCTCAGGAAGGATACCAAATCTTTACAGCAGAAAATGGCAAAAAAGCCGTAGAAAAAGCAAAAAAGCATCACCCACATCTTATAATAATGGACGTAATGATGCCTGAAATGGATGGAATGGAAGCTTGTGAAAATATTAGAAAAATACCTGAATTAAGTCAAACAATAATTACTTTTTTAACAGCTAGAAATGAAGATTATTCATTAGTAGCAGGATTTGATGCAGGTGCAGACGATTATATTTCTAAACCAATAAAGCCAAAAGTATTAGTAAGTAAAGTAAAAGCATTATTAAGAAGATTGAAAGAAGAACAAAGTTCGTCTGAAAATCTTAACGTTGGAGGAATTGAAATAAATAGAGAGGAATATAAAATTCATAAAGATGGTGAAGAAATAATTTTACCCAGAAAAGAATTTGAATTGTTCTATTTATTAGCTTCAAAACCTGGGAAAGTATTTAAAAGAGAAGAAATTCTTGATAAAGTATGGGGTAATGAAGTTGTGGTTGGAGGTAGAACTATCGATGTTCATATTAGAAAACTACGTGAAAAAATAGGAGAAGAGTTATTTAAAACCATCAAAGGAGTAGGTTATAAATTTGAATTTTAATGAGTATAAGTTTTAAGAAAACATATAAGTTTGCTGTAAAATCTGCATTATATATTTCATTGTTTTCTGTTGGATTTATATCTATTTTAAGTTATTTTTTCTTCGAAATCAACTGGTTTTTCAGTTTAGCTTTTGGAGTTTCAATTTTTGTTTTTTCGTTTTTCGTTTTACAATATAGAGTGGAACGATTTATTTATAGACGAGTAAAAAAAATATACGACGATATCTCGTTTTTAGATTCTTCCGAATTCAGAAATCAATCTATTACTACAGATATGGCAACGTTAACCAAGCAGGTTAAAAAGTTTGCTACCGATAAAAAATTGGAGATTGAAATGCTCAAAGACCGAGAAGAATATCGTCGCGAGTTTTTAGGGAATGTATCTCACGAACTAAAAACCCCTTTGTTTACTGTGCAAGGTTATATTTCAACATTATTAGATGGGGCACATAAAGATAAAGTATTGAGAAAAAAATATCTTGAAAGAGCCGAAAAAGGAGTTGAACGACTTGTATATATAGTTGAAGATCTAGACATGATTGGTAAACTAGAAATGGGAGATGAAAGTTTAGAATTGGTTGAGTTTGACATTGTTGAATTATCTCAAAATGTTATGGATTTATTAGAAATGCAGGCTAATAAAAAAGACATCTCACTTAGTTTTGATTCTAAATATTACAGACCAATTTTTGTTTTAGGTGATTACGATAAAATTCAGCAAGTAATGATGAATTTAGTAATGAACTCTATAAAATACGGTAAAGAAGGAGGTTCTACCGAAATTGGTATTGAAGATCTAACAAATAATAAAGTCATTGTTAGAATTACTGATAATGGGGAAGGGATTGAGAAACATAACATACCTCGTTTGTTTGAACGATTTTTCCGAGTTGACAAAAGTGGTGCTCGTGCCGAAGGTGGTTCAGGACTTGGTTTGTCAATTGTGAAACATATTATAGAAGCCCACGATGAAAAAATTTACGTTGAAAGTAAATTTGGTAAAGGCTCTGAATTTTCTTTTACTCTCGAAAAAGTTGAAAAAGATTCTTCCAACTAACATTGGTCTTGAAATCTTTTAAACCTTTATATAAATCTATTTCAAGTAATTTTTCTGTTTTAAAATCATCTTGTTTGCAATAAGGAACCAATCCTTCTTTTTTGTACTTTTTAGCTAAATACTCTTGCTCGTATTGACCTGGTGTTGGGATAAAAAAGGCTTTCTTTCCAAGCTGAGCTAAGTCCATAACTGTAGTATAACCTGATCGACACAATATAATTTCACTTTCATTAAAAGCCTTTTCTAGTTCTGCAGAATTCATATAATTGTAAAAAGTGAATTGTTCTTTCTCTTCAACGATTTGTTGAGGTTGAATTTTTCCTTTTACAAATAAAATTGATCCTTTATAAGTTTGCAGTTCAAGACTTAATTTTTCTTCTAACATTGTTCTTTGAGGTTCCGGTCCTGAAAGAATAACCATTAAATCATATTTTTTATTTAATTGTTTTTTATGCAAACGACTCAGTGGTCCAATGTATTTTATCCCATTGTGTTTTGTGTCTAAGTGACCAAGTTTTCCAGTCAGGTTTGGAGTAGAGTCAACGTCAGGAACCCAACATTGATCAAACTTACTAATAATGTATTGATGCATTTTACTGGTTAACCAAGTTGTATTTCCAGTCATTACATTAAGTTGATGGGTAATAAATACCGAAGGTACTTTTTTATAACGCACACCTAACCTGTTGTCAGAGATGATTCCATCAATGTTATGTTCCTTGCATATTTTTTTTATCAGCTTTTTTTCTTCTAAAATGGCTTCAATCATTTTAGGACTGTTTGCCAATAGTTTTAGTTTAAAGAATTGGCCGTTTTTTGGATACTCAATGTTGTAAGAAGGCAATTCGACAGTTTGAATATGCGGAAATTCCTTTCGTAATAAATCTAAAGCAACACCGTCTGAAGCGATTATTGGTGTAAAATGATGAGTTTCTAGTGCTTTTATAATAGGTATACAACGAGTGGCGTGACCTAATCCCCAGTTTAATGGGGCTACCAAAATTTTTTTTGATGTATTCTCCAAAGTTTACTGATATGCGATAAATTACATTAAATGTAAAGATAAATGTATTTTCATTGCGGTATATTTCCTTAATTTTACCAAAATTTTAAGTTTAGTTGTGGGAAGTAAGAATAAATTAAAGAGGTTTAAGGAAAACGAAACGTTTAGCAATGTTTTTCAACCAACAAGAGAAGAAGTAGTTTCAGGGAATTTTCCTTTGAAAGGAAAGTGGAATAAAGATTTTTTCAAAAATGATCATCCCATTATTTTGGAACTTGGTTGTGGAAAGGGTGAATATACTATTGGTTTAGCAGAAAGAAATTTAGATAAAAACTACATTGGTATTGATGTTAAAGGAGCACGCTTTTGGCGTGGTGCAAAAACATCAGTTGAAAATGGAATGGATCATGTGGCTTTTGTTAGAACTCAAATTGAGTTAATAGAACATATTTTTGCAGAAAATGAGGTGGATGAAATTTGGATTACATTCCCAGATCCACAAATAAAATATAAGCGAACCAAACACAGAATGACCAATTCAGAATTTTTGAAATTGTATAAAAGAATTCTGAAACCTAACGGTGTAATGAATTTAAAAACAGATTCTGAATTTATGCACGGTTACACTCTTGGATTACTGCATGGAGAAGGGCATGAGGTTGAATATGCAAATCACAATGTTTATAAAAATGAAGGGTCGCCAAAAGAAGTAACCGATATTCAAACGTTTTATGAAAAACAATATTTGGAAGTTAACAAGGCAATTACGTATATTCGATTTAAAATAAAATAGCATTTACATGGCTCTAATTTTGCCGTTGTTTTTTGGGTTTTTGACTGCGCTTGTGGGAGTTGCTCCTCCGGGAATTATTAATATGACCGCAGCCAGAATTAGCCTCCAAGACGGTAAATCTAGAGCCATGATGTTTACACTTGGAGCCTCAATTGTGGTTCTTGTACAAACATTAGTTGCTGTAACCTTCGCTCAATATATTGGAGGTCATAAAGAGGTGGTTGTTTTGTTGCGTGAAATTGGTTTTGGTATTTTTGCAATCCTTACCATTTATTTTATTTTTATAGCTAAGACTCCTAAAGTCAAGCTAAACGATGAATTGCAGATTAAGAGTAAAAAAAGCCGATTTTTCCTTGGAATGCTTATTTCTGCTATTAATTTTTTCCCCATACCATATTATGTTTTTGCCAGTATAACCCTTGCTTCTTATGGGTATTTTACATTTGATATTCCTTCGGGATGTTCTTTTGTTATTGGAGTGGTTTTGGGGAGTTTTACAGTTTTTTATGCCTATATAGCTTATTTTAAAAAAATAGAATCTAAGGCGGTTTATTTGTTGAAAAATATGAACATTATCATGGGGACAATAACAGGTGTTGTTTCGGTGTTAACGTTATACAATATCCTTAAGTACTACTATAAATTTTAAAACTAGTTGTTTTGGCAAAAGACAATCCCGATAATGATAATTTCTTTGAAAGAGTTTATGCAATTGCCCGACAAATTCCGGAAGGTAGAGTTACCTCTTATGGCGCTATTGCAAAGGCTTTAGGGACTGCACGATCTGCAAGAATGGTAGGTTGGGCAATGAATGCTTCTCATAATATGGATGATGTGCCCGCACACCGTGTAGTCAATCGTAATGGGGTACTTACTGGTAAGCATCATTTCGACGGAACAAGTTTAATGCAGCAATTATTGGAAAGTGAAGGTGTTGAGGTTGTTGATAACCAAATTGTTGATTTTGAGAAATATTTTTGGCAACCTGAAATTCAAGTATAATCTCTTCTTATAACATTATAAAAACTTTGGAGCTTTCTTGCTTTGTCACTTTGTAACTTCTTCACTATCTTTGCAATCTAAAATCAGTTTAAATAAATATAAACTGTCTTTTGAGTATGAAATTAGATAGAAAAGAAATCCTTAAAGCATTAGAGAATATTTCTATTGCAGGAGAAGGGAAAAATATGGTCGAAAGTGGCGCAGTAACCAATGTGATAACTTTTGGCGATGAGGTTGTCGTTGATTTAGCGTTAACAACTCCCGCAATGCATATTAAAAAACGCGCAGAAGATGATATTCGTAAGTTAATTCACGAAACATTTTCTCCAGAGATTACAGTAAAAGTAAATATCAAAGTTGAAGTTCCTGAAAAAACAAATGAGATTAAAGGGAAAGCAATTCCTGGAATTTCAAACATTATTGCAGTAGCTTCAGGAAAAGGAGGAGTAGGAAAATCTACTGTAACAGCAAATTTAGCTGTGACTTTAGGTAAAATGGGTTTCAAAGTTGGAGTACTTGATGCAGATATTTACGGACCTTCAATGCCAATCATGTTTGACGTTGAAAACGAAAAACCTATTTCAATCGAAGTTTACGGAAAATCAAAAATGAAACCTATCGAAAGTTATGAAATCAAATTGCTTTCAATTGGGTTTTTTACAGCACCAAGTCAAGCCGTGATTTGGCGTGGACCTATGGCTGCTAAAGCATTAAACCAAATGATTTTTGATGCCGCTTGGGGTGATTTAGATTTCTTATTAATTGATTTGCCTCCAGGAACAGGTGACATTCACTTGTCAATCATGCAGTCGTTACCTATCACAGGAGCGGTTGTGGTAAGTACACCACAAGCAGTTGCCTTGGCCGATGCTAAAAAAGGAGTGTCGATGTTTTTGTCAGATAGTATAAATGTTCCTGTTTTAGGAATTGTGGAAAACATGGCTTACTTCACACCTGAAGAATTGCCAAATAACAAATATTACATCTTTGGTAAAGAAGGAGCTAAAAATCTTGCTGAAGATTTACAAGTGCCTTTCTTAGGAGAAGTGCCGTTGGTGCAAAGTATTCGCGAAGCGGGTGATTATGGTCGTCCAGCTGCATTACAAACAGCATCTCCATTAGAGAAAGTATTTGAAGAAATTGCAAGAAACACTGTTCAGGAAGTAGTAAGTCGTAACGAAAGCCTTCCTCCAACAGAAGCTATAAAAATCACAACAATGGCTGGTTGTTCGGCTGTTAAAAAATAGAGTTTTGAGTACAGTTGCACAAATAATAAATCTGACAACTGTAAGCTGTAAACTGTAAACTTAAAATGATGACAAATCAAGAATTAGAACAAAACATTTTAAAAGCTCTAGACGAAATCCGTCCGTTTTTAAATTCCGATGGTGGTGATATTACCCTTGTAGGAATTGAAGATGATAAGCATGTTAAAGTTCGTTTGGAAGGTGCATGTACTAGCTGTAGCTTAAGTATAAGTACTCTTAAAGCAGGTGTAGAAACTACCATAAAAAAATACGCACCACAAATCGAAACCGTGGTAAATGTTGCTTAATGTATCCTAAGAGTGTCGAAGGATGGGCGTGACCCTTCGGGTCGGGCTTTTCGCTATATCTTTTATTTGGTCATTGATTGTTCACTGAGCTTGTCGAAGTGCGAAATGACCAATAAAAAAGGATGTTGCTACAATCCCTCAAGCAAAACTGACATTAGTCATAAAATAAGTGATATAGTTTAAAGAACTTTGAGCTTTGAACTTTAAATTAAAAAAAATGATTGAAACCGATATACTTATTATAGGCGCAGGGCCTACGGGACTTTTTGCTGTTTTTGAAGCAGGACTTTTAAAATTAAAATGTCATTTAATTGACGGTTTGCCACAACCAGGTGGTCAGTTAACCGAATTGTACCCTAAAAAACCCATCTTTGATATTCCAGGATATCCATCAGTAAATGCGGGGGAATTAGTAGATAATTTAATGGAACAAATCAAGCAGTTCCAACCTGGCTTTACTTTAAATGAGGTTGCCGAAAAAATTCAAAAATTAGAAGACGGAACTTTTATTGTTACCACAAATAAAGGTACAGAGCACCATGCAAAAGCGGTAGCGATTGCAGGTGGATTGGGGATTTTCGAGCCAAGAAAACCTATTTTGAAAGATATTGAGTTTTATGAACAAGAAGATCGCGGAGTAGAATATTTTGTAAAAGATCCAGAAAAATTCCGTGGTAAAAAAATTGTAATTTCTGGTGGTGGTGATTCGGCACTAGATTGGACTGTTTTCTTGTCAAATGTAGCTTCAGAAGTAACTTTGGTTCATAGAAGAAATGAATTCCGTGGTGCTTTAGATTCAGTTGAAAAAGTTCAGGAATTGAAGCAGCAAGGTAAGATTAAATTAATAACAGAAGCAGAAGTTATTGGTTTCAATGGTTCAGAACGTATAACAGCGGTAGATATTCAAGTAGGTAAAGCTCGAACAAATGTGGTTTGTGATTATTTTATTCCGCTATTCGGTCTTACTCCTAAATTAGGTCCTATTGCCAACTGGGGATTAGAAATCGAGAAAAATGCTATTAAAGTTAATAACGCCTTAGATTATCAGACTAACATTGATGGTATTTATGCAATAGGTGATGTGAATACCTATCCTGGAAAGTTAAAGTTGATTTTATGTGGTTTCCACGAAGCGACTTTAATGTGCCAAAGTGTTTATAACAGAATTAATCCTGGAAAGAAATATGTGTTAAAATATACTACGGTTTCTGGAGTTGATGGATTTGATGGATCTAGAAAAGAAGCAGAAAAAGCAGTCATTAAAGCAATTGATTAAAACAATATATTATTAATAAAAGAGCGGGATTTTCCTGCTCTTTTATTTTTTACTAGCCAAGTATACACCACTTAAAATTACACCTGCTCCAACAATTTGCATGAAGTTTAAACTTTCTTCGTCCAGCATTCCCCAACTCATGGCAACTATTGGAATAAAATATGTAACCGAAGAAGCAAATAGAGGAGAGGTGATTTGTATTAGCTGATAATATAAAATGTTGGCAATTCCTGTTCCAATCATTCCTAAAATCATAATAAATAATGTCGAATGAATAACTTCAGGTTGCGTCATCACATCTGCATAACCATTCGCAAATAGTATAATTACCGCAGGGATTAAAAGTGTTAGGAAATTTCCTGTCGTTATTGCTAACGGGCTAACATCCGACAAATACTTTTTTATCAAATTCACATTCAAGGCATAACACATGGTTGCAATTACTACCAAAAATGCACAAAAGTAATTGGTTTCACCTGTAGCCGATTTCCCGAAGAAAACTAAAAATAAGCAACCTGTCAATCCTAAAGCTACTCCAAAAACTTGATTTCGTACAAAGCCTAACCCAAAAGCTAAAACACCAATTAACAAAGTATATAATGGAGTTAATGAATTTAAAATACCACTAACAGAACTTTTTATGCCAGTTTGTGCATAAGCAAATAAAAACACAGGTAGTCCATTTCCAAATAATGAAGTGATGGCAACATATTTCCATTTGGTTAAAGGGATTTTAAGGATGCTTTTAAATCCTACAATTAGCATAAAAAGACAGGCAAATATTATTCGCAAAGCGCCTAAATGAAAAGGATTTAGACCTACTAAACCACGTTTTATCAATATGAATGAACTTCCCCAAATTAAAGAGAGTAATATTAATAAGAACCATTTGTTGTTTTTAGATAGCATAAAGAGATTTTGATTTGCCAAAATTATGTTATTGTTTGTATATGAATTGCCAAAATCTATACTTTTGTTTTATTCAATTATCAAAAAGGAAATTATGAAAAATATTAAACTATCAATTTTAGGACTTGCTTTAGCAGGAATTACTTTTGTGAGCTGTAAGAAAACAGAAACTACCCCTGTTGCTGATGTTAATGCTCAAACAGAAACTACTACAAAATCTGATTCTAAAACTGTAGCAAAGGCTGAAACAACTACTTTCAATATTGAAGGAATGACTTGTGCAATGGGTTGTGCTAAAACAATCGAAAATAAGTTGGCAGGTTTAGACGGCGTTCAAAAAGCTACTGTAGATTTCGAAAAAAAGACTGCAACTGTAGAATATGATGCAGCAGTTCAAACTCCAGAGAAATTAGTTGAAACTGTTGAGGCTGTTGCGGATGGCAAAACATATAAAGTATCTAACGTAAAAAATAGTGCGGATAAAGCAATGAATTACGGAGATCCTAAAAAGAAAAAGAAGGAGACTAGTAAAGAAACTTCAAAAACTGAAGCTTGTGCTACAACTGAGAAAAAAGCGGGATGTTGTGCTTCTAAAAAATCTTGTTCATCGACTGTAAAAGCAGAAGGAACATTGTAATTAATATTTTCAGAAAAAAAAGCTCCGATTGTTACAATCGGAGCTTTTTTTATTTCCATTCTAATGATTCCATTAGCATTCGTAAGTCGTTTTTAATGTAATGTGCAGCAGGTAAAACCGAATCAAAATTAGGTCTTGCATAAAAATATACAGATCCTGCTAAAAAATGTTTTGTACTGTCTGTTAAATAAAATTGAGATTGTGAGGCAGCATTTCCGCCTACTTCATAAAACATTCCGTAAGCTTTCTTTTTGTCGTTTACATAAGGTTGTTCTACAATTCCATCGGCTTTAATTACATGCTCGTAAGTTAGTTTTTGAGCATCACGTAAAAGTGCATCAATGTTTTTGTTAACTGGTTTGTAGTTTAAGTAAACCGTCGCTTTTAGTTTGGGGTAGTCTATGTGAAAATTACAGTTGCCTTGATCTATTACCTTTCCCAACGTATTGTAATTAAATGAAAAACCACAGGTTTTATCAAACTTTTTGTATTTGGGTGCTGGGTAGTTTAAACTTAAATAAGCTTTTGGTTTTGGTAATACTTCATCTTTACAACTTACTATGCTCAGACATAATCCGCAAAAAAGGATAAAGCTCAAATATCTTTTTGACATTGGTAATTTATTAAAAGGGTAAATCGTTTTCGATAGGATTGTCAAAATTAGTGCTTTTTGGAGTGTCAGATTGAGATTTTAACATTTCAGAATCCTTTTTGGTGTTTAAAAAAGTGAATTCGGTTACCTGAATTTCTGTAGTGTATTTTGTTGTTCCGTCTTCGGCTTGCCATTGACGAGACTTTATACGTCCTTCAACATAAATTTTATCACCCTTTGAAAGGTATTTTTCGCAAATTTCTGCAGCCTTATTACGAACCACAACGTTGTGCCATTCGGTCGAAGTGATTTTTTCTCCAGTTGTCTTATTTATATAGATGTCATTGGTAGCTAATGGAAACCTTCCTATGCAATTTCCACCTTCAAAATAATGCATCTTTACTTCATCTCCCAAATGACCTATTAGGATTACTTTGTTTAATGTACCATTCATGGCTTATATTATTTGTGAACATCAAATATACACAAAAAATCAGTATTTATTATTATCTAGAAAATTGTGAAGTACTATTGGGAATGGATATTTTCTTAGGTTATCGTAATCTAATCCATATTCGAAAGTTGTGTTTGTGTTCACTTTCCAGAAAGTTATATGTAAATGTTGATGTGATAGTTTGTGAATTACTGATTCACTCTTTAATAAGGTTATAGAGTTTATGTCGTCAAAAAGTAAGTTTATTTTTTGTTCTATGATTTCTTCTTTCTCTTTTTCTTCAGTTTCGATTAAAGGGAATTCATATAAGTTATGCCAAATCCCTTTTTGAGTTCTTTTGTTGACAATTGCTTGGTTTCGATTGTCTATTGCTAAAATATAATTAAAGAATCGGTTTGTGATTTTTTGCTTTTTAAGTTTTACTGGAAGTTGATTGACTTTCTTTTTTGCTAGTGCCAAGCATGAATTATTTAGTGGGCATAAATTGCAGTTTGGACTTTTAGGAACACATTGTAAAGCGCCAAATTCCATTATAGCTTGGTTAAACAGGGCTGGATTTTTACTGTCAATCAATTCAGATGCTAATTGGGTGAATTCTTTTTTCGCTCCGCTTGAAGCAATATCAGTCTCGATATCAAAATATCTTGACAACACTCTGTAAACGTTTCCATCTACCACAGGAACACATTCTTGAAATGAAAAAGAAGCTATTGCAGCGGCTGTATACTCCCCAATTCCTTTTAATTTTAATAGATCTTTGTAATTGTTGGGGAATTTTCCGTGTAATTCTTCAGAAATATGTTTTGCAGTAGTATGTAAATTTCTTGCTCTCGAGTAATAGCCTAACCCTTGCCATAATTTTAGTACTTTTTCTTCTTCGGCTTTAGCCAAATCAAAAACGGACGGAAAAACCTCTGTAAAAGCTAAAAAATAAGGCAAACCTTGTGCTACACGTGTTTGCTGAAGCATAATTTCTGATAGCCAAATTAGATAAGGATCGTTCGTTTTCCGCCATGGTAAATCCCGTTTATTGTCTAAATACCACGTAATTAATGTCTTACTAAAACTCATTGTTATAAATTGGTTTGCAAAAATAAATCTTTATGTTATTAAATTTTAATCGGTTATAGTTGAAATATTGTTTTTTTAATTTATATATTTGCACACTCAAAAAATTACATAAACTTAAATTTATATAATACAATGACAAAAGCAGATATCGTAGCTAAAATTGCTGACAAATTAGGGTTGGAAAAAGGAGATGTACAAGCTACAGTTGAATCTTTTATGGATGAAGTGAAAACTTCATTGGAAACAGGAGATAATGTTTACTTAAGAGGTTTTGGAAGTTTTATCGTTAAAACTAGAGCTGAAAAAACTGGAAGAAACATTTCTAAAAACACAACAATCAAAATTCCTGCTCACAACATTCCAGCATTCAAGCCTGCTAAAGTTTTCGTAGAAGGGGTTAAAACAAACAACGAAGCAAAATAATTTACTAATCTATAAAACTACAAAGTTATGCCAAGTGGTAAAAAAAGAAAAAGACATAAGGTAGCTACTCACAAACGTAAAAAAAGAGCGAGAGCTAATCGTCATAAAAAGAAAAAGTAGTTCTTAAACTACTTTTTTCTTTTTAAACGTTCATTGAAATTGAGATTTATGATTTTTGAAGATATTTTAAAAATCACATTTTAAATCATAAATCCTACGGGTATTTTCCTGTAAAAAATGTTTAATCCATCCTTTCAGTTCAGTTATGAATTATGAGTTATGAGTTTTTAATAAACTGTAAACTGTAAACTGTAAACTAGTGTCAGGATAAAAATTTACACATGAATAAAGAATTAATTATTCGAACAAGTTCTGACGCTGTAGATTTTGCCTTATTAAAAGATGGAAAACTAATTGAATTACACAAAGAAGAAGAAAAAAGTAACTTTCAGGTTGGTGATATTTTTATCGCCAAAATCAGAAAACCAGTTGCCGGTTTAAATGCTGCTTTTGTAAATGTAGGTTTCGAAAAAGATGCCTTTTTACATTATCATGATTTAGGTCCTAATCTTGCTTCTCAGTTGAAATTCATCAAACTTGTAAGCGCAGGTAAAATAAAAGATTTCTCCCTTAAAACTTTTCCTTTTGAAGCAGAAATTGACAAAGACGGAGCGATTGGAGATGTGCTAAGTGCAAACCAATCAATCTTAGTACAAGTGGTTAAAGAACCAATTTCTACCAAAGGTCCAAGAATAAGCTCAGAGCTTTCACTTGCCGGAAGGTATATTGTATTGGTTCCGTTCTCTGACCGAGTTTCAATTTCGCAAAAAATTGACTCTAGAGAAGAGAAAGACCGCTTAAAACGTCTGGTTCAATCTATCAAGCCAAAAGGATTTGGGGTTATTGTTCGCACAGTAGCCGAAGGCAAAAAAGTCGCAGAAATTGACAAAGACTTGCAAAACTTGTTGGACAAATGGACAGCAATGTGCAAGCGCATTCCTACCGCACATCATCCTTCAAAAGTACTAGGTGAGTTAAATAGAGCATCTTCTATTTTAAGAGATGTTTTTAATGACACTTTCAGTGCTATTTTAATAGATGATAAGGAACTTTATAACGAGACTACGGAGTATTTACAAGAAATTGCTCCAGGTAAAGAGTCAATCGTTAAACTCTATCAATCTAAAGATGTACCGCTTTTCGAAAAGTACAGTATAGAGCGCCAAATAAAGACTTCATTCGGGAAAACAGTTTCTATGAGTAAAGGAGCTTACCTTATTATAGAACATACCGAAGCTATGCATGTCATAGATGTTAATAGCGGCAACAGATCAAATAAAGCAACAAATCAGGAAGAAACAGCTCTAGAAGTAAATATGATTGCTGCTGCAGAAGTAGCACGTCAATTAAGACTTCGTGATATGGGCGGAATTATTGTAGTTGATTTTATCGACATGCAAAACCCTGATAATCGCAAAGTATTGTACGATTTCTTGAAAGAAGAAATGAGTGACGATAAAGCAAAACACAAAATATTGCCTCCTAGTAAATTTGGATTGGTACAAATTACCAGACAAAGAGTTAGACCAGAGGTGAATATTAAAACGAAGGAAGAAGATCCTAATAATGAAAAGGGCGAAATAGATGCACCTATTCTTATTATCGAAAAAATAGCTTCTGACTTAGAAAGAATTATCAAGCAACATAAGAAAGTACGTTTAAACGTGCATCCTTTTATTGCTGCATACCTTACAAAAGGTTTTCCATCAATACGTTCAAAATGGTTTTTTGAACATAAAAAATGGGTGAAAATCATACCTCGTGACGCTTACACGTATTTAGAATATAAGTTTTTAGATGAAAACGGAAATTCTATTGAAGATTAAAAAAACGCCAACTAATTTTAGTTGGCGTTTTTTGTTTTATTCACTCACAATTTCTATCTTTTTCCTAATTTCAAAACCTGTTTCATCTACTACTGTTATGTAATGAAACCCTGTTGAAGTATTAATTGGCATTTCATGGAATGTTTTTGTAGAACCTACATATTTATTGTCAAGATACCAATACAGTTCTTTTTCTCTTTGAGAATGGGCTACTTTTATGATTACTGGCTGAATAACACTATTGAAATTTTTAGTTAAATATATTTTTCTATTGTCTTTAGGATAGATAAAATCCATTGCGCCTTGTTGAGCACCTTGGCAACCCTCTAAAAAAGGTGGGAGTGGTAAATATTCGATATGCTGGTTTTTATAATACCATTCCATAACCGGAGGCAGTACAAACCATTTTTTAGTAATCATATTGTCTACACTTGCACAACTACTATTCACTCTAAATTTACCTGTTGGGTCTAAATGAACGGTTTTGTGATAAGGACAAACTGATGTTGATTTTCCTTTTAATGGTACAAATTGTTTTATCTTAGGACAATCGTCTTGTGCTAAATGACCGCTTAGTTTACAAACATCAACTTGTGTTAAATCCAATGAAGGTTGTTTGAACCAATGTGTTCTTGGTAATAAATTAAAAACATCGAATAATATTGGAGCTGCACTCGAAACCCCAGTTAATGATGGTCTGCCTTCCCCCGAAGCATTTCCTACCCAAACACCAACAACATATCTTGAATTTGTGCCGATAGCCCAAGCATCTCGGTTACCAAAACTAGTTCCTGTTTTCCAAGCAATTTTAAGAGAACTATCGTAAAATTTCCAAGCTTCATCACCCTCAGGACGATTCACTTCTTCCATAGCATTGTAAGTTTGCCAAATGGCTCCTGCTCCTAAAATGGTTTTTTGATTACTTTCAGATCCAAAATCCTGAACAAATGAATTATCATAATTTAGTTCAGAAAACTCTTTTGTTCTATATTTTCCGTTAGATGAATTAAAGTGATTTACCGTTGATGACATTCCGGCGTATGTTCTGCATAAGTCCCAAAGGTTACTTTCGGCACCACCTAATATTAAAGATAAACCATAGTGATCAGGTTGCTTGGAAATATCTCTCAATTTGAATTTCTGTAATTCTTCATAAAATTTGTTTACACCATAGCTTTGTAACATTAATACTGATGGAATGTTTAATGAGCGAGCCAATGCTCTATGGGCGGGAACTGCGCCGTCAAAAGTTAAATTGAAGTTTTGAGGTGTGTAACCAGATATTTGTGTGGGAATATCAGGAACTAAGGTATTTGGTAAAATTTCACCTTCATCTATCATCGCAGCATAAAGCAGGGGTTTTAATATACTTCCTGTACTTCTTGGAGCTCCTATGATGTCAACGTCTTTTTGATGATCTTCGTCAGATGGTGAGTTACCTACATAGCTTATTACATTTCTATTTTGAATATCTATGACAATAATTGCTAAATTGTTTATTTCGTTTTGTTTGTACTGACTATAATAATATTTCGCAATTTGATTAACCCTGTTTTGTAAAGCAATGTTAACTGTTGTTTTTAATCTTGTTCCTTCTTGATTTTTTGCAACTCTTTGTAAAAGATGTGGTGCAATTTGAGGTAAATCATACGGTTTTTGAGGTAACGGTTCCTCTATAGCCAACTCGTATGTTTGCTCGTCAATAATCTTTTCATTTTTTAATTTAAGCAGTAAGTTGTTTCTTTTTCTCAATAACTTTTCTTGGTTTTTACCAGGATAAATTAAACTTGGAGCATTTGGAAGTACAGCTAGAGTTGCGCTTTCGGCCCAAGATAACTGATGTGATTGTACACCAAAATAACGCCAAGAAGCCATTTCGAGTCCAACAACATTGCCGCCAAAAGGCGCATGCGCTGCATACAATTCGAGAATAGTGTTTTTAGAATGTCTAAATTCTAAACGAGTTGCCAGAATGATTTCGATTATTTTTTCAAAGTAGGTTCTTTTTTGCCCTTTTCTAGATAAACGAATGACTTGTTGTGTTAAGGTACTTCCTCCTCGAACAATTTTTCCTGCTTGTCTGTTTTGTTTAAAGGCATTGTACATTGCAGCAGGATTAAAACCAGGATGATATTTAAAATGTTCGTCTTCAAAATAGACAATGCATTTTTTGAATTTATCCGGAACACTATCTTGTGCGGGAAATCGCCATTGACCATCACGAGCAATTTTTGCACCTAATAGTTCACCTTCTTTACTTTCTATTACGGTAGAATAAGGTTCTTTAAATAACGTTCGAGGCAATGAAAAATAATAGGTAACTAGCAATACAAAAATTACAACAGATTTTTTCTTGTTGTTTTGTATCCAAAGCCGAAGAGAATGTAATAAAGATATAAGCTTTGCTTTCACAGTTGGCAAAAATTCGAAAAAGTATACTAAATAGCCCTGATGGAGTGTAAATCCTTTACAATTTTAATTGTAAAGATTGCAGCGAGAGCAGGAAATACCATTGCTGATATTCCCTGAAGTTTCGCTACAAAATATTATTTTACAACTTGCACCCATTGCCCTTTTGTTCTTGCAAGAAAAGTATTGTCGTACATGGCCTCACATTGTAAGCCTGGTAAATAATATGTTCCCAAATAAGAAGCGTTAAGCAAAATTCGGAAAGTTTTTGTCTCGCCAGAACCTAATGGGAAATAAAAATTAGTTCTGTCGTCACGAATGTCAATATAATCGGCTACATTATTGGTTGCATCTCCAAAATCTGTAAAGCGAGTATTTACAATTTCAAATCCTGATGGAAGAATTTGCGAAAGTGCAATGTTTTGTACACTCTCGTTTTTAAGATTTCTCACAGTTACTTCGGCAATAAACTCGGTTCCTTGGTTTATTTTAGAAACATTGATTACTTGCCCTTTTCTGTTTTTGAAGACAATTTTAGCATTTACATCATTTTCAACAGCTTGTTCTTTGCCAACTGGTAAAATACCTGAATTCAGTACACGAACATACAGAGTATTCTTTCTGTTATTTGTAATGGAAACTCCATTTGCTCCAGCTTGGACTACTAAGTTTCTTTCAAGTAATGATTTGTTTGTTTTTGCAGCAAATGTTTTTCCTGCATTGCTAAATTGAACATCGATGCCTTTACCACCATTAAATTGTGCAAATTTTGACATAGAATATAAACAGTATGCTGTGGTCTGTGTACTCATCCACATGTCAGAAGACATACTTTTTGCTAATTTATTTGCTGTGGTAAACGCTTTTTGTTTTTGACCTAATAAGATTAATGTTTCTAGAACCATCGCTCTGTTTCTGTCTCCTGAACCATAATAATAGTAGTTGTATCTATTATCAGATTCGTCGATGCTACTTTTCAATAATAAAGACATTCCAGCTTGTTTTTGACCAGCAAGAGCATATGCTGCCGCCAATCGTAATTTACTTTCGTTAGAAATGTTTTTGGTTTCGCGTAATCTGTTCATAGATGATAAGTCTGGTGAACCAGCAAGAGCCAAGGTGTATAATCTGTATGCTTGTGCTAAATCATTACCATATTTTGATTCGAATCGCCATTTTTTAGCTTCTTTTTGCTGATAAGAAATCCATTTTGATTTGAAATTGATGGGTAATAAATAACCTTTTTTCTCTGCTTCCATCATAAAATGACCAGCATAAGATGTTCCCCAATCATCTGCAGTACCGTCTTCTTGCCAATATGATAAACCACCGTTAGCAAGTTGGAAGCCTCCTAATCTTTGAATGCCAGCTCCAATATTTTGTTGAATTAGAGATTTACGGCTTGCATCAACATCTGCAATATCATTAATGAACAATTGAGGAAAAACAGAAGATGTTGTTTGCTCCACACATCCGTGAGGATATTGAATCAAATATTGCAATCTTCCGTTAAAATTAATTGTTGGCATTGATGATATTTCTATTCTTGCTTTGTTGCTTCCAGCTACACCAAATGTTTTCCAGTTAATCTTTTTAGTACTATTAGGTTCTAATACAATATCTGTATAGGTGTTGGTAACAGGATTTGGATTGGTCATGTCAATTTCGACATCATATGATGATTTTTCACTTCCTGATGTTGCCACAACAGTTACTTTTCCTATTCCGGTTTTAGCTCCTACCTCTAAATTGAAGTAAGCCATTTTTTCGTCTGGTTTAGCAAAAGTTAGACTTTGTGTGCTACTTCCTATTACTCTTAATCCTGGACTTGTTTTTAGTTGTACTAATACATTTTTCACATGATTTTCCATAGCAAAAACGGTAACAGGTATTGTTACTTTTTCGGATGGAGAAATTTTACGAGGCAATGATGCTAATGTCATCAATGGACTGCGAACTGGAGTTGTTTTTTCTACACTTCCATAAGCACTTGATGATGCGTTTGCTGCAACTACCATTGTTCTCACTGAACCTATGTATTTAGGTAACTTTATTTGATGTGTTTTAGTGTCTCCTTTTTCTAATTTGAAAGGGCCTAAATAAATCACTACTGGTTTGAAACGATTTGCTTTTTTGGCTTTTCCACCACCTAAATCCTGGTCACCACCAATACTGAATATTTGATTTACTTTTCCGCCATAAGCACCTATTACATCATCGTAAATATCCCAAGTTTTTACACCAAGAGCTTCACGAACATAGAAACTTTCCCAAGCATTTGGAGTTTTAAAGCCTGTTAAGTCTAATAATCCGTCATCAACAACAGCAATAGTATACGTCATTGCTCTTCCTGATTTTTCACTTACTTTCACATTTACTGTTTGTTCTGGTTTTAGTACTTCAGGCATGCTAAGTTGTGGCTCAAGAATTGTACTTTTATCTACAACTTCAATAGGAACAACACCATACATTCTTATTGGAGAATCATTTTTAGTATTAGCATGAGGTTGTAATAATGTAATGTTGAAATACACATTTGGAGCCATTTCGCCTGTAATAGGAATATCAACTTTTGTTTCTCCTTTTTTAGTTTTAGCCCAAATAGTTTCCACTACTTTTGCTCCGTTTTCTATAGAAATTAAAGCTCTACCACCTTCACTCGAAGGGAAAGAGATTTGAGCTTTTTCACCCACAGCATATTCTTTTTTATCTGTAGAAAAAACCAACATGTTTGCTGTTGAAGCGTCAGTGTTTCTTGTTTTACCTGACCATGCTGGCCAGTCTATATTTACAGTTTGCGCAGTAGCATGTCCGTCATTAGGATCTGTGATACGTATTAAATAGCGTCCCCATTCTTCATCACGAAGTGCAAATGAAAAACTTCCTTTTCCTTGTGCATCAGTATTAATTCTGAAAGTCTTATAAGATGTTGTTGCGTCAGATGAATTGTAATTAGATAAATTATCATTTGATGCATCCCACCACCAGCGCCATTCTACTTTAAATACTTTTACTTCAAGATTTTTAACCGGTTTTGGACGACCGTTTTCATCAACAGTGATTACGTCAAACTTGTTGTTAGCTCTTGTTTCAAGCATTTCGTATTTGGTTAATGCTGGAAGTTTTAAACCTACATATGTTTTATATGGTGAATACGTAGTCGACATAACATCGGCACTAAAATCACCACCTTCTTCATAGACCTTTGTCATAAAAGCCGCTTTAAGCATACCTGGTGCTTGTCCTGAAAGTTTAGGATCAATCTTTACAGATGCTTTTCCGTTTTCGTCTACTTTTCCTGAAAACACATTTATTTCTTCGGAACTGAATTGGCGCACTAAATCATCAAATACATATTTTTCATATCCTTTGAAGGTTGTTGTTTGCTGCGAAAACTTAGCCTGCATTTCGGCTCTTAAATTTTTGGCAACAGCACCATGCAACCAGTTAACTTGTAATGAACTTGTGTTTGGTTGTGAACCAGAAAGCATAGTGCGTTGAAATGTGTTTTTAATTTTCAAACGGTTTGGTTTGATAGTTTCAATTTTTATGCTCTTATAGAATTTTGCTCCACCAACACTTACCATAGCTTCCCAATTTCCTGTTGGGTCTTCTGGATTTGTTGGTACTGTGAAGCTATAATGGTTTAATTCGTTTGATTTTTGAACAGTTTGATAAACTACTTTTCCATTTGGATCTGCTAATCTAAATTTTATTGGATGAGAAGCTGGAATTTTATTTGCAGCATCATTAAGGATAAAAGAAAGGTACAAATTGTCGCCTGGGCGCCAAACACCACGTTCTCCATAAATGAAACCTTTAAGTCCTTTTTGAAGTGTTTCGCCCGATACATCGAAATTACTTAATGACAAAGAATTTCCATCGTCTAGTTTCACATAAGTTGATTGATCTCCTTGACTAACAATTGCGAAATAAGCAAACTTGTTTAGTTGGAATTTAGCTAATCCATTACTGTCTGTAGATTGTGTTTCTAATTTTTGTTGTTGGTAACTGTATAATTCAACTTTTGCATTTGAAACTGGTTCAGTAGTTACAATGTTTGTTACAGCAAATACATACGATTTGTTTTCGCCTCTTTTAGCAATAACGCCTAAATCTGACGCAAGAATATTGGTTGCAATTTTTGCATTATAAAAGTATGATGACGAACAAGGATCTTGACTTTCTCTCCATTCGTAATCGTCATAGTAATAATCATCGTAATTGTCGTAACTGTAATTAACATCGTTTTCATCTACTTCTTCCTCTTCAGTTTCTTCTTCAGCATCTGATGAATCACATTTGTACAATGAGTATTTTTTCTTGTATGAAAATTCGACTCTGTAAATCGCTCCCGGATCTGGAGTAATGATTTTTGAAAGGTCTAAAGCAAAAGTATTCCATTCACTAAACTTAATTAGCTTGTTCTCTTTTAGATTTATGGTTGTTTTTGCAACAGGTTGTGCTACCTTTTTGAGGTTTTGAGCGCCGTTTAATTCGTTGTATTGTAAAAACTGTAAAATATTGTTTTTGTAAATTTTATATACTTTTACATCTACTGCGCTTAGATTTACAGTTTGGAAGTTTAGCTTTAAATTGTTTGAGCTAGGTAGAATAGTTCCGTTTTTAGTAAACTTAATGCTTGGTTTAATTTGTTCAAATGAAAAGGTGGTTTTATAATCCTTTTGCATTTTGTTCCCATATTCGCTCTCAATACCTTGAAAGATTTCTACCAAAACCTCTCCAGTGATAGTTTGAACTGGTGTTGCTTCTTCTTCAGGTTCAACATATTCGGCAGCTATTTCTACAGGTTCAGACTCAACAATTGCTGCAGCGGTATCAACTGCCACAGCAGTGCTGTCTACTAGCGCAGTTACTTCTGCTGGTTCTGCAACTGAAGCAGATTCAACAGCTTCTTCTGCTGGAGTAATTTCAGTTACTTCTTCAACAGTTGGAGCTAGTGTACTGTCAAAGTATACTTTAAGTAGATTTCCTTGTGTAGAAAATTTAAGATTGTCGGCATTTTGTATGCCTACAAGCCCTTTAAAATCTTGACCTTTTTGTAATGGTTCAGAAAAATTGATTAATAAGGTTTTATTTTCTTCATCTTCTTTCGAAACCTTAACTACTTTGAACTCGTTTTTAGCGGTTACATTGTATTCAATCTTGCCTTCTTGCTCGATATCAAAATCACTTCCGTCATAATTTATTTCAACAATGCTTTCTTCATCAAAACGTTGAATACTGTCTATGATAAATTTAAATTCTGTTCCAGAGTCGGCTCCTTTTATAAATTTTATTTTTAAATCATTACCTTTTTGTTCAGCTGAAATCAATTTTTGAGCATCTTCAAAGTCGATGATATCGGCTGTTTTTAAAGTTCCATTAAGATATTGATATTCTTTGCTGTAAGATTGGATGTCTTCAGTGTTTACAACAAAATCTTGTTTCAATGTTTTTACGGTAAAATTAAATTCAGACAATTCTTCTTTCACCTCCATAATATCTTTCAACTTCAGTGTGACTTGATATTCAGTGTTTGGGTCTAATTTTTTTTCGGGAACAAATGCAATTGTATTGCTTGATAAGGCAATAACTTTACCATCGACACTTGGTGAAATGTCGAAAAGATCTGAATCTAGGACTTGATTGGTTTTCCATTCTTTTTTATCGAATGCAAAGACGACCCTAATATCAGATTTTGCCGAGACTAGCCCTCCTGTGAAATTGGTAATGATACCTTTAAATAATGAAAAATCAGAATTGAAATCGGCGGCTGATTTTTTTCCGCAAGCTTGAAAAATAAGGACTGTAAGCACTAGGCAAACAAGATTTTTCATTTTCATTTTTTCGAAGAAATTAGAGGTGAATGATTGGTTAAAATTTTATTAAAATCATATCAATAATTGAGCCAAGTTTTAATAAATATTTTGTTGTTAAATTTTAAAATTGCATTGTTAACCAAATGTATAATCTTTTTGTTATTGGATAAGATTTTGTTTGTTAATTTTTACAAATTCATAAAAGTTATTTAGAAAGAATAAAAATAACTGCTTAACGGAGCATTTTTTAGGTTAAATTGTCAAATTTAATTGCGATTTAATTCCAGCCACGTATCTTTGTAAGTGATAAATTTTATAATAATGCAAACAAATCAATTTAATTATTTGCCTATTTTGATGCAAATGGGGCTAGCTGTAGGATTTGTGGTTATGACCATAATTATATCTGGAATGCTTGGTCCTAAAAGACATTCGCAAACAAAAGACAAAAATTTTGAGTGTGGTATAGAGTCGGTGGGAAATGCCCGTATTCCTTTTTCGGTAAAGTATTTCTTAGTGGCAATTTTGTTCGTGCTTTTCGATGTAGAGGTTATTTTTTTATATCCTTGGGCGGTAAATTTTAAAGATTTGGGAGTAGAAGGAATGATTAAGATGGTGATTTTTATGTCGCTGTTATTAGTTGGTTTCTTTTATATTATCAAGAAGAAAGCCCTTGAGTGGGAATAATAATATTGTGAACGTATTTTCATAAATTTTACAATGAGCGATTCAAAAGTAAATATGGTGGAAGCTCCTGAAGGATTGTCTGGAGAAGGGTTTTTCGCAACAAAATTAAGTGATGTGGTTGGTTTAGCGAGAGCTAACTCAATGTGGCCTCTTCCTTTTGCAACATCATGTTGCGGAATTGAGTTCATGGCAACTATGGCATCTCACTATGATTTGGCACGTTTTGGTTCAGAAAGAGTAAGTTTTTCGCCAAGACAAGCAGATATGTTAATGGTTATGGGTACTATTTCGAAAAAAATGGCTCCCATATTACGTCAAGTATATGAGCAAATGTCTGAACCAAGATGGGTTATATCTGTTGGGGCTTGTGCATGTTCTGGTGGTATATTTGACACATATTCTGTTTTACAAGGAATAGATAAAGTAATTCCTGTAGATGTTTATGTGCCTGGCTGTCCTCCAAGACCTGAACAAATTGTTGATGGTGTAATGCGTTTACAAGAATTGGTAAAATCAGAATCGGTTCGTCGTCGTAGTTCGCCAGAATACCAAGAACTATTAGCATCTTATAATATTAAATAAGAACATGGCTTTAGAAAATACTCAAATTCAAGATAAGTTATCAGAAACATTTGGAGAAAGCGTAATGCATTTTCGTCAAGAAGGAGATATGTTTACGTTTGATGTTGCTGCAGATAAAATTACTGCAGTGATTTTGTTTCTTAAAAATGATGAAACACTTAATTTTCACTTCCTAACGGATGTTTGTGGTATTCACTATCCAGATAGTGATGTTAACGAACAGTTTTCAGTTGTGTATCACTTGCACAATTGGATAGAAAATAAGCGTATCAGAATAAAAGCCTTTTTGAACGGAGAAAACCCTGAAATTAAAACAATTTCAAACATTTTCTTGTCTGCCAATTGGATGGAACGTGAAACGTATGATTTTTACGGAATCAACTTTATTGGTCATCCACAATTAAAAAGAATCCTGAATATGGACGAAATGGTTTCATTTCCAATGAGAAAAGAATTCCCTATGGAAGATTCAGGAAGAACAGATAAAGACGACAGGTTTTTTGGAAGAACTCCATCAAACTGTTAATATATAATTTTTCAGATTCAATAATGTCAGAACTATTATTAACACCAGAGCATCGCTACGCAAAAGTCATCAACGAAAGACGTAATGAAGACGGAAGTGAGCTTTCTATCCTAAACTTAGGGCCTACACACCCGGCAACTCACGGGATTTTCCAAAACATCCTTTTAATGGATGGTGAGCGTATCCTTGATGCAGAACCTACTATTGGTTACATTCACAGAGCTTTCGAAAAAATTGCTGAAAACAGACCTTTTTACCAAATCACACCGCTTACAGACCGTATGAACTACTGTTCGTCACCAATCAATAATATGGCTTGGTGGATGACAGTAGAGAAACTTTTAAATGTTGAAGTGCCAAAACGTGCTCAGTATTTAAGAGTTATTGTTATGGAGTTGGCTCGTATAGCAGACCATATTATTTGTAACTCGATTTTAGGGGTAGATACTGGTGCTTATACAGGTTTTTTGTATGTATTCCAGTTCCGTGAAAAAATTTATGAGATTTATGAAGAAATTTGTGGAGCTCGTTTAACGACAAACATGGGAAGAATTGGAGGTTTCGAAAGAGAATGGTCTGACGAAGCTTTTAGAAAATTAAATCTTTTTCTTGAGGAATTCCCTCCAGTTTGGAAAGAATTTGAAAACCTTTTTGAAAGAAACAGAATCTTTATTGATAGAACGGTAAATGTTGGAC
Source organism: Flavobacterium hankyongi (assembly GCF_036840915.1). Taxonomy (NCBI): domain Bacteria; kingdom Pseudomonadati; phylum Bacteroidota; class Flavobacteriia; order Flavobacteriales; family Flavobacteriaceae; genus Flavobacterium; species Flavobacterium hankyongi. The sequence continues at coordinate 2,897,142 of NZ_CP085725.1, forward strand.
CTATATCTGCTGAGAGGGCAATGCAATATGGTTTTACAGGACCAAATTTACGTGCTGCAGGAGTTGATTATGATGTTCGTGTCGCACAACCATACTCTTCTTATGAAGATTTTGAATTTATAGTTCCAGTTGGAAAATCAGGAGATACTTACGATCGTTTTTGTGTGCGTAATGCAGAAGTTTGGGAGAGTTTAAGTATTATCCGTCAAGCATTGGCTAAATTACCAGAAGGTCCTTACCATGCAGATGTTCCTGATTATTATCTTCCTCCAAAAGAAGATGTTTATAATAACATGGAATCATTAATCTACCACTTTAAAATTGTAATGGGTGAAGTGCCTGTACCAGTGGCAGAAATTTATCATCCTGTTGAAGGTGGAAACGGAGAATTAGGTTTTTACTTAATTACCGATGGAAGTAGAACTCCATATAGATTACATTTCCGTCGTCCATGCTTTATTTACTATCAAGCATATCCAGAAATGATTAAAGGAGCATTATTATCAGATGCTATCGTAATATTATCAAGTCTTAATGTAATTGCTGGCGAATTAGACGCTTAATAATTATGGGAGAAATATCGAATATAAAACAAAACATAAATATTTCGGAAGCATTAATGGCTCGAATCAATGAACTGATTAGTCATTATCCCGAAGATAAAAGAAAATCAGCACTACTTCCGGTTTTGCATGAAGTACAAGATGCTCACGATAACTGGTTAAGTATAGAATTGCAAGATAAAGTTGCCGAAATTTTACACATTAAACCAGTTGAGGTTTACGAAGTAGTTTCTTTTTACACGATGTTCAACAGAAGACCTATTGGAAAATATATGTTTGAATTTTGCCAAACTTCATGTTGTGTTACACGTGGTGTAGAAAATCTGATGGATTATGCTTGTGATAAACTAGGAGTAAAAATTGGTGAAACTACTGCTGACGGTATGTTCGAAATACGTGGTGTAGAATGTCTAGGAGCATGTGGTTATGCGCCAATGTTACAGTTGGGCGATTTCTACCATGAAAATCTTTCTAAAGAAAAGTTCGATCAATTAGTTGAAGATTGTAAAGCTGGAAAAATAACTTTACACGATAAATAATACCATGGGAAGAAAAATATTATTAGATAAAATCAATATTCCGGGTATCAAAACCTATGAAGTATACCGTCAAAATGGTGGTTATGCTTCAGTGGAAAAAGCTTTAAAGCAAATGACGCCAGATGAAGTTACTGAAGAGGTAAAAACATCTGGAATTAGAGGTCGTGGAGGGGCAGGTTTCCCAGTAGGAATGAAATGGAGTTTTATTGATAAAAAATCAGGTAATCCTCGTCATTTGGTTTGTAATGCAGACGAATCTGAACCTGGAACTTTCAAGGACCGTTATTTAATGGAATACATTCCTCACTTGTTAATTGAGGGTATGATTACATCTTCATATGCTTTAGGAGCAAATCTATCGTATATCTACATTCGTGGAGAATACATGTGGGTGTATAAAATTTTAGAAAGAGCCATTGCCGAAGCAAAAGCTGCTGGTTGGTTAGGTAAAAATATCTTAGGTTCTGGTTACGATTTGGATTTATATGTTCAAATAGGAGGTGGAGCTTACATCTGTGGGGAAGAAACCGCTTTGATTGAATCATTAGAAGGTAAAAGAGGTAATCCTCGTATAAAACCGCCATTCCCAGCTGTAAAAGGGTTATGGCAAAATCCAACGGTGGTAAACAATGTTGAGTCTATTTCAGCTGTGCCTTGGATTGTAATGAACACAGGAGCAGAATATGCTAAAATAGGTATTGAACGTTCAACAGGAACAAAATTAATTTCAGCTTCTGGTCATATTAAAAATCCTGGAGTTTATGAAATTGAATTAGGGGTTTCGGTTGAAGAATTTATTAATTCAGATGAGTATTGTGGAGGTATGATTGATGATAGACCATTAAAGGCTTTAGTGCCTGGAGGTTCATCGGTGCCAATTTTACCAGCACATTTAATATATAAAACTGCTGCAGGAACAGATCGTTTAATGACATATGAGTCATTATCTGATGGTGGATTTGCAACTGGATCAATGTTAGGTTCAGGTGGATTTATAGTTTATAATGACACTACTTGTATTGTAAGAAACACTTGGAACTTTTCACGTTTCTATCACCATGAATCTTGTGGTCAATGTACACCATGTCGTGAAGGAACGGGTTGGTTAGAAAAAATTCTTTGGAGAATTGAAAATGGTCAAGGTCGTGAAGAGGATATTGAATTATTATGGAGTATTCAATCTAAAATTGAAGGAAACACAATTTGTCCTTTAGGTGATGCTGCTTCTTGGCCTGTAGCCGCTGCTATTCGTCACTTTAAAGAAGAATTTGAGTACCACATTCGTTTCCCTGAAAAAATTAAAAATAGAGAGCATTTTGTAGCTGAGCCTTTCGAAAAAGTAAGACACTTAGTAGCAAAACAAACTGTATAAAGTCAAAAGTTTAAAAGTCACAAAGTCAATGGAGTTAATCTCTTTCGGCTTTCGACATTAAGACCAAAATAAATGAAAGTAACAATAGACGGTCAAAGTATAGAAGTGGAACCAGGAACAACTATCCTGCAAGCTGCTCGTATGATTGGTGGAGAACTAGTTCCGCCAGCCATGTGCTATTATTCAAAATTAAAAGGAAGCGGTGGTAAATGCCGTTGCTGTTTAGTAGAAGTTGCAAAAGGAAGCGATGCTGATCCTCGTCCTATGCCTAAACTTGTTGCCTCTTGTGTGACAGGTTGTATGGATGGAATGGAAGTAAACAGTAAATCTTCTGAAAGAGTGGAAGAAGCTCGAAAATCGGTAACAGAATTTTTGTTAATCAATCACCCATTAGATTGTCCGGTTTGTGATCAGGCAGGGGAATGTGATTTGCAAAACTTAAGTTTCGAACATGGAAAATCAAAAACTCGTTTTATCGAAGAGAAAAGAACTTTCGAACCAGAAGATATTGGTCCATACATTCAATTGCACATGAATCGTTGTATTTTATGTCAGCGTTGTGTTCAGGTGGCAGACCAATTAACAGACAACCGTGTTCACGGTGTTATGGATCGTGGAGATCATGCTAATATTTCTACATGTATTTCTAAAGCTATCGATAATGAGTTCTCTGGAAATATGATTGATGTATGTCCAGTTGGAGCTTTAACAGATAAAACATTCCGTTTCAAATCTAGAGTTTGGTTTAACAAGCCATATAATGCTCACCGTGATTGTGATAAATGTTGTGGAAAAGCTACAGTTTGGATGTTTGGTAACGAAATTCAACGTGTTACAGGTCGTAAAGATGAGTATCATGAAGTAGAGGAATTCATTTGTAATACTTGTCGTTTTGACAAAAAAGATGTGAATGACTGGGTTATTGAAGGACCTCGTAAATTTGAAAAAGATTCTGTTATCAATCAAAACAATTACACTCGTAAAACCGAACAAGTTGTTATTGAAACAGAGGAACATATTTTATTAGGTCGTGAAGAAGATCGTAAAAAAATCAGTATGCCAGACTTTCCGTTAGATTCTAATCCTAAAAAAATATAAGCATGTTAGACAGTACATTTTTTATAGAAAAAGGGATTATTATTTTAGTGGTTTTTGCAGTAACTATGATTTTTGCCATGTATTCTACTTGGGCAGAACGTAAAGTTGCTGCTTTTCTTCAGGATCGTGTAGGTCCTAACCGTGCTGGTTTTGGAGGTTTACTACAACCTTTGGCAGACGGTCTTAAATTGTTTTCAAAAGAAGAATTTTTTCCAAATACTCCTAATAAATTTTTATTCATAGTAGGTCCAGCTATTGCTATGAGTACTGCATTAATGACAAGTGCTGTATTGCCATGGGGTGATAAATTAGTGATTTTTGGAAAAGAAGTTATATTGCAGGCTACTGATATTGATGTAGCTTTGTTATATGTTTTCGGAGTTATCTCAGTTGGAGTTTACGGAATTATGATTGGAGGATGGGCATCTAACAATAAATTCTCTTTAATGGGAGCTGTTCGTGCATCTTCACAAATGATTTCATACGAAGTTGCAATGGGATTATCAATCATCGCTTTATTGATGATGACAGGAACATTGAGCTTAAAAGAAATTTCAATGCAACAATCAGAATGGAGATGGAATGTATTATACCAACCAGTTTCATTCTTAATCTTTTTAATTTGTGCTTTCGCAGAAACAAACAGAACACCTTTCGACTTAGCAGAGTGTGAATCGGAATTAATTGGAGGTTATCACACAGAATATTCTTCAATGAAAATGGGATTCTATTTGTTTGCAGAATATGCTAATATGTTCATTTCTTCGGCAATTTTATCTATTTTATTCTTTGGAGGGTACAATTATCCTGGAATGCAATGGATGACTGAAAATGTTGGAGTAAATGCAGCAAATGTTCTTGGAATTATAGCTTTATTGGTAAAAATATGTTGTTTCATTTTCTTCTATATGTGGGTAAGATGGACAATACCAAGATTCCGTTACGATCAATTAATGAATCTAGGGTGGAGAATATTAATTCCGCTTGCTATTATAAACATTATGATTACTGGAGTTTGCATTTTAGCTTTTAAATAAAAAAATATGTCAACGTCTATTCAAAATATATCTTTATCAGGAAGAAAAAAAGAAGTTTCTAACAAAGAAATGACTTTTTGGGAAAGCCTGTATTTGGTTGCTATTGTAAAAGGTTTGATGATTACAATCAAACACTTTTTTAGAAAAAAAGTAACTATTCATTACCCAGAGCAAACACGTGAAATGAGTCCTGTTTATCGCGGGAGACACATGTTAAAACGTGATGAGCAAGGTCGTGAAAACTGTACGGCTTGTGGATTGTGTGCTTTGTCATGCCCTGCAGAAGCAATTACAATGAAAGCTGCTGAGCGTAAAAAAGGCGAAGAGCATTTATACCGTGAGGAAAAATATGCTGAGATTTACGAAATCAATATGCTTCGTTGTATTTTTTGTGGTTTGTGTGAAGAAGCTTGTCCAAAAGACGCTATCTATCTAACAGTTTCTAAAGAATTAGTTCCTGCAAATTACGATAGAGAAGATTTCATCTTCGGGAAAGATAAATTAGTTATGCCGCTTGAAATGGCTATTGCAAATTCTAAATCAGTAAACTAGCTATGTCGTTATTAACTATATTCTATATTTTGTCTGCAATTACAATTGCGACTGCGTTTTTAACTATCATTAGTAAAAATCCAATTCATAGTGCTATTTACTTAGTAATCTGTTTCTTTACAGTGGCAGGTCATTATTTGTTGTTTAATGCGCAGTTTTTAGCACTTGTACATATTATTGTGTATTCGGGAGCTATCATGGTACTCTTCTTATTCACCATCATGTTGATGAATCTCAATCAAGAAGACGAACCTCATAAAAAATTAGCCACAAAATTAGCTGCTGCTGTTTCCTTTGGACTAGTTTGTTTTGTTTTATTGGCTGTTTTTATTAAAGCGATGCCAATTATTGATAATTACAAGCAAACAGGTCAAGACTTTCAATCGATAAAAGTTCTAGGAAGAGTATTGCTAAACGAATATATGGTTCCGTTTGAATTTGCATCAGTATTATTACTTGTAGCAATGATTGGAGCAGTGTTATTGTCTAAAAAAGAAAAATCTATTCAGTAAAATGCAAAATATATTACAACAAATAGGAATCGAAAATTACATCTATCTATCTGTAATTTTATTCTGTATTGGGATTTTTGGAGTTTTGTATAGAAGAAATGCTATTATCATGTTCATGTCTATCGAAATTATGTTAAATGCTGTAAACTTATTGTTTGTGGCTTTTTCAACATTTCATCAAGATGCACAAGGACAGGTTTTCGTATTCTTCTCTATGGCTGTAGCTGCTGCAGAAGTAGCTGTTGGTTTGGCAATTTTGGTTTCTATTTTTAGAAACTTAAGTTCAATCGACATTGATAATTTAAAAAATTTAAAAGGATAAATACTAATGGAGAAAAATTTAGCTTTAGTATTATTGTTAGCACCACTATGTGCATTTATTTTTAATGTTTTCTTAGGAAAGAAGGCAGGAAAAGGGGTTGTTGGAGCTGTAGGAACGTTATCGGTTTTAGTTTCGTTTTTTGCAACTACTTATTTCTTTTCTATAATTCAATCTACAGGAAAACCAATTGATGTTATTAATTTGTTTCAATGGATTTCATTAGAGAAATTCAATATAAACTTCTCTTTTTTATTAGATCAACTGTCAGTGTTATGGTTAATGTTTGTTACAGGAATTGGGACTCTAATTCATATGTATTCGATTAGCTATATGCACGATGATGAAAACATGCATAAGTTCTTTGCTTACCTAAACCTTTTCGTATTCTTCATGATTATTTTGGTTATGGGTGGTAATTTATTAATCCTTTTCATTGGTTGGGAAGGTGTTGGATTATGTTCTTATTTATTGATTGGATTTTGGTACAAAAACCAAGAATACAATGATGCTGCTAAGAAGGCTTTCATTATGAATCGTGTTGGAGATTTAGGTCTTTTAATTGGATTATTCATTTTAGGATACTTATTCAACACACTTGATTATGCTACTTTAAAAACTACTGTATTAAGTAATAGTGACATCTTATCAAATCCTTTAGTTGGAATTGCGGCATTGTGCTTATTCATTGGAGCAACAGGTAAATCGGCTCAAATTCCTTTATACACTTGGTTACCAGACGCGATGGCGGGACCTACTCCGGTTTCTGCTTTAATTCACGCTGCTACGATGGTTACTGCAGGTATTTTTATGGTAACTAGAATGCATTTTGTTTTCGATTTAGCACCATATGTTCAAGATATTATTGCTGTGATTGGAGCTGGAACTGCAATTTTAGCTGCTTCAATTGGATTAGTTCAAAACGATATTAAAAAAGTATTAGCATATTCAACAGTTTCTCAATTAGGTCTAATGTTTTTAGCCCTTGGTTTAGGAGCCTATGAAGTTGCTGTTTTCCACGTTATAACTCACGCCTTCTTTAAAGCTTGTCTTTTCTTAGGTTCGGGTTCAGTAATTCATGGTTTACATGGCGAACAAGACATGAGAAATATGGGTGGCTTACGTAAAGCAATGCCTATCACGTTTTGGACAATGATGATTTCTACATTGGCTATTTCTGGAATTTTTCCATTATCAGGTTTCTGGTCAAAGGATGAAATTTTAATGACAGCTTTCCATGGAAATATTGTTTTATGGGTTGTAGGATCAATAGCTTCAATAATGACTGCTTTCTATATGTTCAGATTAATGTATTTGACTTTCTTTGGAGAGTTTAGAGGTACAGAAGAACAAAAGCATCATTTACATGAGAGTCCTTCTTTAATAACTATTCCATTAATAATTTTAGCTATTCTAGCTACTGTTGGAGGTTTAATAAGTTTGCCAGGAAACAGTTGGTTAAATCATTATTTAGCACCATTATTAAGCAAAAGCGAGCATGCTGCACATCATTTAGGTACTACAGAATATGGTTTGATGGGAATTGCAACTGTAGGAGCTTTATTAGGAATTGGGTTAGCATACTCTAAATACATTAAGAAGGGAGAAGTGCCTCCTCAAGATTCTCAAATCAAAGGAATTGCAAAAACGTTATATAATAAATATTATGTAGACGAAGCTTACGAGACTTTATTTGTAAATCCAATTTATAAGTTGTCACATTTCTTTAGAAATTATTTTGAAGTATTTTTCTCGGAAGTTGTTTTTGCTTTTGGAAAAATTGCCAATGCTGTTGCAGTGCAAGGAAAATCGATACAAAATGGAAGTGTAGGATTATATCTTTTTGCTTTTGTTTTAGGAGTTTCTTCGATTTTGATTTATTTATTTTTAGTTTAATAATTACATATAATGAACGTATCATTTATACTTATTCTTTTATTATTTGGAACTTTTGCAACTTACCTTGCGGGCGATAAGTTAGCAAAGACAGTAGCTATAATTTTTAGTTTAGCGTCTGTTGCAGGTTCAATTTTTATTCTGAATCAGCATAGTGCAGGAATCGATACTAGTTTTATGACTAGCTGGATTTCTAATCCAAATATTTATATAGCATTAAAAGTTGATGGATTGTCGTTAGCTATGTTATTATTAACTACTGTGCTTACGTCTATCATTTTGTTTTCATCATTTGGAAACAATTACAATAACAGTAAAAGTTTTTATGCATTAGTATTGTTCATGTCATTTGCAATGGTGGGAACATTTTTAAGTGCCGATGCATTTTTATATTATATTTTTTGGGAGTTAGCTTTAATTCCAATTTATTTCATTGCTTTAATTTGGGGCAATGGAGATGCAGATGAGCGTAAAAGAGCTATCGTGAAATTCTTTATTTACACTTTAGCAGGTTCATTATTTATGTTGATGGCTTTCATTTATTTGTTCAATAGAGCAGGTAGTTTAATGATTGGTGATTTGTACATGATTAGATTAACTGAAAATGAACAATTTTGGATTTTTACTGCTTTCTTCTTGGCATATGCGATTAAAATTCCAATTTTTCCTTTCCATACTTGGCAGGCAAATACCTATCAAATGTCACCTTCAGTTGGTACAATGTTATTATCTGGTATTATGCTTAAAATGGGATTATATAGTGTTATTCGTTGGCAATTACCAATTGCGCCTTTAGCTGCCAAAACGTATATGGATATTTTGATACTTTTATCAGTAATAGGTGTTGTGTATGGTTCTATTGTAGCTTTGAAACAGCGTAACCTTAAAAAATTATTGGCTTATTCGTCATTAGCACACGTTGGTTTAATTGCTGCAGGAGCTTATACCTTAACTCTAGATGGATTAAGAGGAGCAGTTTTACAAATGATAGCTCACGGATTTGTTGTTGTAGGTTTGTTCTTTGCTGTTGAAATTATCGAAAGACGTTTACAAACACAAGAAATTTCTGAAATGGGAGGAATTAGAATCCAAGACAATAAGTTTGCCTCAATGTTCATGATTGTGATGCTTGCATCAGTAGCGTTGCCTTCAACTTTTAATTTTATTGGAGAATTTACTTTGTTGTATAGTTTGTATAATGTGAATATTTGGTTCGCAATTATCGCAGGTACTACAATCATTTTAGGAGCTGTATACATGCTTAAAATGTTTCAACACGTAATGTTAGGTGAAAAAACTGATAAAGTTTTCAAAGGGATAACAGTTCAGGAATCTGTAGTTTTTGTAATTATAATAGCTGTATTGTTGTTTTTTGGATTATATCCAAAACCAATCAATGATTTGATTACTCCAGCTTTACAAGAAATAGTAACGAAAATTAATAAATTATAAGAAGTAAGAGAAAACTCAAACTTCAAAACAATATAAGATGAATACATTAATAGCAATATCAGGATTAGGGATTTTAAGTCTTCTTGCCGAAATTTTTAATGGTAGAAAAGCAATTGTGCCAGTTACTATAATTGGACTTTTGGCTATTTTAGGATATAATATTTCACCATATAATCACTTAGGAGCATTCTATAACAATATGATGTTTGTAGATAAGTTTTCTGTTGCATTTACAAGTTTATTTATTGTGGTGACTATATTTTTAATCGCCTTAGGTCATGAGTTCTATAAAGAGCATGCTACTAAAATTTCAGATTATGTTGCAATAAAAGTATTTTTACTAGCTGGTGCAGTAGCGATGGTTTCTTTTGGGAATATGTCTATGTTTTTCTTAGGAATAGAGGTTTTATCAATTTCGTTATATGTATTAGCGGCTAGTAATCGCTTAAATTTAAGAAGTAATGAAGCAGGTATGAAGTACTTTTTGATGGGTTCATTTGCTTCTGGAATTATACTTTTTGGAATATGTTTGTTATATGGTGCAACTGGTAGTTTCGATTTGATGACTATGTACCAAATTACACATACTATGAATTATCCTCAATGGTATTTTATTGGTATCACACTTTTGGTGATTGGAATGCTCTTTAAAATAGCGACTGTGCCTTTCCATTTTTGGGCACCAGATGTTTATGAAGGTTCTCCAGCTTTAACAACTGCTACAATGAGTACGCTGGCAAAAATTGTTGCTATGGCAGCTTTGTATAAAATTGTGGTTTTGATGGTTCCTGCTCAAACGTATTCATTTCAAATGATTATTGTTTGTGTTTCGATTGCTTCAATGGTCGTAGGAAACATTATGGCGTTACGTCAAAATAATGTAAAAAGAATGTTCGCCTTCTCAGGTATATCTCATGCAGGTTTTATGCTGATGGTGTTATTAATACTTAATAATTCTGCTGGAGTATTGTTATATTACGCAGCTGCTTATGCAGTAGCTGGAATTGCATTTTTTGCAGTTGTATTATATGTTACAAAAGGAAAAGATAATGAGACTATTGATTTGTTCAACGGTTTTGGTAAATCTCATCCTGTTTTAGCTGCGGTTTTAACAGCTTCATTGTTATCAATGGCTGGAATTCCAATTCTATCAGGTTTCTTTGCTAAATTCTTCCTTTTAAACCAAGTGATGCAAACAGGTTGGATAGTTTTAGTTGTTGTTGCAATTGTGAGTTCTATAATTAGTGTTGGATACTATTTCAAAATAATTTTAGCGATGTATACAAAGGAAAGTTCAACTAATGAATTGCCTAAAGTTCCTTATGTGTATCAAATTGTTGCTATATTAGCATTAGTTATCAATGTTGCTTTAGGTTTGTTTCCAAGTGCAGTATATAATTTGTTAGGGTAAAAATCTTTCAAGATAGATAAAAAAAGCCAGTTGTTAAACAACTGGCTTTTTTTATCTATTATCCTCAGCATACCATTCGGCAAATGAAGTTTCTGTTTCTTGTAGTCGTAAAGAGTGGAGTTGAACAGTTTCTGGTAGACGACTTTTTATTTTCGCTGCAAAATCAATTACCATGTTTTCACTCGTAGGTTGGTAGTCTACTAAAATAACATGATGTCCACGATCTTTAAGCTCGTTTGCAAGCTCTATGTGTGGGGTTGTTGCATTGAATACGGTTGCGTGGTCAAAAATGTCTACAATGTCTTCTTTTACTATTTTCTTTAAATCAGAAAAATCGATTACCATGCCATATTTTACATTGCTCCTATCGGTTATTGGTGTGCCAATTACTGTAACCGAAAGTTTGTAACTATGTCCGTGAACATTTTTGCATTTACCGTCATAACCAAATAAAGCATGCCCGGTTTCAAAATTAAATTGCTTTGTAATTCGAATTTTACTCATGATATAAATACTTGTTGTAAAGGTATAAAAAAAGAAAGCGCTCGCAATGCGAACGCTTTATACTTTAAGTTTCTTAAAGACTAAGCTTCAAATGGAACTACAGAAACAAAAGATTTGTTTTCACCTTTTTTCTGGAATTTCACTACACCGTCAACTTTAGCATGTAAAGTGTGATCTTTACCCATGTAAACATTTTCACCTGGATTGTGTTTAGAACCTCTTTGTCTTACGATGATATTACCAGCCATTGCAGCTTGGCCACCAAAAATCTTAACGCCTAAACGTTTCGATTCTGATTCTCTACCATTCTTCGAACTACCGACACCTTTCTTGTGAGCCATGATGTATTGGTTTTATAAGTTAATATTATTCGTTAGTATCTTCTTTTTTAGCTTTAGTAGCTTTCTTTTTTGGAGCAGCTTCTTCTGTAGCTACTTCAGCTTTAGGGGCAGCTTCTTTTTTAGGAGCAGCTTTTTTTGCACCTGTTGCAGAAATTCCTTCAACTAAAATTTGTGTAAGATACTGTCTATGACCGTTTCTCTTTTTGTAACCTTTTCTTCTTTTCTTTTTGAAAACAATTACTTTATCACCTTTTAAGTGTTGTAACACTTTAGCTTCTACTGAAGCACCTTCTATAGCTGGGGCGCCTAAAGTTACGTTTCCGTTATCGTCTAATAAAAGAACTTTGTCAAAAGAAACTTTTGATCCTTCTTCATTAGCTAAACGGTGAACATAGACTTTTTGGTCTTTGCTTACTTTAAATTGTTGCCCTGCTATCTCTACGATTGCGTACATAACAATGATGTTTAATTAAAATTTAAGTGTGCAAATATACAACTATTTATGAAACCAACAAGTTAGCTTTTAAAAAAATAGACTTTTGTTAAATTTATAAGGAATAGGCATTAAAAAAGTTATTTTTGATGTAACATTTTTAGAATGTAATAGACTAAAAAATAAACTATTTATTAATTTTTATGAAAAGATCATTAATGGCGTTAGGATCACTATTTCTTTTAGGAGGTACAGCAACAGCGCAAAAAGTAGAGTTTCAAGAGTACACACTTGACAACGGATTGCATGTAATTTTGCATCAGGATAAATCGGCACCAGTGGTAATTACATCTGTAATGTATCATGTTGGAGCAAAAGATGAAAATCCTAATCGTACTGGATTTGCCCATTTCTTTGAGCATTTGTTGTTTGAAGGAACAAAAAATATTGGTAGAGGAGAATGGATGAAAATGGTTTCGTCTAATGGAGGAACAAACAATGCCAATACGACTGATGATAGAACATATTATTATGAAGTTTTTCCTTCAAATAATTTAGAACTTGGTTTATGGATGGAATCTGAAAGATTAATGCATCCTGTGATTAATCAAGTTGGCGTTGATACTCAAAATGAAGTGGTTAAAGAAGAAAAAAGGCTTCGTGTAGACAACCAGCCTTATGGAAATATCTTAGCTGAAGTTAAAAAGAATATTTTTAAAAAGCATCCTTATCGTTGGGCAACTATTGGTTCTATGGAACATTTAGATGCAGCAACTTTAAAAGAATTTCAAGATTTTAATGCTAAGTATTATGTGCCAAACAATGCGGTGCTTGTAGTGGCAGGTGATTTTGAATTTGCAAATGCTTCAAAATGGATTAATCAATATTTTGGACCAATTAAAAAAGGAGCTGATATTAAAAGAGAAACTTTTACAGAAGATCCAATTACTGAAACAATCAAAGCTACGTACCAAGATCCAAATATCCAAATCCCTATGTTGGTTGCTTCGTATAGAACACCATCAATGAAAACTCGTGATGCTAGAGTATTGGATATGATTTCAACTTATTTAAGTGATGGAAAAAGTTCTAAGTTGTACAAAAAAATTGTTGACGACAAGAAAATGGCATTGCAAATTGGTGCTTTAAGTTTTTCGCAAGAAGATTATGGTACCTATATATTATATGGATTGCCAATGGGAGCTAATACAACAGAAGGATTGTTGAAAGAAATTGACGAAGAGATTGTGAAAATTCAAACAGAATTAATTTCTGAAAAAGACTTCCAAAAATTACAAAACAAATACGAAAATCAATTTGTAAGTAGTGTAGCTAATGTTGAAGGGATTGCTGAAAATCTTGCTTCATTTTACTTATTATATGGAGATGTTAACTTAATTAATACAGAAGCTGATATGTACCGCTCAATCACACGTGAGGAAATCCGTGATGTTGCAAAAAAATATCTAAACTCAAACCAAAGATTAATTTTAGATTATATCCCTGCTAAAGATAAAGCTCAAAACTAAGAACATGAAGAATTCAATTATAGTACTTTCAAGCTTGTTTTTTACTTTTACAACTATGCAAGCACAAAACGACAGACCGCAACCAAAACCAGGACCTTCTCCAACAGTAAATGTAGGTAAACCTCAAAAATTCACTTTGCCAAATGGATTAAAAGTGATGGTGGTTGAAAATCATAAATTACCAAGAGTTTCTTTTAACTTAAGTATAGACAATGCACCATTTGCCGAAGGGGCAAAAAAAGGTGTAGATGATTTGACTGGTGCATTAATAGGAAACGGAACTAAAACTATCTCTAAAGAGGCATTTAATGAAGAGGTAGATTTTATGGGAGCAAATATTAACTTCTCTGCTAATGGAGGATATGCTTCAGGATTATCCAAATACGCAGGAAGAGTTTTGGAACTTTTAGCTCAAGGAGCGTTAGAACCAAATTTCACTCAAGCAGAATTAGATAAAGAAAAAGCTAAACTTATCGAAGGGCTAAAATCTGGAGAAAAGAGTGTTCAAAATGTTGCTTCGAGAGTAGAGAACGTTTTGGCTTTCGGAAAAAATCACCCAGCAGGAGAATTTTTAACAGAGCAATCAATTAATAATGTTTCTTTAAACGATGTAGTTCAACATTATAACACATATTTCGTTCCTGAAAATGCATATTTAGTTGTTATTGGTGACGTTAAGTTTGCTGATGTAAAAGCAAAAGTTGAAAAAGCATTCGAAACTTGGGATAAAGCATTAGCTCCTAACTTGAGTTACAATGATCCTAAAAATGTACAGTATACACAAATCAATTTTGTTGACATGCCAAATGCTGTTCAATCTAACATTTCATTTGTGAACACAGTTAGCTTAAAAATGATGGATAAAGATTTCTTTGCTGCAATATTAGCAAACCAAATTTTTGGAGGTGATTTTAATAGTTACTTAAATATGAACCTTCGTGAAAAACACGGATGGACTTATGGTGCAAGATCAACAATAAAAGGGAATAAGTATATTACTAAATTTACAGCTTCTGCTCAAGTTCGTAATGCAGTTACTGATAGTGCAGTGGTTGAATTAATGAAAGAAGTTAAGAGAATTAGAACTGAGAAAGTTACTGATAAAGTACTTAAAGATGTGAAAGCAGCATATATTGGAAACTTTGTGATGCAAATTGAAAAGCCAGAAACTGTAGCTCGTTATGCGCTTCAAACAGAAACTCAAAAATTACCGGCAGATTTCTACGAAAACTACATTAAAAGCATAAATGCTGTTACTGTTGATGAAGTAATGGCTGCGGCTAAAAAATATTTCATGGCAGACAACGCAAGAATTGTAGTTGTTGGAAAAGGTAGTGAAGTAGTTCCTGCATTAGAGAAAACTAAAATTCCAATGTTTTTCTTTGATAAGTATGGAAATCCAGTTGAAAAACCTGTAACTAAAAAAGCCGATGCTAAAGTTACTGTGCAAACAATTGTAGATAACTATATCAATGCAATTGGTGGAATTAAAGCAGTTTCTGAAGTAAAAACTGTGGCTACTTTTGCTAAAGGAAGTGTTCAAGGTCAAGTGATAGATTTTAATACAAAAGCGGCAACAAAAGGCGGATTTGCATTAGATATGGCTTTACCAGCAATGGGAATGACTTTAGTTAAACAAAGAGTAAATGATAAAACTGCTTATATTGAGCAACAAGGAAATAAAAAAGTAATTGAAGGTGAAGATTATAAATTGATGAAATCTCAATTACATCCTTTCGCAGAAATGTATTTTATAGATAATCCTGCAATCACATTTACAGGAATCGAAAAAATTAATGATGTAGATGCTTATGTTATTAAAACTCCTAAGGCAAGATTCTTTTATGATATGAAAACAGGATTAAAAATTGCTGTTGAGAAAGAACAAAAGCAAGGAGAAAAAGTAGCAAAATCTATGCTTTATTATGCAGACTATAAAGATGTGAAAGGTGTGAAATATCCTTTTAAAATAACTCTTGAAGCAGGAATGCCTATTGAGCTTACTGTTTCAGAGGTTAAAGTTAATGAAGGAGTAACTGATGCTGATTTTCAGTAAAAATTATTAAAATAGTTTCTAAAAGCCGCTGTGTTTATTAAACATGGCGGTTTTTTTATGTGCTCTTTTCAAATTCTGATTAACTTTGCAATTCAAATTTCACCAATGATTTTAACTGATACACATACACATTTATACTCATCTCAATTTGCTGATGATCGTAACGAAATGATTCAAAATGCAATTGATAAAGGAGTAACTCGTTTTTTTATTCCAGCAATTGACTCTTCTTATGCAGAGCGAATGTTTGATTTAGAAGAGCAATATCCTGATAATGTTTTTTTAATGATGGGTTTGCATCCTTGTTATGTGAAAGAGAATTATGAGGAAGAGCTTCTATTTGTAGAGCATCAATTTTCAAAAAGAAAGTTTTTTGCGGTAGGTGAAATAGGAATAGATTTGTATTGGGACAAAACAACACTTGAAATACAAAAGATTGCATTTCAAAGACAAATTCAATTAGCTAAGAAGTATAAGTTGCCAATTAATATTCATTGCCGAGATGCTTTTGACGAAATTTTTGAAGTGTTAGAGATGGAAAAGTCTGATGATTTGTTTGGGATTTTTCATTGTTTTTCAGGGGATTTAGAACAAGCGAAAAAAGCTATTTCTTATGGAATGAAACTGGGAATAGGAGGGGTTGTTACTTTTAAAAATGGTAAAATAGATCAGTTCATTAATCAAATTGATTTAAAGCATATTGTTCTTGAGACGGATGCGCCTTATTTAGCACCAGCTCCACATAGAGGAAAGCGAAATGAAAGCAGATATGTAACTCTAGTTGCACAAAAACTATCCGAACTTTATGGTCTTCCTGTAGAAGAAATCGCAAGGATTACTACACAAAACTCAAAAGAAGTGTTTGGAATATAAGGTTTTCATAACCTAAATTTCAAAAAAAAATTGTTCATTTGTAAGTATAAAACCACCAAAATGCAAAAATTCGATGCCATTCGACCTTATTATGATGCCGAAGTAAATCAGGCTTTGCAAAATGCCGTTAATCATCCTATTATGAAAGCGATGATGAATTTTACTTTTCCAGATGTTGAAGAAGAAGTATGGCAAAATCAATTAAGAAAAACACATTCCATAAGAGATTTTCAATGTAACTTTATTTATGAAGCAATTCAAAAAGTTTTACAAAAAAGCTCTGATGGATTGAGTACTTCTGGTTTTGAAAAATTAGAGCCTAATACTTCATATCTCTTTATATCCAATCATAGAGATATTATTTTAGACACATCATTACTTAATATTGCTTTGTTTGATCATGGTTTAGTAATGACAGCATCTGCAATTGGAGATAACTTGGTAAAAAAAGATTTCTTGCGTTCGCTTTCTAGGTTAAATAGAAATTTTATAGTTCAAAGAGGATTACCACCAAGAGAATTGCTACAAAGTTCACATTTGATGTCTGAATATATTGAACAGTTATTACTTCGTGAAAATAGATCAGTATGGATAGCACAGAAAGAGGGTAGAACAAAGGATGGTAATGATGCGACGCATACTGGAGTGCTAAAAATGCTAGCTATGGCATCTGGAAAAAGAGATGTTATCGATTATTTTAAACAAATTAAAATTGTTCCTATTTCTATTTCATACGAATATGATCCTACAGATGCTTTAAAGATGCCTCAGCTTATGGCCGAAGCTAATCAGGAAACTTATGTAAAAGGATCTAATGAAGATTTTAATAACATAATTAGTGGAATTATTGGTCAGAAAAAAGGAATTCATATTCATGTTGGCGATATTTTAGAAGATGAACTAGATATAATTAAACAGGAAAATAGTAATACTGCAAAACAAGTTCAAGCTTTAGCACAAGTTGTTGATGAGTCTATTTTGAAGTTTTACAAATTGTGGCCTACAAACTTTATTGCGTATGATGTTTTGCACGAAACGAATAAATTTTCGGGCAGATATACAGAGCAAGAAAAATCAATTTTTTAAGAAGGTTAGAAATGCGAATAGATGCTAAAAATGAACAAATGAAAGAGGGTTTTTTAGCTATGTATGCTAATCCTGTAGTTAACAAAATGAAGTATAATGCAATCTAAGCCTAATATTCTTTTAATTTATACTGGTGGAACTATCGGGATGGTCAAAGATTTTGATACCGGTGTTCTTAAAGCATTTAACTTTAGTAAGTTGTTAAAAAACATTCCAGAATTAAAATTGTTGGATTGTAACATTGCTACTATCTCCTTTGAAATACCAATTGATTCTTCAAATATGAACATTGGTGAATGGGTAAAGTTGGCTAATATAATTAAAGATAATTACGATAGCTATGATGGTTTTGTAGTACTTCATGGGTCTGATACAATGTCATATTCAGCATCAGCTTTGAGCTTTATGCTTGAAAATTTATCTAAACCTGTTGTTTTTACAGGTTCTCAGTTGCCTATTGGTGATTTAAGAACAGATGCTAAGGAGAATTTAATTACTGCCATTCAAGTAGCTTCTTTACAAGAAAAAGATAAATCTGTTATAGCAGAAGTTTGTTTGTATTTCGAATACAAATTGTATAGAGGTAATAGAAGTACAAAAATAAGTGCAGAACATTTCAATGCTTTTGCTTCTCCTAATTTTCCTTCATTGGCAGAATCAGGGGTTTTTCTGAAAGTAAATGAAGAACTGTTGGTTAAACCTTCGGTTAAAAAGCTTGTGGTTCACACGCAATTTGATGATAATGTAGCAGTGGTTAAAATATTTCCTGGTATCAATGAGAATGTAATGAGAGCAATTCTTTCTGCAGATAATTTAAAAGGAATTGTTTTAGAAACTTATGGATCGGGTAATGCTCCAACAGAAGATTGGTTTATAAATTTACTTTCCGATGCCATTAAAAAAGGAATTCAAATTGTAAATGTGACGCAATGTTCTGGAGGCAGCGTAAATATGGGACATTATGAAACTAGCTCTCAACTAAAAGAAATTGGTGTTATTTCAGGAAAAGATATTACTACAGAAGCTGCTATTACTAAGCTTATGTATTTATTAGGGCAAAATGTTGCTTCTAATGTTTTTAAAACGATTTTCGAGACTTCTTTAAGAGGAGAAATGAATTAAAAAGAGAGGTGTCCGAGTGGTTGAAGGAGCAAGCCTGGAAAGTTTGTATGTGGGTAACTGCATCGAGGGTTCGAATCCCTTTCTCTCTGCAAAAAAAAGTAAAGCCAAAACGAAAGTTTTGGCTTTTTATATTTAACTATTTCATAACCTTCGCTTTTTTATATTTTTTTAACTTTAATTAACCAAAAATGTTTAGTTATGAAAACGTATTATTTTTATATAGGAATTGCAGTGTTGCTAGGTTTTTTACTTATTCGTTTCTTGTACCTTAGAAATGAAAAGGATAAAAAAGAGCTTGAGGATAATTTGAATAATGATTACAAGAAAATTCAGGAAATTGAAATTAATGATAAAGACATGACAAATTAGTCTTTACAAAAAAGAGAGCTTTTAAGCTCTCTTTTTTATTCTGATTTTTTTTCTTCCGTTTTCTTTTCTTGTGATAGAGGTGATCCTACTGCGATATCACATCGATGACCTGGCTGTCCATGAGCAGGATTCATGCCTGGAGCTGCTGTAGTGGTACTACCTGTTGAAAGTAAGGATGGTGTGCTATTGTTTTGTGGTGTAATTGCACCATCTTTTGAAACATTTGCTGGCGTAACTGTCATTCCTAAGCCGTTATCTTTACTTGTGGTTGTGTTGGGTTTCGAATTTATAGGAGCTCCAACGGCAATATCGCATCTATGTCCTGGTTGTCCATGTGGAGGATTCATTCCTTTTAGAGTTTTAACAGGTTGAGTAGTTGTTACTGCTTGATTTTGAATTTGTATAGGTTGTCCCGTTGGATTTACCTGTGTTGTTTGAGGTGTTGGTTTAGAGTTTAAAGGAGCTCCAACAGCAACATCACACCTGTGGCCTGGTTGACCATGAGCTGGGTTTATTCCACTTGTATTGCTTTGTGCACTATTGTTTGAAGATGTTTGTGTATTACTTTGCTTTAGTGGTGTTGCGCTTGCTGTTTTAGCAGTATTAGGGGTTTCAGTTGCTCTAACAGCAGTAGAACTTTCTTGAGGTATAAGCTCTTTTTTGCATGAAACAATAACTGAAGTCGATATGATCAATAACCCTAATGATATTTTTGTTTTCATTTTTATTAATTTGGAAATCAAATATAGTAGTTTTAAAAAGTCACAGGAATAACTTTTTGTTAAAAATCCAAAACCACTTTCTATTTGTTGGGTTTAACTAAAAAAGCATTAGGATATCTTTTCTTAATGTCAACTAGTTTTCTTTCAGCTTCTATGCGTGTTTTGTAATTTCCTACCCATACTTTATAAATTGGAGTATGGAAAACGATAGTCGCATCTGTCTTCTTGTTCGTTTTTCTAAAATCCAATAAAGTTTTTTTACTCAATTCAGCATTTCCAGTAAAAATTTGAATTTTAAAGCGATCATTAATAGTAATTGAATTGTTAATTTTTCTTTTTTCGTTTAATAATTGTTCGAATCTTTGGTCTTGAGTAACTGTAATTTTTTCATCTTGTGCATAAAGACTAAACGATTGAAGAGTTGCTAAAATGCTGATATAAAATAGGTTCTTTACTGTTAAGGTTTTCATAACGAATATAATTTGAAGCAAAAGTACATTATAAGTGTTTATTCAGTTAAAAAATATTATTTAGAATAAATATAAATTAATAATTAAGATATATTTAAGGTTTTGAGAATAGTTCATAAGTCGTATTTTTGTCGGAGTTTTTAAATGGCATATTGTGTTCTTTGCTGAAAAAGTATCGAAAATACTGTGCCAAACTTAGATGTTAATCATTTAATATATGAAAAAAGTGGGAAACCATAAATCGATTTTTAAAGTAGTAACGTTAAGTCTTTCGTTATTATTATCTGTTTCTTTTAGTTCTTTTGCTCAAGATGCGGCTGCTACGGCACCTGTTGCTGATGCTACTGCAGTGCCTGCTGCTAGTGGTGATGCTGCTGCTGGAAAAGCTTTGTTTAATGCAAATTGTGCTGCTTGTCACAAATTGGATGCAAAAATGACAGGTCCTGCCTTGCGAGGTGTGACTGAACGTCGTGATAGAGCATGGTTGGGTAAATGGATTAGAGATTCAAAAGGATTAATTGCTTCTGGAGATGCAGATGCGGTTAAAATTTTCGGGGAGTTCAACAAAGTTCCTATGACTGCGTTTCCTCAGTTGTCAGATGCTGATATTGATAATATTTTAGCGTATACATCTGAGCCTGCTCCTGTGGCTGAAAAACCTGCGACTGGCAAAGAAACTGCTGAAGCTGGAGCTAGTGGTGGAGGATTGTCTAATAACCTTATTTTAGGTTTATTGGCGGGAATCTTGGCTGTTTTAGTTGGAATGTTGTTTATGGTTAACAATGCTTTAGGTAAAATTTCAAAAGCAAATGGTGTTGATGTTCCTTTAAGGAATCCTTCTTTGATGCCTTTATGGAGAGCGTTTGCTAAAAATCAATTTTTAGTGTTGGTTTCCGTGATTTTGTTAATGCTTACAAGTGCTTATTTTATCTACGGATATTTAATGCAAGTTGGTGTTGATCAAGATTATGCACCTATTCAACCTATTCACTATTCTCATAAAATTCACGCAGGTGATAATGGTATTGATTGTAAATACTGTCACTCAGCTGCTCGTGTGAGTAAAAATGCTGGTATCCCTTCATTAAATGTTTGTATGAATTGTCATAAAAACATTTCTGAATTCCAAGGTGATAAAGATTCAACTTATGTTGAATACACTAAAGAATTCTATACTGCTGAAATTCAAAAATTATATGATGCAGTAGGATGGGATAAAAACACGCAGAAATATACTGGAAAACAAAAGCCTGTAAAATGGGTTAGAATCCATAATTTACAAGATTTTGTTTACTTCAATCACTCTCAGCACGTTTCAGTTGCTGGTGTTGAGTGTCAAACTTGTCACGGTCCAGTTCAGACTTTCGAGATCATGAAACAACATTCTCCATTAACAATGGGATGGTGTGTTAATTGTCACCGTGAAACAAATGTTAAGGTAGAAGGAAATGCTTACTACGACAAAATTCATGCTGAACTTTCTAAAAAATATGGTGTAGACAAATTAACTGCTGCACAAATGGGAGGTCTTGAATGTGGTAAATGTCACTACTAATTATTTATTAAGAAGCTAATTTTTATATACAATATGTCATCTAACAAAAAATACTGGAAAAGTGTTGAGGAGCTAAACGAAAATAGCTCTATTGTTGAGACGCTTAGAAATAACGAGTTTGTTGAAGAAATTCCAACTGATGAGTTTTTAGGTGATGCAGCATCGCTTGCATCTTCTTCAACAACACGTCGTGATTTTCTTAAGTACGTTGGATTTAGTACAGCTGCAGCTACTTTAGCTGCGTGTGAAGGTCCAGTGCATAAGTCAATTCCTTATGTAGTTCAACCTGAAGAAATCATTCCTGGTTTAGCAGATTATTATGCTACGTCATTTTCGGATGGTTTCGATTTTGCTAATATTTTAGTAAAAACTCGTGAAGGTCGTCCTATTAAAATAGAAAATAACAAGATTGAAGGAGCTAATTTCCATGCTAATGCTCGTGTTCATGCGTCAGTTTTATCATTATACGATAACTTACGTTTAAAAACATCGAAAATTGCTGGTAAAGATGCGTCTTGGGATGAGGCTAACGCTAAAATTAAAGCTAGTGTTGCTGATGCTAAAGCAAAAGGAGGAAAAGTTGTTTTGTTAACAAATACTTCTGCTTCACCTTCAACAGATAGATTGATTGGTCAATTTTTAGCTGCTAATCCTAATGCTAAGCATGTTGTATATGATGCAGTATCTTCTTCAGATGCCTTGGATGCTTTCCAAATGGTTTATGGAGAAAGAGCTTTAGCAGATTATGATTTTTCAAAAGCAAATACAATTGTTTCAGTTGGTGCAGATTTCTTAGGAGATTGGCAAGGAGGCGGATTTGATGCAGGTTATGCTCAAGGACGTATTCCTCAAAACGGTAAAATGTCTAAACATTTTCAGTTTGAAGCTAACATGACTTTGTCTGGTGCTGCTGCTGATAAGCGTGTGCCGATGACTGTTGCTAATCAAAAACAAGCATTAGTTCAAATTTATAATGTAATCACAGGTGCTTCAGTAAGTGCTGCTAATAACCCAGAAGTGGCTAAGGCTGCTCAACAGTTAAAAGCTGCAGGAAGCAAAGGTGTTTTGGTTTCTGGTATTGATGATAAAAATGCTCAATTGTTAGTATTGGCAATCAACCGTGCTTTATCAAGTGAGGCTTTCAATCCAGTTAATACTCGTCAAATCCGTAAAGGAAATAATTCAGAAGTTAAGCAATTAATCGCTGATATGAATTCAGGTGCTGTTCATACATTAATTATGAATGGTGTTAATCCAGTTTACACTTTGTCAAATGGTGCTGAATTTGCAACTGCATTGAAAAAAGTTAAATTGGCTGCTACTTTCACTATGAAAGAAGACGAAACAGCTTTAGCTTCTTCAATTGCTGTGGCAACTCCACATTATTTAGAATCTTGGGGTGATGTTAGTATTGTTAAAGGACAATATGCTATAACACAACCTACAATCAGACCATTGTTTGATACTGTTCAATTCCAAGATGCATTATTATCATGGACTGGGAACGCTCAAACATATTATGATTATATCCGCACTTCTTGGTCAGGTGCTAAATCATGGAATCAATTAGTACATGATGGTGTAGCTATTTCAGAAGCAGTTGCTGGTTCTGGAGTTGGTGCAGATTTTAATGCTGCTGCCGGTGTTTTAGCTAAAGCTAAAGGAACTCAAACGGAATTAGTATTGTATACTAAAACAGGGATGGGTGATGGTCAGCAAGCAAATAATCCTTGGTTACAAGAGTTCCCAGATCCAATTACAAGAGCTTCTTGGGATAACTATGTAACAGTTTCTAAATCAGATGCTGAAGCGTGGGGGTTAGAAAACTGGAATGTTGCTAACGGCGGTCTTAATGGTAGCTATGTAACTTTATCTGCAAACGGAGTGAAGTTAGAAAAAGTTCCAGTAATGATTCAGCCAGGTCAAGCTAAAGGAACTGTAGGTTTAGCTTTAGGTTATGGTCGTAAAGCTTCATTAAAAGAAGAAATGCAAGTAGGTGTTAACGCTTACGCTTTATATAGTAACTTCAACAATGTGCAAAATGTTTCTATCGCTAAAGAAGATGGAGAGCATGAATTTGCATGTGTTCAGTTACAGAAAACATTAATGGGTCGTGGAGACATCATTAAAGAAACTTCATTAGAAGTTTTCAATACTAAAGATGCTGCAGAATGGAATATTATGCCAGTTGTATCTTTAGATCATAAAGAAGTTGCAGCAACTTCTGTAGACTTATGGGAATCTTTTGATAGATCAATAGGTCACCACTTCAACTTATCTATCGATTTGAATGCTTGTACTGGATGTGGAGCTTGTGTTATCGCTTGTCATGCAGAAAACAATGTACCAGTAGTAGGTAAATCTGAAGTAAGAAGAAGCCGTGATATGCACTGGTTACGTATCGATAGATACTATTCTTCTGAAACTACTTTTGAAGGTGATAACAAAACTAAAGCTGCTAGTTCAGGTTTAATGGACTCTATCTCTACTTTAAGAGGTATGGAAGATCCATCTGAAAATCCACAAATTGCATTCCAGCCAGTAATGTGTCAGCACTGTAACCATGCTCCATGTGAGACTGTTTGTCCGGTTGCTGCTACTTCTCACGGTCGTCAAGGTCAAAACCAAATGGCTTATAACCGTTGTGTAGGTACTCGTTACTGTGCAAACAACTGTCCATATAAAGTACGTCGTTTCAACTGGTTCTTATACAACAAAAACGAAGAATTTAACTATCATATGAACGATGATTTAGGTCGTATGGTTATAAATCCTGATGTGAATGTTCGTTCTCGTGGGGTTATGGAAAAATGTTCAATGTGTATCCAAATGACACAAGCAACTATCTTGAAAGCTAAAAACGAAGGTCGTTTAGTGAAAGATGGTGAATTCCAAACAGCATGTTCAAATGCATGTACTTCTGGAGCTATGGTATTTGGTGATGTAAATGACAAAGAATCTCAAGTGGCTAAATTAGCTGAAGATAAGAGAGCTTACCATTTATTAGAGCATATTGGAACAAAACCAAATGTTGTATATCACGTAAAAGTTAGAAATTAATATTAATAAGAAATAAGATAAAGGATTATGTCGTCTCATTACGAAGCACCCATTAGAAAACCTTTAGTACTTGGAAATAAAAGCTACCACGATGTAACAATTGATGTAGCTGCTCCAGTTGAAGGTAAAGCCAATAAACAATGGTGGACTGTATTTTACATAGCACTTGCTTGCTTTTTGTGGGGAGTTAGCTGTATGTTATACACAATTACCGAAGGTATTGGAACATGGGGATTAAATAAAACAGTAGGTTGGGCTTGGGATATCACTAACTTTGTTTGGTGGGTAGGTATCGGTCACGCAGGAACCCTAATCTCTGCAGTATTATTGTTATTCCGTCAAAAATGGAGAATGGCTATTAACCGTTCTGCAGAAGCAATGACAATCTTCTCGGTAGTTCAAGCAGGTTTATTCCCAATCATTCACATGGGTCGTCCATGGTTAGGATACTGGGTATTACCAATCCCGAACCAATTTGGTTCATTATGGGTTAACTTTAACTCACCATTACTTTGGGACGTATTTGCGATCTCTACGTATTTATCAGTATCATTAGTGTTCTGGTGGACTGGTTTATTACCTGACTTTGCAATGATTCGTGATAGAGCAGTAACACCTTTTAATAAAAGAGTATATTCTATCCTTTCTTTTGGATGGACAGGTAGAGCAAAAGACTGGCAACGTTTCGAAGAGGTTTCTCTTGTATTAGCTGGTTTAGCAACACCACTTGTACTTTCTGTACACACAATCGTATCATTTGACTTCGCAACTTCAGTAATTCCAGGATGGCATACTACAATCCTTCCTCCTTACTTCGTTGCTGGTGCGATTTTCTCTGGATTCGCGATGGTAAATACATTACTTATCATCATGAGAAAAGTTTCTAATCTAGAAGATTATATTACAATTCAGCATATTGAGTTAATGAATATTGTAATCATGATTACAGGTTCAATCGTTGGATGTGCTTATATTACTGAGTTATTTGTAGCTTGGTATTCAGGAGTTGAGTATGAGCAATATGCATTCTTAAACCGTGCAACAGGTCCTTACTGGTGGTCTTACTGGGCGATGATGACTTGTAACGTGTTTTCTCCGCAGTTTATGTGGTTTAAAAAATTAAGAACAAGTATCATGTTCTCATTCATTATCTCAATTGTTGTAAACATAGGAATGTGGTTTGAGCGTTTCGTAATCATCGTAACATCATTACACCGTGATTACTTACCATCTTCATGGACAATGTTCCAACCTACATTTGTTGATATAGGAATCTTTGTAGGTACTATCGGATTCTTCTTTGTATTGTTCTTATTGTATGCTAGAACATTCCCAGTAGTTGCACAAGCAGAGGTTAAGACTATCTTAAAAACTTCTGGTGATAACTATAAGAGAGAAAGAGAAAAAAACGGTCATAATCACGATAATCACTAATAAGTCATGAGTAATAAAGTAATACATGCACTATATAATGATGATGATGTTTTAATGGATGCGGTTAAAGCAACTAGAAAAGCACATCACCATATCGAAGAAGTTTACACACCGTTCCCAGTGCACGGTTTAGATAAAGCAATGGGATTAGCACCAACAAGAATTGCAATTTGTGCTTTCTTATATGGTCTAACAGGTTTATCTTTTGCAACATGGTTATTAAATAATATCATGATTAGCGATTGGCCACAGGATATTGGTGGTAAACCAAGTTTCAGTTATATCCAAAACATGCCAGCATTTGTACCAGTAATGTTTGAAGAAACTGTATTCTTTGCGGCTCACTTAATGGTAATTACTTTTTATATGAGAAGTAAGTTGTGGCCATTCAAAAAAGCTGAAAATCCTGATGTTCGTACAACAGACGATCACTTCTTAATGGAAGTAGCAGTTAATAATAATGAAAGCGAATTAACTTCATTTTTACAAAGCACTGGTGCTGTTGAAGTTAAAGTAGTTGAAAAGCATTAATCAGAATTATGAAAAGAGTAGTATATACACTAACAGCTGTAATGGGATTATCTTCATTGCTGTTTTCATGCAAAAGTGATAATAAACCGAATTACCAGTTCTTCCCGAACATGTATGAATCGGTAGCTTATGAAACATATTCTGAGTCTACAGCTTTCAAAAATGGTAAAGAAGGTCAGTTACCAGCTGAAGGAACTATTAAAAGAGGTTTTGAAATCTATGATTTGCCAAACACACCTGCTGGATATGAAGCATCAAAAGTAATGACTTCTCCATTAGATTCTTCAGTAGTGAATATGGAAAAAGGTAAAGAATTATTTAATATTTACTGTATTTCTTGCCACGGAGAAAAAGGTGATGGTAAAGGTAAGTTAGTTCAAAGAGAAAAATTCTTAGGTGTACCTAGTTATAAAGATAGAGCGATTACTGTAGGAAGTGTTTTCCACGTAGAAACGTATGGTCTAAACGCAATGGGATCTCATGCTAACCAATTGTCTAAAAAAGAAAGATGGCAAGTGGCTGAGTATGTAATGAAACTTAAGTCTGAATTATAATAATAAATACGCGATTAAGTTATGTATACACTTTCAAGCAAAATAAAGACTATAGCGCTTACTTTAATGGTCTTAGGATTATTAGGTATTGCTTATGGTTTTTTCAGTGCACCAAAAAATACAGAAGACGTAGAAAAAATATTAGCGGCTGATTCTCACGGTGGTGGTCATCATGAAACAGCAGCTACTAACGAAGCTACGGAAGAACATCATGAAGTAGCTCCTGTTGCTCATGCAGAAGAATCTCATGCTGTTGAAGCAGGTAAAGATTCTACTGCAGTTGTAGCTCAAGGTTTAGACTCTGTTGTGACTCACGTTGAAGAAGCTCACGCTTCTGTTGAGAAGTCTGCTCATGAAACTTCTGAAGCTAAAGGTCATGATGTTGCAGAGCACGATGCTCACGCTGAACATAAAGAACATGTAGAGCACGTTTTTCATCAATTACAAAATAAGCCTTGGGCAGCGTTATATGTAGGGGCTTTATTTATATTCTTAATATCTCTTGGAGTTTTGGCTTTTTATGCTATCCAATGGGCTGCACAAGCAGGTTGGTCACCAGCATTATTTAGAGTTATGGAGGCTATCACGGCTTACCTAGTACCTGGAGGAATTATAATATTTGTATTGTTAGTGCTTTCAGGAGTGCAAATGAACCACTTGTTTATCTGGATGGATCCTGCTGTTGCAGCTGAAGATCACTTAATTCAAGGTAAATCAGGATTCTTAAATGTTCCTTTTTATTTAATTAGAGCAGCAGTTTTCTTAGGTGGTTGGATTCTTTATAGAACTTACACTAGAAAAAATTCAATTGCTTTAGATGAAACTCATGATTTATCATATTATAAAAAGAACTTTAAAGCCTCTGCTGGTTTCTTAGCTTTTTTCTTGGTATCTGAGTCTATTATGTCTTGGGATTGGGTAATGTCTGTAGATCCTCACTGGTATAGTACTTTATTTGGATGGTATGTTTTTGCAAGTTTCTTTGTAAGTGGTATTACTACTATAGCATTAATTACATTGTACTTAAAATCTCAAGGATATTTAGAGTTTATTAATAATAGTCACTTCCATGATTTAGCAAAATTTATGTTTGGTATTTCAGTATTTTGGACTTATTTATGGTTCTCTCAATTTATGTTAATGTGGTATTCTAATATACCAGAAGAGGTTACTTATTTTAAAATGAGAATCGAGCACTATAACTTACCTTTCTTCGGTATGGTAATTATGAACTTCGTATTCCCAATATTAATCCTTATAAACACCGATTTTAAACGTGTGCCTTGGATTATTACAATGGCAGGTATTATTATCTTATCTGGTCACTATTTAGATTTCCATAATATGATTTACCCAGCAACTGTTGGAGATCAATGGTTTATTGGTGTAGCTGAATTAGGTTCAGTAGCATTCTTTGCAGGATTATTTATCTATGTTGTATTTTCAGCTTTAACAAAAGCGCCATTATTAGCAAAAGGTAATCCGCTAATCGAAGAAAGTAAGCATTTCCATTATTAATATTTAAACAAGAAAACAGATGACAAGTTTGTTGGTTATTATAGTTTTAGTCTTATTATCAATTGCTATTTGGCAAATGACTAAAATTTTCGACTTAACTCAGATTGGCAATAAGAAAAATGATTCTCAAATTGCCACTGATAATGATAATAATGTACAGGGATATTTAATGTTTGGTTTTCTTGCATTCCTTTATATCTTCATGATATATGGTATGTTTAAATGGGGACACTTAGTATTAGGAAAACCGGCTTCTGAGCATGGGCCTGATTATGATAACTTAATGTATATTTCTTTTGCTATCATTTTCTTCGTACAAGCAATTACTCAAGTTTTATTGCATTACTTTGCCTTCAAATACAGAGGTGCAAAAGATAAAAAAGCTTTGTACTATGCAGATAATGATAAGTTAGAGTTTATTTGGACTATTATTCCAGTAATCGTTTTAGCAGGTTTAATACTTTATGGATTATATACTTGGACAAATATTATGTTTGTTGATGAAGACGAAGATGTTATGGTAGTTGAATTATATGCTAAACAGTTTAGTTGGGAAGCTCGTTATTCTGGAAAAGATAATGTTCTGGGTAAGGCTAATGTTCGTTTAATTGAAGGTGTTAACACAATGGGTATCGATGTAAATGATCCAAATGCACAAGACGATATTTCTGTAACAGAATTACATATACCAAAAGGGAAAAAGATTTTATTTAAATTACGTTCTCAAGATATCTTACACTCAGCTTATATGCCTCATTTTAGAGCTCAAATGAACTGTGTGCCAGGTATGGTTACTGAATTTGCTTTCAGACCAACTATGACAACAGACGAAATGCGTCAACAACCTGAAATTGTTGAAAAAGTTTCTAATATCAATAAGATTAGAGCTAAAAAAACTGCTCAATTAGTAGCAGAGGGTAAAACAGCTCTAGATCCTTATACTTTTGACTATTTACTGCTTTGTAACAAAATTTGTGGTGCATCTCACTACAATATGCAAATGAAAATCGTTGTTGATACTCCTCAAGATTTTCAAACATGGTTAAAAGACAAAAAGACTATTGTTAATGCTGTAAAAGAAGACCAAGCTGCAAAAAAAGCTGAAGAAAAATCAGCTGTTGCTGCACCGGCTCAAGCTAAAGTAGTTGATTCTACAGTTGTAGCTACAGCAGAAGACAAATTAGAGGAAAAGAAATAATAAGAATTTTAAATTAATATAGAAAAACTATGGGAGCAGCAGCACATGACCACGATCACGCACACGATCACGATCACGCACACCACCATAAAGATACATTCATCACTAAATATATTTTTAGTATTGATCACAAAATGATTGCTAAACAATACTTGATTACAGGTATTATTATGGGAATTGTTGGTGTAGTGATGTCATTACTTTTTAGAATGCAGATTGCTTGGCCAGAAGAATCTTTTGGTATTTTCAAATTCTTATTAGGTGAAAAAATGGCTCCAGGTGGAGTTATGCGTAATGATATTTACTTAGCTTTAGTTACTATTCACGGTACTATCATGGTATTTTTTGTATTAACTGCTGGTTTGAGTGGTACTTTCAGTAACTTGTTAATTCCATTGCAAATTGGTGCTCGTGATATGGCATCAGGTTTTTTGAATATGATTTCTTACTGGTTGTTCTTTACTTCTTCAGTAGTAATGATTTGTTCATTATTCGTTGAGTCAGGACCAGCTTCAGCAGGTTGGACAATCTATCCTCCATTATCAGCTTTACCACAAGCTATTCCTGGATCAGGAACTGGTATGACATTATGGCTAGTTTCAATGGCTATTTTCATTGCTTCTTCATTAATGGGATCATTAAACTATGTGGTAACAGTTATCAATTTAAGGACTAAAGGGATGTCAATGACAAGATTGCCACTTACAGTTTGGGCATTCTTTATTACTGCTGTTATTGGTATCGTTTCGTTTCCGGTTTTATTATCAGCAGCATTAATGTTAATCATGGATAGAAGTTTTGGTACTTCATTCTTCTTATCTGATATCTTTATTTCTGGTGAAGTTTTACATTACCAAGGAGGTTCTCCAGTATTATTTGAGCACTTATTCTGGTTCTTAGGTCACCCTGAAGTATATATTGTATTATTACCAGCTTTAGGTATTACTTCTGAGATTATTGCAACAAATTCTCGTAAGCCAATCTTTGGTTATAGAGCGATGATTGCTTCAATTTTAGCAATTGCTTTCTTATCAACTATTGTATGGGGTCACCACATGTTCATCTCTGGTATGAACCCATTCTTAGGATCTGTATTTACATTTACTACATTGTTGATTGCAATCCCTTCTGCGGTAAAAGCATTCAACTATATTACAACACTTTGGAAAGGTAATTTACAGTTAAATCCTGCAATGTTATTCTCTATAGGATTAGTATCTACTTTTATTTCTGGAGGTTTAACTGGTATCATCTTAGGAGATTCAACTTTAGATATTAATGTTCACGATACATACTTCGTAGTGGCTCACTTCCACTTAGTAATGGGTATCTCTGCGTTATATGGTTTCTTTGCAGGGGTATATCATTGGTTCCCAAGAATGTTTGGTAGAATGATGAACAAGAATTTAGGATACATTCACTTTTGGGTAACTGCTGTTTGTGCTTATGGAGTTTTCTATCCAATGCACTTTATTGGTATGGCTGGTTTACCACGTCGTTACTATACAAACTCAAACTTCCCATTATTTGATGATTTAGCAGATGTTAACGTATTAATTACAACTTTTGCTTTAGTAGGCGCAGCTTTCCAATTAGTGTTTATGTTTAACTTCTTCTATAGTATTTTCTATGGTAAGAGATCAGTACAAAACCCTTGGAAATCTAATACACTTGAGTGGACAGCTCCAGTTGAGCATATTCATGGAAACTGGCCTGGTGAATTACCAACTGTACATAGATGGCCGTATGATTATAGCAAGCCTGGTCACGACGATGACTTTGTGCCTCAAACTACACCAATGAAAGAAGGTGAAGAAGAGTTACATCACGCTTAATTAAGTGAAAAATATTAAAAGCCTTTCGAAAGAGAGGCTTTTTTATTTTTGCTATCTTTATGCAATAATTTTTTAGATGAAAAGATTTTTTTTAATTATCATATTTTTAAATTTCTATAGTGCATTTTCTCAGGATGCGCCTAATTTTGAAGCTGTAGATTCTTTGTATAGAGAAGATCAGTTCTATTTTGTTACTACATATAACGCTATTCAAAATGCACCAAAACCCATTTCGCAAAACTCATTTTCGGCTGGTCTTGGGATTGGCTTTTTGAGAGACTTTCCTGTTAATAAATCTAGAACTTTTGCTATTGCACCAGGTATAGGATTTGCTTACAATAACTATAAACAAAACCTGCTTATTTCTGAAAAAGACGGACAGCGATATTATTCGGTAATTGATGGAGCCATTGATTATAAGAAAAATAAATTTGCAATATATTCAGTTGATATACCTATCGAAATACGCTGGAGAACATCAACTTTTAATTCACACAAATTTTGGAGAATATATTCTGGTATAAAGCTTAGTTATAACTTTCTTAATCAGTCAAGATATATTGATACAAATGAAAGCTTTAAAATAAATAATAATCCTGATTTCAACAAGATAACTTATGGAGTTTATCTAACAACAGGATTTAATACTTGGAATCTTTACGGTTATTACGGTCTTCAAAATATATTTAAAAAGGGGTCTTTTAACAATGAAGAACCTCTTAAAATGAATTCTTTGAACTTAGGTTTGATGTTTTATATTTTATAACCAGAAGATAGATAAAAATAATTGTGGTAGTACCCCAATAACATAGCCTAAAATTAGTTCTTTTGGTGTGTGTGCTTTCATATATAATCTCGATGAAGCAATTAGTCCGTTAAGCAATAATAATACTGTTAGAAGCATAACAGGTTTGTATTGAAAACTAATGGAGCAAAATGTACAAAACACAGTTAGGGATGAAATACCAAGCATGTGTAAGCTAGCTTTTTTGTGAAAAAAGGCCAAAACTAATGCCAAACAACTACTTACAATACTTCCTAAATAAAAATAAAACAATTCAGGTAATTCTTCTCTTGTGATACTTTTCGTAATCAATACTATTAAGAGTAATGATTGGAGAAACAAAGGAATTTTACGCTGGGAAACTTGCGTTACCATTATTGAATCTATTTTATTGAGTGATACAAGTAAATAAAAACAAGCTAGAGGAATAAAAACCGTTATGATTAATACTTGTAGCAAATACAAATAAACTGCCTCATAATCTAAATATTTTTCTGAAGTGAAAAAGTAAAAAGCAGCCGCAAACACCGATATAAAAATAGGGTGAAAGGCAAATGAAAAAAAAGGCAATACTTTTTTCAAACTATATTTTTTTACGCATTCTAGCTACTGGAATGTCTAATTGCTCTCTGTATTTTGCAACAGTTCTCCTTGCAATCGGATAACCACGTTCTTTAAGTATTTCTGCTAACTGATCATCAGGAAGTGGTTTTCGCTTGTCTTCTTCGGCAATTACTTGTTCTAAAATCTTTTTTATCTCGATCGTAGAAACTTCTTCACCTTGATCGTTAACCATAGCTTCACTAAAGAATTCTTTTAATAGCTTGGTTCCATAAGGAGTATCAACATATTTACTATTAGCAACACGTGAAACTGTTGATATGTCTAATCCAACCATATCGGCAATGTCTTTTAAGATCATCGGTTTTAGCTTGGTTTCATCACCGTCAAGGAAATATTCTTGTTGAAAATGCATAATAGCATTCATGGTGATAAATAAAGTTTCCTGACGCTGTTTAATTGCATCGATGAACCATTTTGCAGAATCTAACTTTTGCTTTATGAATTGAACTGCATCACGTTGCGCATTTGACTTATCCTTTGAATCTTTATACGTTTTCATCATGTCCTGATAGTCTTTAGAGACATGTAGTTCAGGAGCATTACGTCCATTAAGTGTTAATTCTAATTCGTCATCAATAATTTTTATGGCAAAATCAGGGACAATATGTTCGGTTATTTTTGAATTTCCAGTAAAAGATCCTCCAGGTTTTGGATTTAATTTTTCTATTTCGTCAATTGCTTTTTTTAGCTGATCTTTTGAAATACTGTACTTTTGAAGTAATTTTTCATAATGCTTTTTAGTAAATGCATCAAATTGATCATCAATGATTTTAATTGCTAAATCAACAGATTCTGTTGGTGTTTTATGTTTTAGCTGAAGCAGTAAACATTCTTGTAAATCACGTGCGCCAACACCAGAAGGCTCCATCTCGTGAATAATGATGCATAAAATTTTGTTTACTGTTGCTTCATCAGTATAAATACCTTGTGTAAAAGCCATATCATCAACAATGTCGGGAATACTTCTTCTTAAGTACCCGTCATCATCTATACTTCCTACAAGAAATTCTGCAATATCGCGTTGATCATCATTTAAAACAAAAGTGTTAAGTTGATTTATTAAGTCCTGATGAAAGCTTACAGTGGCAACAAAGGGAATATCTCTATCCTCGTCATCATCACTATAGTTGTTTGCTTGTGTTTTATAATCAGGCGTTTCGTCGTTGCTTAAATATTCGTCGATGTTAATTTCATTGGCATCAATGCTGTCACTGTCATCATAATCATCGTATTCATCATTGTTGTCAAATTCATCTTTTTCAAACTTATCCTCATCTTCTAAATTGCCACCTTCCAATGCTGGATTTTCGTTCATTTCTTCCATTAAACGTTGCTCAAAAGCCTGTGTTGGCAATTGAATAAGTTTCATCAACTGGATTTGTTGAGGAGAAAGTTTTTGTGATAATTTAAATTGTAAGTTTTGTTTAAGCATTTACGTGTTTTGTTTATGGATTTAGTTATTAAATAAACTTACAAATAACTAAATCCATTAATCAACTTATTTTAGAATTCAGCATTTTGTGGTGTTCTTGGGAATGGAATTACATCACGGATGTTACCCATACCGGTTACGAATAATACCAAGCGTTCGAAACCTAAACCAAAGCCTGAGTGCACAGCAGTTCCAAAACGACGTGTATCTAAATACCACCATAATTCTTCTTCATCGATACCTAATGCTTTCATTTTTTCAACTAAAACATCTAGACGCTCTTCTCTTTGTGATCCACCTACGATTTCTCCAATACCAGGGAATAGGATGTCCATAGCTCGAACTGTTTCTTTTCCAGGTTCTGTATTGTCATTCAAACGCATATAGAATGCTTTGATTTTTGCGGGATAATCAAATAAGATAACAGGAGATTTGAAATGTTTTTCAACTAAGAAGCGTTCATGTTCACTTTGCAAGTCTGCCCCCCATTCTTCTATAAGATATTGGAATTTTTTCTTTTTATTTGGAGTTGAATCTTTTAAAATATCAATTGCTTCGGTGTAAGAAACACGTTTAAAGTTGTTGTCTAATACAAAGTTTAATTTTTCTAATAAAGACATTTCGCTACGCTCAGCTTGTGGCTTTTGTTTTTCTTCATCAGCTAAACGAGTTTCTAAGAATTTTAAATCATCAGTACAATTGTCAACCGCATATTTGATTACATATTTGATGAAATCTTCAGCTAAGTCCATATTGTCAGCTAAATCGTTGAAAGCTACTTCTGGTTCAATCATCCAGAATTCAGCCAAGTGACGTGATGTATTTGAGTTTTCTGCACGGAAGGTTGGTCCAAAAGTATATACTTGACCTAGAGCCATTGCATAAGTTTCGGCTTCTAATTGTCCAGAAACAGTTAAGTTGGTTTGTTTTCCAAAGAAATCTTCTTTATAATTTACTTTTCCTTCTTCTGTTCTTGGTGTATTATCAAATGGTAAAGCGCTTACTTGAAACATTTCTCCAGCTCCTTCAGCATCTGAACCTGTAATGATTGGTGTGTTAACATATACAAACCCTTTTTGTTGGAAATATTGATGAACAGCAAATGATAAAACCGAACGAACACGCATAATTGCTCCAAAAGCATTTGTACGTACGCGTAAGTGAGCTTGTTCTCTTAAGAAATCGAGACTTGGTTTATTTCTTAGTTGAATTGGGTATTTCTCTGCATCAGAATCTCCTAAAATTTCAAGTTTTTTTACCTGAATTTCATATTTCTGACCTGCTCCTTGGCTTTCTACTAATTCTCCAGTTACTACAATAGCAGCACTTGTTGTTATTCTTTTTAATGTGCTTTCAGGTGTATTTTCAAAATCTACTACACACTGAATATTATGAATTGTCGAACCATCGTTCAACGCAATGAATTGATTATTTCTAAAAGTTCTTACCCATCCTTTTGCGGTTACTTCTTGTAATGTCTTCGTGCTGTTTAGTAAGTCTTTAACTTTTGTATGTTTCATCTTAAATTTAGAATTGCTGCGCTATAACATTGCGCTCTTGTTAGAATCCGATATTAGAATTAACTGCAAATATAGTTCTTTTGCTTGAAAACTAAAAGACAGGAAATTGTATCATAAGTTGAAGTGTTATGTATTCTTAATCAATCTTTTTTAAGTTGTAAATATGTTGTGTTTTTCTAAAAATATCTACAAAGAGACATGTCTGTAGATTGATTTTGTTTTTTTTAAAAATGCTTTAAAAATTTAAGAAATAATATGTAAAATCAATAATTATTTAAACCATATTCGAAACATTGATTTTTATGAATAAAATTCATTAAAAATAAAATAAAAGTAAATATTTGTTAACATGAACATTGAAATAGATTGTATTTTTGATAATTATTCATTAGTTAACACTTTTTTAACAATAAAAAAATGATGAATCTGGGTTTTGAATTTAATTTTGTCAAAAAAATATAAAGCCCTAAAAATGAAAAAAATAGCCCTGATTTTAAGCTCAATTTCTTTACTTGTTGCTTCTTGTACTGTAGATTCAATTGATCCTTCTTCAGAAAGACTTCAAAACCAAAATGTAGTTGAACCTACATTTATGTCTGGTGATGTAAATACTATTTCTTATACAAACTTAAAGCCACAGACTTATATTAATACTTCTTCTTTGCAAACTGAAGTTGAGATATTTCATGTAAATCCAACAACACATTACAATTATTTATTGCTTCAGGGATCAGATATCACTCTTTCAGATTTGCCACAATCTTCTTCAATATTAATTGATATTAGAATTCCTGAATCAAAATGGGCTGTAGGAACATATAGTTTAACTGATGATTTGACAACAGGAATAAATGGTTTAGATTGTATTGCTCGTTTAATAGAAATCGGTGGTGAAACAAAAACTAGGTTGACTTCTGGAAGTATTACAATTACAGAGTTTAATCTTTCTACAAAAACTATTAAAGGTACTTTTAATTTTACGTATCAACGTAGAAATGGATCTGTTTATGAAGGATCTTACGCTCTAAACAATGGTGCTTTTAAATACAAATTAGACGCTCCGTTTTTTAATTAAAATCTTGCCTCAAATCATACCAAAAAGAGCACTTATTTAAGTGCTCTTTTTTTATTTTTTAGATTTATTTAATCTTTTTTTACTTTGCAGATTTAATTCTAATCTTAGTACTTTCTTTTACAGTGTTGATAAATTCTTCATCACTCAAATACCCTGGTTCCAAATTGAATCTACAGATACAAGTTATTTTGTCACCATTTAAAAAAGTATTGCAAGTGGTTGGTGCTTTGTAGCCACTTATATCTTTTATTCCTAAAGTTAATTTATTTTTTAATTGATTTATATCTATTTCCTTTTTTAGAATATAATCATAGACTACATAATTTATTGTATCCTTTTTTTTTAAAGGAAGAGGGTTCATATGTATGGTTTATTTTGTCAATATTTTTAAAAAAATCTTTGAAAATTGTTGTTGCTACTGATTTTGAAAAGCGTAAATGATACTGTTCAGATCTAGAATGTTTTTTTAGTATTTTATTTGTTTTAATTTTTCAAGAATCAGTTCTGTTTAATATTTCATAATTTGAGCTAGTCTGGCAATTTCCGTAGTTGAAAATTAAGAGAAAAGTAATTGTGATGATATTTTTCATGATTGAAAGGTATTAATTCTCCAAATAAAAATTATTTTTCAAATTTGGTCTTAGAGCATATTTTACCTCGACAAAAAGCTTTCTAGCTTTAACTAAAGAAACCTTTGATTTATTTTGAATTGAATTCTTTTAATCGTGTATCTGTATCTGCTTTAATTGTATTAATGAACTCTTCGTCTTTTAGAAAATCACTTTTGTAAAGTCTTCTGCAAACACATGATATTTTATCGCCGTTTAAAAATGTATTGCATGTTATAGGCATTTCATAAATGCCAATATGTTTTAAGCCAAAAATTGATTCTGTTTCTGTTTTTTTTATATCAGCTACATCTTTGAGTATGAAATCATAGATGAAGTAGTTAAGTGTATCTTTTTTTGGAGAAAGTCTATTTTCATTGCTAATAACAATCTTGTCAATTTTTTCAAATAAATTTTCAGATATTTTAGAGGCTAATTCTTTAGAAAAGTGTAAGTCTTCTTTTTGAGTTTTTGATTTTGTCTTTTTTATATCTGTAGATATGACATTGGTTTGTCTATCAATAACAATATAATTATCATTTGTCTTTTTTATATCTTGACAACTGGCGCTGTTAATTATTAATAAAAATAATGCTATCGCTATCTGAAAGGTTTTTGAAATGTGTTTAATATTCAGCATGGAATTTCGATTTTAAATTAGGGCGTAAAGCATATTGTACTTCTACAAAAAGTTTACCAGCTTTTACTAAATCATTCATTGCTTCGTGAAGGTTTTTGGAACTTATTCCAGCCAAGTTTGCAATATCTTTTTTAAAATCATCGAAACTACCTATAATCTCTACGCAACCAGCGGCACCCCAACCAGATTCGCTTATGTCTGATGGTCCAGCATGGATTAAAAAGTTTCCTTGTATTTGAAACGCACCACCAAAAGGAGAAAATCTATTGTGAGTAGCGTAGTTTTTATCATACATTGGAACTTTCTTTTTTGCCACACTTGTTAGCCCAGAATTTACCCAGCCTTTAGTTTTGTATGAAGATGATGGAGAAGAAGGGTCGTTCCAAAAAGGCATAAAACGTAATGCTTTCCATTCCTTTTTCTTTGAACTATTTAAAGTGCCTTCAATTGTTACTTTGTAAACAGGAGTGCTGTATAATTCAATCTTACCGTTATCATTATAATCGTCATCTGGATAAGATCGAGAGTAGTAAATATCGCCAGTTTCGATTCCAGTTACAGTAATTAAGATACTATTCATTGTGTATTAAATTTTTACTAAAGTAAGAAATATAATACAAAAATGTAATTTTAAGATTAATCTTTTTTCTCTACAGCATCTACTTCTTCATCAGTAGGTTCTAAAATATCGATTGTTGGCTTGATAAACTCTTGTTCATTAGCTAGTGTTCTATTTAAAGAAAGAACTAATGATGGTAGTAATACTAAATTTGAAAGCATTCCGAAACTTAGTGTCAGGGCAACTAATCCTCCAAGGGCAACTGTTCCTCCAAAACTTGATAACATAAACACCGAAAAACCAAAGAATAATACAATTGAAGTATAGAACATGCTTATTCCAGCATCATCAAACGTTGCGAAGACAGATTTTTTAATTTTCCAGTCATTTCGAGATAATTCCATTCTGTATTGTGCTAGAAAACGAAGAGTATCGTCGACCGACATTCCGAAAGCAATTCCGAAAACTAATATTGTTGATGGTTTTAAAGGAATGTCTAAGAATCCCATTAAACCCGCAGTCATTAATAGAGGTAATAAATTAGGTATAATAGAAACCAATACCATTTTAATTGAACGGAACATTATTGCTACTAAACCAGCTGTTAAACCAAATGCCATTAGCAATGAAGAGAGTAAATTGTCTAGCAAATATTTTGTTCCTTTTTGAAATACTGATGGTTTTCCTGTAATAATTACTTCGTATTTAGAAGGTGGGAAAAGTTTATCTGCTTTAGCTCTAATTTGGGCTTCGATGGCATCCATTTTTTCACCATTTTCATCTTTAATAAAAGCTGTAATTCGCGCATATTGACCTGTAGAATCTACATAACTCTTCATTAAATTTTCTTTCGAATTCTTAGTAGCATTCTTAGCATAAGAAAGTATGAAAGATTGTTCTTGAGATGTTGGTAGTTCGTAATATTCTGGATTGCCGTTATAATATGCTTGCTTCGAATATTTAACTAAATTAACTACAGATAACGGTTTAGAAAGTTCCGGAATTTCGCCAATTGTTTCCTGAAGTTCTTCCATTCTTTTTAGAGTAGATAACTTCATAACACCTTTTTTGCGTTTGGTGTCAATCATTATTTCCAGTGGCATTACCCCATCGAATTCTTTTTCAAAAAAGCGGATATCATCAAAAAACGCAGTCTTTTTAGGCATGTCTTCAATAATACTTCCTGAAATTTTAATTCGGTGGATTCCAATCATTCCAATTATTAACAACGAAAGTGCAACACCATAAACACTAACACGATTGTATTTTACAGTGTTTACTATCCATCTGAAAAATGCTGTTAGGTATTCTCTTTCTAAATGTCCTAAATGTCTTGGAATTGGAGCAGGTGTGTAACTAAAAAAGATTGGGAGTATAAGCAAACAAAGCAAATAAATCGCTAAAATATTGATGGATGTAATAACACCAAACTCAACAAGTAGTGTGTTGTTAGTAGCTATAAAAGTAGCAAATCCTAAAGCTGTTGTTATGTTGGTCATTAAAGTCGCAGTCCCTGTTTTTGTAATAACACGTTGTAACGCTTTAGCTTTGTTTGAATGCTTTGCGTATTCTTGATGGTATTTATTAATTAAGAATATACAATTTGGTATTCCTATTACAATTACAAGTGTTGGTACCAATGCTGTAAGGACAGTTATTTCATAACCTAACAAACCAAGTAATCCAAAAGACCACATTACCCCAATAATTACAATAATTAATGAAATCAAAGTAGCTCTAAATGATCTAAAGAAAAAGAAGAAAATCAGACCAGTTATCAATAAAGCAGCGCCAATAAATAAACCAATTTCATCAATTATGGTTTTTGCATTTAAAGTTCTGATGTATGGCATTCCAGAAGCTCTTAAATCTATTCCAGTTTTGTTTTCAAATTTTTCGATTTCTGGTATTAACTTGAATAACACATAGTCTCTGCGGATTTTTGTATTGACAATTTTTTTGTCTAGATAAATGGCAGATCTGATTGCTCCAGATTTTTTATTAAATAGTAAACCTTCATAGAATGGTAAATTATTAAGTAAATCTTCTCTAAGAGATAAAAGATATTTTGGGTTATTTATTTTTGAATTATCTACCAGATTTTTTAATTCGAATGATTCAATAGAATCGTTTTTAGATAGCTTTTTTAAGTTGTCTATAGAAATAACTAAATCAACCTCTTTGTCAGATTGAATTTTAGTCATCATTTCTTCCCAAGCTTTAAAGGCCTGAGGAGTAAATAACTTTTTATCTTTTGTGGCAATGATGATTAAATTTCCTTCTTCGCCAAATTTGTCTAGGAAATTGTTGTAATCTACATTTACCTTGTCATCAGCAGGAATTAAATTGGCTTCGGTATGAGTGAATTTAATTTTATTCCACTGTAACGCAAATAAAACGGTGATTAAAAGTACGCCAATTAAAATTGCAATTCTGTTTCTTAAAATTAAACGGGCAATTAATTCCCAAAAACCAATACTTAAAAGTTTTTTCATAGAAAATAAAAAGAGGTGCAAAGTTAAGCAAAACGAGCAAACTAGATGTTTTTATGTAGAAACTTTTAACTATTATAAAGATGAGCTATTAAATTTGTGTGATTAATTAAATTATCGCTTTTATATCAGGGGTTATTTTACCATATTTGTCGATATATTTTACTTGAAAGACAATGAAAAAACTAAAAAACGCCATTTTTTATTTTACGATTACAGGAGGTTTTATTTCATTAATGTATTGGGTTGTTGGTCAAGGTAAAAGTCTAGAAATTGGTCGTAATGTTATTAGTCCAATTTCAAAACACACACAATGGGATCAATTTTTAGAAGGTTTATTTCATAATTTACAGCATCCATTAGCTATTTTATTGGCACAAATCATTACCATTATTGTTGTGGCTCGCTTTTTTGGTTGGATATTTAAGAAAATTGGTCAACCATCAGTAATTGGTGAAATAATCGCAGGTATTTTTCTTGGACCCTCTCTTTTGGGTATGTACTTCCCAGAGTTTTCACTTGTTTTATTTCCAAAAGAATCACTAGGTAATCTTCAGTTTTTAAGTCAAATAGGTCTTATTCTTTTCATGTTTGTCATTGGAATGGAATTAGATTTAAAAGTACTTAAAAACAAAGCCAATGAGGCTGTAGTTATTAGTCATGCAAGTATAGTGTTTCCTTTTGCATTAGGTATAAGTCTTGCCTATTTTATATACAATAAATTTGCTCCAGAAGGAGTTGAATTTTTATCTTTTAGCTTATTCATGGGAATTGCCATGAGTATAACTGCTTTTCCTGTCTTAGCCCGAATAGTTCAGGAAAGAGGAATGCATAAAACACGCTTAGGGTCAATAGTAATTACATGTGCTGCGGCCGATGATATTACAGCTTGGTGCTTGCTTGCAGCTGTAATCGCTATTGTAAAGGCGGGCTCTTTTGTGAGTTCTTTATATGTTATTGGTCTGGCATTACTTTATGTTTTAACAATGTTGTTTTTAGTAAAACCATTTTTAAAACGTGTAGGAGATTTGTATTCAAATAACGGAAACCTCAGTAAACCAGTTGTTGCCATCTTTTTTCTAACATTAATAATTTCGTCTTATGCTACTGAAGTAATAGGTATCCATGCTTTATTTGGCGCTTTTATGATGGGTGCAATTATGCCTGATATTTCTAAATTCAGAAATATATTTATAGAAAAAGTAGAAGATGTTTCGGTTTTACTTTTACTTCCTCTGTTTTTTGTATTTACAGGATTAAGAACTCAAATAGGACTTATTAATGATCCTTATTTATTGAAAGTCACAGGATTTATAATTTTGGTAGCTGTTGTTGGAAAATTTGTTGGAAGCGCAATTGCTGCAAAATTCGTTGGACAAAACTGGAAAGAGAGTTTAACGATTGGGGCATTAATGAATACTAGAGGATTAATGGAGCTTGTGGTTTTAAATATAGGTTTTGATTTAGGTGTTCTTACTTCAGAAGTTTTTACTATGATGGTAATCATGGCTCTGGTTACAACGTTTATGACAGGACCTGCTCTAGATTTAATAAATCATATGTTTAAGTCGAAAGAAGAAGTTTCAGTTCTTGAAGAAGCCAAAACAGTAAATAAATTTAAAATACTTATCTCATTTGGTAATTTAGAGAAAGGGAAGTCGCTACTTAGATTAGCCAATAACCTTACAAAAAAGCAAAAAGATACTTCGTCTATTACCGCAATGCATTTAACGGTTAGTGACGAAATGCACGGTTTTAACATTGAAGAATACGAAAAGGAAACCTTTACACCCATATTAGAGCAATCTAAAGACATGGGGCAGGAGATAAGTACTATTTTTAAAGCTACTGTCGATATTGAAAATGACATTGCCGATATTGCTTCGCAGGGTGATTATGACTTATTGCTCGTTGGACTTGGGAAATCGATTTTTGAAGGAACCTTATTAGGAAAAGTTCTTGGCTTTACTACGAGAATTATTAATCCGGATAGATTGTTAGACAAGATTACTGGAAAAGAAGGGTTGTTTGAAAATTCGATTTTTGATGAAAGAACACGTCAGATAATTGCTAAAAATAAACTACCAATTGGGATTTTAATTGATAACGAATTTCAAAACACAGATAAGATTTTTGTGCCAATTTTTAGTGTTGAAGATGTTTTTTTATCTGATTATATTCATCGCTTTGTTTTTAATAATAATTCAGATGTAAGTATCGTTGATATAAAAGAACAAATTGAAAGTAACTTTTTATTAAAATCTACAATACATTCTTTGGAACAAAACTTTCCCCAAAACATTTCATTAATTGGTGAAAAATCTCTTGAAAGTAATTTTTTGACTAAGCAAGATTTGATGATAATAAGTTTAGAAAGTTGGAAAAAACTAGTCGATTCGCAAAGAGAATGGCTTTCTTTTGTTCCTTCTGTTTTAATTATTAAAACCTAAGTTAATTTGAATACTTAGTTTTATTGCAATATTGTCTTCAAATTGAGGTAAATGGTTAGCTCCATATCTATATGTCGCTGTGAAACCTATGCCTCTGTAAATTTGATTGAGTTCAAAACCAGATTCTAAAAATCCTTTATCAAGAGTTTTAAAATAGAAATTCTTGTGCTGTTCTTTGTTGTCTAATGTTCCTACACCATAGCGACTAACTAATGAAAAAACAGGATTTATTCTTTTTGAAATTTCCAGTTTCGGAAATTGATGTTCTAACTGGAAAAATACATGCTTGTTGGAAAAGAATTCATTATAAAACATAGTCTCAAAACTATCTCTTCCTGCAAAAGTTATTCTTTGAAGAAT
This sequence comes from Flavobacterium hankyongi, assembly GCF_036840915.1. Taxonomy (NCBI): domain Bacteria; kingdom Pseudomonadati; phylum Bacteroidota; class Flavobacteriia; order Flavobacteriales; family Flavobacteriaceae; genus Flavobacterium; species Flavobacterium hankyongi. The sequence continues at coordinate 2,941,627 of NZ_CP085725.1, forward strand.
TTTACTTTTATTAAGATTATTTGGTGAATGATTGTATAGATGCGTTATTGGGACATCTCCATAAGCATAACCTGTTTCAGCTAAAAAAGAAATCTTATGATTTGAATTGAATTTTTTCTGATAATCAAACCTGAATTCAAATTTTCCAAAATCAAAGTAATTGTTCCAAATCCCATTTAGAGATTGTGAGAATTGGAATGTAAACTTAGGGTATCTTTTTTCTATTTCTATTCTTCCACTTGGGGTTTGCATGAATTTACTAAACGGATTCCATTGTACTGAAGTAGTAAATAGTGTTGCATAAAAATCATCATATAAGATGCCTTTGTTTTCAAATGAATAATCAAACTTAGGTTCAATAAAGCTATGAGTTACTTGGAAAATACTTTGTGTTTTAGGAATTATTTTGGTTTCTAAAAATGCTTTCCAGGTTTCGTGGTTATAAAATGTACTAATGTTAAACGGTCTTGGATCATAAATTTTAAAAACACGTTTGTCGATTTCGAAATTTGTGTTAGCTATTTCATTCAAATCATCTTTGTAGGAAATGCCAAACCAAGTTTCGGTTTGTTTACCAAATCTGTAAGCATTCGATAAGAATATTTTAAAGAAGCCATCTTTTGTTCCATAGGCTCCATATCCTTCAATTTTGTAATTTTTAGATAGTTTTTCGTTTGTAACACCACCAATTCCAACTCTAAATCCTTCATAATTATTATAACGAATAAGGTATCTTAAATCCACATCAAAAAAATCAATTGGATAGTATCCGTTAATTACTTTACGGCCAATTTTTATTTTATTTTCCCACCTTCTTTTTTCAACCAAACTATCTAGTGAAACATATGTAGGATTACTTCTTACATCGGTCGAATCATTAAAATATGTATACCATAAGTTGTCTTTTTTTGTAATTGCTTTTTCGTTTATTTCGATTGCAATTTCTTTTTGTTTGAGATTAGTAATCTGATTAAAACGTGGTTCAAAATACGTGGTATACGATTTGATTTCGATAAAATCGGAAGCATATTTTTTATTCTCTGGATTGAATTTAGGATTCGTTCCTTCAAAGGTTATGGTTTCACCCAAAATTTTTATTGGTGATTTGCTATTGCCTTTTTTGATAGTAAGGCTATTTTTTTTAGGAATCCAGTTGTTTAAATCTCTATTAAAATCAAATTCATGTAATGAATATACTTTGAGAATTCCTGATACTTTAAGTTCAAGTTTTACAATGCTAAGTTTTTCGGCATCTAAAAATAAAACCCCATAAAGTTTGTTTTTTTTGCTTTCTGTTTTTGGTTCAAATGTGACTTTGTAAACTTTTCTGTTTTCTAGAATTAATGAGTCTTTTAAATTGTAATTATATTTTGTAAATCCTCTTTTAGAAATTGGGCTAAAATATTCTTTTTCAACTAAATATATTTTTTCGTCATAAGCTGATTGAGGTTGTAATTGAAGTGCAAAATATTCGTATATGGGCTCTTTAAAACCAGCCATTCTAGTAGCGAGAATAATCTCTTTATTTTGACCGTTAAGGGTTTTGATTTTTGAAATTTTCTCTGTTTGATATAAATGCTGTTTTGAAATTACTTTTTTGAAAGTTTGGTCTGAAGAATCAATTTCTTTGAGGATTTTTTTGCCTTTTTTTATAACAAAAATGGTGTCGACATGACCTTTTATGTCTTCAGGATTTGCAGTGATTATTAATTTGTTGTAGGTAGTTGATTCAAAATTCCTTGTTTCGTTTGTCTTTTTAAGATCAATCGTTTTTTTGATTATTTCTTCAGCAGAATATTTATTTATTTGAGCTCTTGTTTTGATTGTCAAACCAAAAGAAAGTAGAATTACTGCAAAAAAAATCTTCTTTATAACCATCCAAAAAAATATAAACCAATAAAATGGTATGACAAATATAGATGTATTCCATAAAAAAATCTGCATAAAGCAGATTTTAGTGGTTTTTGGTTAGTGTTAAGTGTATTATTCTAATTCAAATGAAGAATTCAATATTAGTTTAGATTTGTCAAACACATTAATAAAAAATGAACCTGATTCTAAATCGCTGGTAGGAACTTCAATAGTGACTGGAGTTGTTTTTCCGTCATATTTTATTTCTTTTGATGAACTATAGGCTAATGATTTAGCACCAAATTTCTTTTCTTTTTTTGTTCCTACAATATTATTTTTATTATCTATAATTTGAACAAAAAACTCTTTTGTTGTTGGCTTTGTAAATTCATTTTCGGCAATTTCGAATGAAACTGTGATTAAATCTGTTTTGCTTGCTTTTTTAGTTTCTATTTGTTTTCCTGAACTACGAGTTTTAAAAAAATTAGTCTTAAAATCGTAAAAATAAAGTTTAGAAGCTGTGGAGATTTTCTTGGTTAACTTTTTATGCGCACTTATCAAGGTGTCATTTTTTGTTTTTTCTTTCTTAAGAGCAATGTTTGTACTGTCAATTTTTCTTTTATAAAGAGTAACTTCATTTAATAAATCTCCAATTCGATTGTCAATATCTGTAACGTTTTTTTTGTAATCAGCGATGTTGGTTGCGCTAAGATTTTTTTTCTTTTTTAATTCGGAAATCAACTTTCTGATTCGTAATTCTTCTGATGCTACTTTTTTTGATAAAGAGCTATTACTTGTCATTGTTTGTGCTAATAGCTTTTGAGATTTTTCTAAATCTTTTAAAACATTATGTTTTTCCTCTCTAAGTGAAACAATAATATCTTTTGATCTATCTGACATTTTGTAGATATAGTACATACTTCCAAGAAGCGTTGTTGCAAGAAGAATAATTACAGTTTTTAAATTATTATTTACTTTTTGAGTATTTTTTTGCATTGATAGTATTACTGTATTTTGATGTTGTTTTCTGTTTTAATGTTCTTGTCTAAGATATAATATAAGCTAATTCCTATTAAGCCAACAATTGCCATTAATAACCAGTTTGAAAAGTAGTTAAAATTTTCGATAACTGAAAAACCAATTTTAGGACTTGTGATTTGCGCGATACTAAAACTCATTGTATATAATGCCATATATTTTCCTTCATGTCCTTTAATTGCTCTGTTGAATGCAAAGGTGTTAGAAAAAGAGAATAATAATATTTGACCAATAGTTATTAAAAAAATACTTAAGGCCATTATGGTTATTGATTTTGAAATTAATAAGCAAAAGAAACCTAGTGTCATAAAGACAGAACCTAATAGGATTATTTTGGTGTCTTCATACTTTTTGGTTTCTAAAAACCCAATTAGAGGCATCTCAAAAAGAAAAATTATTATTCCGTTTAGAGAAAGTAGTAATCCTATTTCAACTTCATTGAGCTTTAATTTTTCTGTATTGTAAAGCGGTATTGTAGTAAATAATTGGAAAAACAAAAATGCTGTAATAAAGCTTGCGAATAAAAAGAGAATGAAATTTTTGTCAAACATATTGCTTTTTTCAACAATAGCTGCTTCAATTCTTTGTTTTCTTAATATAGTTTTTCTGGCTTTATATATTTTACTCTCGTCAATTAATAACATGAAAACTGTGATCGCAATTATGCAAGTTAAGCCATCTATCCAAAACAACAAGTCATAGTTGTCTTTTTGGATTAGTACACCAGCAATAATTGGCCCTGAAACAATCCCTAGATTTACTGCAAGCCTAATAAGTGTTAAGGCTCTAGTTCTGTTTTCATTGTTAGTAAAGTTAGAAACTGCTACATACATTGCTGGTTTGTACATGTCAGCAATTGCGGTTATCAAGAATAATCCAACACATAACTCGACAAAATCATATAAAAACATCAAAGCTATTATACCAAAGCCTGTTAAGAAAAGACTTGATAACATTATGGTGAAATAACCAATTTTGTCTGTTAATTTTCCGCCAAGCCATGAGCCAGTTAAGGAGCCTACTCCAATACAAACCATCATCCAACCTATCTCGTTGAACGAGAAGAAGAATTCTTCATGTAAATATTTTGTCAAGAAAGGCATCACCATTGCGCCTGTCCTGTTTATGTAAGTTATAAGCGTTAACACCCATATTTCACGAGAAAATCCTTTGAAATTTTTAATATAGGAGGTTAAATAACGCTGCATTAGTTTTGGTGCTTGCAATCATTAAAAAATAGAACTCTAATTTTCTTTGATTATTAAAAATATGCTTAGTAGATTTTCTTCACCTTTTTAGATCGGTCAGCAACATAAGAAACTAACCAAGCTATTTGTCCTTCTTTAGCAAAATATAATTTCTTGTTATTTATGTTAGGGATTGCTTCCAAACAGACTAGTAAAATATTGCTACCTGAGATTAGGTATTTTTGAGAATATGTTTTTAGAACTTTTTCAACTTCTTTATCCGTTTTTGCTTGTTCTTCAAATTTTTTGAAATTGTTTTTGAGTATAGCATCATAGTTGATTACATCTTCAAGTTTAAATTCGTTGAATGTTTCTTTAGCTGCTCCACTATATAAAGTGTAAAAAGCCCAAACAGCTCCACCAGACATGTAAACTTTTTCTTTCTCAAGTGCAGTAGGTTTTGAGCCATACATTGCTGCAACTTGCTCGCGAAGAGTTGGTAAGAAACCAAAAGATTTGATGTTGAATTCGTTTATTTCATCATTTCTGGTTTTTTTAAGGACTGCTTCCGTTAGTGTAATTGTTCCATAATTTAAACTCAATGGAAAAAACACAAAGTTTTCACTATTAAAAACATCAACATAACCACCTTTTGTATTACCACCTCCAATGTCTAAAACCATAGAGTCTTTATAGTCAACAGGGGGAATGCAACCTTTTAAAAGCATTTTGCCTTCCATTTGAGCATCTATAAATTCCATTTCTTTACCTGTTGTTGCTTTCACTTTGTCAATAAGTGCCTTGGTGTTTTTTGCCATAGCCACACCTGATGATCCTACAATGAAAATATTAGCATCAATCACTCCAATTTCATTTTTTATCTTTTTGTAATTGTTTGCAACTACGTTTGTTGCTTTGTCAATATCTTCTTGTGCTAAGTTTCCATCAATTGAAATTCCTTTGGCTAAGGCAACATTTTCTGTCCAATAAGATTTGATGTTAAAACCACCTTTTTTGATATTATAAACATCAATAACAGACATTTTTATTCCTTTGCTTCCAATTTCAATTCCTGCAAAAATGTTTTCATTTTCTTGAGAAAAAAGTAAAGACTGTGTAAAAATAAGTAGGATTAGTGTAAAGTGTAATTTTAGACTTTTCATTAGGTCTCGTTTTTGGGTTACTTAATTTGCTGGGATTTCAAAAATATTAAAATTTTGTTAATAATAAAGTTAAAATTATACTAAAGAAAAAATCCGCCAAATTGCGGATTTTATATTTAGATATAGTCAAATTGCTAAACTTTCATTATTTCAGCTTCTTTGATAGCTAAATGGTCATCAATTTTTTTGATGTATGCATCTGTTAATTTTTGAACATTTTCTTCAGCTGTTTTGCAAATATCTTCAGCTGTTCCATCTTTATCTAATTTTTTGATGTCTGTATTTGTGTCTTTACGCGCATTACGAATACCTATTTTTGCATCTTCGGCTTCAGATTTGGCTTGTTTTACTAAATCTTTACGACGTTCCTCAGTTAATGGTGGTACAGAAATAATAATGTTGCACCATTGTTCATTGGGTTAAAATCGATATTAGCAATCATGATTACTTTTTAATAGGTTGTAACATGTTTTTTTTTTTTTTCAAGGTGTCACCTTTATAGTTCTAGCATCGGGAACATTAATGTTGGCGACTTGTTTGTGAACCATAATAATCTACAAACACATCACCTAACATTTGTGGAGATGCTTTATCTGCACGAATATTTAAAAATTCTTTTTATAAGTGAGCAATAGAACCTTCCATAGATTCTTTAGTGCTGTCTAGTATAAAATTAATTTCTTCAGTCATTTTTAGCTTTCAGTTTTTGGTCTTAGTTTTCTGTTTAGATTACTTTGACTGTTTGTTATATATTAACTACTGTTCCTACGTTTTCTCCTTTACAAATTCTTAATAAATTACCTTCTTTGTTCATGTCAAACACAATGATTGTTAATTTATTTTCTTGACTCAAAGTAAATGCTGTTGTGTTCATTACATTTAATCCTTTTTAATCCTTTTGCTAATACATCATTAAAAGAAATGTAATCAAATTTTACTGTATCTGGATTTTTCTCTGGATAGGTATCACCTCTTGAGACTGCGGCAGTATCAACTGTAAAATAAGGATTTCTTGTTCCATTTCCGAATATTTCCGCCACCAATTACAATTGCAATTTCTACTCATGAATCATGAATTTGTTTAATTTCTTCGGCATATCCGCCTAATCTTTTAGGGTCAATACCATATTGACAATCTCCCATGAGTGCTTCGCTACTTAATTTTAAGAGTATTCTTTTGTATTTCATAGTTTAATGGGGGTTTTAGTAAAAAAAAATCAATTTTTTATTACTATGTTTGCACGCAATTTTTTTGCATTAAAATTATACAAATGAGCAAATTATTAGATAGCTATAAAGGATTGCCAAGAGAGGTTTGGATGTTTGCATTAATGACTATAATTAATAGGATAGGAGCAATGGTAGTTCCTTTTTTATCTAAATATCTTAGGGAAGATTTAAAATTCGAATATTTGGAGATTGGTACAATTATGCTTTGTTTCGGTTTAGGATCCATAATTGGTACTATTTTAAGTGGCAGATTAACAAATAATTTTAGTACTTATAAAATAATGGTTTTTAGCATGTTTACAAGTGGTTTAATCTTGTTGTTTATGCGTTTTATAAAAGATTTTTATTTGTTGTGTTTTGTTGTGTTTTTGTATAATGTAATAGCTGATATGTTTAGACCAGCTATGACTGCTACAATAAAGGATTATGTAAAAAAGAAAAATAGAGTAAATGCTTTTTCTTTAGTTAGAACAGCTTCGAATTTAGCATTTGTTATTTCACCAGTAATAGCAGGATTTGTTATTTTGACTTTTGGCTATAAATATCTGTTTTTTATTGATGGACTATCTTCAATAATTGCAATATTGGTTTTTGTTTTATTTGTAAAAGAGAAAAAAGATTTATATAAAATTAAATTTACAAATTACAAGGAAGAAGAGTTTGCGTTTCTAAAGGATAAACTTTTGTTACTTCATTGTTTAGTTACTATAATTACAGGTTTCGTCTTCTTTCAATTTTTTACAGTTTTGCCTATTTTTTACACAGATTTTCTGAAGTTAAGTTCTGAATATAACTCGTATAGTCTAATTTTTTATGGAATTTTATTATTTGGTTTTGAACTTCAGGTAGTACATTTTATAAAGAAAAAAAGTATCCACCCGCTGAATTCTATTCTTCAAGGCTTAGTTTTTTTGGCAATTGGGAATTTGTTCTTAAGTTTTGCTTCAAATTATTCATTTGTTATAGGTGCTTTGATTTTTATTTCTTTAGGAGTTATGTTAAGCTTTCCTTTTGCTCCTGATTTTGTTTTGGAACGCGCTTTTAAGAAACAAGAAGGTAAGTTTTTATCTTTTTTTCAAATGAGTTATTCTGTTGCACACATTCTTAGTGCAAAAGTGAGTATGTTTATAATTGCGAGTTATGGCTTTAAATGGAACTTTGTAAATAATATTTTTGTCTCATTGTTTGGGGTGTTAATTTCTTACTTCCTAATTAGAAGAGTTATAGAAGAAAGAAAATCAAAGGAAAAAGATATTGTAAAATCAATTTTTGGTTAATTTAGAAAGGCTTAAAATTATGATAAATTGTCTAATAGCAGATGATCATTGGATTGTTAGAAAGGGTTTAGTGTTCGCTATTGAACAAGGTTTTGATAATTTTATTTTTGACGAAGCTTCAACTGTAGACGAAGTTTTGGAGAAATTAAGAATAAATAAATATGATATTATTTTTCTTGATTTTTTTTCCCCTGATTTAAATGTTTCTACTCAAATAGAAAATATCAGAAAACTTGCAGGAGATTCAAAAATTGTAATTTTCACTTCAGATCTTAATTATGTAGATTTTTTTACGGTTAAAGATTTTGTACAAGGAATTTTATCTAAACAATCTAGTGATAACAGGATAAAGGGAGCGATTAAATTTGTTCTTAATAATTATAAAAATTTTTTTTTGGGTTTAAATCAAGAAATGTTTCAAAAAATAAATACTCTTTCGGATAGAGAACTTGAAGTTGCAATATTGTTTTCTAAAGGAATGGGTAATAAGGAAATTGTTTGGAAATTAGCTATTAAAGAAACTACTGTTTCAACTATACGAAAAAGAATTTTTGATAAATTGGATATTTCGAATAATGTTGAGTTAGCAAATTATTTTTGGAGAAGTGTTTTGTAACATTCTAAATTAATAAAAATTTGGATACTAAAATTGTAGAATTGCAAAAAGAGTCTTTTCATAAGATAGAAGGGATTTTGCTAAAATCAGGATTGATTTTTAATGAATTTATAGGTGGAACTGCTGATTCTATTGCTGCACTTAAACATAAATTTGAACGAAATAAAGTTAAGATTTTTGTAAAATTAAAAGGAGAAGAAATAGTGAGCTTTTCTGTCTTACTATTTCAAAAAGGTATGAAGTCTAAGTTGCATTATGATGTAACTTTGGCTTATTTGTATGTTAATCCGGATTACAGAGGAAAGTATTTTGGAGAGAAGATGTTAAATTTTGTGATTGATTTTTGTGTTCAAACAAAAGCTGAGGAACTTAGTTTATATACTTCTGACGATAATACATCGGCTATTAATCTTTATAAGAAATTAGGTTTTTTTGAAAGTAAGTATCTCGCAAATTACGTATCCTTTAAAATTAATTTAATTGATTATAGATTTAAGAATTTAAACCAAAAAAAAAGCCACCAATGAAGGTGGCTTTTTGTTAAAAGTAATTTTTTACATTTTGGTTTTAATATCTTTTTTATACTTGTTAAGTAAAGCTTTTGTCATACCCAAATTAGCTTTTGTAGAATCAACTGCTAAGTAAATGAAATACTCGTTGTTTTCAGAAACATCGATAATGTGAATTTGAGTTTTAAGGTTAATCATGATATCTTCTATTGTTTCATTTAAACCTAATGCGTTAATTGCGTTTAATTTTGCCTTTACTACCTCTAGGTTGAAAGCCGAAGCTAATTCAGGGTCAAAGTTGGGATCTGCAGATAATGTGTAATAAGAAATACCACTCTTAATTTCGGCTACTGCTACTGCGATAAAACCAGGAACATTTTTCTTTAAATCTTCCCCAAATTGTTTTAAAAAGTCTGACATTGTGATTTTGTATTTTTAAATGTTAAAAAATTTTTTAAGCAAGTAAATGTATATTTAATAGTTGAGTTGCTTTTTTTTTAAAGAGTAGAATTTTTTCTACATAACCCAATATGTATTTATTCTAAATAGATAATTATGTTTTTTTTTTGATGTAAAATTTAAAATTTATAAGAAATAATTGAAACTGTTTCTTTTAAAGGATTTTGTGCTTCACATTTTTCTTTGGCTATAAACTTCATGGTGTTTGTTTAATAAATATATTTTATTTGTTAGGTATTAGAAAAGCAGAAGTTTACGGTGTTTGTTTTTTAAAATAAATAAATCGGCAAATATTTGATTGTGTGTTGCTTGGCTGTAGAGACTGTTTATCTGAATACATTCAATTGGATTTGTTTCAAACAGTTAATATTAAAGTAAAAAGACTAAAAAGAATGAATCAAAAATTATAAGCCACACCCTTATATCTTTAGAAAATCTAGAAAAAGAATTGACGCAAAATTTCCAAAGACTACTGAATTAGAAATAATTTTGTTAAAACTTTTAATGGTTTAAAAAACAAGAATTTTGGGTAAAACAACAGTATTAACTTTGGTTAAATATATCAATAAATTTATCTTTGAAATACCAATAAATAATATTAAAAATAAAGTGATTTAATTACGTCTAACAGGTTAATTTAGACTTTTCATTAGGTCTCGTTTTTGGGTTACTTAATTTGCTGGGATTTCAAAAATATTAAAATTTTGTTAATAATAAAGTTAAAATTATAATAAATATAAAATCCGCTCTTTGGCGGATTTTATTTACATATAGTAAAATTCTAAACTTTCATTATTTCAGCTTCTTTGATAGCTAAATGGTCATCAATTTTTTTGATATATGCATCTGTTAATTTTTGAACATTTTCTTCAGCTGTTTTACAAATATCTTCAGATGTACCATCTTTTTCTAATTTTTTGATGTCTGTATTTGCGTCTTTGCGTGCGTTACGAATACCAATTTTTGCATCTTCGGCTTCAGATTTTGCTTGTTTTACTAAGTCTTTACGACGCTCCTCAGTTAATGGTGGTACAGAAATAATAATGTTATCACCATTGTTCATTGGGTTAAAACCAATATTGGCAATCATAATTGCTTTTTCAATAGGTTGTAACATGTTTTTTTCCCAAGGTGTCACCGTTATAGTTCTAGCATCGGGAACATTAATGTTTGCAACTTGTGATAGAGGAGTTTGTGAGCCATAATAATCTACAAACACACCACCTAACATTTGTGGAGATGCTTTACCCGCACGAATATTTAAAAATTCTTTTTCCAAGTGAGCAATAGAACCTTCCATAGATTCTTTAGTGCTGTCTAGTATAAAATTAATTTCTTCAGTCATTTTTTAGCTTTCAGTTTTCGGTCTTAGTTTTCTGTTTAGATTACTTTGACTGTTTGTTATACATTAACTACTGTTCCTACGTTTTCTCCTTTACAAATTCTTAATAAATTACCTTCTTTGTTCATGTCAAACACAATAATTGGTAATTTATTTTCTTGACTCAAAGTAAATGCTGTTGTGTCCATTACATTTAATCCTTTTGCTAATACATCATCAAAAGAAATGTAATCAAATTTTACTGCGTCTGGATTTTTCTCTGGATCGGCATTGTAAACACCATCAACACGAGTTCCTTTTAAAATTACATCTGCATCAACTTCAATACCTCTTAAGACTGCGGCAGTATCAGTTGTAAAATACGGATTTCCTGTTCCAGCTCCAAATATTACAATACGATTCTTTTCTAGGTGTCTTACAGCGCGACGTTTAATATAAGGTTCTGCAATGGCTTCAATTTTTAAAGCTGTTTGTAAGCGTGTTAGCATTCCTTTTTCTTCTAATGCGCCTTGTAAAGCCATGCCGTTAATTACAGTGGCTAGCATTCCCATATAGTCACCTTGAACACGATCCATACCATTACTTGCTCCAGCAACGCCTCTAAAAATATTTCCGCCACCAATTACAATTGCAATTTCTACTCCTAAATCATGAATTTGTTTAATTTCTTCGGCATATTCGCCTAATCTTTTAGGGTCAATACCATATTGACGATCTCCCATAAGTGCTTCGCCGCTTAATTTTAAGAGTATTCTTTTGTATTTCATTAGATGATTGTTTGGGTGCAAATATAATTATAATCTTGAATTATTTAGGCTATAATTTATGGTTAAATCTTATGTTTTACGATGCGTTAATTTAAAAAAGATTTTTTCTTGACTACTGATAAATATCATTTTTGGTGATTCTTGATAAAGATAATTTTGTAGTCAATGAGCAAATTTTTTAAGTTATGAATTTAGAATTAAAACGACCTACTCCTATTGATGAAGAAGTGATTTGGGACAAATCCAAGACTATTGTAAGCAAAACTGATTTATTTGGTACTATTGAGTATGCTAATGATGCATTTGTAGAAGCTTCTGGTTATCATGAATTTGAACTTGTTGGACAGCCACATAATTTGATTAGACATCCTGAAATGCCTCAAGTTGTTTTTAAAGTATTATGGGATAACATAAAGAAAGGGCATAAGTTTCATGGTATTGTGAAAAATTTATCAAAATCTGGTAGATATTATTGGGTTATTACTGATTTTGATTATGTCGTTGATGATGATGCTAATATTGTAAAGTACATTGCTCGTAGGAAAGCTGTTCCTAATGGTGTTGTAAAAAAAGTTGAAGATTTGTACAGAAAGCTATTGCAAATAGAAGAAGTAAGTGGAATGGCAGGAAGTGAAAAGTACTTGATAGGATATTTAGAAGAATTAGGACTTACTTATGTTCAATTGATAACTAAACTCATGGTTGATGATGAGCGCGAAACAGCAGAATTAATTGAAATAGCAAATACACAAACCGAAGAAGAGAAGGAGAAAGAAAGTAGAGGTTTTTTTAGTCGTTTTTTTGGTAAATAGGCTTATATGAATTTGACTGCTTTAAAATTATGAATAATATTTTTTTTAAAAACTTCAGTGATTTTAACAAGGAAATCAAAATAATAGCATTGATTACCTTGATTAATCGCATGGGGACAGTTGTAGTCCCTTTTTTGTCTAAATATTTAAAGGAAGATTTGAATTTGACTTATTCCCAAGTAGGTTGGATAATGGTTTCCTTTGGTTTAGGTTCTTTAATTGGAACTTTTATAAGTGGAAAGCTTTCAGATTATTTTGGTGCCTATAAAATAATGGTGTTTAGTTTGTTCACGAGCGGTGTTGTTTTTATCATGTTACGGTATGTGAAAACGTTTGAGCTTTTGTGTCTGTCTGTTTTCTTTTTGACAGCCATTGCTGATATGTATCGTCCTGCTATGATGTTGACAGTGAATAATTATGTAAATAAAGATATGCGATTGCAATCACTCTCTTTGATTAGAGCGGCCACTAATTTAGGTTTGGTTGTGGGACCAGTTCTAGGAGCATATCTTATTTTGAATGACGGTTATGATACTCTTTTTTTAGTAGATGGTATTACTTGTATTTTGGCTATTGTGCTTTTTGCTATTCTTGTTAAAGAAAGGAAGTATTTGTATAAATTGAATTTAGTTAACCAAAAGCAAGATAAATTAGCTCCGTTAAAAGATCTTCCTTTTATTTTTAATTGGGTAATTGCAATGATAACTGGTTATTTGTTTTTTCAGGTATTTTCAATTTTGCCTATTTATCACAAAGCAGCATTTAAATTGACAGAATTTGATAGTGGTATGTTTTTAGCATTTAGTGGATTGTTGTATATACTTTTTGAGATATCGGTGGTGAATTTTGTTCAAAAAAACAAAATAGGTGATCTTATTGCTGTTATGATAGGGCTACTGTTTATTGGTTTTTCATATGGATTACTGTTTTTAATACATCAACCTTGGGTTTTCTGGGTGTTTATGTTTCTAATTACATTCGGAAATATGCTGACCTTTACTTTTGCAAGTGGTTTTGTAATGAAACGCAGTCATAAAAATCACGAAGGTATATTTATGTCTGCATTCCAAATGAGTTACGGTTTTGCGCATTTGATTAGTTCTAAAACAGGATTAACAATCATTCAGAATTATGATTTTGACGCGAATTGGACTTTTAATATGATCCTAGCCGTAGTTGGTGCTTTTTCTACCTATTTGGTTTTTTTGATGGTGAAAAAAGAAAAAGAAGAGATAAAACAAAAAATCGCTATGACTTTATTTAAATGATAAAATTAAAGGCTGATTCATCAGCCTTTAATCATTTTTTTATGTTTAGCAAGCAATGCTTTTGTCATAGTTAAATTTGCTTGCGATGCATCTACAGCAAGATAAATTAAGTACTCGTTATCTTCTGAAACATTTATGATATGATACTGTGATGTCAAGGTAATTGTTATGTCATCTATTTTTTGTTTTTGTTGTAGAGCGTTTATGCCATTTAGTTTTGCTCTTACCATTTCTAGTATAAATGTTGAGCCTAGGTCAATATCATAATTTTTGTCAGAAGTTTTAGAATAATAACAAATTCCGTTTCTTATTTCAATTATACTAGTTGCTATAAAACCAGGAATGTTTTTGGAAATCGTTTCTCCAAATTCTTTTACTAAGTCGGCCATTTTATTTAATGATTCAGGAGTACAAATTTAATGAATTGAAGTTTGTAGGATGTTATTTTTCTTCATTTAAAAAATTTCTTATCAAATAATGACCTAAATAAATTAATGGGGTTAATAAAATAGCAACGCTTAATTTAAACGTATAGCCTGTTAAAGCGGATGATATAAAAGTTTCAAAATTTATTTTTCCTGGTAGCCAAAATGCTATTCCTAAAACAATAAATGAATCTATAAGCTGTGATATTACAGTTGATCCTGTTGCTCTTAGCCATATTTTTTTATTGCCTGTTTTTTCTTTTACATAATGAAAAACCATTACATCTATAAGTTGCGAAAGCAAGAAAGCAGTAATGCTTCCCACAATAATCCACATACTTTGCCCAAAAACAGCCATAAATTGTTCATCATTAACAGGACTTATTCCTTTGGCAGCTGGAACTACAATGGCTAAAAATAATATTAAAAAAGCATAAGCAATTAACCCCGCTGTTATGAAGGATAATTTTCGAACCCCTTTTTGTCCAAAATATTCGTTTATTAAATCTGTAGTTAAAAAAACTATCGGCCAGGGCAGGATTCCTATACTCATTACAAAAGGGCCAATTTGAATTAATTTTCCTCCTATCAGTTCGGCTACAACTGCGTTAGTTATAAAGATTCCTGCAAGAATGACAAAAACATAATCTTTTTTGGATTGGAACATATTCTGTTTTTTTCAAGAGTAAATAATTCGTACGAAAGGTAAATATCTTACAATTTTAGTAAATTTGGATTAAACTAATTTCTTTATAATGAAAAAAACATTAGTAAATATTATTATGGGAGCAACATTAACAATTGCAAATGCTCAAGATAATCCTCTTTTGAGAGATTGGGTCGGCGTTTATGGAGGTGTTCCTGCATTCAATTTATATCAAATATCCGATTTTAAGCCAGCTTTTGATGTGGCTATTCAAGAGCGAATTAAAGGATTGGATGAAATTGCTAATAATTCGGTTAAACCTACATTTGAAAACACAATAGTAGAACTTGAGAAGGTTGGCAAAAGATTGAAAAACGTTTCGGTGGTGTACGGGATTTATGGTTCAAATATTAGTACTCCAGAATTCAATAAACTGCAATCAGAAATGGAGCCTATTTTGGCCGATTTAACTAGTCAGTATTATCAAAATGTAAAGTTGTATGAGCGTATTGCAAGTGTTTATCAGTCGGAAGAGATGAAAAGTTTATCTGCTGAACAACAACGGTTGGTTTGGCTGTATTATAAGAATTTTGTTAAACAAGGAGCTCAATTATCGGTTGCTGATAAACAAAAAGTAAAAGAAATTAATGCACGATTATCAGTTTTGTTTACTCAATTTAGTGATAATTTATTAGCTGATGAAAATGACCGTTATGTAGCTTTGCTGAAAGAATCTGATTTTGATGGCTTGCCAGATGGAATTGTCAGAGCCGCTAAAGCTGAAGCAAAAGAACGTAATTTAAATGTTCTTGGTTGTATTGGAAATACACGTTCGTTTGTGGATCCCTTCTTGACTTTTTCTCCTAATCGAGAGTTACGTAAAAAAGTATTCGAAATGTTCGTTAAACGCGGTGATAACAATGATACACACGATACGAAAAAGATTTTATCTGAGATTTTAAAATTACGTGCTGAGAAAGCTAAAGTTTTAGGATTTCCAACTTTTGCACATTGGAATTTGACAGATAGAATGGCTAAAAATCCTGAAGCAACTTTGGAGCTAATGGAGTCTGTTTGGAAACCTGCAGTGAATCAAGTGCATAAAGATGTTGCTGAGATGCAAAAAATTGTAAAAACAGAAGGAGGTAAATTTAAAATTGCTCCTTGGGATTATCGTTATTATGCAGAAAAAGTGCGCATAGCAAAGTATGATTTAAATCAAAATGAAATTAAAGAATATTTACAATTAGATAAGCTTCGAGAAGGAATGTTTTGGGTTGCTGGTGAATTGTTTGGTCTAGAATTTAAGCCTGCAGCAAATATTCCAGTTTTTAATCCCGATGTAAAAGTTTGGGAAGTAACTAAAAAAGGTAGTGGACAAAAAGTAGGGCTATGGTATTTTGATCCTTATGCGCGTAAAGGAAAACGTTCAGGTGCTTGGATGAATGCATATCGTAATCAGTATAAAATTGATGGAGATGTGTTAACTATTGTTTCTAATAATTCAAATTTTATCAAAGGCATTGATGGGCAACCAGTTTTAATTTCATGGGATGATGCAAATACATTGTTTCATGAATTCGGACATGCGTTGCATGGTTTGTGCTCAAATGTAACTTATCCTTCATTGTCTGGTACTGCTGTTGCACGGGATTATGTTGAGTTCCCGTCTCAAATTCTTGAGCGTTGGTTGTCAACTCCAGAGGTGTTGAACAAATTTGCATTACATTATAAAACTAATCAGCCAATTCCACAAGCTTTGGTTGACAAAATAGAAAAAGCGGCAACTTTTAATGAGGGTTTTTCAACAGTTGAAACTATTTCGAGTTCTATTATAGATATGAAATTGCACTTAGCTGGTGATCAAATAATTGATCCTGAAAAATTTGAAAAGGAAACTTTAGCAGAATTGAATATGCCCTCTGAAATAGTGATGCGTCATAGAATTCCTCAGTTTGGACATATATTTTCGAGTGATGGATATGCAGCAGGTTATTACAGTTATTTGTGGGCAGATGTGATTTCTGCTGATGCTACAGAAGCTTTTTTAGAAGCTAAAGGAGGTTTTTATGATAAGGCAGTTGCTAAACGGTTGTATGATCATGTATTTAGTGTAGGTAATACGGTAGATCAAGCAGAAGGTTATCGTGCTTTTAGAGGAAAAGATCCAAAATCTGATGCTTTGATGAAAGCAAGAGGATTTAAGAAATAGTACAATAAAAAAAGAGACTTCAATTAGAAGTCTCTTTTTTTATTTATGATATAGATTACCCTAAAGTAACTCTTTTGAAACCTGTAATTTCAACATTGAACTCCTTAACATAATCACCAACTTTTTTACTATCATCTTTGATGAAGTTTTGATCTAATAAAGCCTTTTCTTGATCTAAAGTAGTGTTGTCAGAGATAAAACGTTGAATTTTTCCAGGAATAATTTTATCCCAAATTTGTTCTGGTTTACCTTCAGCTTTTAATTCAGCTTTAGCATCTTCTTCAGCTTGTTTTAAAACTTCTTCAGTTAATTGAGAGTAAGAAATATATTTAGGAACATTTTTCAACGTTTTTCCTAAACGTTTTGCCTCTTCATTTTCTTTTTCAATTATAGCTATACGAGCAGCAAGTTCAGAAGCAACAAAAGCAGGATCAAAATCTTTATAAGATAATGTATCAGCACCCATAGATGCAACTTGCATAGAGATGTCTTTAGTTAAAACATCAGCGTTAGCAATTGGAGCAGAAATTGCAGTTAAAGCAGCAATTTTGTTAACGTGAACGTAAGATCCAACGAAAGCACCTTCTAAAATTTCAAAACCACCGATTTCGATTTTTTCACCAATTACACCAGTTTGCTCAATTAATTTTTCAGCAACAGTAATTCCGTTGAAATCAGAAGCTAAAAATTCTTCTTTAGAAGAGAAGTTGATCGCTCTTTCCACTAAATCTTTGGCTAAAGCTACGAAAGCTTCATTTTTACCTACGAAATCAGTTTCACAGTTTAAAGTGATGATAGCTCCTTTAGTGTTGTCTGCATTGATAAAAGAAACAGCAGCTCCTTCAGAAGACTCACGGTCAGAACGGTTAGCAGCAACTTTTTGTCCTTTTTCTCTAAGGATTTGAATTGCTTTATCGAAATCTCCATCAGCTTCAACTAAAGCTTTTTTACAGTCCATCATTCCGGCACCTGTAGATTGTCTTAATTTATTTACGTCTGCAGCAGTGATTGTTGCCATAGTGTTTTAAATTTTTAAGTTTTTAAAAGTAAAAAATTCCAATCTTCAAATTCCAAGTTCCAATTTTAAGAAATCATCAAATTTGACAATTCGTTGGAACTTGGAATTGAGATTGGAATCTATTTTATTTATTCTTCTGAAGCTGCAGTTGTAGTTTCAACTTTTGCTTCTTCAGTAGCTTCTACTTCTTTTTCTGAAGTTCTGTTTGATAAACCTTCAGTGATAGCAGCAGTAACTAATGATAATACTTTGTCAATTGATTTTGAAGCATCATCGTTTGCAGGGATTACATAGTCAACTTGACGTGGGTCAGAGTTAGTATCAACCATTGCAAAAACAGGAATGTTTAATTTTTGAGCTTCTTTTACTGCGATGTGTTCAGCTTTGATATCAACTACAAATAATGCAGCTGGTAATCTTGACATATCAGAGATAGAACCTAAGTTTTTCTCTAATTTTGCACGTAAACGATCGATTTGTAATTTTTCTTTTTTAGAAAGTGTGTCAAATGTTCCGTCTTTCTTCATTCTGTCGATAGAAGCCATTTTTTTAACAGCTTTACGGATAGTAACGAAGTTAGTTAACATACCACCAGGCCATCTTTCAGTGATGTAAGGCATGTTTGCAGCCGCTGCTTTTTCAGCAACGATGTCTTTAGCTTGTTTTTTGGTAGCTACGAAAAGTACTTTTCTACCAGAAGCAGCGATTTTCTTTAAAGCTTCATTAGCTTCTTCGATTTTAGCTGCTGTTTTATATAGATTGATAATGTGAATACCATTACGCTCCATATAGATGTAAGGAGCCATGTTTGGATCCCATTTTCTAGTCATGTGTCCGAAATGAACACCAGCTTCTAGTAAGTCTTTAACTTCTATTTTATTTGCCATTTTGTAATAGTTTACGTTCTGTTGAATTAGCAATGATTAAGTAGCGATTTTGAATCAGGTCTTAACCATTTAGATGCTAAACTAATTTCCGACCTCAGTACGGAAGAGCAACAATAACTTAGTTTTAATAAATAATAATAAATATTAACGTTTAGAGAATTGGAATCTCTTACGAGCTTTTTTCTGACCGAATTTTTTACGTTCAACCATTCTAGGGTCTCTCGTTAATAATCCTTCAGGTTTTAAGATTGCTCTGTTTCCTTCTCCTACTTCGCACATTGCACGAGCAATAGCCATACGAACAGCCTCAGCTTGTCCAGTAGTACCACCACCATATACATTGATTTTTACGTCAAAGTTGTTTACATTTTCTGTCATAGACATTGGTTGTAATACTTTGTACTGTAACGTTGCAGTTGGGAAGTAAGCGTTGAACGCTCTTTTGTTTACAGTGATGTTTCCTGTACCTTCAGATACATAAACACGTGCCACGGCACATTTTCTTCTACCGATTTTGTGAATAACTCCCATTACTTAAGATCGTTTAGATTAACGGTTTTAGGTTGTTGAGCGCCATGTTTGTGCTCAGAACCTACATTTACATTTAAATTACGGAATAACTCAGCGCCTAATTTGTTTTTAGGTAGCATTCCTTTTACAGCTTTCTCTACTAATAATGCAGGATTTTTTTGTTGCATTACTTTAGCTGTTAAAAATCTTTGTCCTCCTGGGTAACCTGTGTGACGAACGTAAGTTTTGTCTGCCAATTTGTTTCCAGTTAGATTGATTTTTTCTGCGTTGATAATGATTACGTTATCTCCACAGTCCACGTGCGGTGTATAACTTGGTTTGTACTTACCTCTTAAAAGCATCGCAACTTTTGTAGCAAGACGACCTAAGTTATGACCTTCAGCATCAACAACGATCCACTGTTTGTTTACAGTAGCTTTGTTAGCTGAAATTGTCTTGTAGCTTAATGTGTTCACAATAATTACTTTTTAATTAAACATTCCATTCCCAATTAAGGGAGTGCAAAAGTACAATTATTTATTTATAAAGCAAATAGCATTTTAAATTTTCTTTTTTAATTGCCTGTCAGTTAATTACAAGTTTTAATACAAATCTTTCTTTTTTATCTTTCTCATGTGAAGTTGTGAATGAATTTCATTTGGCCGAAAGAATATTTATTTTAGTATTTTTACACTATATATATTGTAAAGATGAAGCCAAAAGCCACATTAAAACAAATTGCAATCGATTTAGGTGTTTCTGTATCCACTGTTTCTAAAGCATTAAGTGATAGTCCGGAAATTAGTGTTGCAACTCGTGAAAAAATAAAAGAGTTTGCAAAGCTGAGAAATTATAAGCCCAATAGTATGGCGCAAAATTTAAAAAGACAGCGTACTAATACTATTGGTGTAATTATACCTAATATATTGAATCCTTTTTTTGCTAAAGTTTTTAGTGGTATCGAAAAATATGCTAATGATAAAGGATATAATGTAATTACTTATATCTCTAATGAGTCTATAGAAAAAGAAAAGCAAGCCATGCACATGCTAAGCAATGGTACGGTTGATGGTTTTATTTTGTCTATTGCAGAGCAAACACAAATACAAAATGAAATGTCACATTTTAAGGAAGCGATTAAGGATGGTGTTCCAATTGTTATGTTTGACAGAATTTCAGATAGTGTTGATTGTGATAAAGTGATTGTAGACGATTATGATTCAGCAGTACATGCTACGCAACATTTAATTACTACAGGTTGTAAACGAATAGCTTTGTTAACGTGTGATGCTAGTTTGAGTGTGTCTCAACTTCGAGCAAATGGTTATTATGATACTTTGAAAGAAAACAATATAACTGTTGCAGATGAATTGGTTATTTTGACTGACACTATTGAAGAGTTTGATGAGAAGCTAACACATTTGATTAACGATATTTCTTTTGACGGAATATTTGCTTTAGATGAGCATGCTTCGACTTTGGCAATGAAATTAGCAGTGAAAAAAGGAATTAAAATTCCTGATGAATTGCAAATGGTTGGTTTTGCTGACGGTGCTTGGTCACGACGATTAACGCCAAGTTTAGCGACAATTAGCCAACACGGACCGCAAATTGGAGCAGAAGCAGCTAAACTTTTAATTGACCGTATTGAGAAAAAAGCTGAGAAAAATAAATACAAAACAACTGTGATAAAAACAGAGTTGCGATACAGAGATTCTGTGAAAAAGCCTAATTAGTTTTTTATGCGAATAGTTTTTTCCTTATGTTTCGTACTTGTACTTTTTTCTTGTGAGAAGAAGAAAGAAATTCAAGAAAAAAATATAAGCCGCTTATTATTTCTGAATATTTTAGAAAAAATTCTGAATTACAAAAAAGATATAAAGAAGGAGATACTTCTGTACTTCCTCCTCCAATAATGCCTAGATATAAATATGGAACAGAAAATTTTATCTTAGATGATAGCTCAAATATTTATTATTATCAACTTGAGAAATATTTTAGTGCTGTTGGATGCGGAACAGGCATGGAGCTTGACTCATTACCATATTTTTTAGACATAAAGCCAGAGAATTTTATTAAATTACCAATAGAATCGATAGATAATTTTGTAAAGTTGAATTTAAGAAAAGGATAGAAAAATGTTGTTAAAATAGCTTCTCAAAAGGATACTCTAAAATCAAAATCCTATTTTAAATTACTGGAATCTCTAGGGAAATACCTTAATTACAGACAAGATAGGGATTTTTATGTTATATACCCAACAACTCAAGAAGAAGATACAGTTTTGCATTATAAAAAGTTTAAGAAAGATTATAGTTCTGATTCTGTGAAATGGAACAAGAAAAAAATAAGGTTTAGAGGTGAATGAGATTAAAAGGCATTCTGAATAAGCGATTTGATTTTTCACTTTTTCAGAATGACTATTAAAATTATTAATTAAATCAATGCGCTTCCAGCCAATCTTTTCCTAATCCCATTTCCACTTCTAACGGGACTGCCATTTTAAAAGCATTTTCCATTTCGTGTTTAATCATCGGTTGGATTTTTTCAATTTCAGAGCTGTGTACATCAAACACCAATTCGTCATGCACCTGAAGTAACATTTTTGATTTGTAATTGTCTTCTTTTAATCGTTTGTGAATGTTAATCATCGCAATTTTAATAATATCGGCGGCACTTCCTTGAATTGGCGCGTTCACAGCATTTCGCTCGGCAGCGCCACGAACCACCGCATTGGCTGAATTGATATCTTTTAAATAACGACGACGACCTGAAATTGTTTCTACATAACCATTATCACGGGCAAAATCTACCTGATTTGCCATGAATGATTTTAGTTTTGGATAGGTTTTGTAGTAAGCATCAATAAGTTCTGCACTTTCTTTTCTTGATAAAGATGTCTGGTTGGATAATCCAAAAGCAGAAACTCCATAGATAATTCCAAAGTTTACCGTTTTAGCATTGCTACGTTGTTCTTTGGTTACTTCTTCTAAAGGTACGTTGAACACTTTAGCGGCGGTACTGCGGTGAATATCTTCGTTGTTTTGAAAGGCAGCAATCATATTGTCTTCTCCTGAAAGAGCTGCGATAATTCGTAACTCAATTTGGGAATAATCGGCAGAAAGTAAAGTGTGATTTTCATCGCGTGCAATGAAAGCTTTACGTATTTGGCGACCTCTTTCTGTACGGATTGGTATATTTTGTAAGTTGGGATTATTAGAACTTAAACGACCTGTCGCGGCAACAGTTTGCATATAATCGGTATGCACTCGATTGGTTTTTTTATCTATTTGTTCAGGTAATGCGTCTACATAGGTACTTTTTAATTTTACCAATTGGCGCCATTCTAAAATGTCCTTTACAATTTGGTGTTCATTGGCTAAATAACTCAAAACTTCTTCACCAGTAGCATATTGACCTGTTTTGGTTTTCTTTTGTTTTGCACCGCCAATTTTTAATTTGTCGAATAAAATATCACCTAATTGTTTTGGTGAAGCCAAATTGAATTTCTCTCCAGCTTCTTCATAAATGGTGTTCTCGAAAGTTTCGATTTCCTTTTGCATCTCAATCGACATCGATTTCAAGAAATCTTTATCAAGGTTTATTCCTTCGCGTTCCATGTCGGCAAGAACCTGTATTAAAGGGACTTCAATTTCGTCAAATAACTTTTTAGTACCTACGCGTTCTAAAATAGGTTGAAAATGTTCTTTTAATTGGTAAGTAACATCAGCATCCTCAGTAGCATATTCTTTAATGTCTTCTAGAGCTACATCTCGCATTGATAATTGGTTTTTACCTTTTTTGCCAATTAACGTTTCGATAGATTTTGGAGAATACTTTAAATAAGTTTCAGACAATACATCCATGTTATGACGCATGTCAGGATTGATGAGGTAATGCGCAATCATAGTGTCAAATAAATTGCCTTTTACTTCAATGTTGTAATTTGCTAAAACTTTTAAATCGTATTTTATATTTTGACCAATTTTTTCGATGTTTTCGCTTTCGAAAAACGGTTTGAATTTATTGATTAATTCCTGTGCTTCTTCTTGATTTTCTGGAAACGGAACGTAAAAACCTTTTCCTTTTTCCCATGAAAGGGCTAAGCCAACAAGTTCGGCATTTATGGCATCAATGCCAGTAGTTTCAGTGTCAAAACATACTGAAGTTTGATTTTGAAGATTTTGAAGTAATAATTTTAAAGGTAAATCTCCCTGTACTATTTGATAAAAGTGAGAAGTGTTTTCTAAAGTTGCATAATATGAGTGTGATTTTGGTTCGTCACTATCTTCATCTGCGAAACCAAATAAATCCATTTGATTTTCAGCTGTTTTCTTTGGAGAAGATTTTTTTACTGATTTGTCGTTGAGCGAAGTCGAAACGTCAATTTCGTCATATTCTTTTCCAGAACCAAAAAGCTTGTCGAATTGTGTTTTTAATTGACGGAATTCCAATTCTTGAAATAAAGCATCTGTTTTTTCAACATCTGGTTTAGAGAGTTCATAATCTTCAGCGTCAAAAGTAACTGGGCAATCGAGTAGGATAGTAGCCAGTTTTTTAGAAAGCAATCCTTGCTCCTTGTTGGCTTCAATTTTGTCTTTTATGGCGCCTTTTAATTGATGTGTATTGTCTAATAGATTTTCAATAGATCCATATTCTGCTAAAAATTTTTTCGCTGTTTTTTCGCCAACACCTGGTAATCCAGGAATGTTATCCACAGCATCACCCATCATCGCCAAGAAATCGATAACTTGTAAAGGATCTTGGACTTCAAATTTTGCTTTAACTTCTTCAACTCCCCAGATCTCAATATCGTTTCCTAATCGGGCTGGACGGTACATGAAAATGTTTTCGGAAACCAATTGTCCAAAATCTTTATCAGGAGTCACCATAAAAACTTGGTAGCCTTCTTTTTCTGCTTGTTTTGCCAATGTTCCAATTAAATCATCGGCTTCAAAGCCAGATTTTTCGATAATTGGAATGTGCATGGCTTGTAATAATTCCTGAATATAAGGAACGGCAATTTTAATGGCTTCTGGAGTTTCGTCACGATTTGCTTTGTACTCGGTATACATTTCTAAACGATAATCGCTACCTCCTTTGTCGAAAGCAACTGCTAAATGATCTGGTTTCTCACGCTTGATAACATCAATTAATGAATTCATAAATCCTAAAATGGCTGAAGTGTCCATGCCTTTAGAATTGATTCTTGGATTTTTGATAAAAGCGTAATAACCTCTAAAAATTAAAGCGTATGCGTCGAGTAGAAATAAGCGTTTTTGTGACATTGTTTTGCAATTTGAAATGTAAAAATAATCAATCGGAATTGAAGTTGTCAATCAATAGTTAAAATTTGATTAACAAAATCCTATTGTGTTCAGTTTCTTTGTTACTTTGTTCAAAATTTATACAGATGTTATTCCGATTTATTATAGTTGCGGTTATTCTTTTATTGGTCGAAATCTATGCGTTACAGGCGTTTAGAACATTAGTTAGGTCTAAATGGGTTTTGTGGGGCTATGTCCTAGTAAGCTTTGTGATTTATGTGTATATTTTTTACACGATTTTTAATTTTGATAGAAAAGTAGGGCAGACCAAGCAGAGTCTATTTGCTTTAGGTCTTTTGCTTACAATTTATTTGCCTAAAATTATACTAACAACGGTGCTTTTGGGTGAAGATATTATTCGCTTTTTATCAGGTGTAGCAAATTATTTTATCGAATACGATAGCCGTTCATCTTTTTTGCCCGAAAGAAGAAAATTTGTTAGCCAAGTAGCCCTTGGTTTAGCTGCAGTACCTTTTTTATCATTACTTTATGGGGTTACCAAAGGAAAATACAATTTTAAAGTTTTTAGTCAGCATTTGTACTTTCCAGATTTGCCAGATGCTTTTGATGGTTTCACCATAACACATATTTCTGATATACATTCTGGTAGTTTTGATAATGAAGAAAAGATTAATTATGCTGTCGATCTGATTAACAAGCAAGGTTCAGATATTTTATTATTTACAGGTGATATTGTAAATGCTAAGGCTGATGAAATGCACCCGTGGATTGAGACTTTTAATCGTTTGACGAAACCGGCTTTTGGAAAATATTCAGTTTTAGGAAATCACGATTATGGTGCTTACTTGGACTGGGATTCTGAAGAAGCAAAAGCAAAGAACTTTGAAGATATTAAAGACTTACATAGACAAATTGATTTTAAATTACTTTTAAACGAGCATGTTAAAATTAAAAAGGGAAATCAAGAATTAGCTTTAGTGGGAGTAGAAAACTGGGGGAAACACTTTGGTTCAATGGGAGATATCGATAAAGCTTCTGAAGGATTAGATAAACATGATTTCAAAATCCTGATGAGTCATGATCCAAGTCATTGGGACGAAATAGTAAAACATCATCATAAAAATTTCCATTTAACATTGAGTGGACACACTCACGGAATGCAGTTTGGAATAGAAATTCCAGGATATTTTAAATGGAGTTTGGCGCAATACATGTACAAGCAATGGGCTGGATGTTATGAGTATTTAGGGAGATATGTTTATGTGAATCGTGGTTTTGGTTTTCATGCTTATCCAGGACGCGTAGGAATAATGCCTGAAATTACAGTAATCACGTTAAAAAAAGCTGAAAAAATAGCGTAATTCGTTAAAAATAGTATATTTGTATTGCAAACTATAACTAATTAGTACGCTTATGTCAAAATTTGGAGAGCTTATTAATGCCCATGTGCCTGTTTTAATCGATTTCTACACAGATTGGAACGAATCATCACAGTCTATGAATCCTGTGATTAAAGATGTGGCTGCAGCACTTGGCGATAAAGCCAAAGTAATCAAAATTGATGTAGATAAAAATCAAGAATTAGCAGAAGCGCTTCGTATTAAGGGTTTACCTACACTTATGATTTATAAAGAAGGGCAAATGAAATGGCGTCAATCAGGAGAATTGGATGCTAACACTCTTATAGGTCTTGTTCAGGACCAGATTTAATTTACAAAACATCAAAAACAAAACCTCTTTCTTTGTAGTGGACTATTGCTCTAGGTAGAGTATGTTCTAGATTTTTGTATGCTTTTACACTATCGTGAAAAACGATAATACTACCAGTAGTTACTTTTTGGGTAGCATTTTCTAAACATTTTTCAGGACTTATAGTTTGGTCAAAATCGGCTGAAAGAATATCCCACATGATAATCTTGTATCCTAATCTTCGAACGAGCCTTGATTGTTTAATTGAAATTTTTCCGTAAGGAGGTCTAAAAAGTTTACTTTTATTTTTCGGCAAAAGATTTTCGCACAATTCAATATTCTTAATGTAGTCTTTTGTTGAAGTATTCCATCCGTTTAAATGGTTAAAAGTATGGTTGCCTAACGAATGCCCTTCTGAAATGATTTGATTGAAAATATCAGGGTTGTTTTCAATGTTTTTACCTATGCAAAAGAAAGTTGCTTTAATGTTGTTTTCTTTCAATACAGATAAAACCCATGTAGTTACCTCTGGTGTTGGTCCGTCATCAAAAGTTAAATATATTTTTTGCTCATTATTTGGGATACTCCATACTTGTTTGTGAAACAAACGTTTTATGAATGAAGAAGTTTTTATCCAATAGTGACTCATGTAACAAAAATAAGGCTTTCAATGATTTACTGAAAGCCTTATTTTAATTGTTTTAGAAAATTATTTATTCCATATCTCTACCAAAACGTTCAAAACGTTTATTTGTAGCGTTAAATGTAGCTTTCATTTGGTTATAGAATGCGGTATCATTATTGTTCTTAGCAACTTCTAATAAACCTCTATATCTTTCAATAGCGGTAATTATATCTATTGCCATATCATTTTGATCGCTTGGATGAATTCCGCTATAATAACGTAACTCATCTTGGTATTTTGAAGCTAATTTACTTAATAATTTTTGAGCATTTTGTGTTTCTCCAATTTTGTAATATCCATCAGCAAAAGGATCTACTGTGCTGTAGAATTCATAATAATCAATTGGCATTTTTGCTAATGCTAATTCAATGATTTTTTTAGCTTTATCTTTTTTACCCTCAGTAATTAGTTGGTTCATTAACCTTGCCATATTAGTTCTGTGAGAAATACAGTCTTTTCTCGTTTCAGGGTCATGATAAATTTTAGGACTATCTCCATTACCCCAGTCCCATTTCATGATTATGTTGTACATTATATCAGTATCTAATCTTCCCATGTCGAAAGTATATGCGTCTTCAGGCAATGGAGTTCTAATAGGTACTAATCTGTATACCATACCATCAAGTTGTAAAAACTCTTTCATCCAGATATAATCATCGTCTGCAAAAGCTCCTGGAGAAAAATATATAGGTCTTTTCCAGTTGTTATTTCTAACGATGTCTAACATCATTAATCTATTTTTATAAAGAGCATTCCCTTTGATGTCTACATCAATGTAAGGAACAATTGAATCGGCTAATTTAGGATTAACCACTTTGTGTTTTAGAACCTCGCTTTTATCTACAGGAATTCTAATTTTATTTGTTGGATAAAATTGAATATGATGTCCGTTTTGTAGTTCAATCAATGTGCGAGGGTCGTCACTTGAGATGAAATTGAAAAATTCATTTACATCCAAACGTGCATCTGTTCTTTTTTCAAAAGCCAAATAGTCTCTTTTTTCTGAAACATAATCTTCATGAGAGAAAGAAATTGGAACAGGATCAGATTCATATGCTTTTGATTTCATTGTGTCAATGTACCAGTCGGTCATTAATAAACTAGTGTTTACAATTCTCACGTCTGTTCTATAGCCTTCTATTTCTTGTAAATACCACAAAGGGAAAGTGTCATTATCGCCAATGGTAAACAAAATTGCATTAGGTTCGCAAGAATCTAAATATGCTCTTGCAGAAGCAACTGCAGTGCGTTTGCCAGAACGGTCATGATCATCCCAGTTTTGAGAAGCCATAAGCACTGGTGTAGCAAGTAAACAAGCTGTTATGACTACTGGTGCAGCAATTTTAGGTTGGATATATTTCTTGATGGTGTCATAAATCGCATAAACACCAATGCCTATCCAAATAGCAAATACATAGAATGATCCTACAAGAGCATAATCACGCTCACGAGGCTCAAAAGGACGTTCGTTTAAGTAAATCTTTAAAGCCAATCCTGTAAACAAGAATAGCGCAAGTACAACATAAAAACTTTTCAGATCTTTTCGAGCGTGGAAAAAGAATCCAATTAATCCAATAATGAATGGTAAGAAGAAATATGTGTTTCTTCCTTTGTTGTTTTTCCAGTCTGCTGGTAAGTTTTCTTGTGATGTAAGTCTTATTTCGTCAATAAAATTGATGCCTGATATCCAGTTTCCGTCTTTTAAATCATATTCACCTTGTTTGTCATTTTGTCTTCCAACAAAATTCCACATTAAATATCTCCAATACATGTAGCCAAATTGGTATTCAAACATGAAAGTAAGATTGTCTATAGTACTTGGTTTTTCTACATCTAAGTAGTGGCCATAGCTTTTTAAGAATTTGTCATAATCGTCAATTTCTAATTTCCCTGATGCATAAGCTGTCCTGAATTCAGAAACTACTTGAAGTAATTCTTCTTCTTCGGCATATTCAGGCTTTACTTTAAAGTCAAGAACATTTGTAAAACGCATGTAATTTACAGCATGTTCGTTGCTCCATAAACGAGGTAGGAAAGCTTTATGATTATCATCAGTGTTTTGAGATCCGTTTTTGTATTCATTTACGATAACGTATTCTCCTTTTTTGTAATCTCTTTCGTAGTTTGGTTTATCGTCAGTATAAGGATTGTTTTCGTCTAAACCAGCATAAGAGTCCGAGAATTGTGGGCCGTAAAATAATTTTTGCTCTCCATATTGTTCTCTATTATAGTAAGCAAGAACTTCTCTAGCATCAGAAGGATTGTTTTCGTTAATTGGAGTTTTTGCATTCGCTCTAATCGGTAACATCATCCAAGTTGAGAATCCAATTAAGATAAATAGAACGCATAAAATAAGTGTGTTGTAGAATACTTTGCCGTTCTGACGAGTGTACTTTAATCCAAAATAGAAGAAAGCAATTAATAAAATGGTTACGAAGATTGTTCCTGAGTTAAAAGGTAATCCTAAATTGTTTACCATAAATACTTCTGTTGCTCCAAAGAATGTCATTGTCCATGGTAATAATAGCTTGAAGATGAACAATAAGATTGAAACTACTACAATATTGGCAACAATGAAGTTTTTAATGGTTACTTTTTCGTAGTGTTTAAAATAGTATAGGAATCCAATTGAAGGTATTGTTAGCAACGCCATGAAATGCACTCCAAAAGATAATCCAACAACTAGAGCGATTAATAACAACCATTTATTCCCTTTAGGTAAATGCATTTCTTGTTCCCATCTAAGACCAAGCCAAAAAAGTAAAGCAATTAAAAAAGTTGCCATAGCATAAACCTCTGCTTCAACTGCGTTAAACCAAAAACTGTCTGAAAATGTAAATGCTAATGACCCCACAAAAGCACTTCCAAGAATTGCAATTGCATTGTCTTTATTTATTTCAGTAAAAGATGAAACGACTTTTCTTAGTATAATAGTCAGTGACCAAAATAAAAATAAGATTGTAAAGGCACTTGAAAATACAGACATCATGTTTACCATCAATGCAATATTTTCTTTACCAATGGCAAACATAGAAAAGAAAGCTCCCATCATTTGGAATAATGGTGCTCCAGGTGGGTGACCTACTTCAAGTTTTGCAGCAGTGGCAATATATTCGCCACAATCCCAAAAACTCATTGTTGGTTCTACAGTTAAAGAATAAACAAGTAATGAAATAAAAAAAGAAACCCAGCCTAAAATGGTGTTCCACTTATTGAAATTGAATGACATATAATTATGTTTCAGTATGTGTTTGACCACACAAAGAAACTATTTTTTTGTCTAAAGAAAAGGTTAAAAAAATTTTTTTTGATTTTTTCTTCAAAAATACTTGCAGAAATAAAAAATGGGTGTAAATTTGCACTCGCATTAAGGAATTAATGCAGGTTTAATGGCTCATGGTGTAATGGTAACACTACGGTTTTTGGTGCCGTCTTTCTAGGTTCGAGTCCTAGTGAGCCAACAAAAAAAAGGTCTGATTTTCAGGCCTTTTTTATTTTATATGTGTTTGAAAATTAAGACAATAAAAAAGGACTCAAAAATTGAGTCCTTTTTTGTTTTATAAATTTTGCTACGCCTTTACTAAGCATCTTTTATTTCTTCTGGGAAGACTATTAAAATTGTGTTAAAATATTTTGACATTCATGATTTTAAATTTATCTACGTTTTTAATTATAAGAAAAAAGCTGTTAATTTAAAATCTAATTTCAATTATTATTTGATATAAAAAATTCTTGCAAGGATAGTGTAAAGCTCAACACTTTAAATTTTTGAGTAAAAATTAATTTCAAACTATTTACGTTATGTTAAAAAACATTTTAAATTTAGAAGGTGTTTCTACTTTAGGTAGAGATGAACAAAAAAAAATTAATGGAGGTTTATTGAACCCTACATGTATTCCTACTGGTCAAGAACGAATTTTGACATCTCCAGAAGGTCAACCTGTTGCAATAAATTGTCAATGGAATTGTGGTGGTCAACTAATTTGGGGAGGGTGTGGAATTTAATACACTGAATATTTAAGGAGTGTTTAATACACTCCTTAATTTTAAATTGTTAAAATGAGATTTTTATTTATTTGTTTATTGTTTGTAAATATATCGTATTCCCAAGAATCTTTCTTTATGGGATATGTTTATTCTAAAACTACAAATTTACCAATTGAAAAAGCAACTATAAAAGTTAGAAATGGAGATGATTATTTTACAACTATTTCAAATGAAAAAGGACAATTTAGATTTTTAAACTTTCAAAAAGACGATAAGTACATTGAAATTGAAATCTCTCATATCTCTTATGAGAAAAAAAAGTGGCAAGGGTTTAATGATTCAAAGTTTTACTTAATTGAAAAAACAAATGAACTAAGTGAGATAAATATTTCTTCAGAAAAAGAAAAAATAATTTATGAATTACCTATTTCAGATAGGATACTTACCTGTGTTAGAAATTTTAGTTGGGAGCACAAAATAGCTACTTTTATACCATATGAAACTAAAAATGGGGATAGAGTAATAAAGAAAATAATTTACGCTATTTCTGACTTTGAAGGAGTTAAAGGTCTGAAGTACCAACCTTTTATTTCGAATCTTTATTCTGTGGATACAATAACCAAATTACCTGATAAGGCGTTAATTGAAAACGGGATTAAAGTTGTTAAGAATAATGAAAAAAAATGGGTTGAGGTGGATGTTTCTGAATATAACTTGAAGATGCCTTCAGAGGGAATATTTGTTGTGATGGAATTACTAAGTGAAGATAAATACCCTTTTGGATATATTCAGTCTAATATTGGTGTAATATCTGCTGTTCCAGCAATTAAAGCATATAAATATAATAAAAAATATATACGAAAATCATATCAGAATTTTCCAGTTTATACAATTCCTGTGGATTTAAGTAATAAATGGGTAGAACAAGATTGTCATTATCTAATGGATGTAGAATTTTAATTTTTAAATAATGTTGCAAAAAATAATCATAGTCAGTATTTCAATTTTAACTTTTTCTCTTTGTGAAGAAAGTGCACAGTTTAAAAATCCGAATATAAAGAATATTGAAAATACTCAATTCGAGATAAATTCATTAGATCAAATTATAGAAGAAAATAAGGGTAAAGTTATCTACGTTGATTTTTGGGCTAGTTGGTGTTTGCCTTGTAGAAAAGAAATGCCCAATTCTTTAAAGCTTCATAAGAAATATAAAGATAAAGTGGTTTTTGTTTATCTGTCAATTGATTTGGAAAAGGGAGATTGGGAAAAAGCATGTGTCAAAGAATCTCTATTAGATTTAAAATATAATTTGATGACTATTGGGTTTAAAAAATCCGAAGCATTGAAGGGGGTTAAATTGGAATCAATACCCCGTTATATGATTTTTGATAAAGAGGGAAAATTGGCAAATGTTGATGCTCCAAGACCTAGTGATAAAAATATTCACAAAGAGTTTGATAAATACTTATTAGATTAAAGCAACAAAAAAGACTCAATTAGAGTCCTTTTTCTATTTATTCTTTTGCATAAATTCTTCTGCTTTTTCTACCATATTTGAGCTTCCACAGAAAAAAGGAACACGTTCGTGTAATTCTGTTGGTTGTATTTCCATAATACGGTTGTATCCATCAGATGCTTTTCCGCCAGCTTGTTCAGCAAGAAAGGCCATTGGGTTGCATTCATAAAGTAAACGTAACTTACCTTTTGGTGCTTTAGAGCTGGTTGGGTATAAATAAATTCCTCCCTTAATCATGTTTCTGTGAAAGTCTGAAACCAAACTTCCAATGTAACGTGAAGTATAAGGTCTATCTCCTTCTTCAGTTTGACAGTATTTTAAATAATCTTTTACTCCTTGAGGGAAATGGATGTAGTTTCCTTCATTAATCGAATATATTTTTCCATCTTTAGAATACTGCATGTTAGGATGCGACAAATAAAAAGTTCCTATTGCAGGATTTAAAGTAAATCCGTTAACGCCATGTCCTGTAGTGTAAACAAGCATGGTTGAGGTGCCGTAAATTACATATCCAGCGGCAACTTGATTTACTCCTGGTTGTAAAAAATCTTCTAATTGAACAGGAGTTCCTATTGGAGTAACTCTTCTAAAAACTGAGAAAATAGTCCCTACTGAAACATTCACATCAATATTTGATGAGCCGTCAAGTGGATCCATTAAAACAACATATTTGTTATTGTGACTATTATCTGAACCTGCTACGGTAATGAAATCATCGTTTTCTTCTGACGCAATACCGCAAACAATTTCACGATTTATTAAGGTTTGAATAAAAACTTCATTGGCATAAACATCCAATTTTTGTTGGTCTTCTCCTTGAATGTTTTGGTCACCAGCAGCTCCTACAATATCCACTAATCCTGCTTTGTTTACTTTGTAATTAACAACCTTGGCAGCTAGTCTTATAGAGTTGATAATTCTTGATAATTCTCCTGATGAATATTGAAATTCACTTTGTTTTTCGATGATGAATTCACCTAAGGTTTTATTGCGTTCTTCCATGTAAGAAATCGTTGTAGTTTAGTGAAGCAAATATCATGATTTATTTTCTAAATTAAATCACAAAAAACTTCAAATTGAACCATTTTTATCACCTTAAGATATTTTATATTTGTTAGAAAATTATACACAATGAAAACAATTAAAATAGTTGGTTTAGCAGTAGTAATGTTTAGTGGAACGTTGCATGCGCAAATTAATCTTGGAGAAAAAGCATTAGGTGCAGTTCAAAAGGGTGTGGCTGGTTTTACATTTAACGATGAAGATGCAGCAGCTTTATCTAAAGAAGCTGTGGTGAAAATGGATGCCGAAAACAAAGTGGCTGGGCCAAAAGACGCATATACTCTTAGGCTGAATAAAATTTTTGGTAAACATAGTGCTGAGAATGGTTTGAAATTAAACTACAAAGTGTATTTAACTAAAGACGTAAATGCTTTTGCGACGGCTGATGGAAGTGTTCGTGTGTTTTCAGGATTAATGGATATCATGGATGATAATGAAT
This sequence comes from Flavobacterium hankyongi, assembly GCF_036840915.1. NCBI lineage: Bacteria > Pseudomonadati > Bacteroidota > Flavobacteriia > Flavobacteriales > Flavobacteriaceae > Flavobacterium > Flavobacterium hankyongi. The sequence goes on from NZ_CP085725.1 coordinate 2,975,510, forward strand.
TGTTAGCAGTTATTGGCCATGAAATAGGTCACGTTGCAAATCATGATACAAGAGATGCTGTAAAAGCAGCGTATAAAAAAGAGGCATTGGTAGATGCAGTGGCTTCACAGTCTGATAAAGTTGCAAAATTAACGGACAGTCAATATGCAAAAATTGGTAGTGCAATGATAGATAGTCGCCATAGTCGTCAACAAGAATCAGAAGCCGATCTTTTTTCATATGATTTCATGAAACGCCATAAGTATAATGTAAATGCTGTAGAATCGGCTTTTACCATTTTGGCTAAACAAAGTGAAGGAACCGAATCTAACTTTTTAACAAGAATGATGAGTTCACATCCAGAACCTAAACAAAGAGCTGAAGTTGCAAAGCAAAGAGCTATAGCAGATGGTCTTTATAAACCATATGTGAAACAAGCAGCAGTTAAAAAAGCAGTAGTAAAAAAGAAAAAATAAAATGATAATCCGAAAAGGAACGCAAGACGACATGGCTCATGTTCTTGAACTAATAAAAGAACTGGCTATATACGAAAAAGAACCTGATGCTGTTGTAATAAAAGAGTCTGACCTTGTTAGAGACGGATTTGGAGATAATCCACTTTTTTACACTTTTGTGGCTGAAGTAAATCATAAAATAGTAGGTGTTGCTTTGTATTATTACAGATATTCTACATGGAAAGGGAAAACAATCCACTTGGAAGATTTGATAGTTAGAGAAGAAATGAGAGGAACTGGAATAGGTTTCGAATTGTATTCTGAAATTATAAAACAAGGTAAAAAAGATAATGTACGTAGAATTGAATGGAATGTACTTGATTGGAACACACCTGCAATTAAGTTCTATGAAAAGTCTGGTGCTAGAATACTTGAGGACTGGCGAGTGGTTCAAATGGATGAAATAGGAATAAATGAATTTATAAATAAATTGTAAAAATCTGAGTCAAACCACAATATGGTTTGAAAAATAATAAGTTATGAGAATTTTCAAATTTGGAGGAGCGTCAGTAAAAGATGCTTCAGGTGTAAAAAACGTTTTTGACGTTTTGCAAAAAGTAGGTTACGAAGATGTGTTATTGATAGTTTCGGCTATGGGTAAAACAACCAATGCTCTCGAAGTTGTTATCAAGAATTATTTTGATAAGTCACCAGATTTGAATGCCTCTATACAAGAGGTTAAAAAATATCATTACCAGATTCTTTTAGATTTATTTGAAGATGAAGAGCATGAAGTGTTTCTTGATGTAGATAGTCATTTTGCTGATTTTGAATATTTCGTAAGAAGTAATAAATCGCCTAATTATAATTTCGTGTACGATCAAATTGTAAGTTATGGTGAAATTATTTCGACAACGATTTTAAGCCATTATATGAACTATAGAGGTGTTACTTCACAGTGGTTAGATGTGAGAAATTATATAAAAACAGATAATACGTATCGCGATGCTAATGTTGATTGGGATATTACTCAAAAGAACATTGGTAAGATCGCTAAAAAGAAATTACTTTTTGTGACACAAGGATTTGTTGGGTCAGATGAGAATGGATTTACAACTACTTTAGGAAGAGAAGGTTCAGATTATACTGCTGCAATTTTTGCTTATTGCTTAAATGCAGAAAGTGTTACAATTTGGAAAGATGTTCCGGGAGTTATGAATGCAGATCCTCGTTATTTTGAAAATGCAACACTTCTTAATCAAATATCATATCGAGAAGCTATTGAGTTGGCTTTTTATGGAGCAAGTGTAATTCATCCTAAAACATTACAGCCACTTCAAAGAAAAGAAATTCCTTTGTATGTAAAATCATTTATAAATCCACTTTTGCCTGGAACAAGTGTTTCTAAGGGAGAAGATTTAGAGCCTAAATCGCCATGTTTTATTGTTAAGAAGGACCAACTTTTATTGTCTCTTTCATCAATAGATTTTTCTTTTATAATGGAAGAAAACATTAGCGAAATATTTGCTTTGTTACATCAGCATAAACTTAAAGTGAGTTTGATTCAGAACTCTGCGATTAGCTTTTCAGTATGTATTGAAGATAAATTTGGAACATTTAAAGATTTAGTGAAAATCCTTTCTAAAAAATTCAAGGTATCGTATAATGAAAATGTCTCATTATACACCGTGAGACATTTTGATGAAAAAGCAATGAAAACTGTAGAAAAAAACAAATCGGTTTTACTTCGTCAAATGAGTCGCGAAACTCTTCAAGTTGTGACTAAGGAATAATTTTTTTAAAAAGCTATTTTACTCCAAAACACCAAAAATGGATATTTGCCTTAATTGCAATATCTTTGATGTTTTGGAGTTTCTTTTATATGTCTAAACTACAGGCACTTTTACTAATATTCTTTTTTCTTTTTTCGCTAAAAACCTTAGCACAAGAATCGCCGTATCATTTAAAAAAGGTTGTATCCAAACAAGATTCCATAAAAATTGATAGTATAAGCATTAATAAGAGTTTTTTTAAACTTCAAAATATAAAAGGTGAAGATATTGATACTTCTTTTTATAGAGTTGATTTCCCTAAAGCTCAGTTGGTTTTTAAAAATGGTTTTACTACTCAAGATACTTTAGTTGTTCGCTATTTAAAATTCCCTGATTTTTTGACTAAAGAATACATGATTTACGACAAAAATAAAGTCGTAAGCAGTGAAAATGGATTGGATAAATTATATAGGATTTCTAATGCAGGTGCCAAGAAATTAACTCCGTTTGATGGCTTAACTACTTCAGGTAGTATTTCAAGAGGAGTGACTATAGGGAATAATCAAAACACTTCAGTAAGTTCAAATTTAGATTTACAAATTGTGGGAAAGTTATCAGACAAAGTTAGTTTAAGAGCCTCAATTCAAGATAGCAATATCCCTTTACAAGAAGGAGGTTATTCACAAAAACTGGATGAATTTGATCAAATTTTCATTGAATTATTTAGTGATAAATGGAGTGTGAGGGGAGGAGATTTGTTTTTGGAAAATAGAAAAACTCGTTTTTTAAATTTTAATAAAAAGGTGCAGGGAGTTGCCTCACATTTTACTTTTGGTACTCCTGAAAAAAAGACCGAAATTTTTGCTTCTGGAGCATTGGTTCGTGGACAATATGCTAAAAGTAATTTTGTAGGTCAAGAAGGAAATCAAGGGCCATACAAGTTAAAAGGACCAAATGACGAATTGTATATTTTGGTTATTTCGGGTTCAGAGCGAGTTTTTGTAAACGGTATTCTTTTAAAAAGAGGAGAAAACAACGATTACGTTATAGATTACAATGCTGGAGAAATAACTTTTACTTCATTATATCCTATCACTTCCGAGATGAGGATTGTTGTAGAATATCAATATTCAGATAGAAATTTTACTCGATTTGTAGCTTATGGTGGTGTAAATCACGAACAAGAGAAATGGAGTTTGGGAGGTTACGTGTATTCTGAAAATGATGTAAAAAATCAGCCATTACAGCAAAACTTATCTACAGAACAAGCTCAAGTTTTAGCTAATGCAGGAGATGATCAAACATTGATGATTGCCCCTTCAGCAGTTCAAGAAGCCTATTCGGACAATAAAATTTTATATAAAAAAGTATTGATAAGTGGAGTAGAAGCTTTTGAGTTTTCTAATAATCCTGCAGATATTTTGTATAGCGTAAAGTTTAGTTTTTTGGGTGCAAATCAAGGAAATTATATTGTTTCTAGCACCATTACTAATGGAAGGGTTTTTAAATATGTTGAGCCAATTGCTGGAGTCATGCAGGGAAGTTATGAACCAGTAGTTAAATTAATAGCGCCAACAAAAATTCAGGTTGCTACAATGCTTGGGAAATTTAATCCAAATGAAAAAACACTTGTCGATTTTGAAGTAGGAATAAGCAATAATGACCAAAATTTATTCTCAGATATTGATGATAAAAACAATCAAGGACTTGCAGGGAAACTAAACTTTAAACAACGATTGTTTACTGGAAAATGGAATGTTGATGCTTTTGGTAATTACCAACTTATTCAAAAGAGCTTTAAACCTATTGAGCGTTTATTTGCTATTGAGTTTAATCGAGACTGGAATTTAACTAATCCTATTGGAAATCAAACTTTGATTGTTAGTGGTATTAATTTTTCGTTGGCAGAAAAATCAAATTGGAAATATCAATTTGAAAAACTAGATTTTTCTGAAAGTTTTTCAGGAGGAAGACATTTGGTTTCTGGTTTTTATAAAAACAAAGGCTGGTTATTTCAAAATGATGGAAGCTATATGAATAGTACTAGTAATACAACTACATCAAATTTTATTAGAAATCAAGCGTATGCCAAATATCATTTTAGCAAAAATTGGGTAGGCGGAAGCTTTAGACATGAAAATAATCAGGAAAAAGATAAAACAACAGCACAATTGTCTAATTTAAGTCAGCGATTTTCTGAAGTTGGAGGATTCGTTGGAAGAGGAGATTCTACAAGGGTTTTTGTAGAATTAGGATATCTTAACCGGGTAAACGATAGTATAAGTTCAGGTGCTTTAAAAAGAGTGAATACTTCTCAATCCTATTATCTGAAATCAAAATTAATACAAAGTGAGACTAGTGATTTGTCTGTTTTTGTTAACTATAGAAATTTAAAATATAAAGATTCAAGAGGCAATGAGCCTTCGCTTAATTCAAGAATTCTATACAATGACCGATTCTTTAATCAACTTATTCAGAATACAACAGTTTACGAAACCACATCGGGAACAATTCCTCAACAAGAATTTAGCTTTTTACAGGTTGATCCAGGAAAAGGGGTTTATGCGTGGAATGATTATAACAACAACGGAATACAAGAGATTCAAGAATTTGAAATAGCAGCTTTCCCAGATCAGGCCAAGTATGTTAAAATATTTTTGCCCAATCAAATTTTCATCAAGACACATCAAAATAAATTTTCGGAATCAATTACTTTGAATCCTAACATTTGGCAAAACCAAAGTGGCATTAGAAAGTTTCTTTCTTACTTCTATAATCAAAGCTCTTATTTGATTGAAAGAAAAATAAAAAGAGAAAATGACAATTTCGATTTGAATCCTTTTTCTACAAAAAATAAAGATTTGTTAGGCTTAAATACAAGTTTCAGAAACAGCTTATTTTACAATCGAGGAAAGCAAAAACATTCGGTTAGTTATAGTTTTATTTATAATCAAATCAAAAGTTTACAATCATCGGGAGAGCAGGAAGCCAAAAATACCTCTCACGAAGTACAATACATTCATCTAGTTAAAAAATATTGGCTGTTTACCTTGTCTGATAAAGTATTTACATCAATAGTAAATTCTGAAAATTATTTTGCAAGAAATTTTAAAATTAATGGAAATCAATTTGAGCCTAAAATTTCTTATTTATTTAATAAAAATGCCAGTTTAGATGTTTTCTACGAGTATAAGAGCAAAGAAAATAGTATTGGAGATAAGGAAGTGTTAAAACAAAATAGATTTGGTTTGTCGTTTAACTATCTAAGTGAGAAAAAGTTTTCTGCTAATGGTGAAATTTCCTCTGTAAATAATGATTTTAACGGTAATGAATTTTCGCCAGTTGGTTTCCAAATGCTCGAAGGATTACAAGCGGGTAAAAACTTAACATGGCGATTACTTCTTCAAAAAGGACTTACCGATTACTTGGATATAAATATTAATTACCAAGGAAGAAAGTCAGAGTTAAGTAAAGTAATACATACTGGAAATGTTCAGTTAAGGGCTTATTTTTAGAGAGTTATCTTTTTTAACAAAAAAATTAGTAAATTTAGCTTACATCTAAAAAATTAAAGCAATGAGAAAATTAGTATTGCTGTGTTTACTATTTGTTTTTTCTAATAGTTTTTACGCTCAGGAAACTGAAACAGCAAAAAAGACATTAAACGCTGCTGAAAAAGCAGAAAAAGCTAAATTAGCTAAAGAGAAAAAAGAAAAGGCCAAACTCGCTAAGGAAAAAGCAAAAGAAAAAGCTGAAGCCAAAGAGAAAAAAGCTAAAACAGCCGAAAACAAAGAAGACGCTAAAGTAAAAGAAGACGCAAAGTTAGCGAAATCGAAAGCTAAAAAAACAAAGGCAGAAGCCGAAGACAAAGTAAATAATGCTTCCGATAAAGGCGAAGCAAAATCGACTAAAGGTAAGACTAAAGCTACTGTAAACAAAGCAGATGCAAAAGTAAAAACCGAAGCAGATGATGCTAAATCAAAAGTAGCAAAAACCAAAGCTACTGCTAATAAAGCCGATGCTAAAGTAAAAGAAGAAGCAAAAGCAACAAAAACTATTAAGCCAAAAAAAGAAAGAGTTTCTACCGAAAAAGCAAATCCTAATACAACTGATAAAGTTATTGGAAAATATAACGACAGAAAAGTATATGAAGGTCCTAGAGGTGGTAAATATTACATCAATAAAAATGGAAACAAGACCTATATTGATGATGAAAAAGTAGAATAGTATTTACTTTTTTACATACTACAAAAAATAAAAGGCTCCATTTGGAGCCTTTTATCATAGAAATGGGGGTAATCTCAACTCAAACTTAAATTATTCTTTTATAAATTTTATAGTTCCTTGTCTATTATTATCGTTAGTTAGTTTTACAAAATATACTCCTTTTGATAAGTCAGAGATAGAAAAATTGTGTTCTGCTGTAAAACCTCCTTTGAAACTTTTTACAAGTTGACCAGTAATAGTATAAACATCTACATTTTTAATAGAGTCAGATAAACTGAAGTAATCACTTGAAGGATTAGGATACAACGTAATTGATTCAGTTAAATCAAATTGTTGAGTTGATAGACTTTGTGCTGGTTGGTTCCCATAAATTCTAAATCCTCCCGAAGTAACAGAAATTACTGCTTGGGTATCGGTTACATTTATAGATGAGCCATCCATTAAGTTGTACCAAGTTCCAGTATAAGGAAAATTTGGATTTATCGTCAAGTTGGCCACAGAAAAATTACCCAGTATTACAACATTTTTTAATGTAGTTGCAGGTAACGAATTATCAAAAACATAAACTCTTTGTTTTACAGTACTAGCATCGTTGCTAATTGTATAATCTCCTTCGAAAACAGCTTCTTGAGTTTTAAGAATGTTGAATTTTCTCCAATTGTTATAAATTACACTTCTATTTGCATCACCTAACCAATTTTCTGTCCATTGAGGTTGAGGTTTTGTGGCTAATTTACAATCGCCTGAAGTAGGATCTGTCTCAGTATTAACAGTGCCATTTGAACATGTATAAATTGAATCATCCATCCCTAATTCAGCAAAATGCCAAATCATTTTAGGACCAGGTACTAAAATAGAAACTGCGCCAATTGTAGACATTCTGTTCAAAGCATTTTGTAAGTTATTGAAAACAGGGAAAGCGCCACCAGCATTTCCGCTAGTAAGACCAGTATATATTAAACGTTCTTTGTCATGACTTTCAGGATACCCTAATAATCGTTTTCCTAAAAATGAAGGTCTGCTTTTGTTTCCAATACCGCTAATATCTGCACCAGCATTTCCTTTCATTAAAATTTCATACTGTGAAGTCATTTCACCCCACATCATAACACCTTTACTTGGATTTTCGGCTATACGATAATTTGCCCATTCCTTTTCCTCATTTTCAGTGCCTAAATGTTCAAAAATTGCATAATGTGTTGGATCTAATGACCAACAATGGTCTACATATTCTTTTAGAATAGCGACACGATCTGCTTGATATGAATTTGTACAAGAATCATCACCAGCTGTACAATTTTGAGTAAATCCTTTGGTCAAATCCCATCTGAAACCATCTATTTTATATTCTTGAATCCAATGTTTAGTAACTCTTTTTACATATTCTTTAGTGTATGTTGAAGAATGATTGAAGTCAGAACCTACACTATAACTATGTCTTGCGACTGTATTGAAATAAGGGTTTTCTGTACTTGGATCGCCCCATCCGTCACCATCAGGATCATTCATCCACATTCTATTCATAGGATTACGACCAAAAGCATGATTTAAAGCAATGTCTAAAATTACAGCAATACCATTAGTATGACATAAATCAATCAGTTCTTTAAGCTTGTTTGAAGGGCCATAGTGTTTGTCTAATGCCATATGAAAGGAAGTATTGTAGCCCCAGCTTTCATTGCCTTCAAACTCCATAACTGGCATCAGTTCTATAGCGTTGATTTTTAAATTTTTGAAATAGTCAATTTTATCGATTAAATCTTGAAAGTTTCTATCAGAATCAAAATCTCTTACCAAAGCTTCATAAACTATCAAATCTTCTTTTTTTGGTTTTGTAAAAGAAGTGTTTATCCATGGATAAGCTATTTGCCCAGTTTGTAAAACGGTAACTTCTCTTTCTTGTCCTACAGGATAAGTAGGCATATTAGGATAGGTTGATGCTGGTGTCCAAGGATCATCATAAGGTGATAATACCAAAGTTGAGAATGGATCTGCAGTTTTTACTAAAGAAGGTGAGTTAGCAATTGAGGTTTGATCTACAACCCAATACTGATAGTGTTCGATTTGACCTGAAGTTAATCCAGTTAGTTCCAGCCAAAATTTACCACTAGTTGGATCTTTTTTCATTGCATAAGTGGTAGTCGGTTGATAGTTGTTGAAACTTCCAGCGACATAAACAAAATCTTTGCTAGGAGCAGTTAAAACTAGGGTAGCTCTTGTAGGATCTGAAATGTTGTAATTAATGCCATCTTCTAAACCTCCAGCCATAGCCTGAGAAACAGTTCCTGGATTTACAATTACACTGAATTTTTTAGATTTAGTTACACTTGATTGAGTCACTTCAAGTATATAGGATGTATTTGAAGTAATGTTGGTATGATTGTAATTGTATGTTGAAACACCATTACTTGTATTGATGCTCACACCGTTTGCTTTTAAATTATAGTCAGCTACGCCATTTGTGTTATTTGCTGAAATGTTTAAGTTACTACCAGAAGTTATTATTGTTGCTGAATTTTCTACAGGAGAATTTAAAGTAACATTGAATAAACCTACTTCGGCAAAGATGTCTTGACTTTTTTTGTCACCATCTCCATTCTTCGCTTTTACTAGAAAACCTATTCGGCCAATGTTTGACCTGTTATAAAAGGTATTCGGTGTAAAAGTTATTGTGTAGGTATCTGATCCCGAATTGTAGATCAGTCTATTGGTTTCGCTAGAATTTTGCCACGAGCCATTTGTGGGACAATCTTGGTTATTTGTATCATTAATATCATATGACCATGCCCACAAATACAAAGCATTACCTGTTACACCCCAGGTTGCTTCACTAATTGAGCTTCCTTGAAAAGTTAATGTAATAGATTGATTTTCTTCAAAAGCGGTTGGGTTAACACTATAACTTATGGTTTGTTGTTGTGCCCAGCTTATAATTGAAAAAAAGAAGAGAAATATTTGTGTAATTTTTTTCATTGTATCTGTATGTTAAAAAAGGCTGGTTTGTCCAGCCTTTTTTTAATTACTGTATACTGTAAGTATATTTTCTAGGATTGCTTAAATCTAAAATTACCGTGTAGGTTCCAGGAGTCGAAACTGTTAAGTTTGGACCTCCAAAATCCATTGAATCATCGCCATCGTTATCAGCTCCTAAATTTAATGACCAACCATTATTTGCTCTGAATTTGAATTCACCAGCAGATAATGCAATTGTTATTTCCCATTTTTTTGTTGTCGGGTTATACGTCATGTCATGATCTGGAGCAGGATCAGGCCATCCATTAGGAGTTGCAGAACCAGTTATTGCCCAGATAGTAGGGGTTAATGAATAGCTTAGACCATTAGGGTTGTCTGATGTTGTTGGTTTTGTGTTAGCTTTAATATAATAATAACCAGGTGTAACGCCAATATTATCTCCAGGTGATGTAATTACCCCACTAAAAGTACCATCGTCACCAAATATTCCACCGTTCCAATCTGATTGATTAGTAAATTTAAAACCATCACTAGGTGAAACTTCGGTTGTCGCAAAATATACAAAACCTTCAAAATCTGTTTTACCATATGCAGAAGCTGCTAAATTTGGAGCAGTTGAATGAGTCCAATCTGAACCGTATCCAGAATCAGTTTGATAACTTCCAGGTAACCATAGTTTTGGTAAATCAGTTGTGAAAGGAGTTATGTTTATAGTTATATCGTTTGAAATAACTTCCATAACATTAGATGTCCCTAAAGAAGCTTTTACTCTAATGTCTAAGCTTCCAGCAGTGAAAGGAATAAGACCCGCTTCAAGAACTTTAGCATTAAATTGCTCGTTACTTAAAGATATTTGTCTCGCATTTGTAGTTTGTAGTGATATTGGGGCAGCAAATTCAGTTCCTGCCAATGCTATCTCAACATCATAATTTACTTCTGTACTTATAGAGTATTTGGCATGATTCCAAACAACTGTGATTGCTGGATTAGTTGGGTTTGCTGGATCAAGCACATATGATGTGCCCTCTTCTGGTGATACTAGTACTGGTTTGTCACCAACTTCGACAATTGGGTTTTTGTCTTCTACTTCGCAAGCGGTAAAACCAGCAAGTAAAGTCATTATTGATATTATTTTGAATATTTTTTTCATTGTTCTTTGTGTTAAAATTAATAACCAGGATTTTGAGTTAAATTAGGATTTGCTTGTAATGCAGTTGTTGGAATAGGGAATAGGTTGTAATTAGCAGAAATAGCTTGTCCACCAGCAACACCACCTTTCCAAGGCCATATGTATGTGTTTCCTGCAAACTTTCCAAATCGAATCAAATCAGATCTTCTATGTCCTTCAAAATTTAATTCTCTACCTCTTTCGTCAATAATAAAGTCAAGATTTAATTCAGTAAGCGTTATTGGTGTTGCACCTGCTCTATCTCTTATGTCATTTACATAAGTTAGTGCTTGAGATGTTGTTGTTCCAGTTGCTCCTCTCACCGCACATTCTGCATACATTAAATAAGCATCTGCTAATCTAAATAAAGGGAAATCAGTTCCTGAAAAATCTGTTGATCCAGATCCTCCTGATAAATTTGAATTTCTGAATTTTATAGCAGGATACCCATTTGTCCAAATTTTATAATCATTCATTTCATAAGTATGACCATTTTTCCAAAACAAGTGTGCTCTTGAATCAGGAGAAGCGTCTAAAGCAGTTGGTGTGCTGCCAAATAGCCCGTACCAGGCTTTTGTTGCTCTATGCCCTCCCCAACCTTGTAATGCACCATAATTACTCAATGTCATAGTATCTGAACTTAAGCTCCCATTTACTATATAAGTTGTGTTTCCATAACTTTGGCTAGAAACTGCATCGGCAAGTAATGGGAAAATAATTTCTGGAGAAGTATTGTTGTCACCTGAAAAGTTAGCTAAAAAGTTAGGAGCTAGAGTATATCCTCCTTCATCAATTACCTTCTTGATATAAATAGCTGCGTCATTATAACGTGCAGTACCAGTGTAAACTTCAGCATTAAGGTAAAGTTTAGCTAATAACATACGAACAACAGATTTGTTTGCTCTTCCGTAAGTGTTAGTTGTAGAAATCTTACCTTCTATGTCTATAAGTTCACTTTCAACAAAATTGAACAATTGAGTTCTGTTAGATTCAGGTACAGCAGTTGTTGAATTTAAGTCGTTTTCAGTTACAATTACACCTTTTCCAAAGCAGTCAATCATGTAATAATATGCTAAGGATCTCAAAAAACGTAATTCACTTATATATTGCTCTTCGTTTGGTACATCAACACCTTCTTTTAATACTTTAAGTATATTATTTGTTTGTGGAACTGTATAATATACTCTGTCATAAAGATATCTAAAGAATTTATTGTTAGGAGTCCAACCTTTAGTTGTTGTTAATTGATCAAGGCCATCATCTCCCCATCTGTTTTTTATTGCATCAGCAGTAAAATCTTGAAGGTTAATAATTCCCCTCAAAAAAGCCGTTTCTCCTGGGTCTGGTCCTGAAATATCTGCGCTACCTGGGCCGTTTGGTCCAGACAAAGCGAAGGTACCATACATTTTCGATAGCAATCCTTCTATTGCTTGTGGATCATTAGCTAATAATTGGTCTAATGAAAGTTCTACTACTGGTTTAGTATCTAAATCATTTACACAAGAAGCGAACAATAGTCCAATTAAGCCAAATCCGATAAGTTTTAATCTTAAATTTTTCATTTTTGATGTTTAAAAGTTAGCATTCACACCAAAGCTAAATACTTGTGGTCTTGGATAGAAATTGTTGTCGATAGCATTAAAATTTTCAGGATCCTGACCTGAATATTTAGTTACTAAAAACAAATTGTTTGCAGCCACATAAAGGCGTAACGATCCGTTTTTGATAGCATTATTTACTCTGTATCCTAAAGTGATGTTTTCACATCTTAAGAAGCTAGCATCTTCAAGAAAATAATCTGAGAAATAACGTGGGTCATTATTGTCTTGGAATAAAATTGGGCCACTTAATATATTTGTTAAGGCATTACTGTTTACAGGAACTACTTGGTTTGCATTACCACTTTGCATTGCTCTTGCATTATAAGTTAGTCCTCCTACTTGACCTCTAAAACTTGCTGATAGATCTATGTTTTTGTAAGTAAAAGTTGTTCCAAAACCAAAAGTCCAGTTAGGGCGCATTGCTTTGTAGATTCTGTCTTCAGCCGTTATTTGGTTATCATTGTTTCTGTCAACGAAAGTTCCTTCAATTGGTAAGCCATTACTGTCATACACTTGCTCAAAAACCCAAGCAGAAAATGGTTGATTTCCTAGTGGGTGATACGCTAAGCTGACACCAGTACCAATGGGTAAACCAGAATCTGGAGCTGAAACTGAGCTTCTTCCTTTTAAATCTGTTACTTCAGTGTGTGTAAATGCTAAATTGCCATTTACATCCCAGCTAAAATTGTCTGTTTTTATAGGTTTAATATTTAAACTTGCTTCTGCTCCTTCTCCTTCTGTTGAACCAATATTAGAAACAAATTCATTTGATAAACCTTGACCCGGAAGAGTAGGTACTTTTACTAATAAGTCTGTTGTTTTACGTTTATATACATCTAAACTTCCAGATACGATATCACTGAATAATCCAAAATCTAAACCGGCATTATAAGTTGTTGTTTTCTCCCAAGTAATATTTGGGTCAAATGGAAGTGCAGAGTAGGAATTAAATCCTGGTAAATATTGGCTACTACTTCCAGCAGGATTAAATAATGGAGTAGAAGGGAAATAACCTACTGCCCCAGTAATATCTTGCTGCCCAGTTTTTCCCCAACCTAAACGTAATTTTAAGTTGTTGACAATTTTATTTTCTTTCAAGAATGATTCCTCAGAAACTTTCCAGGCAAATGCTGCAGCTGGGAAGTGTCCCCATCGTTTTTCTTTTTTAAATAATGAGGAACCATCTGCTCTATAGGAAAATGTAAACAAATATTTATTTGCCAAATCTACATTAGCTCTTCCAAAGAATGACTCTAAAACTAAAGGTTGATAATATCTGTTTGTAGGGTTTTGAGGATTAAAAACTACCTCTCTTAATCCTGTTGTGTTATTGTATTGGTATAGTACTTTGTTTCCATCATTTTTAAAACTTTGATAGGAATAACCACCTTGTACATCAAATTTTTTCAAGAATCCATTTAATTCTTTTGTGTAAACTAAATATGAATCTAAAGTTTTATTAGTTATATGCTGATTTTCTCTATAATTCTCACCAGGGTTATATACTAAAGTACCACTAGGTAAAATTCTTAAAGATTGAATCGCATTTTCTGAATAAACTTCTCTGATTTTCGATCTTGAAGCTTCTAATCCTAAATTTACTACTGCTCTAATTTCTGGAAAGAAATGTAATTTGTAATCAAACTCGATATTACCTAATAATTTTTTGATTTGTTCAGGTCTTTCTCTTTGATATAGTATTGATAATGGGTTGTCTGAACCTTGTTTGCCTAGGTTTCCGTTGTTTACACCTACATTGAAATAGTCTAGTGGTTTTGTAGGATCCATATTTATTGCACCGCCAAAAACTCCACCTTCATCAATGGCATTTTTTTCAGACCAAGATCCTTTAGCATTAATATCAATTTTAAGATGATTGTCAAAAAGAGTTGGAGTTAATTTTAATGAAGTAGTAACTCTCTCAAATTCATTTGTTTTAACTAATCCTTCAGCGTTTGTATAACCTACAGAAGCTCTAAAAGGTATCTTTTTTAATAAATTAGCTCTAGCACTAAAATTATTATCGGAAGTTACCGAGTTTTGATAAATGGCATCTTGCCAGTTAGTGTCTGATAAAATTCTACCTTCTATTTGAGGAGTTAGAGGGTTGTCTTCATTTGGATCGTTAACTGGAGAAGTTGAAGGGTCATCTACTCCTAAATTATGTGTTTGGTTAGGAAAATGTGTTCTTACAAATTCTGTAAATTCAGGTCCTCCCATCATTTTAATTCTGTCTCTTGCATTTCCTATGGCTATACTGCTGGAAAAATTAAATTCTGGTTTTCCAGTAGTTCCTTTTTTAGTCGTTATGATAATTACACCATTCGATGCTCTTGATCCATATATAGCAGTAGCAGATGCGTCTTTTAAGATACTGAAGGTGTCAATGTCATTAGGGTTAATTAATGATAATGGGTTTCCATTTCCTGCCGCGTTTACTAAATCAATTGGCACGCCATCTATTACAATCAATGGATTATTTTGTGCACTCAATGAACTGCCTCCTCTAATACGAATGTTAGGTGCAGAATCAGGTGCTCCACCAGCAGTTGTAATTCTTACGCCTGGTGCTTTACCTGTTAATAATTGATCAACAGAAACTACAGGTCCTTTGTTAAAATCTTTTGTAGTAATTAAATCGACTGATCCAGTAGCATCTTTTTTCTTAACTGATCCATAACCAATTACAACTACTTCATCAAGTTTTGAAGATTCTTCTTGTAAACCAATAGTTATATTGTTTTGTCCCGTAAATGTTATTGTTTGTTCAGTAAATCCTAAAAAGGAAAAGGTGATTATATCTCCTTGCTTTAAATTTGTTAATATAAAGCCTCCGTCAAAGCCAGTGGAAACTCCATTAGTTGTTCCTTTTACAAGTACGTTTACTCCAGGTAATGGTTCTCCTAATTTTTTGTCAGTAACAATTCCTGACAACTTACTCTGAGCGAGCAAAGTAGCTGGTAGCATGAGTAGTAAAAGTAAAAACTTGTTATACAATGTTTTCATACAATTTGTTTAGGTTAAAAATTGATTTTAAAACACATGTTTTTTACTTCGAATGTTAAATTTAGGTAAAATATTAGATAAATTTCACGAGTACTTGTTAATTGTGTCTGCGAAAACGTTTTCGTGTTAAAAACTTTTAATAAAAGACATTTTTTTGTAGGTAAAATTGTCATTCCAAAAAATAAAAATTACTTTTATTTTCGAATCACTATTTTTCAAAAACCATTAATGAAAAAGAAAATTACTTTAAAACACATTGCAAAAGAGTTAGATGTCTCAATATCAACTGTTTCTAAATCATTAAAGAATAGTTCTGAGATAAGTGAAGACACTCGTGAAAAAGTACAGGCCTTTGCAAAACTTTATAATTTTAAACCAAATAACATTGCTTTGAGTTTGAAGAACAGAAAAACAAAAACTATAGCTGTAATAATTCCTGAAATTGTACACCACTTTTTTGCAACTGTTATTAGTGGTATTGAGAGTGTTGCTAATGAAAATGGATACAATGTTATCGTATGTCTTTCTAACGAATCTTTTGATAAAGAAGTAATTAATATGGAGATGTTAGCAGGAGGAAGTATAGATGGTTTTATTATGTCATTATCAAAAGGAACACAATCAAAAGGAGATTTTCATCATATTCAGGAAGTTATCAATCAAGGAATGCCTGTTGTTATGTTTGATAGAATAACGAATGATATTTTTTGTGATAAAGTAATTATTGACGACAAAACTGCTGCTCAAGATGCAGTTAACTATCTTATATTTAAAGGTGAAAAGAAAATAGGTTTAATAACGACGGTTGATTATGTAAGCGTAGGAAAATATAGGACTGATGGTTATATCCAAGCGTTAAAACAAAACAATCTTATTGTAAAAGATGAACTTATTTTAAAAATAGAAGATATTGATAATTGTGCAGTTGAAATTGAAAACTACATCAGAGAAAATGATATTGATGGAGTTTTTGCAGTAAACGAACTCTTTGCGGTTACAGCTATAAAAGCAGCAAGAAAGCTGGGTAAAAGTGTACCTGAAGATTTATCAGTCATTGGTTTTACAGATGGCATTATTTCAAATTATTCTACACCATCAATAACGACAGTTAGTCAAGATGGAATTATTATGGGACAAAAAGCTGCCAAACTATTAATAGATAGACTAGAAAACGATGAAGATGATGAGTTCTATACCACAGAAATTGTGGAGACACATTTAGTCGAAAGAGAATCAACAAAATAAAAAGTTATTAAGACTCTAACGTTGTAGTGCCTTATTTTTAGGGGTTTTCCATCTCAAGGGTGTACAATCAATTTAAATCTTTAGTATATTTACGTAAATATTATCAAACGCATACTTTTTTACTTCGAAACTAAAAATATGTATTGATAAGCACATATCGCTTGTCGTAGTATAAACTTTAAATTACGATAATGGAAAAGCGTAAATTAGGTTTCTGGGAAATTTGGAACATGAGTTTCGGTTTCTTGGGGATACAATTTGGTTTTGCTCTACAGGGAGGATTCATGTCACGAATCTTTCAGACTTTAGGGGCAGAACCGCACGACATACCTGGACTGTGGATTGCAGCACCTTTAACTGGTTTGATAGTTCAACCTATCATTGGGTATTTAAGTGATAATACATGGTCGCCACGCTTTGGTCGCCGTAAGCCTTATTTTTTAATTGGAGCTATTTTAAGCTCATTCGCTTTGTTTTTTGTTCCCTATTCTTCTGCATTATGGATTGCAGCAGGTTTCTTATGGATTCTTGATGCTTCAATAAATGTAAGTATGGAGCCATTTAGGGCTTTGGTCGCTGATAAATTACCAGATTCTCAACGCTCTTACGGATTTGTATTGCAAACATTAATTATTGGTATTGGAACTTGGATTGCTTCTAATTTACCATGGTTAGTGAATAAAATGGGTTTCGAAGACACTTCGGCACCAGGAGTTATTCCTGAGTATGTAAAAATCGCTTTTGGGATAGGTGCTTTGGTTTTTCTAATCAGTATTCTTTATACTGTCTTAACTACTAAAGAGTATCCACCAAAAGACATTGAAACTTTTAAAGCAGAAAAGAAAGAAAAAAACTTCTTTGGAGACCTCTTTTCTTCATTAAGGGATATGCCATCCACTATGAAAAAACTTGGAGTAATTCAGTTTTTTAGTTGGTTTGCTTTTTTTACCATGTGGAGTATGGCTACACCAGCTTTAACGGAACATGTTTTCAATTCACCAGCGCCCAATAAAGAAGCTTTCGATTTTGCAATTGCAGGTCAGCAAGAAGCTTTTGACGCTGCTAATAAACTGTTCCAAACCGCTTCTGATAAAGTAGGTTCTGCAATGGGATTATACGGATTATCATCAATGGCTTTCGCTTTACTATTAACTTTTTATGCGGCTAAAAGAAGCGTGAATAGAAAATACATTCACATGTTTTCTTTAGTTGCAGGAGGTTTAGGATTTGTACTAATGGGATTCATCAAGGAGCAATCTATGCTTAATGTTTGTTTTCTATTGATTGGTTTGTCATGGGGAAGTATTCTATCAATGCCTTATGCCATGCTGTCAAGCTCTGTTGATGAAAACAAAATGGGTATGATGATGGGATTGTTTAATATGTTTATTGTGATTCCTCAAATCATCGCTGCGCTTGGTGGTGTAAATGAACTTTCTAAATTATTTGGAACCACAGCAATCGCTCCGATGTTATTGGCAGGAACCTCACTTATTTTAGGAGGTTTGAGTAATTTTTTAATCACAGAAGAAAAAGCAATTAAGGGATAATGAGTAAAAAAGCTTTCATATTCGATTTAGATGGTGTTATTGTCGATACGGCAAAATACCATTTTATGGCTTGGCAAAAATTGGCCGACAGCCTTGATATTTTATTTACGCCAGAACATAATGAAGAATTAAAAGGAGTAAGCAGAGTACGTTCTCTTGAAATAATATTAGGACTTGGGAATGTTACTGCTACAGAAGAAGAGAAGCAAAAGTGGCTAACTCAAAAAAACGAAGATTATCTATCATACATAGAAAAGATGGATGATTCCGAAATTTTGCCAGATGTTAGAGAAACTTTAGAATTTATTAAAGAAAAAGGTCAGGGAATTGCTTTAGGATCGGCAAGTAAAAATGCTAGACCTATACTTGAAAAAGTGGGGTTGCTCCATTTTTTTGATGTTATAGTAGATGGAAATGATGTAACTAACGCCAAACCAGATCCCGAAGTTTTCGTAAGAGCTTCAAAACTGTTAGGAGTTAGTAACGAAGATGCAATTGTCTTCGAAGATTCAGTAGCGGGTATTCAGGCAGCCAATATTGCCGGAATGCTAAGCATTGGAATTGGTGAAAAAAGTGTATTAAAAGAAGCGAAATATTGTTTTCCGAATTTTTTGCACATGGACACTAGTTTCATCGAAACACTGATTAAAAATTAAGATTTAAGATTTAAAAAAATGAACCAAGATTATATTATACCAAATAATTGGTCCATCATTGAGGAAGGATTTGATGCCTATAGAGTAAAATCATCTGAAAGTTTGTTCAGTATTGGAAACGGGGCGATGGGGCAACGTGCTAATTTTGAAGAAACGTATTCAGGTAAAACTTTTCAAGGAAGTTATATTGCTGGAATTTATTATCCAGATAAAACCAAAGTAGGTTGGTGGAAAAACGGCTATCCCGAATATTTTGCCAAAGTACTGAATGCTCCCAATTGGATTGGAATAAACGTTGAGGTGAATGGTGAGAATTTGGATTTGGCTAAATGCAAATCGGTTACCAATTTCCGTCGTGAACTTAACATGAAAGAAGGGATTTATTACCGTTCATTCGAAGCTATTCTACAAAATGGAATAGAAATTAACGTAAAAGTCACTCGTTTTTTATCTTTAGATATAGATGAATTGGGTGTTATTAAATACGAAGTAACACCAGTAAATAGTGATGCTAAAATTGTTTTCAAACCCTATTTAGATGGCGGAATTGAAAACGAAGATACCAACTGGGAAGAAAAATTCTGGGAGCCTAAAGGTATAATGCAAGGCGATAATCAAGCTTTTGTGACGGCTCGAACTTTCAAAACGCATTTTATTGCAACAACTTTCATGCAAAACAGCATCTATGTAAATGATGTTCTGCAAGAAGGAATTCATGATAATGTAGAAGAAAGTATTGATAAAGTTGTTTTTTCTTATGAAGTAGAAGTCGCAAAAGGACAAACGACAAGTCTTCAAAAATTTGGAGGTTATACCGTTTCCACAAATCATCCTTTAGATAATTTAATTCCTGCTGCGCAAGCGATTCTGACTAAAGCAAATGCATTAGGTTTTGATACTTTGGCAGAAAACCAAAAACAAGCCTGGGCAAAAATCTGGGAAATGAGCGACATCACTATCGATGGCGATGTAAAAGCCCAACAAGGAATTCGTTTCAATATTTTCCAATTAAACCAAACCTATTTAGGGAAAGATTCCCGTTTAAACATTGGTCCAAAAGGCTTTACCGGTGAAAAATACGGTGGGTCGACGTATTGGGATACCGAAGCGTATTGTATTCCGTTTTACATGGCGACAAAAGACCAGCAGGTAGCCAGAAATCTTTTGGCATATCGTTATAATCAATTGGATAAAGCCATAGAAAACGCAGAGAAATTAGGCTTTAAAAATGGAGCTGCTTTGTACCCAATGGTTACTATGAACGGCGAAGAATGTCACAACGAATGGGAAATCACTTTTGAAGAAATCCATCGTAACGGTGCTATCGCTTTTGCTATTTACAATTATTACCGATTCACCGGTGATTACAGCTACATTCCAGAAAAAGGATTGGAAGTATTAATTGGAATTGCGCGTTTTTGGCATCAAAGAGCAACTTACTCTACCAAAAGAGAACAATATGTAATTTTGGGAGTTACCGGGCCTAACGAATATGAAAATAACGTAAACAACAACTGGTACACGAATTACATTGCCAAATGGTGTATTAATTATGCTTTGGAACAAGTTGAAAAAGTTAAAGAGGATTATCCAGCTGACTATGCTCGTATCATGCACAAAGTAAACTTGCAAAACGAGGAAATGCTAAGCATGAAAGAAGTCGCAAACAAAATGTATTTTCCGTATTCAAAAGAACATCATGTGTATTTGCAACAAGATGGCTTCTTAGATAAAGAATTGATTACAGTGGCCGATTTAGATAAATCACAACGCCCGATTAACCAAAAATGGTCTTGGGACAGAATTCTGCGTTCGCCGTACATCAAGCAGGCAGACACATTGCAAGGTTTCTATTTCTTTGAAGATCATTTTTCAAAAGAAGAATTAGAGCGTCACTTCGATTTTTATGAACCGTTTACAGTTCATGAAAGTTCCTTGTCACCTTGTGTACACTCGATTCAGGCAGCGGTTTTAGGTCGTATGGAACAAGCTTATACATTCTATTTGCGTACTTCTCGTTTAGATTTAGACGATTACAACAAAGAAGTGCATGAAGGTTTACATATTACTTCTATGGCTGGAACCTGGATGAGTATTGTGGAAGGTTTTGGCGGCATGCGTGTTAAAAAAGGGAAACTAACGTTCGAACCTCGAATTCCATCACAATGGGAAGGGTATTCATTCAAAGTAAATTTCAGAAATTCAATTGTGAAAGTTGAAGTAAACCATCAGGGAACAAATGTTTCGGTTGAAGGAGATACTTCGCTTGAAGTTATCGTAAACGGCGCATCACAGTTAATCAAAAATTAATATTATGTTTAAAAATTTTGTTTCAGTAGTTATACTGTTTTTGTCATTTTTTGGTTTGCAGGCTCAGGAGCTGGTTTCTCCTAACGGAAATTTCAAAATGAAATTTGCCTTAGAAAGTGATGGAACACCTACTTATCAACTTTTTTTAAAGAATAAAGAAGTTATTAAAAAAAGTAAGTTAGGATTGGAATTAAAAAATGATAAAAAATCGTTGCTGAATGATTTTACGGTTTCGGAAACCAAAGAAAGTACGTTCAATGAAACTTGGAAACCAGTTTGGGGAGAAGAAACGGCTATTCAAAATCAGTACAACGAATTGTTGCTAACACTGAAACAAAATCAAACTGACAGACAAGTCATTGTTCGTTTCCGATTATTCAATGAAGGATTGGGTTTCCGATATGAATTTCCAGAGCAGAAAAATCTAACCTATTTTGTGCTGAAAGAAGAACGTACCGAATTTGCCATGACAGGCAATCATACCGCGTTTTGGATTCCGGGCGATTATGATACACAGGAATACGATTATACCGAAAGCAAACTTTCTGAAATTAGAGGTTTGTTTAAAAAAGCAGTCACTGACAACGCATCACAAAAACAATTTTCAGATACTGGTGTGCAAACTTCACTGATGATGAAAACCGCCGATGGCTTATATATCAACATCCATGAAGCAGCGTTAATTAATTATTCGTGCATGAGTTTGAATTTAGATGATGTAACCTTCGTGTTTCAATCGCATTTAACACCCGATTCAAAGGGAGATAAAGGACATTTGCAAGCGCCTTGTGTTTCGCCTTGGCGTACGATTATTGTGAGTGCTGATGCTCGTGATGTATTGGCTTCCCGTATGACCTTAAACTTAAATGAACCCTGTAAAATTGAAGATACATCTTGGATTAAACCAGTTAAATATGTTGGTGTTTGGTGGGAAATGATTACAGGGAAAAGCTCTTGGTCGTATACAGATGAGGTTCCTTCGGTACAATTAGGAATTACCGATTTTTCTAAAACAAAACCAAACGGAAAACACGCTGCCAATACAAAACATGTAAAAGAGTATATCGATTTTGCAGCCTTGCACGGATTTGATGCGGTTTTAGTGGAAGGTTGGAACGAAGGTTGGGAAGACTGGTTTGGCCATGAAAAAGATTATGTTTTTGATTTCGTAACACCTTATCCCGATTTTGATGTGAAAGGCATTCATGAATATGCAAAATCTAAAGGAATCAAAATGATTATGCATCACGAAACTTCGGGTTCCACCAGAAATTACGAGCGTCATTTAGACAAAGCATTTCAATTTATGAATGATAATGGGTACGAAGCTGCTAAAACAGGTTATGTAGGTAATATTTTGCCAGTTGGAGAACACCATTACAGCCAATCGATTTTAAATCACTATCAATATGTGATTGAAAAAGCGGCCGATTATAAAATTATGATTAATGGGCACGAAGCCGTTCGTCCAACCGGAATTTGCAGAACGTATCCGAATATGATTGGAAATGAATCTGCCCGCGGAACCGAATTCCAGGCCTTTGGTGGTTCAAAAGCAAATCATACTACCATTTTGCCTTTCACAAGATTAATGGGCGGGCCTATGGATTATACACCTGGTATTTTCGAAATGGACATTGCCAAACTAAATCCAAATAACAATTCTCATGTCAATACAACTTTAGCAAATCAGTTAGGGTTGTATGTGGTAATGTACAGTCCGTTGCAAATGGCGGCCGATTTACCTGAAAATTACAATAGATTTTTAGATGCGTTCCAATTCATCAAAGATGTTCCTGTAGAATGGGCAACGTCAAAATATTTGGAAGCTGAGCCAGGGTATTACATCACTATTGCTAGAAAAGATAAAAATTCAAATGATTGGTTTGTTGGGAATTCAAACGGTTATAATGCCAGAACAGCAACGGTAAATTTTGACTTTTTAGAAAAAGGTAAAAAATATGAAGCTACTATTTATGCTGATGCCGATAACGCCGATTATAAAACCAATCCACAAGCGTATAAAATCACAAAACAAAAAGTAACCAACAAAACAAAATTATTTTTGAAAACAGCTGCAGGTGGAGGTTTCGGAATCAGTATTAAAAAAATAAATTAATTTTTAGAATTGTCCCCTTGAGGGGACTTTAGGGGTGTAAAATGAAAAAACTAATCTACATATTAACCACTCTATTCACAGCATCACTTTTTGCTCAAATCGATAGAGTTGAACCTCCATTTTGGTACGAAGGCATGAATAAAAGTGAAGTGCAGGTCATGTTTTATGGAAAAAACATAGCCCAAAATTCGGTTTCCGTTTCTAATAATGTGGTAATTACTAGTATAACAAAAACTGAAAATCCAAATTACCTTTTTGTAACGATTGATGCCAAAAATGTGAAAGCACAGCAATTGCAATTTACGTTTGCAAATGGTAAAAAAACATTCAAAAGAAATTACGAAATCAAAGCTAGAAAAGAAAATTCGGCCTTACGTAAAAGTTTTGACGCTTCGGATGTGATGTATTTATTAATGCCGGACCGATTTGCCAACGGAAATCTAAACAATGATTCTTCGTCTGAATTACAGGAAAAAGCCAACAGAAGTTTGCCTGGCGGAAGACACGGTGGTGACATTCAGGGAATCATCAACAATTTAGATTATATTAAAGAATTAGGCGCAACTGCTATTTGGAGCACACCACTTTGTGAAGATAATGACAAGGGTTATTCGTATCATACCTATGGTCAATCGGATGTGTATAAAATAGATGCACGTTATGGAACCAATGAAGAATACAAGCAGTTGGCTGCTGAAATGCATAAAAAAGACTTGAAATTAGTTATGGACTATGTAACCAATCATTGGGGAGCAGAGCACTGGATGTTCAAAGACATGCCTACCTATGATTGGTTTCATCAGTTTCCGGGATATGCACAAAGCAATTACCGAATGATTACGCAATACGATACAAACGGTTCTCAGCGTGATGCTAAATATTGTATGGACGGATGGTTTGTCCCTTCAATGCCCGATTTGAACCAGTCAAATCCATTAGTGCTAAATTATTTAATTCAAAATGCGATTTGGTGGATAGAATATGCCGATTTAGATGGTTTTCGCGTAGATACGTATTCCTATAATGATAAAGAAGGCATCGCCAAATGGACAAAAGCCATTACCGATGAATATCCTTATTTTAATATCGTAGGAGAAGTTTGGATGCATGATCAAGCTCAAATATCCTATTGGCAAAAAGACAGCCCGATTGCTAAAATTCAAAACTATAATTCACACTTGCCAAGCGTGATGGATTTTACCTTACATGATGTTTTTGGAAATGTTTTTAATGAAGACAAAGCCGACTGGGGCAATGGAACAATTAAATTCTATGAAAATTTTGCGAATGATTTCTTGTATGCTAATCCGAATAATTTATTACTTTTTTTAGAAAATCACGATACCGGTCGTTTTAATGAAATTTATAAGAATGATTTCAAAAAATATCAGTTGGGTCTGACGCTTTTGGCAACTATGCGCGGCATTCCG